>NZ_BAAGRA010000019.1:0-457854 GCF_054783195.1 Hymenobacter coalescens | reverse complement strand
TGCGTGGGGCTCCGCTGGGCACGGCGGGCTGCTTCTGCCCCTGCCAAAGGCCAAACAGCCCGACCGGCCTCACATCAATATGTGAAACGCGCTGACAGCCAACGCCAATACCTTTGCGGGGTACCGTTTGCCCCTGCCCATGAAAGCCCTGCTCCTTTTCCTGTGCCTGCTGCCCGGCCTGGCCGCGGCGCAGTTTCGCGCCGATTACGCCGTGCACTACGCCCCGGCGCTGGCCACCGAGGGCCTGCGCGTGGAGGTGCGCGTACGGCTGCCCCGCGCCGCCGACTCCACGGCCTTTCACTACGCCGACGAAGTGTGGGGGGAACGGAAGCTGATGCGCTGCCTCGGCGACCTGCAGGGCTCCGACGGCGCGCCCTACCGCTTCCGGCTGGTGCCCGACAGCAACCGCATCGTGGTGCACCACCCGCGCACCCGCGACGTGCGTTTCTCCTACCGCGTGCGGCAGGACGCTCCGGCCTACTCCGAGGAGGTGTTTAACCGCCCCCGCGTCACCGACACGTACTTCCACGTGCTCGGCGAAACGCTGTTTGCCGTGCCCGAGGCCGCCGCGGCCGCCCCCGGCGACCCCGACTTCGCAGCCACCATCCGCTGGGTGGGCTTTCCGCAGGGCTACACCCTGCACAACACCCTGGCCTCGGGCGCCGCCACCCAAACCTTTCGCGGCAAGCTCTGGACGCAGTTCTACCGCTCGCTCTACGTGGGCGGCGACTACCGCCTCCACCGCCTGCCGTACCAGGACCGCGTGGTGCACGTGGCCCTGCGCGGCCAGTGGCTTCGCTACGACGAGCCCCAGCTGCTGCGCATCATCCAGGCCGCCTTCACGGCGCAGCGCGACTTCTGGCAGGACACGCGCTTCCCGTATTACACCGTCATCATGAGCCCCACCGTTACGCGCGCCGACAGCACGTTTCGCGGCTACAGCATGAAGGGCGCCAGCGTGCACCAGGGCTTTCTGCTGCAGGCCTCGAACAACCCCTTCAACAACTGGGACATGCTCCGTTACATGTTCAACCACGAGATGCTTCACACCTGGATCGGCGGGCAGATCGGCAGCGCCCGCGAGGAGCTGAGCTACTGGTTTACGGAGGGTTTCACCGATTACTATGCCTACAAAAACCGCCTGCGCAGCGGCGAGCTGAGCCTGGACGAGTGGCTGAAGCTCTTCAACACCGATGTCATCCGGCGCCTGTACAACAACCCGCAGCGCAACCAGCCCAATTACCTCATCAAGGACCATTACTGGACCAACAGCAGCTTCGGCAAGCTGCCCTACCGCCGCGGAGCCCTCTTTGCCTTCTGGCTCGACAACCGCATTCTGCGCCAGTCCAACTACACCCACTCGCTCGACGACCTGATGCGCGAGCTGCTGCGCGACTGCCGCCAGCCCGGCCAGCAGTTCACCGACGAGCGGCTGCTGGCCCTGGCCCAGCGCTACCTGCACGAAGACATCAGCTACTTTTTCCAGAAGCACATTCTGAGCGGCGCCGACATTGCCTGGACAAAGGCCGACCTGATCGAGGGCTTCGACGTGGACACCTCCCAGCCTGTTCCGCTGATCAAGGCCACGGCTCCGGCCGCCGCGCTGCGCGAGCGGTACCTGAACCTGAAACCCGCCGCCCCGGCCGTGGCCGCCCAGCCCGGACGCTAGCGGCGCCCGCGCCGGCGCGTCAGTTCTGTTGGGCCTTGCGCTGCTGGTTTTCGGCCTTGATGCGCGCCTTCACCCCGTCCGCCGCGGCCGGTGGGCAGGGGCTGGTGCACCGCGCCGCTGGTGGGCGGCAGGGGCGGAGCGGTTTTGATCTGGTAGCGGTGCGCCACGTGGGCCGACAGCCAATCGGTAAAGCGCGGGGCCACGCGGTGCGAAAACACCGCGGCTTTGGCCTTGCCGCCCACCGGCAGCTCGGCACGCGGCCGCACCGAGGCGCGCACCAGGGCATTGACCACCTTGCTCGGCGGGTCCATGGCCGCCATGCGCGCCGTACCGCCGCTGTAGTTGGCCGCGTGCCCCCAGAACGGCGTGTCCACCGCCCAGGGCTCGATGGTGGCCACCTCGATGTTCTTGTACCCCTGCAGGCGCAGCTCGTGGCGCAGGGCCTGATCGAAGTTGCGCACGGCGGCCTTGGTGCCGGCGTACACGGCGTGGTAGGCCAGCGGCACGTGGCTTTCCACCGAGCCCAGGTTGATGAGCGTGCCGTTGCCCTGCTGTTGGAAGATGCGCACGGCCACCTGACTGCCGTAGATAACGCCCTTGTAGTTCACATCGACCATGCGGGAATAATCGGCCAGCGGAATGTCCCAGAAGCGCCCGATGCCGCCCACGCCCGCGTCGTTCACCCACACATCGACGCGGCCAAACTGCCGCAGGGCCGCGTCGGCCAGGGCCTGCACCTGCTCGGGCTGGCTGATGTCGGTGGTCACCACCAGCGCCTGCCCGCCGGCGGCGCGCACCTTGCCGGCCACCTCTTCCAGCACGTCGGTGCGGCGGGCGGCCAGCACCACGTTAGCCTTCATAGCGCCGAGCTGCTCGGCCATGCCGCGGCCAAAGCCGCTGGAGGCCCCGACGATGACGTAGGTTTTGCCCTGCACTTTTTGTTGCACCGCCGGGCCGGGCCAGGAAGTAGCGCAGGCGCCCAGCAGCAAGGTTAGCAGCAATAGGCAGCAGGCGGGCAGGCCTGCGAGGCGCGCCGCGGCGGGAAACACGTGGTATGGCATCCGAACCAAAAAGACAGATAGGTGAGGCGCGGCGCTAGCCCCTACGGTGCCACCCGGGGGCGAGATATAGCTCAGCTTGCCCCCAAAGCCCATTGTACGGATCCATCCCGCTCTGCTCTGCCGGTGGCCCATCCGGTCCGGCCCCGGCGTTTCCCGTGCCGCGCGCCGGCCAGCTCGTCCTTATCCTTTTGCTGGCGCGGACCGTTGTTTTGAGGCGGCCCGGCGGGCCGCCATGCTCACCCAAACACCTTATTCCATGAATCAGCCCATTTCCCGCCAGGCCCACGGCCTGGCCGACCTGACGTATATCCCGACGGTAGCCGCCGCGCCGCAGCTGTTTGGCTTCGAGGAAGAAAAAACGGCCGCTACCGTGTGCTACGCCCTGAGCGGCATGGCCCTGGTGTCGGCCCTGCTTACCCGCGCCGAGTGGGGCGCCTTTAAGGTAATGCCCTTCAAAGCCCACGTGGCCCTGGACTTCGTCAACAGCACCACGGCCCTGGCGGCGCCCTGGCTGTTCGGCTTTGCCCGCAACGAGCGGGCCCGCAACGCTTTTCTCGGCATGGGCATCGTGGGGCTGACAGCCGGCCTGCTCACCCGCCCCGAGGAAATGCCGAAGTACCAGACCCAGGGCGAATAAGCCCGCATGGCCCCCAAATGCCACCGCCGCTGCGCCCAGCTTGGGCACAGCGGCGGTTTGGCTGGTGGCCCACCGGGCGCGGCTACTTCTGCAGCTCCAGCACCACGGCGGTTTTGGCCGGCAGCTGCAGGGTCGTCAGGTTCGTCAGGGTTTCGCCGGTCAGTACGTTGCGAGCTTTGGTGAAGCCGCTCATACGCTCCGCAAAACGCGCCGTGGCCAACGCAGCGGCCTGGTCGGTGGTGTTGGTGGCCACCATCACGGTGCCCGCGTTGTCGTAGCGGAAATACGCGTAAAGGCCCTTCTCGGGGATGTATTGCATCAGCTTACCCGAATGCAGCGAGGGGTGGGTGCGGCGGTACTGGGCCAGGGTGCGCACAAATTGGAAGGCGTCGTTTTCGGGGGCCGAGCGGCCGGCGGCCGTGAACTTGTCCTCCTTGTCGCCGGGAAAGCCGCCGGGGAAGTCGCGGCGCACCTCGGCGTCGGAGGGGTCCTTGAAGTTTTTCATCAGAATCTCCGTGCCGTAGTACATCGACGGAATACCGCGCGTGGTGAGCAGCCACGTCAGCCCCATTTTGAACTTGGCCACGTCTTCGCCCATTTCCGAGAGGAAACGGTGGTGGTCGTGGTTATCGAGGAAGGTGACCAGTTTGGTGGGGTCTTCGTACAGCCCGTCCTGGGCCAAGGCCTGGTACACGCGCTGCGCACCGTTGTCCCAGCCGGTAGCGTCTTTGCCGCCTACTTCCTTGAGGCCGGCCAGCATGCCGCCTTCCAGCACAAAATCCAGCCCGCCCGGTTGGTTGGACTTAAAGGGGAAAGCCACCTTGTTGCGCACGTAGTAGGCTTGGTCCACCACGCTCGACACAGCCGACTCCCCAAAAATGTGAATCCGGGGGTATTCTGCCAGCAAGGCCGCGTTGCAGCGGTTCATGAAAGGCTGGTCGTTGTACATGTAGGTATCGATGCGCCAGGCGTCTACGCCAAAGGTTTCCACGCTCCACAGCGCATGCTGGATGAGGAAGTTGGCTACGTAGGGGTTTTGCTGGTTCAGATCGGGTAGGAATGGCACAAACCAGCCGTCGAGCAGCACTTTCCGGTCGATGGCCGCCGCGTGGGGGTCCGTCACAGGCTGCTGGCGGTAGGAGGTGTTGGTATACGTGGGCCACTGGTGCAGCCAGCTTTTCATGGGCAAATCCTTCACCGTCCAATGGTTGATGCCCACGTGGTTGTACACCGCGTCCTGCACCACCTTCAGGCCAGCGGCGTGGGCCTGCTGCACGAAGGCCTTGTAGGCCGCGTTGCCGCCCAGGCGCCGGTCCACGTTGTAATGGTCGGTGAAGCCGTAGCCGTGGTAAGCCGAACGCATGTTGCCGCCCTCGTTGGTGAGCGGCTGGTCGTTTTCGATGACGGGCGTAAACCACACGGCCGTCACCCCGAGGTCCTTGAGGTAGCCGATGCGCTGGGCAGCCCCTTGCAGGTCGCCGCCGTGGCGGTAGAAGGGGTTGGCGCGGTCCGCGTTGGGGTCGGCCATGTCGGCGAACTTATCGTTCGTCGGGTCGCCGTTGACGAAGCGGTCGGGCATGGCCAGGTAGATCAGGTCGGCCTGGGTGACGCCCTGCGCCTTCACGGCGTTGTCGCGGGCCTTCAGCTCCCACTGCTGCGTCACGGTCTGCGCGCCTTTTTTGCCCACCAGCGCCACCTTGCCGGGCTTGGCAGTGGCCCCGATGGCCAGGTCCAGAAAGACGTAGTTAGGGTTTTCGACGGGGCTGGCCTTCACCAGCTTCACGCCGGGGTAGTTGACGGAATACGTCAGCGTGCCGGCCTGGGGGCCGTACACGAGCAGCTGCACGTTGCTGTGTTTCATGCCCACCCACCAGTTGGTGGGGTTTACGCGCTGAATGGCGGGCGTCTGGGCGGCGGCCAGCCACGGCAGCCAGCAGGCAAGCAACAGGAGAAACCACACCGGGTAACGACGACACAAAGGGGAAGTATGCATGGGAACGGGAACAGTAAGCGGAGGGAAACCCCGGCCGCAGCCGGGGCCGGCGGCAAAATAGCACGAAAAGTTGCGCCGTTTTTTTCGGCGTGGGTGCGCGTCCTGCGTCGGGGCAGCACGGGCTGACCCGGGCATAGCTCCTGGCCGCGCTTGCCGGCGCGTGGGGTTTCTTCTGGGGCCCGCGGCTTTTGCTTACTTAGCAGTGGCCCGCTGCGGCTTCGTTTTCTCCCTCTCGTTCTACTTCAGCCTTCGTCCATGTTTCGCGCCCTGCACTCCGACGGCATTGCCCTGCACCTGATCGACGACGACAACCTGGCCGCAATAGCCACACTCTTCCAAGGCTTCCCCGACTCGCAGGACATGCTGGAGGAGTTGTTTCGAAGTTACCTGCCGCAGTACGACCGCGCCGGCCGCCGCACCAATTTCGGCTTCTACTCCCTGCTGGGCAACGAGCTGGCCGGCCTGACATTGCTCACCGTCGACAGCTGGGAGGAGCGCAGCGGCTCCACCGGCGCCGACGTGTTTCGGCACATGCGCGGCCGGGGCGTCACGCCGCGCAGCAAGCCCCACCTCTTTTACCTGGCCTTCGAGCTGTTGGGCCTCAACCGCGTGGCCACCGGCTTTCGGGTTTCCAACCACGCCTCCCGGCGCTCCATCGAGAAAACCCGCGGGTTTCAGTTTGAGGGCGTCATGCGCGAGTCGGGCGTCAACGACGCGGGCGAGTTCGAAGACGAGCTGCTCTACGCCATCCTGCGCCGCGACTGGCTGCAGCTTTACGACAAGTCGCTGGTGACGGTGCAGCCCTGACGGAACAGCGGTTTCAGCCCGCTTGGGGCGGTGCTCCGGGCCCGCGCCTCGCGCCGAGATACGCCTGCACTTGCTCAATGCTCATGCGCCCACGAGCAAAAAGGGCTAACAGGCGGCGCTCAAAGTAGGTGGGCGGGTAACCGCTGCTACTCATGAAGCGCACGGCTCCGATAACGAGCCGCCGCCGCCGGGTCGGGGTAAGCGCGTGGTCATCCATGCGGCTAAATAAGCAGCGAGGGGGGGGGGGACAACCGTTGAATTACGTATTTGGTTACCCGCGCTTACTTATTCTTTGCTCCGTAGCGGCCGCAGCATGGCGGCTGGCAGGCGGCCGCTGTGCTGCCCGGTGCTTCCTCGAAGCGGCTATTCGCGCCCGCCGGTTTGCTCGCACGCCGCCCCCTGTACCGACTTGCCCGCTCTTCCCGGGCTAGTTGCTCGGCGCCGGCTTCTTCAGGCTACCGAGGCCAGGGCGCGGCTGCGGTTGTACTTGTCGCGGTACTCCTTGGGCGAGAGGCCGGTGAGGCGTTTAAAAGCCAGCCGGAACGCCTTGGGGTCGGTGTAGCCCACGCGGTACATGACCTCGTTCACGTTCTCGCGCGAGGTTTCCAGGCCGTTCTTAGCCGCCTCGATTTTCACCCGCTGAATGTACTCCACCACTGAGTTGGCCGTGGCTTTCTTGAAGCGACGTTCCAGGTTGCGCCGGCCCAGCGCCAGCAGGTCGGCCAGCTGGTCCACCGAGAGCTTTTCCTGATAGTTGTCCTCGATGTAGGCCTGCACTTTCTTGATCTGCTCGTCGCCGTGCCCCTTCTGGCCGTTGAATATGACGAAAGCCGACTGGCTGACGCGCTCAATGTCGATCTGAAACACCTTGGCGCACACCACGGCCATTTCCCGTCCGGCGTACTTCTCTACCAGGTACAGCACCAAGTTCAGGTAGGAAAAGGCGCCCCCGCTGGAGTAGATACCGTGCTCGTCGGTAATGAGCCGGTCCTCCACCAGTTTCACCTTCGGAAACATGCGCCGGAAGTCATTGGCCGCGGCCCAGTGCGTGGTGCATTGCCGCCCGTCGATCAGTCCGGTAGAAGCCAGCAAAAACGCCCCCAGACACAGGCTGGCCACTTCCGCCCCCTGCCGGTACTGCCCCACGATCCACGGTACAAAGTCGCGGTTATTGGCCAGCCCTTGGGCCGGGTCGCCATCCACGGCCGGAATAATCACCAGATCGGTGCGCTCCACATCCTGCACCAGCTGGTTGGTGGAGACGGTGTACATGCCGCCGCACACCGGCGTATCGGGGGCCAGCCCCACCAGCTGCACCTGAAACAGCGGTGGCTTGCCCATGCGCTTGAGCAGCGCATTGACCTCCGTAAACACCAGCCGTGGTCCTTCGATGCTGCCCAGGATGGCCCCCCGGGGGACCAGAATCGAGATATGCTTCATGGCTCCAGAATAAGGTGTTCTAAATGTCGCAAATACCCCCGTATTGGTCGCATTTGCCTCTAAGCCCTACCCAAATTACTAATATTTTTGGCACACAGTCTCATCATGTCAAACCCTTTAGCCAGCCACGCTTATGAAACCTCAACTCACCACCGCCCTTTACTGGTTTATCACCCTGCTGTTTGCTGCCTTCATGCTGCTGGGTGGCCTTGGCAACTTGCTACAAACCGAGGATGGCCTGGCCATTATGCGTCAGCTGGGCTATCCGCCCCATTCCTTGTTGGTCATCGGTTCCGGCAAAGTGCTAGGAGCCCTGGCACTGGTGCAAACGCGGTTTCGCACGGTTAAAGAGTGGGCCTACGCAGGCTCTACCATCGACCTTGTCGGCGCGGCGGCGGCTTGGTTTTCCATTGGTGCCGGAGTGGCGCTCGGCCTTTTCCCCCTGTTTTTCCTGCTACCGATGATTGCCTCTTATGTGCTCTGGAAACGAATGCAACCGCACACCCCCAAAGCACCGCGGGCAGACCCTGCTTTACCGGTTGCGGCATAAGCTGGCCGGTTCCGGAGCGTGTGGGAGCAAGTATCCACGCGCTCCGGATCAAGTTTCGCGGCGGCTGCGGGTAGGTGAAGACAAAGGAAAATCTACTGCCTCTGCGTGTCTTAGAATCCATTGCGTCGCCTTGCTATTATTCAAAAGCCGCTCTCGTTGTGCGCTGAAGTAGCCTCGATGGTATTCAGTCAACGCACTGCGTCAAACCATTTCGAGGATGGCATCAATAAATGACAGCCAACAACCTGAAAAACAATGCAACCGTTGGGGTTCTAGCTTACCTGATAGTAAAACTGGACAGGTAAAAATACCATGAAAATTTAAATATTAAATTATATTATACTATTAAATATTTTATCTATGTTTATTGAAACCTTCACCAATTCCCTGTTATGTACAACACCCTTACCTTCTCTGCCCCAGCCCCGGTAAATGTGTCGTTGCAGCCCGCCCGGCGCGCCCAGCGTGTTGGTTGCGGCCTCGCTTCCCCTGCTGACCGGGAACAATTTCTAGCCTTGCTGGCCCTCAATGCTCATTTCAACTCGGTCGATATTGCCGACCTGCGCGAATTGCTTAGCCAATACCCCGTAGCGGCTGTGTACAACGCGGTGCAGCGTGCCTGCCAGCAGCGCCTCCACGACGGGGGCAATTCGGCCGCCCGCGACGGACGCCTTAGCAAAGTGCTGCTTTCGCCGCTGTTTCACTTGGCCTGCCGTACCCAGCTTCCAGCTCAGATGCCGGTGTCTGCTTAGCGCATCTATTAACGCCTGCTTGCTCACGGCCGCGCCAGCCCTTTTGAAGCGTCGCACAAAGGGAATCGGCTAACCCCGCCGCCAAAGCCAGCGCCTGCCGCTACCAGCTGGCAGCCTGTGCGTTACGTCCTATGCCGAGGTAAGTGGCAGGGCTTGCATAGCCCTCCGCTAGGTCCGTGTCAGGGATGGGCCGATGCGTTTGGCGTCTTTCAACCGCAGTAGGTCGACAAAGTTTAAGCTTTTGGCAGAAAAGTTGTCTTATTAAATCTATCGGTTGTATTTTCACGGTCCGGCCCGTTTTCTATTTCATCTGTATGCCCTTGTTCAGAATGCGTTACTCACGCGCGTTTTATGCGGTTCTCCTGACGCTGCTCTGCTTGTGCGGGGGAATGCTGAAGCCCATGTCGGGCTGCGCCGCAGCGCGTGAAAACTGGCGGCTCGAAACAAACAAGGACGGCATCAAGGTGTATTCCCGCCATTCGCCCGGCAGCCGGTTCAAGGAAATCCGGGTTCATTGCGAAATGCCGGGCACGCTTTCGCAGTTGGTGGCCCTGTATACCGACGTTGACAACTACACCCAGGTCATCAGCAATACCAAACGGGCGCACTTGCTGCGCCGCGTCAGCGAAACCGAGCTGTTTTACTACATCGAAAGCCAGATGCCGCGCCCGGTGGCCAACCGCGACCTGGTGATGCGCCTGCAGTTCGCCTACTCGCCAGTAGATAAGCTGTTAGTGATTCACACCAACTCCGTCAATGGCATGGTGGCCCCGCAGCCCGATTTGGTTCGGGTGCCTTCGTGGACGGGCCAGTGGACGGTGCGGCAAGTGACCGACAGCCGCCTGCAAATCGATTACACCTTCCGGGTAGATCCGGGCGGTGAATTGCCGACCTGGCTGATCAATATGATTGCGCCCGTGGCCCCCTACAGCTCTTTCATGAAGCTGCGCAACGGCCTGCAACTACCGCGCTACCAAAGCCGCTCGTTCGCGTTTCTGCAGGGCGAAACAGCACAGCGCTAACCCTACTGTGACTACGCCGGCGCGCCAGCCGGCTCTACGCTTTACTTAAAGAAAACGAAGAAGCGCGGCTACGACCCGATTGCCGGGCTGGTAGCCGCGCTTCTACTGGGCATTGGTCCTGGTTCAGGCCGAGAAGCTTGCCTTGGGTTAGCAGTTAGCACCGTCGGTGCTGCAGGCGGGGCCGTCGGCGATGGTCACCAGGTTGGGCGTTGGGTGGAACTCAGCCCATACTTTTTCCAGCACCTCTTGAAACAGCTCGGCCGGCTGCGCGCCCGACACGGCGTACTTATCCTGAAAAACAAAGTAGGGCACCCCGCCCACCCCGATTTGCCGGGCGTGGTACTCGTCGACCCGTACTTCCTGAGCATAAGCATCCGAGGCCAGCGTCTGCCGCACATCGTCGGCCTTCAGGCCGATTTCGCTGCCCAGTTGGGCCAGGGTATCGGCGTCGGCCAAGTTGCGGCCTTCGGTGAAGTAAGCGGCAAACAGACGTTCCTCGGCCGCATCCTGCTTGCCGTGGGCGGCGGCCAAGTGGGTGAAGCGGTGGGCATCGAAAGTGTTTACCGGCACTACTTTATCGAAATCGTAGTGCAGGCCTACTTCCCGCCCCACGCCGGCCATGTAGTCGTTCATGCGCCGGGCCTCCGCCACCGACACACCCTTGCGCTCGGCCAGCAGTTCGTGGATGTTTTGGCCGGGGCGGGTTTCCATGTTAGGGTCTAGCTCGAAGCTGTGCCAGGTTATTTCCACCTTATCGTGGTGGGCGAACTGCTGCAGGGCAGCTTCGAAGCGCCGCTTGCCGATGTAGCAAAACGGGCACATGATATCAGACCAGATTTCAACTTTCATGTTGTTGGAAGCAAAAAGGGGGTTGGCCGCTATAAGCAGTGGGGTATCAGAAAGGTTTCCTGGGGGTGGTTCCTGAGCGGTAAGTGCCCCGATGCTAGGGGACTTGGGTGTTATATGCTCCTCCCACCCGGCACAGCGGCGCTTGGCCTCAGCAGAACAGGGCGCTTTTTCGCGGCTGCGTGTGGTCTGCGTGCCAATAATGCTTAATCTTACCCGCTGAAACGCCTCGTTCAGCTCTTCGCTCTACCGCCTGATGAAACGCTACGCCCTGCCCCTATTCGCCGCCGCTTTGTTGCTGGCTGGCTGCAACCAAAACTCGCCTTCTGCGGCCGAGCAGTCGGCCCCGGCCGGCGCCGCAAAAGCCCCGGAAGCCGGTACCGCCGACGCAAGCGAAGCGGCGCCCGGGGAATCCGGCTCGACCGATGCGACGCCCGAGGCCACGGCAGCGGCGGTGAAGCCCGTGGAATTGGCCTTTCGTTTTCAGCCGGTAAAAGACACCGAAGGTGGCCCGGCCCGCAACACGGCTTACTTGGTGATGAGCGGCGGCGAGTCGCGCGAGGTGGATCTAGGGCCTTTCGCGGGCAAGCCCGACGTGGTGGACGCGGCCGAGGCGAAGCGCGCCAACTTCCCCAGCAGCATGCTGCTGGGCTTCCGCAGCTACGACCCCAACTCGGGCACCAGCAACGACCTGGCTGTGCTGCAAAGCACCGGCAACCGCCTGCGCATTGTGCAGCGACGCCTGGAAGAAGGCTCCGACAAGCAGCCCGAGTTTCAGACTTCGCGCGAGATTCCCATGCCCGCCGGTGCCGAACTGCGCGCCGCTGCGCCGGCCAAAAAGTAACGTATTGTGCCGGACGCGCCCTTGACTTTCCGCGCTCATCTGACGCCCAACGGGGTAGGCTTTATGCCTATGCTCATGCTCATCGTACCCGAGCAGGTCGTCGAAGCGTTGGGGGGCAAGGGCGTGAAGCGCGTGGTCGGCACGCTCAACGGCTACCCGATCCGGCGCGGGCTGCTGCCGCTGCGCACGGGCGAGCGGTTCCTGATGATCAGCAAGGCCCTGCGCAAGGAATTGCAGCTGACCCTCAGCGACGAAGTAACGGTAACGCTGGCTCCCGACCCAAACCCGGATCAGGTGGACCTCCCCGAAGAGTTGCTCGAGGGCCTGGCCGAGTGGCCGGAAGCCGCAGCGGCTTTTCACCGCCTTACACCCGGCCGCCAGCGCAATCTGGTGCACCACATCGACTCAGCTAAACGGGCGGAAACGCGCGCGCAGCGGGTGATTACGCTGCTGCATCAGTTGGCTACGGGTGGCAACCCGTTTCGGTCACCCGGCGCCGACGGCGGCCGCTTCTAGCGCAGCCGCGCGCGCACCCAGCGCTTCGCCTCGTCCGGCGTAGCAAGCGACGCCAATTCGAGCGTGTAGTGCGTCTGCGCCACTGAGTTGGCGATGTACACTTGCGTGGCAATGCGGCCGAAGATGTTTTCGGAGGTTACAATGCCGATGTGGCGCAGGCCCGCGGCATACGCCCGCGGGTTCCAGTCGGTTTCCAGCCAGATCTGGTCGGCAGGCGTGATGGCACTCATCTGGCGCGCGTCCATTATCCAGCCCAGCGGCCAAGTTCGCTGGGCCTGTTCCCCAAACTGCGTCAGTCCCTCGTCCATCAGACCCCGGAACTGCTGGCTGTTGGCAAACCCGTGCCACTGCACCACCAGGCTAGGCACTTCCGGGGCAAAGAGCAGGGAACCGTAGGATTCAGCTTGGATGACAACGTCGGACATGGGCGGCATTGAACTCGAAAGGCAGAAGCAAAGCTAACACCCGCACTTCGATCTTCCGGTTCTGTGCCCCACGAACGGCACAAGGCACCTGCGGGTTGCGGTCGGGCGCGGGCACTGGCCGCTGCGGGCGCCCGCGGCTGCCCCATAAGCGGGCAAGCTCCACCGTACGACCGCACGCCGAACCTGCTCTTCAACTGCCTGAACCCAAGCGTCCACGCTGCAAACGGGAGCCTATAACTGATCGGTCTGCGTTAAGCGTGCCGGACGCAGCTATTCCGCCTTCAGCATGATGGTCACCACTTTACCAGGGCCATTCACCACAAACTTGCAGTCGTTGAAATCGGGCGGGGCCAACCGGGGACGTACGTTGTTGGAAAAGGCGAAAGGCTCGGTGGGAATACCCACGAAATTCTTGTCGAGCTTGTCGTTGTTGTTGGTATCCTGGGTAATGGCGACGGCCCATTCGCCGTTGGCCAGCTCCACCGGCAGCGTAATCCGGTCCTGCCCGCCCGGGCGTACTACTTTGTAAAAGACGTATTGCTTGGGCTGGAGAAAGGACTCGCGCACATTGTAGAAATACAGCTTCACGGCCGCCTGGGTAGAAGCCAGCCGCGACACCACGACAGTAACCGACGAAGTAGCGGTGGGATTACCCGCTCCAAGGCACGGCGCAACGGTAAGCAACGGGCCGCTAGCGGCGACGAGAGCAAGCTGAAAAATCGTCATCGGCGGTGGATGCTGGGTGTATACTGCTCGGTGAATCGTCAAGATACGCAAAATAGTTGCCTTAGTGCCAGCAATTTGTTAGCCGTCAACGGTGCAATGCAGCTGACGGCTGTTTTCTACGCAGCCCGCTCCCCGCTACGCGTCCTGCGTTCAAACCCGGGTTTTGCAGGGCCGGGTTGCTGGCCACCGCACCCAACGCCAACCCGCACTCACTGCTGTGCGCAACACACGACCGCGCCGCGGTGCTCGGGCAACTGGGTTCAGCCCGGCGGTGCGGCAGTGCGGCGTTATCGATGGCAAGGTACTGGCGCGCAATTACCGCTTGGCCCCGTCGCGGACCGGGCGGAAGCCTGGTTGTTGCTGCCACTTGGCAGGTATACAGCCACTCGTTAGGGTAAGTGCCCCCGAGGAGGCAGGGCAGCGCCGGCTGAGCATGCAGGATGTCGATGATAACGCGAAAAGGCATGGGTAATGGACCACCGGTGCGCTGTAGAGCTCGGGGGTGGGTGGCAGAAGGAACTCTCGTGTAAAAGAAAGATGCATGTACCTGTCCCAAGCCTAACGGAAAGCCGTACGTTGGCTTTTCGGCGCCAAACGACCGTTTGGTAGCCGCTATTGGCAACGTTCCCGATAACGTTTGCACAAAAAATCCACCGCCAAAGGCATGACTTTCAGAAGAATTAACCCAACATTCAACTCCACAACGCGCAACTCCTCCCCCGTTCCCACCCACTTTCCGTCTGATCAGACTGCTCATGCAACGCCGCACCTTCCTGCAGCATTCGGGTACAGTAGCCGCCGCCACTCTGCTGGCGCCGGAGCTCCTGGCGGGCGGCCACGCCGCCCCGCGCAAGACGCGCCTGGCGATGGTGGGCACCGGCCACCGCGGCCTGGGCATGTGGGGCGTGGACGTGCTCAAGGAACACAGCAGCCGCGTGGAGTTTGTGGGCCTGTGCGACATCAACCCCGGCCGGGTGCAAACCGGCAAGCAGATGCTGGGCGTGAGCTGCCCTACCTTCACCAACCTTGACCAGATGCTCAAACAGGTGAAGCCGGACGTGCTCATTGTCACGACCGTCGAT
Organism: Hymenobacter coalescens; assembly: GCF_054783195.1. NCBI lineage: Bacteria > Pseudomonadati > Bacteroidota > Cytophagia > Cytophagales > Hymenobacteraceae > Hymenobacter > Hymenobacter coalescens. Next base: position 443,484 of record NZ_BAAGRA010000019.1, on the reverse strand, counting down.
GCCACCCACCACGAGCAGATCATCAAGGGGCTGGAAGCGGGCTGCGACGTGGTGACGGAGAAGCCGATGACCACCGATGAGAAGAAGGCGCAGGCCATCATCGACGCGGAGAAGCGCACCGGCAAGAAGGTCAGCGTCACGTTCAATTACCGTTATTCCCCGCACCGCCAGAAGATCTACGAGATGCTGCGCGCGGGCGCCATCGGGCAGGTGACTTCGGTGGACTTCCACTGGTACCTCGACGTGCACCACGGCGCCGACTACTTCCGCCGCTGGCACCGCAAGCGCGAACACAGCGGCTCGCTGCTGGTGCACAAGTCCACGCACCACTTCGATCTGCTCAACTGGTGGCTGGAGTCTGAGCCACAGGAGGTCTTTGCTTACGGTTCGCTGGAACACTACGGCAAGAACAACCCCTTCCGGCACACCCACTGCCGCCCCTGTCCGCACAAGGACAAGTGCGCCTTTTACTGGGACATGACCAAGGACGAGCGGCTGATGAAAATCTACGCCGCCAACGAGCAGCACGACGGCTACCACCGCGACGGCTGCGTGTGGCGCGAGGACATCGACATCTTCGACAAGATGGCCGTGCAGATCAAGTACGCCAACAACGTGCAGGTCAGCTACTCGCTCACCACCTACTCGCCCTACGAAGGCTACCGCATTGCCTTCAACGGCACGAAAGGGCGCCTGGAAACCTGGATTAAGGAAAAGCAGACCTGGAACGAAGAACCGTTCGACGAGCTGCAGCTGACCACGAACTTCGGCAAGCGCGAAATCATCCGCATGCCGAACCACGAGCCGGGTCACGGGGGCGGCGACGTCCGCCTGCGCAAACAAATCTTCAACCCCGATGGCCAGGACCCTTACCGCCAGGCCGCCGGCGTCCGCGACGGCGCCATGTCCATCCTGGTGGGCATTGCCGCCCGCCAGAGCATCGACACGGGCAAGCCGGTGCGCATCGGGGATTTAACTACACTGAAGCCGCAAGTCAACCGAACGTAGCCAGGGGTTGGGAGAATGCACCAAAACTACCCGGTTGGCAAGGGCATTGGGGAATGGACCCGACGCGAGCTTCAGAAGGGGCGTGAGCAAACAGCTCGCGCCCTTTTTTTGTCTGGTCGGGCCGCTCCCTTCGCGCTGCGCTGCTTACCGGCCCTGCGGCCGCACGAGCCCCTGAATGAAGTCGGCGGCGAGACGCAGCGTTTCCTCGGGCACTTCCCGGTGGGGCGTGTGGGCCGCGCCGGGCAGCAGCACGCTTCGCGCGGGGCCGCTTACCTGCCCGGCAATGGCGGCTACCTGCGCCGGAGTGCCGTACTCATCGGCCTCGCCCTGCAGCACGAGCACGGGGCACTGAATGCGCGGTAGGTAGGCTTCGATGTTCCAAGCGCGGAAGCCTGGGGCCAGCCAGGTATCGGTCCAGGCGCGAAACACGGCCTCGGTTTTGGAGCCGTGGTGGCGGGCCAGCTTCTCGGGCAGGCTGGTGGTGTGGTACTGCTGCTGCGCGGTGCGGATGCCGGCCAGCGTCACGTCTTCGACAAACACGTGGGCACCTTCGGTCAGCACCCCGGCAATGCGCCCGGGGTACAGCGCGGCGGCCAGCAGGGCAATGCTGCCCCCGTCGGAGTGGCCGAAGAGGATGGCCTGGCCGATGCCGCAGGCGTCGAGCACCTGCCGCAGCACGGGCGCTTCGGCCTCCAGGTAACCAAGCGTGCGAGGGGCGGCGTCGAAAGCGGAGGAGCCGCCGTAGCCGCGGCGGTCGTAGACGAGCACGTGGCAGCCAGTGGCGGCCGCCAGCCGCGTCGGAAAGTCGCGCCAGACGGTGATGCAGCCGAGCGAGTCGTGCAGCAGCACCAGCCAGGGGCGCGTATCGGCGGCGGGCCCCGTCACGCGCAGGCGCCGCACGCACAGGGTGTAACCGTCGAGGGGCAGGTCGAAGTCTTCCGCGGGCAGCAGTGCAGGGTTTTGCGTCATGGCGAATCCGGGGCAGCAGGAGCTTACTGCACGCTGCGCAGCCAGGCTTTGGCCTGCTCCAGGTCGTCGAACATCTTCAGCTCGAACACCTCGCCGATGCGCTGGTGCAGGTCTTCGATGGACAGCTGCCCGAAGATGCCGGGCGAAAGTACGTGGGCAAAGTAGCGCAAGCCGGCCTGCACGATGAGCGGCGTCCAGACCTGGGCAATCCAGTCGTTGGCCTCGGTGAAGCGCCCGATCAGCTCGCGGTGGTCGTTGAGGAGCTTGCTGCAGGGCTCTTCGCGCAGCATCTGTACGTAGGCTAGGCCGCCCTCCTGCACGGTTTCCAGCGTTTGTACCCCCGACCACTGCGCGTGAATCCAGCCTTCGTGGCGGTTGCGCTCGGCGGTGAGAAAAACGTGGCCATCGGGACGGCGGAAGCGGGTAACGGGCATAGATTCGGGCGGAGGCAATGCAAACGAGCAGCGCAGAAATAGCGCGTGCGCTCCTTGCGGTAGCTCCGGTATAACCTTCTGCGCGGTTCGAAGGTTAACCCAACCGCCCCAATTGGGCATTTTTCACTTTACGGCACCAACTCCACCATGGAATATCAACAACTAGGCGACTCCGGCCTGAACGTGTCGCGCATTGCTTTCGGCAGCTGGGCTGCGGGGGGCTGGATGTGGGGCGGCACCGAGCAGAACGACGCCGTGGGCGCCATCCGGGCAGCCTACGCGCTGGGCGTTACCAGCATCGATACGGCGCCGGTGTACGGGCAGGGCCTGAGCGAGGAAATCGTGGGCGAGGCCATCAAGGGCCTCCCGCGCGACCGGGTGCAGATCCTGACCAAGTTCGGCATGCGCTGGGACCTGCCCGGCAAAGGCACGCTGGCCATGCACAGCCAGGACAACGCGGGCCAGGCCATCGACATCTACAAGTACGCCGGGCCGGAGAGCATCATCGAAGAGTGCGAAAACTCGCTGCGCCGCCTCGGCACCGACTACATCGACCTCTACCAGATTCACTGGCCCGACGTGACGACGCCCATTCACGACACGATGGAAGCCGTGCAGCGGCTGGTAGAACAAGGCAAGGTGCGCGCCGTGGGCGTGAGCAACTACTCCGTGGCGCAGATGCAGGAAGCCGAGCAGACCGTGCAGCTGGCCTCGAACCAGGTGCCCTACAGCATGGTGCGCCGCGACATAGAGCAGGACGTGGTGCCCTACTGCCTGCAGCACCACAAAGCCATCTTGGCCTACAGCCCGCTGCAGCTGGGCCTGCTCACCGGCAAGATGCAGCCCGGGCAGGACTTCGGTCCCGGCGACCTGCGCGCCACTCACCGCCTGTTTACGCCCGACAACGTGACGCGCATCAACGCCTTCCTGGCTAAGCTGCAGCCGCTGGCCGACGCCAAGAACGCCACGCTCGGGCAGCTGGTCATCCGCTGGACGCTGGCGCAGCCCGGCATTACGGTGGCCCTGGTGGGCGCGCGCAACGCCCGGCAGGCCGAGCAGAACGCCCGCGCCCTCGACGTGCAGCTTTCCGACGAAGACCTGGGCCTGATCAACCGCGAGCTGGCCGCGCTGCAGCTCAGCTAGCGGAGGTCGGCGGCACGGTCCGGGTCTTGCCCGGCGCGGCGGCTTTCCTGCCCGATTTTCAGCTTGACATAGGCATCGAGGCTGATGAGCAGGCGGCCCAGCAGAAAGATGAGCACGAGGTATGCCAGGCTGGTGAGCAGTGGCAGGTAGCTGAGCAGCTGGAAAAGGGCGCCGGGTTCCGAATTCATGGCAGGAGCAAGTAATAGAGCAAGCGAAAGTTAATGGCCGCGCGGCCAACCAAAGCCGGCCCGCCTGCGTAAGCTGGCATCCGCTCCTTTTCCGCAACCAACACCCGGCGCCCGGCCGCTCTGCCTTTCTGCAGGGTAGCCGGGCGCCGCGCTTGGCGCCGGATTATCTTGTTGCTTTGCCGCGCTTCCCCTAGCCCGCCTATGCCCACTGCCGATTCGCCCTACCGGCCGCTGACCGTGGTGGCCGTGCGCCCCGAAACCGCCGACACCACCACGCTGGTGCTGGCCCCGGCCGACGGACAGCCGCTGCCCTACCGCGCCGGGCAGTACCTCACGCTGGTGCACCACGAGCACGGCCGCGAAGTGCGCCGCTCCTACTCCTTCAGCTCCTCGCCCGACGTGGCGGAGCCGCCCGCCATTACCGTCAAGCGCGTTGCCAACGGGCTGTTCTCGCGCCGCCTCGTAGACCGCACCCGCCCCGGCGACGTGCTGCTGACCACCGGCGCAGCCGGCCTTTTTACGCTGCCCGACGACGCCCCGCACGCCGCCGACCAAGTGTGGCTGCTGGCGGCCGGCTCGGGCATCACCCCCATCTACTCCCTGCTCAAAAGCCTGTTGGCCACCCGGCCCGCCCTGAACGTTGTGCTCGTGTATTCCAACCACGCCCCGAGCACCACCATTTTCCACCGCGAGCTGGCGCAGCTGGCCGCGCAGTACCCCGAGCGGCTGCACATCGAGTGGCTGTACAGCAACGCCCCCGACCTGGCGCGGGCGCACCTCTACAAGGAGCTGCTGAAAACGCTGGTGCGGCGGCACGCCACCGCGCCGCCCGACCGGCTGCTGGCCTACGTGTGCGGCCCGCTGAACTACATGCGGATGTGCACCTACGCCCTGCGCGAGCTGCAGGTGCCGCTGCCCAACATCCGGCGCGAAAACTTCGTGACGGAGCCCGCCTACGTGCCCCCGCTGCTGCCACCCGACACCGACCCACATCCCGTAACGGTGCGCTGGGCCGGGCGCGAGTACCAGTTCGAGAGCCAGCACCCCGATACCCTGCTGCAGGCGGCCCGCCGCCTCGACCTGCGCCTGCCCTACAGCTGCGAGGCCGGGCGCTGCGGCAACTGCGTGGCCCGCTGCACCCGGGGCCGCGTGTGGATGAGCTACAACGAGGTGCTGACCGCGCGCGACCTGGCCCGCGGCCTCGTACTCACGTGCACGGGCTACCCGGTGGGCGGCCCGGTGCGGCTGGAAATCGACGGCTGAGCCGGGCCGCTCAGGCTTCCTCCCAATCGTCGAGGCTATCCAGGGCGGAGGCGTGCCGGATTTCGTCGCACAGCCGCTCGACGTGGTAGAGGTCGGTGTTGGGATCCTGTGCCCAGCAGGCTATGGCCTGGCAGTACACTTTGAGCATGGTTTCGCGGTTGCTCTGCCGCACCACTTCCCGGTGAAAATCCTGTAGCCTTTCCACGAGTTTTTGCCGGTCATTGGGATGGTCACGGGCGGTAAAATGAAATTGCCGGGTACTCATAAGACGCTGGTCAACCCGAAAGCGCGTTGACGCCTACTAACTAGCTAAATTATTCTCGGCGTACCTAATACTTCGCACTAATTAGTACAAAAAATGTAAAAATTAATCCCAAAAATTCCCTCATTTCCAGATTCAGCCACTGAAAGTCGGCCCAAAGCCTTTCTGCTAGAGAAGGCGCGCCACGCCCACACCTCCACCCAATCCAGCCCTTCGCCCGGCACGCTGCTGCCCGGCGCGCCAGAACGCGACGTTGCGTGCTGGCGCGCCGGGTAGCGGAATAGGGTATCCCTCAAACCCAATACAGCCGACCGTGTCCGCTATCCACTGGCAAATTTTTACGGCGGTGCTACGGCTGCACCAGCAGCCGGCGCCCCGGCCCGACGGGTGCCCCGTCCTGCTCGTAGCGCAGCCAGTACACCCCGGCCGCCAGCCCGGCCAGCGGCAGCTCCACCTGACCCCGCGCGGCGGCCGGCACCGGCACGGCGCGCACGCGCTGGCCCAGGGCGTTGAGCAGCAGCACCGCCGCCGGTGCCGTGCCCGCCGCCCGGCGGTAGGGCACGCGCACGGTGCCACTGGCCGGGTTGGGGTAGGGTGCCCCCAGCCCCGGCGCCGGGCCCTCCGGCGGCGGGGGGCCGGTCGCGGCCGTTACCACGGCCGGTAGCCCGCGCAGGCTCAGGCGCGCCGCGTACGGAGCCTGCACCGCCGCCCCGCTCAGCCCGGCTGAGCACAGGCCCAGTACGTAAGCGGCGCTGTCGCCGTCGGCAATCAAGTAATCGGTTCGCATGCGGTTGCACACCGTGCTGCGGAACTCGTGGCGCTGCAGCAGCCGGCCGGTGGCCCCGTCCAGGCGCAGCAGGTAAAAGGGGCGGTCCTCGGTGGCAGGCGTGCTGAGGTAGTAGCACAGCACCAGCACCGAACCATCGGCCAGCTCCACGGCGCTGCCGTAGCGGGCGGCCGGCCCGGCCGAGCGCGGCGGCACGTAGCGCTCCACCCGCGTCCAGACCGGGCGCAATTGCGCATCTACTTTGACGGCCAGCGGCAGGTAGGGCAGGTTCACCGAGTCAATGCCGGTGAGCACCAGAAAGCCACCATCCGTAAGCGGAAACAGGCTGTTGGCCGCCAGCGCTGACCCAACGGTACGGCCCGGCCCCAGCGGCGCGTAATGTAAGGCGTTGAGCGAGTCGCCCTGCTGATTGACCAGCAGCAGCTTCAAGTCCCAGTCCAGGCCGGACGCGGCGACGCCCATCATCAGGATGTTGCCTTGCCGGGTAAACTTCAGGTCGGCTATAAAATCACCGCCGTTCCACCCGTATGCTTTGGCCCACAGCAGGTTTCCCATCGTGTCCGTTTTGGCCAGTGAAAACCTGGTACGGGTGTTCGTTTCAGCATAGACAGAGAAAAAATAATGATTCGGCGTGGACAGCAGACCGGTAGATATTTCTTGCTGACCGTTGTAAAAGTTGTACCGTCGCGACCAAGACAATGAATAATCATTGCGGTAGCGTGCTAAAGCTATTTTTTGCACGTCCAGACTTGTATTGCCTGGAGAGCCAAACGGAGCAATATATCCATTTGACAATGATTTATATATAAGCCCTGGATATAGCCTATACAAAATTATAGGTGTGGTAAGCGTATCTAATTGACGATTAAGCCGGATGCTGCGCTGAAAATAATTCGGGTCGCGTGGCAGACGTTTTACTGTATACGTCAAAACGTTGCCGTTAACTAGTCCAGTGCTGGGCCCAAACTCGAAACTGCTTACCGCAGTGTAAACTCTATCGCGCGTCAATTGCTGAGCGGTACTATGCCAACCCGCTAGGATTAGCATAGCAAAAATGACGAATGCACGCATGGCATCAAAGGCAACCCCGACTAGCCCAACATGGGCTAGTCGGGGTTGCACTAGTTATCGGGCGATGATGAGATGCTTGGCCGGGCCAGTGCGTCCGTCCGTCATGAGACGGTAGCTGTACTGGCCAGGGGGCAAGCCCCGCAGGTTAAGCGCTTGCTGTCCAGGGCCTATTTGAGCGGGCAGCGCTTGGGTAAGCACGCGCTTGCCGGTCAGCAGGCTGTATACCTGCACTTCCGCCCGGCGTACCTCGCTGCCAAGCGCATAGTGCACGGTCAGCTCCGTGCTGGCCGGGTTGGGGCTGGCTCCGTCCAAGTGCGTGGAGGGGGTAGCGGCTAGCTGTTCGGTCGTGGCGGTGGCGGCCGGCCGCAATGGGGCCGGCCTATCGGTGGGCAGGGCCTGAGGGTAGTAGTAGCGCAGCCAGATGGCAGCGTCTTCGGCTACATCGCTGCCCGACATGGCCACCTGCCGCAGGGCCACGCTGTCGGCAGCCAGCAGGCGCTGGCCCGGGCGTACCGGGCGCTCGGCTAGGCTGACCAGCACTTCGGAAAACTTTATCTGGGTGCGTACTTCGGCGTCCTGAGCGGCCGCGCGCAGCAGCTGCGCCCGCACCCACTGGGCACGCGGCGCGTTGCGCTGCTGGCGGTGAATGGCCAGCATGGCCAAGCCGATGGAGCGGTGCGCTTCCGGGTTGGCTGCTTCCAGCCGGTTCAGGTAAGGCTCCAGCGCAGCCAGGTCGTTGCGGTCGGCAAAGTAGCGCACAATCTCGCCCTGGTAATCCTTCAGCCGGAAATGCCGGGCATTGCGCCGCAGCACCGAATCCATGAGAGCCTGAACGAAGGCGAGGTTTCCACCGGTGGTTCCTCGCGCCGCGTTGACGCCGGCGGTGTAGGTCTGATTCCGGCAGGCGTTGACAGGGGATAAAGTAATATTAGTCCGTACAAGCGGAGGTGTAGTCCCGGTCCCGGATACGTTCTCCTGGCTGGAGTTATACCGCCAGTACGTGACTGGGACGGGTCCATCGTTGCGCAGCGGTTCCTGAATGTTGCTGAACAAGTTGCCGGCCGGCTGGCTGCTGGAGCCGATGGGGGCGTTCTGGCTGCTGCCGCTGGGAATCACGATGCCGCAGCTGTAGAGGCTATTGGTAGCCGTGCGGCTAAAGCTGTTGCAACGGATGGTCACGTTGTCGGTGCTGTAGGTGGCCGGGCCTATCTGCACGCCCTGCCCGCAGTTGATGGCACGGTTGCCAATCAGCGTGGGCCGGCCGCTTTGGGTTTGCATGGCCACGTCCAGGTTAAAGAAATAGCTTTTCTCCACCCGCTGGTTTTGGCCCGCCACGGTGCCTATCTGGGGTCGCGGGTTGGGATAGGCACCGGGCGTGGCGCCGTACACGTAGTTGAAGTTGCTGATGCCGGTCCCGAAGCCACTGGACCCGCAATAGATGCCTGTTGCGGGCGAGTTGTAAGCAATTTGCGGGGAGGTAAGCTGATTTTCAGGGTTCAGGTAAATGCTGTTGTTGTTGCACTCATTGGAATGGTTGTTCCATAGCCAGATACCTATCGAGTAAATGTTTTGCATAAGGTTGCCGGTGATATGTACCCGGCTGCGGTCCGGCTCGTTGCTGACGATGCCATATACTGCCTGATCGATGCTGTTCTGGCTTACGAGCACTGAACCGTCCGTACTGTTGAAAGGCGCGAGGTGCAGCGCTTCGTATGTATGCAGTCCAGAATAAGGTGACAGCATCTGATTGGCAGTAGAGACAAAACTGCTTCCACTGATTACAGAGGAGGTGGCTGCGCTCAAGTGGGCCGATTCATCAAAAACATGAGTAAGGTTGTTGCGAAAAGTGGAGTTGCTGATGGAATAGTACGTGTCATACGAGGGGTACGTGGTAGGCTTTTCGGCCAGCACTCCATACTTAGCATCGGCGATGGTACTGTTGTTTTCCATGATTAGGCGCGTGTTAGGCGACAGCCCATCCAGCTGAATGCCCCGCCAGAAATCGGTACAAAAAGCTTCGATGGTGGCGTTGTTTAGCCGTAAAGTAGCGTTGGCGCCTACCACTATGCCCCTGCTGGGCTCTCCGTTGGGCTGCAGGGGAATATCCATCCAAAACCGCGTCCCAGGGGTCAGTTCAAAGATACCGTTGGTGAGCACCAGTTCGCCCAGTACCCGGTAGTTACCGGAGTAAGTAATTGTGCCGCCATTGGCGTTCAGCGTGGTGGGTGCGCCGGCCGAGCCAAGGGTGGTAGAAGCAGAGCGAAGCGGAGTAACGTTCCAAGCGTAGGTTTGCACGGCTTGGCCGCCCGCGCTTACTGTTAGCGTGTAAGTAGTGGGCACCGCAGGGGCCGCCGTGGTGCTGGTGGCGTTGGGCTGCCCCAGGCCGGTCGTGGGCGACCATTGGGCAACGTAGCCAGGTGGCAGGTTCAGGCATTGCTGCCCAATAACCGCTTGGCTCTGGCTGCAAGGAATAGTCACGGCAAAGCTCTCGGCGCGGATTGGCACGATGGATACGTCTTCGATGAAATAGTAAGCCCCATCTACTGGCACTCCGGTAATGCCAGGGCCATTCTGCGGTAGCGTATTGGTGCCGTTTACCGCATCCGGCAGGAAGTTGCCGATGGTAATGTATTGCTCTCCACCGGCAGCCGTAAATGTACCACCGATACGGGTCCAGCTGGGGTTAACACCCGTGGGCAAGGGCATATTGCCATTGGTAATTTGCGGGGTCAGATGACTGAGCACTTGGCTACCCGTAATTGGAACCACGGGGGCGGTAGAGGTAACAGCCATGCCCAACCCAAGGGCCGTGCGGCGTGAGGCCGGCGCGAGGCTCACATAAAACTCCGCGTAATATTGCTGCCCGGCTTGCAGCGGTGCTCCTAAGCGCTGCTGAATATATTCGCGCCCGTTGCCCAAGACGCTGTACACCCCCGCGTATGCGTCGCCCGAGCGGGGTTGGCGTGGGGTGGCGCTGGTATTGAGGCGATTGACCGGCACCTGCACGTCCAGCCCAGTGGCGCAGCGGTGAAACCAATCCGGCGAGCCGCCTTGCCAGCCCGGGTTTGTATCCGGGTTGTACCACGCGCAGACGAGCGCTGCGATGCTTTGGTACCCGAAGCTGCCCATCAAAAACGGGCAACCGGTGCCGTCCTCAAAGCTTCCATTGGTTACCCGGTTTATCGCGCATGCGTCAGTGGCCGGGCACGGCCCGATGCGCTGGCCCAGTTGCTGGTTGGGCGCATAAAACACCTGCGTGCCTTCCAGGGCATCCAAGTCGGTCAGGGTAATGCTGCCTTCGGTCAGCAGCGCCGTGCTGCCGTAGTGGCGGCCCTGCACGCCTATGTCGCTGCCGCCGAGCACCACGCCGGGCAGTGCCGCGCCGTCCTGAAGCTGCACCTGGCCATCGACCACCCAATACACATTGCCGGGGCGATTCTGCGCCAGCAGCACGGCCGCACCGGCTTCTACCGTCAGGTCGCCTGTAATCCGGATGACCGTTACGTCGGCGGTATCACCCGTGAGCTGCAGCACGCTACCGGTCGTCAGCGCGGCCGAGCCGCTCACCAAGTGATGACCGGGAGCAACGGTTTGCCCATCCAGCGTTGGTGCCAACGCATCGGCCGGATGCGCGGCACATTCCTGCCGTGCCTGCACCAGCTGTGCCACCACCGCCTGAGCGGCACTGCCGCTCAGGGCGGTACCGCTTGCCCGCACCGACGAGCCCAAACCGCCGACGGCTCCGGCATTGCCGGCAGCCACGGCCTCCGGGCTTGCGGTGATGGAACCACCCGCCAATAAGGCGTAGCCATCGGCAGCGGCAGGCAGCACCCGGGTGGGTGGGCTTACCAGCGGCCGGCTAACAGCAGCCATTGCGGGGGTGGGGGTAACCTCCAAGAGGCGGCAGCCAGGCGAGTAAAAGGGTTTTCATAGGCCAAAAAAGTATGGGTGAACGGGAAATTCTCGGTAATTCACACTGGCTGCGCGGGCACCTCGCGGCTGCCAGCAAATTAGTCTGCTGTGAGCCACCAACGGCCAACGCGCCCGTCAATATAGTTCATTTTGGATTGCTTCCAGGCCGTATGACTCCTCCGCCCCGCGTAGCCTCGCGCCTCCGCTCCATCGTCAGCGGCTCCATCGGCAACCTGGTGGAGTGGTACGACTGGTACGTGTACTCGGCCTTCGCCTTGTACTTCGCGCCGGTGTTTTTCCCGCAGGGCAACCTGACGATGCAGCTGCTGAACTCGGCGGCCATCTTCGCGGTGGGCTTTCTGATGCGGCCCCTGGGCGGCTGGCTGATGGGCGCCTACGCCGACCGCCACGGCCGCAAAGCCGCCCTGCTGCTCTCGGTGCTGCTGATGTGCGGCGGCTCCCTGCTGATTGCCCTCACGCCCGGCTACGAGCAGATCGGGGTGGCCGCGCCGGTGCTGCTGGTGGTGGCCCGGCTGCTGCAGGGGCTGAGCGTGGGCGGCGAGTACGGCACCTCGGCCACCTACCTGAGCGAAATGGCCGACGCCCGCCACCGCGGCTTTTACTCCAGCTTTCAGTACGTGACCCTGCTGGCCGGGCAGCTGCTGGCCTTGCTGGTGCAGCTCGGGCTGCAGCAGCTGCTTACGCCTGCCGAGCTGCAGCGCTGGGGCTGGCGCATCCCCTTTGCCGTCGGGGCGGGCGCGGCGCTGGTGGCGCTGCAGCTGCGCCGCCACATGGCCGAAACGGCCGCCTTTGCCGAGCAGGCAGCCACTGCCGAAGACGTGGTGACGGAAAGCAAGCTGCGCGTGCTGCTGCGCCACCCGCGCGAGGTGCTCACGGTGGTGGGCCTGACGCTGGGCGGCACCATTGCCTTCTACACCTTCACCACCTACGCGCAGAAGTTTCTCGTCAATACGGCCGGCTTCAGCCGCGAGCAGGCGGCGCAGGTATCGTTTGGGGCGCTGGCCGTGGCCCTGGTGCTGCAGCCGCTCATGGGCGCCCTCTCCGACCGCGTGGGGCGGCGCCCGGTGCTGCTGTTTTTCGGGGTGGGCGCTACCCTGGGCACGGTGCCGCTGCTCACGCTGCTGGCGCGCACCACCGATGCGTGGGCGGCCTTCGGGCTGCTGGTGCTGGCCATGGTGGTGATGAGCGGCTACACGTCCATCAACGCGGTGGTGAAAGCCGAGCTGTTTCCGACGCACATCCGCGCCCTCGGCGTGGGCCTGCCCTACGCCCTGACGGTGGCCATCTTCGGCGGCTCGGCCGAATGGGGCGCGCTGCAAGCCAAAAGCTGGGGCATCGAGCCGGCGTATTATTGGTACGTGGCCGCCTGCGCGGCCTGCTCCCTGCTGGTGTACTGGCGCATGGCCGATACGAAATACACGTCCAAGATCAAGGAGGAATGAAGAATGGGGAAGGAAGAGACGGGTCCGGGTTTCGGCCGCTCCTTCCCTCCTCATTCTTGCTTATGCTGCTGCAGGAACGTGGCCAGCGTGTTTACAACGGTGGCCTCTTCCTTTCTCATTCCTTTTTATTGCTTCTACATCTGCCGCAGCCAGGCGCGGGCGGTGCTGATGTCGTCGAAGGCCAGCACCAGCGGGCGGGTGGCGTGGCTCATCATCAGGTCGGTGCTCAGGCGGCTGTAGTAATTGGGCGAATACACCCACGCGAAAAAATCCAGCCCGGCTTCGGCCATGAGCGGAAACCACACCTTGCCGCCCCAGTCGGCCGCATCCGACCACATGCTGGTGACCTGGCGGTTGTCGTTGAGCAATTTGTGGCAGCGCTCCTGCCGCACCAGCGCCAGCAGCTGCAGGCAGCCTTCGCGTACGGTGTCAAAGTCCTGGTCGCCCGTCCAGTTCGCATAGAGCCACTCGTTCGCGTAATCGTAGGCAATGCTCACGTGCGCGTTTTCAAAAAGCGTGTTCAGGGCCATTGGGGCGGGGTGCGGAAAGTAAGCGGCGGCGTGAAGGTAGCGGAAGCAACCCGGCCCGGCCGCAAGCCGCTCGCGCGGCCTCGCAGCCGGGCCGGTCGGCCGCTTACTTCTGCTCTTTCACCGGGAATTTGTCGAGGATGTCGCGGGCCGATTCGGCAAACCGCTCACCCGCCCGGGCCGGGTTGTTGACGGCGTCCATCATCGAACCGCGCCAGATCATGTTGTTGGTTTTCGCGTCGATGAAGTCCAGCACCAACATGCCTTCCTGGTAGGTTTCGGTGCGGTAGCCGCTGGGGGCGCGGTACCAGTAGGTGTAATTGACCGGGATAAGCGCGCCGCGGTAGCTCACCAAGTAGGGGTAGCTCACCGGCACGGCCGGGTTGGGCGGGTTGGCCACGGTGCGCTCGGCTTCTTCCACGTAGAGGTGGTAGGTCAGGTACAAATCCGGGCGGCCCGAAGTAACGGGCGTGATGCCGCGCTTGACCAGCTCGACCTCGATGGCCGGCCGCAGCACGCCGTCCTGCAGCTGACTGCGCAGGGCCGGCCCCTGGGTATTATCGGTTTTCACTTCGGTTTCGGCCCAGGCAAAGGTGCGGTACTGGCTGTAGTCGACGTTGGCCTGCTGCTCGACGTTGACGGACGAACAGGCACTGAGCCCGCCCAGGAGCAACAGCAAGGCGCTTAAGAATCGCAGAGTCATGAGGTTGTGCGGTTGGTTGAACGGAATGCTAGTGCCTTTCTCCTACCCCGCCGGCCGCCAATTGGTTGTAGGCCCAGGGCCTGCATCCGAATCTATTTGCGCGCTCGTATGTTGAGCTCCATGACTATGACAAGGATGAAACAGCTGTTTGTATTGTTGCTGGCGGCGCTGGGCGCGGCCAGCTGCGAAGCCCGCTCCGGCGGCGCCCCCGCCGCCACGGCTCCGCCGCAGGAAGACCACCGCTTTGCCGAGCTGCCCAAGCCGCTGCCCGGCGAGGCCGTGGCCACGTTTGCCAGCGGCTGCTACTGGTGCGCCGAGCACGTGTTCGAGAGCCTGAAGGGCGTGCGCACCGTGATATCGGGCCACGCGGGCGGCACCGTGCCCAACCCCACGTACGAACAGGTGGGCCGCGGCGGCACCGGCCACGCCGAAGCCATTCAGGTGTACTACAACCCGAAAGCCATCAGCTTCGCCACCCTGCTGAAGGTGTTTTTTGTGCAGCACGACCCGACCACGCTCAACCGCCAGGGCCCCGACGCGGGCGAGGAGTACCGCTCCATCGCCTTTTACCGCACCCCGCAGGAAAAACAGCTCATCGAGGCCGAAATCAAGCGCGTCAATGCGGCTAAGGTTTACCCCAACCCCATCGTGACGCAGGTAGTGCCGTTCAAGGAATTTTACCCGGCCGAGCGCTACCACCAGGATTACTTCGTGAACCACCCCGAGAATCCCTACATCCGCAACGTCTCCACGCCGCGCTACAACCACTTTGCCCGGCAGTTTCCGGACCTGATCAAAAAGCCCGGCGCCTAAATTCGGTAGGCCCCCAACAGAAACGGCCCCACTTGGGGCCGTTTCTGTTGGGGGCCTGCGAGCTACCTTGGCGAAGTCATGCCCGCGAAGTCAGCATCCTGGGAAAATTCAATAAGCAAGCCGCCGATGACCACAAAGTCAACGGCGGCTTTTCACTACTTGGCGCTGCTTACTTGGGCAGCACCACTTTGTCGATGACGTGAATCACGCCGTTGCTCTGCAGCACGTCGTAAGTCGAGATGCTGGCGACGTTGCCGGCTTCGTCCACCAGCACCACGTTGTGCGGGCCGTTCAGCATGGCCGTGAGCGTGCCGCCACTTACGGTCTTCAGCGTCGCTTTGCCTTTTCCGGCTTTGATGGCCGCCTTAAGTTTGTCCGCAGTCATGGTGCCGGCCACCACGTGGTAGGTAAGCACCTTGGTCAGCGCGGCTTTGTTTTCCGGCTTTAGCAGGTTATCCACGGTGCCAGCGGGCAGGTTTTCGAAGGCGTCGTTGACCGGCGCAAACACCGTGAACGGGCCTTTGCCCTGCAGCGTTTCCACCAGGCCGGCGGCTTTCACGGCCGCTACCAGCGTGGTGTGGTCGGCGGAGTTGACGGCATTGGCCACGATGTTTTTGCTTGCTAACATGGCTTGACCACCCACCATTACGCTGTTGGGCGAGAGTTGTGCCGACTGCGCCGCAGCCGAGTACGAAACGCCACCGAGCAGGGCCACCAGGGCCAGAGAAAACAGATTCTTTTTCATGGAGAGGTTGAGAGAATGAATGTGCTGCGACCTACGGCAGCCGGCTCATTCCCGGATTTTGACATCTCAAATATTTTCTATTTACCGTGCCCTAACCCCCTTACATTCTGACGCATTATTTCTACCGAGCGGCGGTCTACTTTCCCGGGCCCCGGCTACCAGTGCGTTGTTTTAGATGCCGATATCCAGCACTACCGGCTCGATGACCCACTGGCCGGTGCGGGTGTTGTACACGGCGCGCAGGCCGGTTTCCAGCTGGGTGCGCAGGCGCAGCACGTTGAACACCACCGAACCGCTCACGCCCACGTTGCGGTAGTGGTAGGTGCCCACGTTCCGGCCTTCCACGTTGCGCCCCTGCGCCACGTCGGCGAAGGCCGAACCCTTCAGGCGCTGCACGTACAGCCAGCGCCCCAGCGCCCAGTGCGTGTCGGCCAGGGGCAGACGGTACTCGGCGCTGCCCACCGCCAGGCGGTCGAAGCTCACGTAGCTGGAACCGCGCGGAAAAAACACGGCCGGGCTGAACTGGTACTCGCGCTGGCTCTGCCACTGGTAGCCGCCGCGCAACCGCAGCGAGTGGTGCTTGCCGATGCCGGGCACGTACAGGCTGCCCAGGGCGCCCCACTGCGTAGCGTCGAGGCCGCGGCCGAAGGGCGTGAGGCGGCTGGTCAGCAGTAGGCTCTGGCCCCAGCGCGGGGCCACGTCGCGGGCGCTCATCTTCAGCTGCCGCACGTAGCTCAGCGTCGTTTGCAGGCCGTTCAGCGGCTGATTGCGGCCCGGGTCGCTGAGGTAGCGCACGGGCAGGTCGTAGTCGCGCACTTCTTCGTGCAGGTAGTGCAGGCCCACTGTGAGGGCCTGTAGCATTCTGGAGCGCGTGAGCGTGAGCGGCAGGCGTACGCCGGTGGTCAGGCGGGTGTAGCGCCACTGGTCGCGGTACTCGCGCCCGCCCACGATCAGGCCCGCGTTGCGCCCGCCGTGCTCGATGTCGAGGTCCAGCACCGGGTAGCGGCCCTGGTAGCTCAGCCCGCCGAAGAAAGCGGCGGTGCTTTCGGCCTGATCAAAGCTCACGCCCGCCACGGCCTGCGTGGTGCTCAGGTAATCCTGGGAGCGGATGCCCAGGCTCAGGCTGTTGCCCGAGGGGCTTTGGATCAGCCCGTAGCTGAATACCCGGAAAGCGTGGGCCAGCGGCGAGTAGTTCTTTACCGGGAAGCGGCCCGCCGAATCGGCGGCCGCCAAGCGGGGCAGCAGGCGCGGGGCGCCGGGGTCGGTAGCGGCTAGCTGGCGGGAGTATAGGCGCTCCGGGTCGGCGGCGGGCGGCGTCACGGGCGTCCACGTAGCCGGGTCGAGGGGCATTTCCACGATGCGGCTGCCCTGGGCCCGGGCATCGTGGAAGGCCAGGTGCCGGCCATCCGGCGATACGGCCGCGTGGTACGCCCCAAGCGGCCGGCTGGTCACCTGGTAGGTTTGCCCGCCGGGCCGGGTGTCCACGGCGAACAGGTTGTCGACGCCCGCCTGCGGCGAGTTGTAAAGGACATAATCCTGCCAGGGCTGAGGGTTGGCCAGGTTCACGTTGGCCACCGGTAGCAGGGCCCGCGTCGTGCCCGCCTGCGGGTCGATCAGTTCGATGGTTTTGCCGCCGGGCTTGAGCACCACCGCCACGATGCGCTGCCCGTCGGGCGTGAAGCGGGGCTGCAGGTACAGGTCGTTCTGCGGGTTGGGCAGGGTTTGGAGCACGGCGCCGGTGCGCGCGTCGAGCATGAGCAGGGCGTGGCGGTAGCTTTCGTCGGTCTGGGTAGCCACGAGGCGGAGGCCATCGGGCGAGAGGGCGGCGGACGTGTAGCGGCTACGCCGGGTCAGGCGCGTGAGCTGGCCGCTGGATAGATCGAGCACGCGCAGTTCGGTGTACATGCGCTGTCCCCAGCGCGGGTCGGGCTGATACTCGGGCCACACGGCCTTGCCGGCGGCCACGCTCAGCGCTTCGGGCAGGTGCAGCAGCCCCGGCACGAACACGCGCTGCTCGCGCCCCCCGCGGCCCAGGCGCACCCACTGCGCAATGTCGCCCAGCCCGCTTTTCAGGGCCAGCACGGTGCTGTCGTTGAGGTATTGCGGGTACTCGTAATTGGTGTAAATCTTCTCGCTGGCCTGCCCGGCCAAGTCGCGGGCTTCCGTCAGGCGCTGCTCAGGCTGCTGGGCGCGCCACACCGAGTCGGCCTCGGCCATGCTGCGTTGGTACAGCTCTTCCACCCGCAGGCCGGTGGTGCGGCGGATGCCGCGCGAAAACGAAAACGGGTAGAACGGAAAGGCGTAGTAACGGTCCAGTACCCGGTCCCACACGTCCGGGCCGTAGTGGTTTTTCAGGTACGAGGTCATGAAGTACCCCAGCACGTACCAGTTGGGCACCTGGTGGCGGTAGGAGCCGCACACGGCTTCCTGGTAGGAGTAGTGCCGGCCACGGAGCAGGTTGGCGCGCAGGCCCACGTCGAAGTTGGGCATACGGCCGCGGCCGCTGCGCGTCAGGGCCGTTTCGGTGCCCACGGCGTCGCCTTCGAAAAACCACGGCGGCACCCCGATGGAGGCCACGCCCAGCGCGCCTTCGCCCAGCAGCGGCACCAGCACGCGGCCCACGCCCTGCCGGGCCTTGTCGAACTGCCCCACGTGGCGAAACTCGTGCACCACCAGCTGGTCCAGCCAGTCCACCGTGCCCAGGCTCATGTCCTGCGGCGGCACCACGAAAAACTCCGCGCGGCGGGGCAAAAACGTCACGAAGGCGTTGTTGACGGTGGTCTGGTTCTGGAGCACCACCGTCAGGCGCCGCGCCGATACGCCCAGCGAGGCGGTGCCGGCCCCGTGGGCCTGTTCCAGCCGCTGGGCCGTGTGCTGGGCCGCCGCCTCGAAGCCGGCCGGGTACAGCACGCTGAAATGGGGGGTGCGCACCTGCTGCCAGCGCAGGGAAGGCGGATTCTGATCGAGCACGGGCAGCGTCTGCGCGGCCGCCGGGGCGGCGCCGAGCGCGAGGGCCAGCAGGGAAAGGGCGGGGAAGCGAACCATAAGGCAGTAAAGCTGCCCCGCCGGCGCCGCATTTGCAACCGGCGCCGGCGGCTTAGCCCACGCGGCAGGTTTGCAGCCAGGCCGCGGCCGCGGCACAGTCGTCGAACGTCTGAATCGTCGGTTGCTGGGCGTACGCCAGCGTCTGGCTGATGCTCAGGCGTCCGTAAATGCTGTGCGAATACACCCAGGCCAGGTACTCGAGGCCGGCCTCCGTGAGCTGCGCAAAAAACTCGGTTCCGACCCACTCGGCGGAATCGGCCCAGAGCGTGCAGACCAGCCGGCTGTCGTTGAGGGCGCGGCGGCAGCCCTGCTGCCGGACGTGGGCCAGCACCGTGGCGCAGCCCGTGCGTACCGTGTGCGGGTCTTGCCGCGGCTGCCATTCCACGTACAGCCAGTCGTGGGCTTCGTCGAGGAAGATGCCCACGGCGGCATCCTGATGTAAGAGACGGAGCATGGCGTCAGAGGGCAGGAAAAAAGGCATCCTTACCGGCCATGCCCGCGGCGGAACTTACATCTGCCGCAGCCAGTCACTGGCCGTGTCGAGGTTGTCGAAGGTCATTACGACGGGCTTCTGGGTATGTTGCAGCGTCAGATCGGTGCTCAGCCGGCTGTACACGTTGGGCGAGTACACCCAGGCGAAATACTCCAGCCCGGCTTCGGCCATGAGCGGAAACCACACCTTGCCGCCCCACTCGGACGCGTCGGACCAGATGGTTTGCACGCGGCGGTTATCGTTGAGCACCTTGCGGCAGCGCTCGTGCCGCAGCAGCTCCAACATCTTGAGCGCGCCGGCCTGCACCGTAAACAGGTTTTGATCGGCTTGCCAGTCGGTGTACAGCCAGTCGTTCGCGTAATCGTAGGCTATGCTGATGACAGCGTCTTGGTAAAGCAGGCGCTCGGCCATACAAGCAGGGTAAAAGACAATCGAATGATAACGTAGCGCCAGGATTCGGGGTTACACGTTTTTCGGGTTCCAGGCCAGAAAATTTCCCCCAACACAAAAAACAGCCGTCAGCCGAAGCGGAAAGGCCCCCGGCCCCTGCCTATCTTTGAGGAAGACGACGTGTCGTCCGTTTGTATTCCCCGCCGTTATGCCCCCACCTCAGGCCCCCGATTTCGGGTTGCTGTTCGATGCCTTACCCACGCCGCACCTGGCGCTGGAGCCCGACCAGACGGTGGCGGCGGTCAACGCGGCCATGTGCCAGCGCGTGGGCCAGCCGGCCCACGCGCTGCTCGGGGCCGCGGCCCCGGCGGTGCTGCCTCTGCTGGCCCCCGGGGACTCCTGGGCCCGGCTTCTGGCGGCGCTGGATAGCCAGCGCCAGGAGCGCACCGTAGCGGTGCAGTCACCTGCGGGGCGGCCGCTCTCCCTTATCGTCCGGCCCGTGCCCGCCGCGGCGGAAGAGCCGCTGCGCTACCTGCTGGTACTGGAAGCGCCGGCTGCGCCCGCCCCGCCCCCGCGGCCGCAGGAGCAGTTTCGGCTGCTGAGCGAGTTTATTCCGCAGCTGGTCTGGACCACCGATGCCCAGGGCCGGCCCGACTACTTCAACCAGCGCTGGCTCGACTATACCGGGCACGCCGGCCTGGCCGCACCCGACCCCGCCTGGACCTCACAGCTGCATCTGGCCGATCAGCCGGCGGCGGCCCAGCGCTGGGCCGAGGCGTTGCAGAGCGGTACCGCCTACCGGGCCGAGCTGCGCCTGCGCGGGCAGGACGGACGTTTTCGCTGGTTTCTGGTGCAGGCCCAACCGCTGCGCGCCGCCCACGGCCGCGTGAGCCAGTGGCTGGGCACCTGCACCGACGTGGACGACGCCAAGCGCGTGCAGCAGCGCCTGCTGGCCAAAGACCGGCAGCTGCAGCAGATACTCGGGCAGGTGCCCGCTTACGTGGCCACCCTGTTCGGCGCCGAGCACCTCTGTTCCTTCGCCACCCCCAACTTCCTCGCGCTGTTGGGCGGCCGCCTGCGCGTGGGCTGGTCCATCACCGAAACCGTGCCCGAGCTGCGCGAACAAGGCATTGCGGCCCTGCTCGACGACGCGTACCGCACCGGCCGCACCACCGCCGTGCAGGCCCGCGCCATTGCCTGGCACCACGCCGATGCCCAGCCGCCCGAACGGCGCTACTATGACCTAACGCTGCAGCCCCTGTTTGCCGAGGCGGGCCAGCCGCAGGGCGTGCTGTTTTTTGCCGTGGATGCCACCGAGCGCGTGCTGGCCCAGCAGCGCAACGAGCGGCTATCGGCGGCCGTGCGCCGCCGCGACGAGCAGGTGCGCGCCATGACGGAAGCCCTGCCGCTGATCAGCTTCAGCCAGGCGCCTTCCGGCCGCCTCGTGTACGTGAGCCCGCAGTGGGCCGGGTACACCGGCGTGTCGGCGGCGACGCGCGGCCGCGACTGGCGCAGCTACGTCCACCCCGACGACCTGGCGGCCGTGGCGTCCTCCTTTGTCCGGGCGCGCCGCCACCGCGCCGCCTGGAGTAGCGAGCTGCGCCTGCGCCAGCACGACGGGCAGTACCGCTGGCACCTGGCCCGCTCGCTGCCCGTGTTCGACGCGCAGCAGCGCCTGAGCCGCTGGTACGGCTCCCTCACCGACGTGCACGAGCAGCAGGCCCTGGCCGAGCGCCTGCGCCACAGCGAGCAGCAGCTCCGCTTCATGGCCAACGCCGTTCCGCTGTTTGCCTGGACGGCGCTGCCCTCGGGCACCCTCGACTACGCCAACCAGCGGTATTACGAATATACCGGGCTGGCGCCCGACGCTATCGGCACGGCGTGGCTGGACACCATTCACCCCGACGACCACGCCCCGACGCTGCTGCACTGGCAGCACAGCCTCGGCAGCGGGCAGGACTACCAGGTGGAGCACCGCGTGCGCGGCGCCAATGGGCAGTACCGCTGGTACCTGGTACGGGCCACGCCCATGCGCGATGAGGAGGGCCGCATCCTGAAGTGGTACGGCTCCAGCACCGATATCCACGACCAGCGCGGCCTCAACGACCGGCTGCGGCGCTCGGAAGAACGGTTCCGCTTTCTTACCCAGAGCATCCCGCACATCATCTGGACGGCCAATGCCCAGGGCGTGCTCGACTACCTGAGCCCGCAGTGGTTCCGCCTCACCGGCCAGGACCCGCACGACCCTTCGCTGCTCGGGCCCGCCGGGGGCTGGGTGCAGGCCCTGCACCCCGACGACCTGGCCGTGGCTCAGCACCGCATGGCCCAGGCCCTGCAGGCCCGTCTGCCCTACACCATGGACGTACGCCTGCGCCACCGCGACGGCCACTACCGCTGGCACCTAGTGCGCGGCGTGCCCGAAATCGGCGCCGACGGGCAGGTGCTGCGCCTCTACGGCTCCAACACCGACATCCACGAGCTGCACGAGCTGCAGCAGGAGCTGCGCCGCTCCGAGGCCGAGTTCCGCTTTCTGGCCGACAGCATTCCGCAGCTTGTCTGGACGCTGGAGCCCGACGGCACCGTGAGCTTCCTCAACGAAGGCTGGCTGGAGTACACCGGCCTGGGCCTGGAAGACGTGCAGCGCGAAGGCTGGGGTACCCTGGTACCGGCGCCGGAGCGCGACGCCGCCCTGCAGATGCTCACCGACAACGTGCGCGCCGGCCGCTACCACGAGCAGGAAAACCGCCTGCGCCGCGCCGCCGACGGCCAGTACCGCTGGCACCTGCACCGCGCCCGCCCCATGCGCGACGCCGAGGGCCGCATCGTGCGCTGGTTCGGCACCAGCACCGACATCGATGACTACAAGCGCTTTCAGCACGAGATGGAAGCGCGCCACGCCGAGCTGCTGCGCATCAACCAGGACCTGGACAACTTCGTGTACACGGCCTCGCACGACCTGCGCCAGCCCATCGACAACATGGCCGGCATCTTCCAGGAGCTGACCCGTTCGGCCCGCTTCGACGACCCCGAAACGCCAGTGCTGATGACCATGTTTGAGCATTCGCTCGACCAGATCTACACCACCATTCAGGAGCTGTCGGCGCTGGTGCAGGTGCAGAAGCAGAGCATGCAGGTGGCCCCGGAGGAAGTGCGGCTGGAGCGGCTTACCCAGGAGGTGCTGCACAGCATCGGCGAGCAGATCCGGGGAGCCGGCGCGGTGGTCGAAACCGACTTTTCGGCCCTGCCCGCCATCCATTTCGTGCGGCCCAACCTGCAGAGCGTGCTCTACAACCTCATCAGCAACGCCGTAAAGTACCGCTCGCCGGAGCGCCCGCCGCGCATTCGCGTCTGGACCGAGCGCGACGAGCAGGGCCATTCGGTGCTCTCGGTGCAGGACAACGGACTGGGCATCGACCTGCAGCGCTACGGCGGCGAGCTGTTTCAGCTGTTCCGCCGCTTCCACGACCACGTGCCCGGCTCCGGTACCGGCCTCTACCTGGTGCAGCGCCTGGTGCAGGCCCACGGCGGGCAGCTGGAGGTGGAAAGCACGCCGGGCGAGGGCACCACGTTCCGCGTGCGGCTGCTGGGAGGCGTAAATGGGCACCGGGTAGAGTAAAATTGTACGTTTGTTATCCTTAGGGCTGCGCCGGGCCTTATCATGTGGGCCCGAATCGTCCGCGTGTAACAAGCTGCTTCGCGGTGCTCGGCCTGACCGAAGCCCAGACTTATTCTTCTCTCCCCCTTGCTACCTTCCAAACTCCCCGACGTCGGCACCA
Organism: Hymenobacter coalescens; assembly: GCF_054783195.1. NCBI lineage: Bacteria > Pseudomonadati > Bacteroidota > Cytophagia > Cytophagales > Hymenobacteraceae > Hymenobacter > Hymenobacter coalescens. The sequence goes on along the minus strand of NZ_BAAGRA010000019.1, from coordinate 420,492 downwards.
GCATCTTCGCGGTGATGACGCAGCTGGCCACCGAGCACGGGGCCATCAACCTGGCCCAGGGCTTTCCCGACTTCAACCCGCCCGCCGCGCTGACCGAGGCCCTGGTGCGGCACGCGCAGGGCGCGCAGCACCAGTACGCGCCCATGCCCGGCCTGCCGCGGCTGCGCGAGCTGATTGCGGCCAAAACGGCCCGCGTGTATGGCGTGCCGGCCCCCGACCCAGCCACCGACGTGACCGTGTGCAGCGGCGCCACCGAGGCCCTGTTCGCCATCATCACGGCCGTGGTGCACCCCGGCGACGAAGTGCTGGTGCTCGAACCGGCCTACGACTCCTACGCCCCGGCCATCCGGCTGGCGGGCGGCCGGCCGGTGTACGTGCCGCTCAGCCTGCCCGGCTTCCGCCCCGACTGGGACCGGGTGCGGGCCGCCCTGACGCCCCGCACCCGCCTGGTGATGGTCAATACCCCGCACAACCCCACCGGCGCCGTGTGGACCGAGGCCGACTGGCAGCAGCTGGCCGATGTGCTGGCCGGCAACTCCGCGCTCCTGCTTTCCGACGAGGTGTACGAGCACATGGTGTTCGACGGGCGCCCGCACCGCTCGGCCCTGCAGCACCCGGCCCTGCGCGAGCGGGCCTTCGTGGTGTCGTCGTTTGGCAAGACCTACCACGCCACGGGCTGGAAGGTGGGTTACTGCGTGGCGCCGGCCGCCCTGAGCGCCGAGGTGCGCCGCGTGCACCAGTTCGTGACTTTCGCCGTGAGCACCCTGGCCCAACTGGCTATTGCCGACGTGCTCGACGACGCCGGCTCTTACGACTATTTGCCGGCGTTCATGCAGCAGAAGCGCGACCTGTTCGGCGAGCTGATGCAGGGCACCGGCTTCGAGCTGCTGTCCTCGGAAGGCTCGTATTTTCAGCTGGCCCGCTACCAGCAGCTGGCGCCCGGCGAGGCCGACGTGGCGTTTGCGCGCCGCCTCACCGCCGAGGCCGGCGTGGCGGTGGTGCCCGTCTCTCCCTTTTACCACGACGGCACCGACCACGGGCTGGTGCGCTTCTGCTTTGCCAAGCAGGACGACACGCTGCGCGCCGCCGCCGAGCGCCTGCGCCGCTTCTGCCACCAGAAGCCCTAGCGGCCTCGCCCCGACCTGCCGGCAGGTCGGGGCGAGGCCGCTGCTCGGGGGAACCGGCCCGATCTTTCAAAGGTTAGCACTTTGCGCATTAATCTTTGGCTTTTTACCAATGTTTAGGTATCATGCCAGTACAACACCTATAGCGCCACCTTGCCCCGTGTCCGACCTCACCGTTTCCTTCGTTCAGCTAGCCATCAAGTGGCATTCGCCCGAAACCAACCGCGCCGACCTAGCCGCGCACATTGCCGAGATATCTATTCCGACGGACCTGATTGTGCTGCCGGAGATGTTCAGCACCGGCTTCAGCATGCAGGCCGAACGCTGGGCCGAGCCCACGGAAGGCCCTACGCTGGCCTGGATGCGTGAGCTGGCCGCCCACCGCGACGCCGTGGTAACGGGCAGCGTGATGACCCGCGACGACGACGGCCACTTCTACAACCGCCTGCTCTGGGTGCGCCCCGACGGCTCGTACAGCCACTACGACAAGCGCCACCTGTTCCGCATGGCCGGGGAGCACGAAGTATTTGCGGCGGGCCAGCAGCGCCTCGTGGAAGAATGGCGCGGGTGGCGCATCTGCCCGCTCATTTGCTACGACCTGCGCTTTCCGGTGTGGAGCCGCAACGATATGCACCAACCCTACGACCTGCTGCTGTACGTGGCCAACTGGCCCGCCGCCCGCCGCACGGCCTGGATAACCCTGCTGCGCGCCCGCGCCATCGAAAACCTGGCCTACACCATGGGCGTGAACTGCGTGGGCCTCGACCTGCAGGGCCAGCCCTACGACGGCGACTCGGCGCTGCTCGACATGAAGGGCGAATACCTCGTGGAGGTGGGCAACCAGGCTACGGGCATTACGCGCACCCTGCGCCGGGCCGAGCTGGAAGCGTATCGCAGCCGCTTCCCGGCCTTGCTCGACGCCGACGAGTTTGAACTGCGCACGACGAGCGAAATGGTGAGGGTGTGAATGGCTGCCCAAGCACTTGAACGGCCTCCAACACGCAAACGGCCCCGGCAGCAATTGCCGGGGCCGTTTGCGTGGTGCCAACTAGCGTATCTTACTTCACCGTGAGGCGCTGCACGCCGCGGCGGCCGGCGGCATCCGTGGCCTCCAGCAGATACACGCCCGCGGCCAGGCCCTGCACGTTCAGTTGATGGCGCCGCAGCGGCGCTTCGCTGTGCCGCACGGGCCGCCCCAGCAGGTCGCGCAGCAGTACGCGCGTGGCCGTGGGCGTTTCAATGGTCACCTGCTCCTGGGCCGGGTTCGGGAACACCTGCAGCGGCAGGGCCTCAGCGGCCTTGCTGCGGGCGGTGGTCACCACGTTGCGGGCGCCGTACAGCAGCAGCCCGCCGGCCTCGGTGCCCACCACCAGTTCGGGCGTGCCGTCGCCGGTGATGTCGGCCAGGGCGAGGTGGTTGCGGGCCTCGATGTTGTCGCCCAGGCGCGACACCGCGTACTGGCCCGATACGCTGTTCAGCAGCAGATCGGTACGATCCAGGAACACGCCGGACTGAGAACGGTAGTTGGCGAAAAGGTGCAGCGTGCCGGTGTGGTCGATGGCCATCAGGTCGGGGGTACCGTCGCGGTCCACGTCGGCCACGGCAGGCGCCAGGTAGCTGGGCTTTTCGTTGTTGGCCGTACGAATGCGCCCAAAGTCGTTGTTTACCAGCGTAAAGGCGTCGTTGAGGGGTTGGGCGGGGTTGCGGCGGTAGTAGCTCAGCGGCGAGTTCAGCCCGCTGGGGTTGGCGCCGATGCCCACCAGCAGATCGAGGTAACCGTCGGCGTCCACGTCGGCGAAGCAGGGCGTGGTCTTGGCCAGGTTTCCCACTCCGTTCAGGTTGTTGAGTTGGGCGGTATCGAAGCTCACGGGCCGGCCGGCCGCGGCCGTGTTCAGGTAGTAGAACACGAAGGAGGCGCCAATGTAGTAGCCGCTAAAGGCCAGGTCCACGGCGCCGTCGCGGTTCAGGTCGGTGAATACCGGGCGCAGGTTGCGGAAGTTGCGCGCCGAAAGGCCCAGGTAATCGGTGGTGACCAGGCTGAACACGGGCCGGGCCGCCGTGCCCGTGTTGCGGTAGTGCGCCAGCGTAGCGCGGTAGGTGCCATCGGAGAGCGGGGCCCCGTACTGGTCGGCGGCGTTGGCCACGAGCATGTCCACCAGGCCGTCGCCGTCGAGGTCGGCAAAGGCCGTGGCGGCGGCTTCGCTCACGTCCACCATCTGGTCCTGCAGGAAGGGCGCAGCGTTGCGCGTGTAGGCCGGCACAGCCGTGGCACTGGTGTTTTCGAAGAGCAGGCCGTTGCGGCGCATGCTCGTCATGTCGGAGTTGTTGACCAAGCCCGAAGCCACCACCAGGTCCTGCTTGCCGTCCTGGTTGGCGTCGATGGCGTAAGCAGCCGGAAAGTTGGGCAGGCTTACGCTGCCGATGCCGCCCGGCAGGGTGGTGAGGACGCTGCCGGCGTTGGTGGCAGCCGTGGCGTTGGTGCCCGTGTTGCGGATGGCCACCAGCTCGGGGCAGCTGTCGCGGCCCAGCAGCAGGTCCTGGTCGCCGTCCTGGTCGAAGTCCTGCAGCAGCAGGCTGTAACCGCCGGTGTGGTTGGTGGCGTTGGGCTTGGCCCCGGGGCCGGAAGCCGTGGAGCGCACCGGGGCGCAGGCGTTGCCGCCGGTGGCGTAATCGGTGCAGGTGGCGCCGCAGAACGTCAGCCCGGCCCAGGTCAGCGACTCGTAGCGGTAGCTGAGCCCGCCGCAGCTGGCGCTGACGTTGCGGTAGTACTGCACCTGCGTGCTGGCCCCGTAGTCAAACCCGAGGATGTCCAGCTTGCCGTCGCCGTCCACGTCCTGGATGGCCGGGATGTCGTAGCCGCTCAAGTGGATGTTGCCGCTGAACGTGGGCGTGTTGGCGAACATGAGCAGGCCGCTGGCGAGCTGAAAGCGCGGCCGGCCGCCGGGGCCGGCCACGTTGCGAAACACGCGGATGTCGCCCGGGCCGGCCTGCGTCCAAAGGTCGGGGCGGCCGTCGCAGTCGTAGTCGCGCAGCAGCACCCAGTTGTTGAGGTCCTGCGGAAAGAGGCTTTCGTAGTCGGGGGCATACTGCCAGCGGCGCCCGCCGCCCGGCGCGGCCACGCTCAGGAAAGTCAGCAGGCGGCTGTTCACGCGCTCAAACACCACCAAGTCGTTCTGCCCGTCGCCGTTCAGATCCAGCTGCGAATACTGCGGACTGTTGAGCCCCCCGGTCCAGGCCAGGGGTAGTGGATTGCCGCCGGCCTGAACGGCGGCCGCCTCCGGGCGGTATTCGAAGCCAAACTGACTTTGGGCGGCCGCGCTCAGCGGCAGCAGCAGGGCCAATAATGCGGGTAGACGACGCAGCATAAAGCAGTGGTAAGCCGAAGTGACGAAGCAAATACGAAATAGGCCGGAACAAATAGCAAAATTTGCGCCGAAGCCGATCGGTTCCGCTTCCCCGAATTTACGCCAACCCCGCCGGTATGTCGCCGATTTCCCTTCCCGATTTGTACACCCGCTACCTGCAGTGCCGCGCCGTGAGCACCGATACCCGCCAGGCGCAGGAGCAGACGCTGTTCGTGGCCCTGAACGGGCCCTCTTTCCGCGGGGCTGATTTTGCCCCGCAGGCCCTGGAAAAGGGCGCCTGCTTTGCCGTGGTCGACGACGCGGCGCTGGCCGCCACCGACCCGGCGCGCTACTGCTACGTGCCCGATACGCTGGTGGCGCTGCAGCAGCTGGCCCTGCACCACCGCCGGCAGCTCAGCATTCCGGTGCTGGCCGTGACGGGCTCCAACGGCAAAACCACCACCAAGGAGCTGCTCAACGCGGTGCTCAGCCGCCGCTACCGGGTGCAGTACACCCGCGGCAACCTCAACAACCACATCGGCGTGCCGCTCACGCTGCTCAGCATCCGGCCCGAGGCGCACGAGCTGGCCGTGGTGGAAATGGGCGCCAACCACCAGGGCGAAATCGACGCGTACTGCCGCTACGCCGAGCCCACCCACGGTCTCATCACCAACATCGGCAAGGCTCACCTGGAAGGCTTTGGTGGAATCGAAGGCGTGGCCAAGGGCAAATCGGAGCTGTTTCGCTACCTGACCGCAACCGGCGGCACAGCCTTCGTGAACACGCAGGATGCGCGCCTGCCCGCGCTGGGCGGGCTGGTGCCGAACCGCGTGAGCTACCCCGGCCCCGCCGACACCTACCCGGCCCAGCTGGTGGCCGCCGCGCCGCGCGTGGTGCTGCGCCTCTTCGACGGCACGCCGGTGGAGGCGGCCATTACCGGGGCCTACAACTTCGTGAACCTGGCCGCCGCCGCCGCCGTGGGCGCGTACTTCGAGGTGCCCACCGCCGACATTGCCGCCGCCCTGGCCGCCTACGACCCGCAGAACAACCGCTCGCAGCTGGTGCGCACCGCGCGCAACGAGGTCATCCTCGACGCTTACAACGCCAATCCTTCGTCGATGGCGGCGGCGCTGGCCAGCCTCACGGCCCGGCCCGGCGAGGCCGCGCGCAAGGTGGCCGTGCTCGGCGACATGTTTGAGCTCGGCGACGAGAGCACCGCCGAGCACCACGCCCTCGGCGACCTGCTGGCCCGCCAGGGTTTCGGCGAAGTGCTGCTCGTCGGCCCCGAGATGCAGCGCGCCCAGCGGCCCGGCTTCCGGCACTTTGCCACCAAGGCCCAGGCCGCCGCGTGGCTGCGGGAGCACCCGCTGCAGGAGCGCCTGGTCCTGGTGAAAGGCTCCCGCGGCATGGGCCTGGAAACGCTGATGGAGCTGCTGTAAATGGCTAAATGGCTGCATGGCTAAATGGTTGGCCGCTCTGGCGAATCGTTGGACGGCCAGCCATTTACCCATGCAGCCATTTAGCCATTCAAAACGGGCTGTCCAGCTCGGCCAGGCGCGGCAGTATCTCGTCTTTGGGCGACACGTTGGGCTCGGCCACGCCCCAGTCGATGCCCAGGGCGGGGTCGTTCCACAGCAGGCCGCCCTCGGAGGCCGGGTGGTAGTAGTTGGAACACTTGTAGAGGAAGATGGTGTCGTCGTCGAGGGCGAGGAAGCCGTGGGCGAAGCCGACGGGCACGTACACCATGTTGCCGCGGGCCGCGTCGAGCAGCACCTGCGTGTGCTGGCCGAAGGTGGGCGAGTCGCGGCGCAGGTCCACCACCACGTCGAGGGCACGGCCGCGGGCCACGCGCACCAGCTTGGCCTGGGCGAAGGGCGGACGCTGGAAGTGCAGGCCGCGCAGCACGCCGGCGGCCGAAATGGACTGGTTGTCCTGCACCCAGTCTTCGCGGATGCCGGCTTTTTCGGCCAGCAGCCGGGCGCTGAACGATTCGAAGAACGTGCCGCGGGCGTCGCCGAACACGCGCGGCACCAGCTCGATAACCCCGCTGAGCGGGTTGTGAATTACTTCCATCGGGAATACAAAGGAGAAATCAGGGGAAGGGCGCGGCCGGGGTGCTTACGCACGCACGGGCGCCGGGGCTTTCGGCCGGCCAATTTCGGCGACCGTGCGCAGGTACTTGTCCAGCACCAGCCGCTCGTCAAACTTGGTTTCGGCCAGCTGGCGCGAAGCCTGGCCCAGGCGGCGCAGCTCGGCGTCGGGCAGGCGCAGCACCTGCAGCATTTTGGCGGCCAGATCGGGGGCGGAGCGCGCCTGGCAGAGGTAGCCGTTGTGGCCGTCGACCACGGTTTCGCGGCAGCCAGGCACGTCGGTGGTGACCAGGGGCTTGCCCAGGGCGGCGGCTTCGAGCAGGGTTTTGGGCGTGCCTTCGCGGTACGAGGGCAGCACCACGCAATCGGCCTGGCGGATGTGGGCGGGCACGTCGTCGGAGGTACCGAGGTATTCCACGTGCCCGGCCTGCATCCACTCGTCGAACACGACGCGCTTCACGCCCACCCCGCCCGACTCATCGATGCCGCCGAGCAGCTGGATGCGGGTGCCGGGCACGGCCTCGCGCACCAGCCGGGCCGCCTCGAAGTACTCCTCCACGCCTTTTTCGTAGAGCACGCGGGCAATCATGAGGAAGGTGAATGGCTCGTGGCGCGCGGGCGCCTCGGGGTCGGGGCGGAACTTGTCCACGTCGATGCCGGAGCCGGGCACCAGGTCGGTGATTTCCGGGCGCACCAGCCCGTGCTGCAGAAACAGCTGCCGGTCGTCGCCGTTCTGGAAAAACACGCGCTTGGGAAAGCGGAAGGCGAAGCGGTACAGGCCGAGGGCAATCTTGCTCACCAGGTTTTGCACGATAAACACCGTGCCCAGGCCTGAGACGTTGTTGGCGCAGGGAATACCCGCGAGCTTGGCCGCCAGCGTGCCGTAGATGTTAGGCTTGATGGTGTAGTGCAGGATGACGTCGGGCCGCTCGCGGCGGTACAGGTCGTAGAAGCGCTTGGTGAGCTGGGCATCCTTGAGGGGATTGGTGCCCTTGTTTTCCATCAGAATCGGCACGTAGCGGCACCCCAGCTCGGTTTCGAGCCGCTGGGAGTAGTCATCGGGCGGGGCAATGGCCAGCACCTCGTGGCCGGCCTGCTGCAGGGCGCGCACGAGGTTGCGGCGGAAATTCCAGATGTTCCAGCTGGTGTTGATGACGATGGCGACGCGCATAAAAAAGCCGGCGCGGGTTGGGCGCCGGGCCGCAAAGGTAGGAAGCTCCTGGCGCTCCGCCGGTAGCCAGCGGGCGATGAGCAGCCCGGCTGCTTGGCGGGTCGGGTGCTACTTTCGCCCCGGCCGGGCCCGCACTCGTATGCCAGAACCCGCTTTTTCCGCTCTTGCCATGCCAACCCTTCGCCTGCTTCTCCTGCTTTTGTTCAGCCTGCCCTTCGTGCCCCCGGCAGCCCAGGCCCAGCGGCGTAGTGCCCCCGCCGGGGTGTACGTCGACAAGGCAGGCGTGCTGCGCTGGGCCGGCTCGCGCGAGGAGGTGGCCCTGTTCGGCGTGAACTACACCGCGCCGTTTGCCCACGCCTACCGGGCCCACAAGGTCGTCGGCGCCGACCCGGAGCAGGCCATCCGGCAGGACGTGTACCACCTGGCCCGCCTCGGCGTGGACGCCTTCCGGGTGCACGTGTGGGACGTGGAAATCACCGACACGGCGGGCAACCTGCAGCAGAACGAGCACCTGCGCCTGCTCGACTTTCTGCTGGCCCAGCTCAAGCAGCGCGGCATCAAGACCATTCTCACGCCCATTGCTTACTGGAACAACGGCTACCCCGAGCCTGACACCGGCACCGGCTTTTCCAGCATCTACTCCAAGGCCGAAGCCTACGTGAACCCGCGGGCCATTCGGGCGCAGGAAAACTACCTGACGCAGTTTCTGAACCACCAAAACCCCTACACCAAGCTGCTCAACCGCGAAGACCCCGACATCATCGCCTTTGAGGTGTGCAACGAGCCGCGCTACCACGAGCCCAAGGCGCAGGTAACGGACTTTGCCAACCGCATGGTGCGGGCCATGCGCGCCACGGGCTTGCAGAAGCCCATCTTCTACAACATCGCCGAAAACTACGCCGTGCACGAGGCCATCCTCGACGCCGATGTGGACGGACTCACCTTTCAGTGGTACCCGCAGGGCCTGGTGAGCGGGCACGAGCTGCGCGGTAACCTGCTGCCCTACGTGGACCACTACCCCATTCCGTACCGCAACGACCCGCGCTTCCGGCGACGGGCCAAGATGGTGTACGAGTTCGAGTCGGCCGACGTGCTGCAGCCCATCATGTACCCACTGATGGCGCGCAGCTTCCGCGAGGCGGGCTTTCAGTGGGCCACGCAGTTTGCCTACGACCCGCTGGCCATTGCGCCCTACAACACCGAGTACCAGACGCACTACCTGAACCTGGCTTACACCCCGGCCAAGGCCCTGAGCCTGCTCATTGCGGGCAAGGTGTTCCGGCAGGCGGGCCGCGGCCAGCAGTTTCGCCGCTACCCCGCCGACTCGGCGTTCGGGGCCTTCCGCGTGAGTTACCGCGAGCAGCTCAGCGAAATGAACACCGACGAGGAGTTTTACTACACCAACAACACCCGTACCCAGCCGAAAAAGCTGGCGAAGCTGCGGCACCTGGCCGGGGTGGGCTCCTCGCCGGTGGTGACGTACGGCGGCACCGGCGCGTATTTTCTCGACCGGCTGGCGCCCGGCGTGTGGCGCCTGGAAGTGCTGCCCGACGCGGTACCGTTGCACGACCCGTTCGAAACGGCTTCGCTGCGCAAGGCCATGACCAGCATTCGGTGGAACGAGCAGCCGCTGCGGGTGCAGCTGCCCGACCTGGGGCCGGCTTTCGCGCTGCGCTGCCTCAACCAGGGCAACCGCCCGCAGCAGCAGGCGCAGGCCGGCGCCCTGACCGTACTCCCCGGCTCCTATCTGCTCACGGCGCGCGACCAGGATGCCGCGAAGTGGATAACGCAGGATGCGCAGGTGGGCGCCCTCGGACTGCGCGAATACGTGGCCCCGCTGCCCACGTCCGACCAGCCGACCGCGCAGCCGGTGCCGACGGTGCGCTCGACGCCGCCGGCCCAGGTCACGGCGGGCCAGCCGTTGCGGCTGCAGGTGCAGGTGGCCGGTGCCGGCCCGCAGGATAGCCTGCTGCTGGTGGCGCAGCATTTCTACGGCCGCACCCGCCGCCTGCCGATGACGCGCCGCAGCCTCACCACGGCCGAAGCCACCGTGCCCGCCGAGCTACTGTACCCCGGCCAGCTGCGCTACTGGGTGGTGCTGAAGCCACATGATAAGTCGAAAGGCCTGCCCTATGCACTGACGTTCCCCGGCAGCGTGGCCGGGCAGCCCTCCGACTGGGACTTTTATTCCCAGGAGCACTGGGCCGTACCGATTGTGACGGCGGGCAGCCCGTTGCCGCTGTTCCGGGCCGCCCACGACCAGCGCCGCGTGGAAGTGCGCGGTACCGAAAACGCCTTCTCGGGCTGGGCCGATTACGTGACCACGCCCGCCGGGGAGCTGGCCCTGCGGCTGGTGGTGCCGGTGCCCAAAACGCCGGCCGCTGCTCCGTTCGAAACCGGGGCATCGGCCCCGGCCGTGAGCCTGCGGGCCTACTTCGCCGACCAGCTTCAGGCCCGCGCCGAAGCGCTGCCCGGCGCCCGGGAGCTACTGGTGCGCGCCCGCAGCAGCCAGCCGGCCGCCCGCGTGCAGGTGCTGCTCGTCACCAAGGACGCGGCGGCCTACGCGGCCCCGCTACCACTGACTACGGAGTGGCAGACCGTGCGCATTCCGCTGGCGGCGCTACGCCCGGCGCCCCTGCTCATCACACCCCGCCCCTACCCCGGCTTTTTGCCCCTGCATTTTCAGCCGGCCAGCCAGCCCGCCCAGCTGCGCCTCGCCGATGCCGAGGTGCTGCAGGTAATCGTGGACGGCCCGGCCGCCGGCTCGCCCGTGCACGTCGACATTGAATCCGTCCAGCTTCAGTAAGCGTTATGCCCCGATTCCCGCATGTTCTCTGGGCCGCCACCGGCCTGCTGCTGACGGCCGCGTTTGGCCAGTGCACCAGCAGCCAGATGCCCCAGGCGGCCGCGCCGCTGGCCCCGGCCCTGGGTAGCCAGGATTTCACCCAGGACTGGCAGTTCGTGAAGGACCGCGACACGACCATCACGCCGGCGCTGTTTGCGGCCGGCGGCGCAGACGGCTGGGCGCCGGTTTCGCTGCCGCACACGGCGCAGCTGGAGCCCATAGCCACCGGGCAGCGCCAGTGGCAGGGCATCGGCTTTTACCGGAAGTTTTTTCGGGCCCCGGCTGCGCCAAATCAGCGCGTAACCGTGCATTTCGGCGCGGCCATGCACACGGCCGACGTGTACCTGAACGGCCAGCGACTGCAGCGCCACGTAGGCGGCTACTTGCCCTTCGAAGTAAACCTGACGGGCAAGCTCCGGCCCGATCAGGACAACTGCCTGCTGGTGCGCCTCAACAACCAGGACGACCCGGCGGTGCCGCCCGGCAAACCACTCAAGGAACTCGACTTCAACTTCTACCACGGCCTGTACCGCACGGTGGAACTGCGCACCAAGGCCCCGCTGCACATCACCGATCCGGTGCAGGCCGGGCGCACGGCTGGTGGCGGTATGTTCGTGAGCTACGGCGGCATCACGCCCGAGGCGGCCACCCTGCGCGTGCAAACCGAGGTGCAGAACGACCACTCCACGGCCCAAAGCCTGCAGGTGCGCGCCGTGCTGCGCGATGAGCGAGGCCGCGAGGTAGGCCAGAGCACCCAGGACCTGGCCGACGTGCCGCCCGGCTCCTTCGGCCGGGTGGTGCAGCAGATCAGCGTCAACCAGCCCCGGCTCTGGTCGCCGGAGCAGCCCTACCTGTACCGCCTCACGGTGGAAGTGCGGCAGGGCGGGCAGGTGCTCGACCGGCAGGAGCTGACCACCGGCGTGCGCAGCATCCGCTTTGCCCCGGACGGCTTTTACCTGAACGGGCAGAAGCTGCGCCTGCGCGGCACCAACCGCCACCAAGAGTACCCCTACCTGGGCTACGCCCTCTCCGACGCCATGCAGTACCGCGACGCGTGGAAAATCCGCGAGGCGGGCTTCAACTTCGTGCGCTGCTCCCACTACCCGCCCGCGCCCGCCTTCCTGCAGGCCTGCGACGAGCTGGGCATCCTGGTGATGGACGCCATTCCGGGCTGGCAGTTTTTCGGCGACGCGGCCTTTCAGCGCAACAGCCTGCAGAACGTGCGCGACATGGTGCGCCGCGACCGGAACCACCCGAGCGTCGTGCTCTGGGAAGCGGCCCTGAACGAGACGGGCATGAGCAAGCCGTTCATGGACGAGGCCCACCGCATCGTGCACGAGGAGCTGCCGTTCAAGGAAGGCGTGTACACCTGCGGGTGGATGGATTACGCCTACGACGTGTTCATCCCGGCCCGGCAGCACGCCAAGGCGCCCGACTACTGGAACAAGTACAGCAAGGGCCGGCCCATCCTGCTCTGCGAGTACGGCGACTGGGAGTACTACGCCCAGAACGCGGGCTTCAACCAGAAAGCCTACGAGGGCCTGAAAGCCGCCGAGCGCACCTCGCGGCAGCTGCGCGGGCAGGGCGAGCGGGCCCTGGCGCAACAGGCCTTGAACTTCCAGGAAGCGCACAACGACAACTTCCGCGGCCCGGCCGTGGGCGACGCCAACTGGCTGATGTTCGACTACCTGCGCGGCTACGCCCCGGACATCGAGTCGTCGGGCGTGGCCGACATCTTCCGCGTGCCCAAGTTTGCCTACTACTTCTACCAGAGCCAGTACGGCTCCGCCACCGACCGCCACGGCTTCGGCCGGCCCATGGTGTACATTGCCAACTACTGGCTGCCCACGTCCTCGAAGGAAGTGGTGGTGTACAGCAACGCCGAGGAGGTGGAGCTGCTGCTGAACGGGCAGCCTGTGGCCCGCCAGAAACCCGACCGCAACGCGTATGCCGACCGGCTGGCGCACCCACCGTTCACCTTCACGCTGCCTACCTTCACGCCGGGCACGCTGCGGGCCGTGGCCTACCAGGGCGGCAAGCGCGTGGCCGAAACCGAGCGCCGCACGCCCGGCGCGCCGGCGCGCCTCGCCCTGCGCTACGACCGCAGCGGCCGCGACCTGACGGCGGGCCAGAACGACGCGGTGTTCGTGTACGCCACCGTGGTAGACGCCAACGGGGAGCCCGTGCCCCAGGCCAGCCCGGCCGTGCGCTTCGTGGCCGAGGGACCGGCCGAGCTGCTGGGCCCCAGCCCCGTGCCCGCCGAAGCCGGTACGGCCAGCGCATTGCTCCGCGCCGGCCAGGGCCGCGGCACCGTGCGCCTCACCGCTACCGCCGATGGCTTGACGCCGGCTACGCTGGACATCCCGGTGCGCTAGCACTCCGGCGGCTGGGCCGGATGTGTGGGCCCAGCAGGCCGCTGGTCCGTCGTACCTTTGCGGGCCGTACCATCACCCCTTGCCCCATGCTCGAAACCCCGCGCCTGCACCTGATTCCTTGCACCCCGGCCCACTTCGAGGCAGCGCTGGCCGGCCACCACGTACTGGCCGCCGTGCTGGGCGTGGCGGCCGAAGCGGGTTGGCCGGGGTCGGAAGAAGCCCAAGCCGCGCTGGCCCCCGGCTACCGCCACCTGCGCCGGCAGCCCGAGCTGCGGGGTTGGTGGATGTACCTGCTGGTGCACCGCGAGGCGCAGCAGCTCATCGGGATGGCGGGCTTCAAGGGCCGCCCCGACGAGCAGGGCAGCGTCGAAATCGGCTACAGCCTCACGGCTGCCTACCGCGGCCAGGGGCTGGCCACCGAGGCGGCGCGGGCGCTGGTGGACTACGCCTTCGGGCACCCCGAGGTGCGCCGCGTGACAGCCCTTACCCTGCCCGTGCGCACCGCCACCTGCCGGGTGCTCGAAAAAGCCGGGCTGCAGCTGCAGGGCCCCGTGCTCGACCCCGACGCGGGCGAGGTGTGGCAGTGGGCTGGCCTGCGCCCCGCCGCGGTACCGGCGGCCTCGCCCCTGCTGGCGGCCGGCCTGGCCCTGTTGCTGGGCCTGAGCAGCTGCGGCGAGGCCGACAAGCCCGCCGCCACGCAGCCCGCCGCGGCTCCGGCGGCCGCAGCCGCGCCCGTCGTCGATGCCGGCAAGGCCCTGTTCGAGCAGAACTGCGTCCTTTGCCACGGCGCCAACGGCAAGCTGGGCCTGAACGGCGCCCACGACCTGACCAAGAGCAACCTCAACCAGATGGGCCGCGTGTACATGGTCACGAACGGTCTGGGCAACATGCCCGCCTTCAAGGACCAGCTCACCCCGGAGCAGATTGAGCAGGTGGCCGCCTACAGCCTCACGCTGCGGTAAGCCCGGGCCGGCCACCTCCGCGCTACCTTTACCGTATGCTACCCGCAGAAGCCAGCCGAGCGGCCGGCTTCTTTTTTCTCAACTCGCAGCTATGGGTAACCGACCCTCTTCCAAACGCGGCCAAAACAGCACCCGCCACCCCGGCGCCACCGACGGGGTGAAAGGGCGCGTGGGCCGCATCCTGGCCAAAGGCAACAAAGACGCTACCTACGAAACCGCCGCCGAGGCCGAAACCGCGGTGCTGGTGGCCGTACCCGACAAGCGCCAGGACAACGCCCTGACCACCGAATACCTCGACGAGCTGGCCTTTCTGACGGAAACGGCCGGCACCGTGCCCACCAAGCGCTTTATTCAGAAGCTCGAAAAGCCCGACATCCGCACCTTCGTCGGCTCGGGCAAGCTGGAGGAAATCCGCGCTTACGTGCAGCACCACGGCACCAGCATGGTCATTTTCGACGATGACCTGTCGCCCTCGCAGCTGCGCAACCTGGAAAAGGAGCTGAAGGTCAAAATCCTCGACCGGACCCTGCTCATCATCGACATCTTCGCCCAGCGCGCCAAGACGGCCACGGCCCGCACCCAGGTGGAGCTGGCCCAGTACCAGTACCTGCTGCCCCGCCTCACCGGCCTCTGGACCCACTTGGAGCGCCAGCGCGGCGGCGTGGGCATGCGCGGCCCGGGCGAACGAGAAATCGAGACGGACCGCCGCGTGGTGCGCGACCGGATAACCCTGCTCAAGGAACAGCTCAAGGACTTCGACAAGCAAAACCAGACCCAGCGCAAGGCCCGCACCGGCATTCTGCGCGTGGCCCTGGTGGGCTACACCAACGTGGGCAAGAGTACGCTGATGAACCTGCTCAGCCGCGCCGACGTGTTTGCCGAAAACAAGCTCTTCGCCACCCTCGACTCAACGGTGCGCAAGGTGGTGTTCGAAAACGTGCCCTTCCTGCTCTCCGACACCGTCGGCTTTATCCGCAAGCTGCCCACCCGCCTGATCGAGAGCTTCAAGTCGACGCTGGACGAAATCCGGGAGGCCGACCTGCTGCTGCACGTAGTAGACATCTCGCACCCCATGTTCGAGGAGCACATTCAGGTGGTCAACGACACGCTCAAGGACATCGGCGCGGCCGAGAAGCCGACCATCCTGGTGTTCAACAAAATCGACCAGTACACGGCCAGCGTGGACCCGGCTGCCCACCTGCACGCGGTGGAGCCCGACCACGACGAGGACCTGCACCACGCCGACGACGTGCAGCAGCGCCCCTCGCTGGAACAGCTCAAGAGCACGTACATGGCGCGCCTCCACGACCCGGTCATTTTCATCTCGGCCCAGGAGCGGGAGAATATTGATGAACTGCGCGCCATGCTGGTACGTCACTTGCGCAACCTATACGAGCAGCAATACCCTGGCAACCCGCCCTTTGCTGACCCAAACGCCTTCGCCGAAGAAGCATAGCGGCGTTACACACTCCTTGGTTTAGTTATATTTTATTAAAAGAGTCGTTCCAGTTGGAGCGGCTCTTTTTTGTTGATTTTCCACTTGCACTAATTTTAATAATCTGTATTTCAACAATATCAATATTGATGAATTGAAAAAATTGCAACCATTTTTTTGCGATTCTGTAGAGCATTTCGTCAATTGACAAAAGACTCACCTTACAACCAAACCACCGTATGAAAAAAACGCTCTACGCTCTCACCCTTAGCGGCCTGGGTTTGCTCGCCAGCCTGTCGGCTACCGCCCAGGATCAATACCGGAGCCTGTCCACCAAGCCCGGCCTGGAAGCCCTGGCTGGCCGCCAGTGCGCCGCCATGGAAGTACTGGCCGCTCAGGTGGCCGCCGACCCGGCCATGGGTCAGCGCATGGCCGCCATTGAAGCCCAAACCCGCAATTTCGTGGCCAGCCCGGCCATGAACCGCACCAACGCCGTGGTGACCATCCCGGTGGTGGTGCACGTGGTGTACAACACGGCCGCCCAGAACGTGCCGCAGTCGCAGATCGACGCCCAGATTCGGGTGCTGAACGAAGACTTCGCCAAAATGAACGCCGATGCGGCCAACACGCCGGCCCTCTACGCGGGCCTGGCCGCCAACACCAACATTCAGTTTGTGCTGGCCCAGCGCGACCCGAACGGTGCCCCCACCACCGGCGTGGTGCGCAAGTCGACCAAAACCCGCTCGTTCAGCTCGAACGACTTCGTAAAGTACTCGAGCAAGGGCGGCAGCGACGCCTGGCCCCGCGAGAAGTACCTGAACCTGTGGCTCTGCAACTTGGGCCAGGGCCTGCTCGGCTACGCACAGTTCCCCGGCGGGCCGGCCGCTACCGATGGTGTGGTTTGCTTGTACTCCTCGGTACCCGGCGGCACGGCCTCGAACTACAACAAGGGCCGCACGGCCACGCACGAAGTAGGCCACTGGCTGAACCTGCGCCACATCTGGGGCGATGCCACCTGCGGCAACGACCTGGTGGCGGACACGCCCACCCAGCAAACCAGCAACGGCGGCTGCCCCACCTTCCCGAAGGTGAGCTGCGGCAACCAGGGCGACATGTCGATGAACTACATGGATTACACCTATGATGCCTGCATGTACATGTTCACGGCGGGCCAGTCGTCGCGCATGAACGCGCTGTTTGCCTCGGGTGGTGCCCGCGCTTCGCTCGTGACGTCCAACGGCGGCATCGCGCCGCGCACGGTGGCTACGGCCACCACGTACTCGCTGTACCCGAACCCGGCCACCACGGTCCTGAACCTGACCGATGCAGCCCGCGCCTCACACGCTGCTTCGGTGCAGGTGTACGACATCCACGGTCAGCTGATGAAGGGCGTGCGCTACAACGCGGCCACCGGTCAACTCGACGTACACAGCCTGAACAAAGGGCTCTACCGCATTGCCATCAACGATGGGCAGAACACCGTCCAGAAAAACTTCGTGAAAGAGTAGCGGCTGCTGCTCCAGATATAGTAGAAAAAGCCCATCCTGCTTGGATGGGCTTTTTTGATTACAGAAAGGCGCCGAGGCCGGCATATTGTCCTAAACCCCTGCCCATCAGAGACAATCAAGACAGCTTCATTAGTGCAAATTATAAATAAAATAATTATAACAATTTTAAGCCAGCACAAAAGTACATTTTTATTGCCGGCATCAAACTTATTTTTATTGAATCGCAATAATAATTGCTTTTACGGCAAAATATTGCAACAAACGCTTGTTAGCAGCGCTATAATTTTAAAAATTGCCAGTCAGAGCCTGCTCTTTTTCCATTCCCTTTTTTCCACTACCAAACCACCGTTTACATGAAGCAAACCCTTTACGCTGCCTTGGCGTGCCTAGGGCTCCTGACCTCTACTGCCGAGGCGCAGACGCTCCGCAAGTGCGCTACCGTTGAGAGCCTGAATGCCCAGCTCGCCGCTGACCCCAGCTTGGCGCTGCGTCGCGCGGCCATCGAGGCCCAGACCAAAGCATTCCAAAACGATCCGCAGGCAGCCCAACGCACCAACGCCGTGGTGACCATTCCGGTGGTGGTGCACGTGCTTTACAACACGGCCGCCCAGAACATTTCGGACGCGCAGATTCAGTCGCAGTTGGATGTGCTGAACCAAGACTTCAACAAAACCAACCCCGACTACACCAAGACCCCGGCCGCCTTCGCCGGCTTGGTGGCCAACGTCGGCATTCAGTTTGTGCTGGCCAAACAGACGCCGACCGGCGCCGCTACCACCGGCATCGAGCGGAAGCAAACCACCCGCACCTCCTGGGGCACCGACGACCAGATGAAGCGCGCCAGCAGCGGCGGCCTGGATGCGTGGAACGCGAGCAAGTACCTCAACCTGTGGGTATGTAACCTGTCGGGCGGCATATTGGGCTACGCGCAATTCCCCGGCGGGCCGGCCGCTACCGACGGCGTGGTTATCCTGACCACGGCTTTCGGCAAGGGCGGCTCGGCGCAGGCCCCGTTTAACCTCGGCCGTACGGGCACGCACGAAGTGGGCCACTGGCTGAACCTGAACCACATCTGGGGGGACGACGGCACCGCGTGCACCGGCACCGACAACGTATCGGATACGCCCAACCAAGCCGACCAGAACTACGGTCTGCCGACCTACCCGCAGCCTTCGTGCTCGAACACCAGCGACATGTTCATGAACTACATGGACTACACCGATGACGCGGGCATGTACATGTTCTCCACCGGGCAGTCCTCGCGCATGAACGCGCTGTTTGCCACTGGCGGCGCCCGCGCCGGTTTGCTGACCTCGGTGGGCGGCACGGCGCCCGGCGGCACCACGCCTACGCCCACCACCCCGACTTACTGCGCCTCCAAGGGCTCGAACGTCGGCTACGAGTGGGTTGACCTGGTACAGCTGGGCTCCATCAACCGCAGCTCGGGCGCCAACGCCGGCTACTACGACGGCACGGCCCTGGGCACCACGGTAACGGCCGGCTCGGCCCAGACCATCTACTACTCGGCCGGTTTCTCCGGCTCGGCGTACACCGAGTACTGGAAAATCTACATCGACTACAACCAGGACGGCGACTTCGTGGACGCGGGCGAGCTGGTGGCCAGCCGCAGCAGCAGCGCCAGCACCACGCTGAGCAGCGCCTTTACCGTGCCCAGCACGGCCAAAAGCGGCAAAACCCGCCTGCGCGTAGTGATGAGCGACAATTCGGCCACGACAAGCTGCAACTCCTACAGCTACGGCGAAACGGAGGATTACTCCATTACCATTTCGGGGGGCCTGCGCACCAGCGAATCGGCCAAGGCCACGGCCGCCGATTACAAGCTGTTTCCGAACCCCACGGCCGACGTGCTGAACCTGGTGTTGCCCGCCGAGCACAAAGCGGCCGACGTGCAGGTGGAAGTGTTTGATGCCCGCGGCGCGAGCATGAAGCAGATCCGCTACGACGGCTCGGGCATGCTGGAGGTCAACAGCCTGCCGGCCGGCGTGTACACCCTGCGCCTCACCGACGGGGCCACGGTGGTGCACCAGCGTTTCGTGAAGCAATAAACCCGGCGCTGCCGGTAGCGTCGGCTGCCGGCAGCTTCCGGTCCTGAAAACCCGTTTCGCCCTGCGGCGGAACGGGTTTTCTTTTTCAGCGCCGCCAAGCCCGAATAACTATTTTCGGCGGGCTTCAGTAAAGAAGCCCGCTACCTACCCCGCATCCCGATGAAGATTCTGTATCTGATGCGCCACGCCAAATCGAGCTGGAATTTCGATGGGCTGAGCGACAAAGAACGCCCGCTGAACAACCGCGGCCGCACCGATGCGCCCCACATGGGTCAGGCCCTGGTGGCGCGCAACATCCGCCTGGACCTGCTGGTGAGCAGCCCGGCCGTGCGCGCGCTCAGCACTGCGGCCCTGGTGGCCAAGGAGCTGCAGTACCCGCCCGAGCGCGTGCACGTACTCGATGGCATTTACGCGGCTGACCTGGACCGGCTGGTGGACATCGTGCACGAGCTGCCCGACGAGGCCGAATCGGTGCTGCTGGTGGGCCACAACCCGACCATTACTGACGTCGCCAATGCGCTGTCGCCGAGCCCGGTAAACGAAATGGGCACGGCGGCCATCGTATGCCTGCACTTTCAAGCCGACCGATGGGCCGACGTGCACCGTACCAACGCCGAACTGTACTTCCACGACTCGCCCAAAAATCACGAAGATTAATGGCTGAATGGCTGAATGGTCAAGTGGCTGCTTGTTCCGGCAACGCTGGAACAAGCAGCCACTTGACCATTTAACAATTTAACAATCAACACACATGCCGCACGACGCTGCCCCCACGCCACCGACCGAACCGCAGCTGCACAACCGTGAGCAGAGCTGGCTGACCTTTAACGCCCGCGTGCTCCAGGAAGCCCAGAGCCCGGACGTGCCGCTGCTGGAGCGGCTTAAGTTTCTGGCTATCTTCTCTTCCAACCTCGACGAGTACTTTAAGGTGCGGGTGGCCACGCTGCGCCGCCTGCAGAATCTCAAGCGCAAAACCCGCGCAAAGCTGGGCGAGGACCCCGGCGAACAGCTGCAGCAAGTGCTCAGCGTGGTGCGCCAGCAGCAGGAGCAGTTCGGCGACACGTTCCGCAACCAGATTCTGCCCGAGCTGCGCCGCCACCACATTCACCTCATTGCCGAGCACGACCTGACGGCCGAGCAGCGCGCCTGGGTGCAGCAGTACTTCCGCGAGCGGGTGCAGGATCTGCTCTCCCCCATTGTGCTCGACGACAACCTGCACCACCTGTTCCTGAAGGACCAGACCACCTACCTCACGCTCTACCTCACCGAGCCGGTGAAAGGCAAAAAAGCCGAAGAGGACGAGCGGGTGCTGGTGATGGAGCTGCCCACAAAACGCCACGGCGGGCGCTTCGTGCAGCTGCCCGATGCGGGACCGGAGCACTACGTGATGTTTCTGGACGACGTGGTGCGCTGCTGCGCGCACGAGCTGTTTCCGAAGTACCAGCGGGTGGAAGTCAGCAGCATCAAGATGTCGCGCGACGCGGAGCTGGACATTCAGGAGGAAGTATCGGGCAACCTGCTCGCCAAAATCAAGAGCAGCCTGCAGAAGCGCGAAACCGGCTACCCGGCGCGCCTGCTCTACGACCCGGCCATGCCCAAGGCGGCGCTGCGGGCGGTGATGCAGAAAACCGGCATCGGTAAGGACGAGCTGGTGGAGGGCAGCCGCTACCACAACTTCCGCGACTTTTTCGGCTTCCCGGGCTTCGGGCTAAAGGAGCTGCAGTACCCCGCGCAGGCGGCCTTGCCCCACGCCACGCTGCCGCGCCCCAAGGAGCCGGGCCTGCTGGCGGCCATTGCCGAGCGCGACCACCTCATTCACTACCCGTACCAGTCGTTTGACTACGTGACGCAGCTGATCCGCGAGGCGGCCAAAGACCCGGCCGTGACGGACATCAGCATCACCTTGTACCGCGTGGCCAGCAAGAGCGCCGTGGCCAAGGCCCTGCTCAAAGCCGCCAAGCACGGCAAGCGCGTGACGGTGGTGGTGGAGCTGAAGGCCCGCTTCGACGAGGAAAGCAACATCCGCTGGGCGGAAAAGCTGGAACGCGCCGGCGCCGTGGTCATTTACGGCGTGCCCGAGCTGAAGGTGCATGCCAAGCTGCTGCTCATCGGCCGTACGCAGGACGGGCAGCCGCGCCACTACGCGTACCTGAGCACCGGCAACTTCAACGAGGACACCTCCCACGTGTACGCCGACCACGGCCTGTTCACGGCCGATGAGCGCCTCACCGCGGAGGTAGCCCGGCTGTTCGACTTCTTCCGCTCCCGCGAGGTGCCCGCGCCGTTCGGGCACCTGCTGGTGGCCCCCTTCGAGCTGCGCCAGCGCTTGACCCACCTCATTGAGGTGGAAACCGAACACGCCCGCGCCGGCCAGGAGGCTTACATCATTCTGAAGCTGAACGCCCTGCAGGACGACGACATGATCCGCAAGCTGTACGCGGCCAGCCAGGCCGGCGTGCGCGTGGAGCTGCTCATCCGGGGCATCAGCTGCCTGGTGCCGGGCCTGCCGGGCCTGAGCGAGAACATTCAGCAGCGCGGGCTGGTCGACCGGTACCTGGAGCACGCCCGCGTGTACGTGTTCGGCAACGGCGGGCAGGAGCGCGTGTACGTGGCGTCGGCCGACTGGATGACGCGCAACCTGGACCGCCGCGTGGAAGTGGCTTTTCCCCTTTACGACCCCGAAGTGCGCCGGGAGGTGCGCTACCTGCTGGACCTGCAGCGCCAGGACAACCAGAAGTCCAGGGACTGGCAAAACGCGTATCTGCGCGGCGGCGCCGCCGAGAAACCGGTGCGGGCGCAGGTGGCTACGTACGAGTACCTGCGCAAGAAGCGGCGGAAATAATTGGCGTCGCCAGGCTTTCAGAGCGTGCCCCCCACACACCAAGGCCGCCCGGAGTCGTTTTTACAACGACTCCGGGCGGCCTTGGTGTGTGGGGGGCTTCTGGCCAGTAGGCCTTGGCCGCGTGGGCCGTCGGGTGCCTTGCCGCCAACGGACCCGTCCGCTTATTTGGCGGCGGTCTTGTTCAGGAACTTGCGCGGCGGCACCAAAAACAGCTCCAGGCTGGCGTACATGGCCCCGCCCATGGTGTTGTCGATGATGCGCGGGCGAGGGCTGCGGCGCAACAGGCTGAAGCCTTGGTTGCCTTCTTCGTCAAGGGCGTTGAAGGCCGCGTTGTACCGGTAGCCGCCTTCGAGGCCAAACCAGAGGAAATCGTAAATCTCCCGCTCCAGTCGTATGCGGGGCTTCAACTCGGTCTGGCGCAGGATCAGGGTACGCAGGCCGGTTTCGGTGGGCTCGCGCAGCTTGATGTTGTAGTTCATGCCGTCGACAGTGTAGCCGGCGTACAGCAGCGTGTTCTGGGTGAGGTTGTAGCGCACCGTCACGCGGGCCGGAAACAGCGCCTCCACGCCCCAGTAGCGGTTCCAGGTGCGGTTGTAGAGCACCACCGGGTAGATGCTTTGGCGCCCGAAGGTGTAGCCCAGCTGCGCCCCGATGCCCCAGGCGAAATTGGGGTTGCGCTTCCAACCGTAAATGAACTCGCTCGACACCTTGAGGTAGTCCTGCACGTTCAGCTCGCTGGAGGTGTAGTCGCCGTTCAGCTCGCCCTTCACGCGGGCAATGTACCAGTGCACTTCGTCGACGGGCCGGATGGCCGCCAACTGCGCGCCCAGCACCTTCAGGCCTTTGTCTTCCAGGTTGCGGTAGAACGACGACGCGTTGGGGTTTTCGAACTGGAACTCTTCCCGGTCGTAGTTCAGGCCCAGAATCAGCTTCAGGTGCGGATGGTTGACCAGCGGGGCGTACGCTTTGATGAAGGAGCGGGCATTTTTGGTGACGGTCGTCTGGGCCTTTGCCGCCGGGTTGCGGTCGTTCAGGTCGGTTTTGATGGTGAAGTTCGATAGCCGCTCGTGGTGCGCCACCACGCCCTTGCTCGGGCCCATGCCCAGCACAGAAGGCACGGCAAACTCCTGCCGGATGCCCTCAGCGTTGGTGGAAATGGTATCGGTGGGCAGCGGCGCGGGCGGCGGGTATACGGGCGTCCGGCGCGGCGGCAGGTCCTGGGCGGCGGCGTGAAACAGGTTCCCAAGCACCAGCAACAGGGCGCCGCTCAGGCGGCGCCCCCAGCCGTAAGCAGGCGAAATAAAGTGCGGCATAGAAAGAAAACAGAAGCAGTCCGAACGACGGGCAGAATGTTTTCTCTAAACGGCATCGGCCCCAAAAAGGCTGCCCCGGCACCGGTTCCGGGCGCATAAAAAAAACGCCCGCCCGCGACCAACGAGGGTTGCGGGCGGGCGTGGAGGCGCCGCGGGGACGCGTCCCCGGATCAGAACAGGAAGTCGAAACCGATGTTGACCAGGCTTTCCTCGCCCACGGAGTACGTGGCGTTGATAACGGCCTGCTTCAGGATGTCGACCCAGACGCCCCCGCCGATGCCGGTGTGGTAGGCGTCGATGCCCTGCTTCACGTCCAGCCCGCTGTGCACGCGGCCCGCGTCGGCCAGGCCCATGATGCCGAACTTGCCCGGCACGAGGTAGGCATTGAACGTGAACAGCTGCACGCGCACCTCGGCGTTGGCATAGGTCATGCTGCGGCCGGCGAAGCGCGTGCGGCGGTAGCCGCGCAGGTTGGTGGTGCCGCCCAGGGTGTTGGCCTGGTAGAAGCGGTAGTCGCCGATGTTGCGCGCGGCGCCGATGCGGCCGGCCCAGGTGAGCTGGAAGGGGAAGTTGGGCGAAAGGTAAAAGCGCACCTCCGAGCTGAGGCGGCCGTAGCGCAGCTGCTCGCCGTTGAGCTGAAAATTGTATTCGGCCGCGTTGTACCAGCGCAGGCCGATGCGCGGGTTCACCGGCGAAGAGCTGGCGTCCAGGTTCAGGTAGGTGCGGCCGCCCAGGTAGCGGTTCGTCTGGAAATCGGAGGCCCGGATGCCGGTGGCGGCGCCGCTCACGCCGTTGCCGTTGGCGTCGAGGCCGTTGGCAATTTCGCGGCCCAGGTCCTGCCCGTCGATGCGCCACTGGTCGTACTGCGGGCCGAACCCGAACTTGAGGAAGCTGAACACGTCGGTTTCCAGCGTCGGCGAGAAGTTGAAGCGTGCAAAACGGATGCGGTAGGTCTCGTTGAGGGCGCGGTTGCCGAGCGGGCTGCCGCTGTCCACGTTCTGGGCCACGTTGCGCGTGTCGTTGCCCTTGCCGAAGTAGTTGTAGAGCAGCTGCGGCCCGAACAGCTGCGAAGCCACGCGCAGGTCGTACTTGCCGAGCACGTCGGTGAATACACCGGTGTAGCGCACGTTGTAGGCCTGGCGCGCGGGCGCGTAGTTGGCCACCAACGTCTGCTCGGTGGCAAACGGCTCGCGGCGGAAGCCGTAGGTGCGCAGCGTGCCGCCGCCGCCGATGAATAAGCCGTCGTCAATGTTGTAGCCGAAATACACGGCCGGCCCAAAATAGGGCAGCTTGTAGTCGCGCTTGTTGGTGCGCGAAGCGTAGTCGTACTGGCTCACCTCAATGCCCGGCTCCAGGCGCAGGCGCGTTTCCTTGCCCGGCACGATGACGTTGCCCGAGTCGCCGTCGTACACCTGCACCGAGTGCGGCCGCAGCAACGAGCCGCCCTTGGTGGACTGGTCCACGATGGTGTCGCGGTCGATGCCGCCGATGATGCGTAGGCGGATGCTGCTGGGCTGGTCGCCGCGCACGCGGTACGAGTCGTTGCCGGCTAGGCCGTAGAGGCGAATTTCCTTGGTGATGTCGCCGTGGTAGGTCTGGTCCCAGAGGGTTTTGGTGGTCTGGCCTTCCTTGTTCACTTTCTTCACCAGCACGCGGGTTTTGTCGCCCTCCAGGCGCTCCACCACGAAGCGCTCTTGCTTCTCGCTGCCCTTCACTTCCACCTTCTCGCTGAGCAGCTCGAAGTAGTCCTCGGCCAGCTGGGGCAGCAGGTCGCGGCGGCTTTTCAGCTTGCGGGCAATTTCGTCTCCGTGCAACTTGTAGATTTCCGCCGGCCAGCGCGTGCGCAGGGCCGAGTCGATGACCTGGTCGGTGAGGCGGGCCTTCATGTCTTCGGCCGTGGTCACCCAGTCCTTGCGCGACATCTCGCCCAGGAACACCCGGTCGTTGCTCAGCGCGGTCAGGTTCAGGCCCTTCCAGTCGGCAAAGTCTTCGCCGAAATTCTGGAAGTTGCGGATGGCCCACTTGCGGCGTGCCAGCCAGGGGAAGAAGCCGTCGCCCTTGAAGAAGGCAATGTCGCGGTCTTCGGGCACGGCCGTAAAGGTCCGGTCGCCTTCCTCGTCTTTGCTCTCGGCCCAGCGCCACTGGTCCTCGTGCCGGTCCCAGTCGCCGATCCACATGTCGAAGAGGCGCGAGCGGACGAAAGCCTTGCCCTTGATTTGGTTGTCATTGTCCTGGCGCAGGCGCTCCAGCACGCGGTCGGTGCCCACCAGGTTGGTGGCGTAGCCCAAAGACTCCACGTTGCTCTGGTCGTCCTTGGCGTCTTCCTCAATGGCCGCGGGCGTGTCGGCAAAGCGCGCCAAGTACTGGCCCAGCAGCGGGTCGCGCGGGATGTAGCGCAGCTCGGGGTTGGTGTGCAGAATGCCGGCGGCCGTGGCCAGCGGCGGCAGCACCACCGAGCCGAAGGGGTGCTGGGCCGAAATCTGATCCTGCAGAATGTCCTTGGCGGCGGTTTCGCGCAGGGCTTCGGGCAGCACCGCCGAAGGGTCCTTATTGAGCCCACGGATGGTGTAGTTGCGGCCCTCCTCGTTGCGCACTTTCAGCGAGGCGGTTTGCTTGCCGCCCCCGATTTTGTAGGGTTCCAGGCCGCCTTTCTCCACGGCCAGGTCCAGCACCGGAAACTTTACCGGCGTAGCCCACTCCTCGCGGTAGTGCTTGCCGAAGAGGGCCTTGTGGAAGCTGCTGCGGGCCGCGTAGCGCGGGTTCACGGCCACCGTCACGGTGGAGTCGGCGTAGCGCGGGCGGCCGGCCACGTCCACGTTGAACGGGTCGGGACCGGTGGGCGCGTCGCCGGCTATGGCCTGCTTGGCGTACAGCGGCTGGCGGAATACCAGGCGGCCGGTGTCGCCCTTATCGTTCGGCACCCAGTACTCCAGCCACACCTCGCCGCTCTGGTAGTAGTTCACGCGGGCCCAGCCCTTCTCCTTGTCGGAAAACAGGGCTTCGCCGTCGCGGCCGGTGCGCACGTGCTGGGTTTTGCAGCCCGAGCCCGATACGATGTGGTGCAGGTCCTCCACCTTGAAGTACTGCAGGTTGTGCTCGTGGCCGGCGGCGTAGATGGTGTTCGGGTACTTGGCAAAGATGTCCATCAGCCCCTTCTTGTACTGCTGGTACAGGGGGTGCGGAATGTCCTGCGAGATGCCGCCGTACTTGCGGGCGAAGGGGTACACTGAGCCGACGACGGGAAACGGAATGAAGGCGTACTTGTAGACGATGCTCAACGGGAACAGGTGGTCGGCCAGGGTAAAATAGCCGCCGTGGATGCCGTCGGAGAAGATGGGGTGGTGCGCAATGACGACGACGTTCTTGTTGCGGTGCTTGGCCATCATGTCCTCCAGCTGCACGAAGAAGTCGGCCTCGTTGGCCACGCCGCAGCCGCTGTTGGCCCCGTAAGGCCGCTCCGAGGTTTGCAGAAACCACTGCGAGTTAATGGCCAGGATGGCCAGGTTGTCCTGCACCAGGATTTCGTAGGGCCCGGGGCAGCCGTTGGGCGGAATGTAGAAGGCCCCGGTGCGCGTGAAGGCGGCCGAGTCCTTGTTCATGTAGTCCTCGATGAACGTCTGGGCCCGGATAACCTGATCCAGCGAACCGCGCTGGCCCTGTTTCCAGTCGTGGTTGCCCGGAATCATGTACTTCTCGCCCTTGTAATTACGCAGCACGTTGATCTGATCGATCAGGCGCTGCTCCGACACTTTGCGGTCGTAGGCGCCGGTGGGCGGCAGGCCGTACTCGTAGATGTTGTCACCGAGGTAGATGGTGGTGCTCCGCTCGCCTTCGCGCAGGATCTGGCGGCGCAGGAAGTTCAGCGACGGTTCGCCGCCCTGCTCGGCGGGCGTGGGCTTGCCTACGTCGCCGATCAGGAAGACGGTGTAGCGCAGTTGGGCGCTGTCGGGCGGGGTTTGCTTTTCCCAGTCTTTGCCGATGCCCCGGTAGTTGGGACGCTCGGGGTGGGCGGTCTGGGTTTTGGTGCCTTGGGCCTGGGCGAAACCCCACGGCACTAGGCTGCCGACCAGCAGTAACCAGCTAGTCAGAAGAAGTCGGCTCATAAGAAACGGAAAGGAGAGAGAAGGTGCGGACAGGGGCGGCAGTAACGCTCCCGCGACCATGGGCGGCGGGGGCGTTACTGCCCGATACGCAGCCCGGCGCCCCGGCGTTGGGGCCGGCTCCGCCTGGATACCGAACCTGACGGGAAAAGTTGCGTTGTAATCCCGTTGGCGCGGCTTTGCCGCCCCTCGCCTTCGCCCCCCTTTAATGGAAACGACCCCGACCCTGAAACCGGCCAAAGCCGAGATTATCAAACAGGCCAAAGCGTACGTGGAGCAGCTGTTCGAGCAGCGGCTGCCGCGGCAGCTGGTTTACCACACCTTCAAGCACACCAACACCGTGGCCAAGGAAGCCACGGCGCTGGCGCAGGCGGCCAAGCTCGCCCCGGCCGACCAGGAGGCCCTGGTGCTGGCGGCCTGGTTTCACGACGCGGGCTACATCGACCGCTACGACGGGCACGAATACCGCAGCATGGAGCTGGCCGAGGAGTGGCTTGCGCAGCAAGGCTACCCCGCCGAGCGCGTGGCCTTGATCAAGGACCTGATCCGGGCCACGCACCGCGACGAAAAGCGCGAAACCGAGCTGCAGAAGATGCTGGTGGATGCGGACATGAGCAACCTCGGCCGCGACGCCTGCCCGGCCGACGCCGAGCTGCTGCGCACCGAGTGGGAGGCCACCCAGGGCCGGGTGTACTCCAACACCGAGTGGGCCGAGTACCAGCTCGATTTCCTGTTGCAGCACAAGTTTCTGTCCGAGGCGGGCAAGGCCCGCTACAAGGATCAGCTCAAGGAAAATATCCAGGACCAGCGCAAAGCGCTGAAAAAACAGGAGAAAAAGGAGAAGAAAAAGGCCGAGGAGGCCGAGGGCTACGCCGAAGGCAAGCGCGGCGTGGAAACGATGTTTCGCGCCACCTACAACCAGCACATCCGCCTTTCGCAGATGGCCGACCAGAAGGCCAACATGATGATCAGCCTGAACACGGTGCTGCTCTCGGTCATCATTACCTACCTCGGGGCCAAAACCTCGCAGGTGGGGCCCGCCTTCACCAAAAACCCCGTCTTGGCCATACCCATGGCCCTGCTCGTAGCCACGGCGCTGGGGTCGGTGGTTACCTCCATCCTCTCGGCCCAGCCCGACGTGACCAGCTTCAAGTGGCTGCGCCGCTCGCCGCAGATTGCGACCAACCGCCGCGTCAACCTGCTTTTCTTCGGCAACTTCACCAAGCTCAGCCTCGACAACTTCCAGGAAGGCATGCACGAGCTCATGCGCGATAAAAACCTGTTGTACAACAACATGGTCACCGACATCTACTACCTCGGCGAGGTGCTAGCCCGCAAGTACCGTCTGCTGCGCGTGAGTTACACCATCTTCATGGTGGGCCTAATCCTGACCGCCCTGGCTTTCGGCATCGTGATGCTCTACAAGGCGTAGGGTTGATGCGGCAGAATATGGATACCTCGCGAAGGCGGCAAGGGCGCGGCTGTACCATTGCCGAATAGCCGCCGGCACAGCCGCGCCCTTGCCGCCTTCGCACATGGGCAAAGCAGCATTACGGCTTAAAAAAACTCCGCCAGCTGCGCCACCGACTGGCCCAGCCAGCGGTGCAAGCGGTGTAGCTGGCCCTTGCGCACGATGCGACGGGCACTGGCAATGTGGCCGTAGCGAAACTCCATCGTCACGAGGCAGTGGCCGGCATCAATGGCTTCGAGGCGGAAAAACAGCAGCGCGTTCGGAAACAGGCGCCAGTGCGCCACCTTCTCCACATACTCGGTGTGCCCATCTGTTTCGATGCGCTGCACCACCTGCAGGTCAATCTGACCGGCGTAGAGGTCGAGCTTGTAATTGGCACCGGGGCGGTGGGCCTTGGTGGCGTCGTAGTGCACGGCGGTGGTGCCGGCCAGCCAGCGGGGCCGCAGGCGCAGGTTGCTCACCACGCGCAGCACCCGCTCCGCGGGCGCGGCCACCGTGCGGCGTACCTGCACCCGGCAGGCCACCGGCTGCTTGCCGGGGCCGGAGTCGGGTTGCACCAGCAGGCGCAGGGGCGTAAGGAGGGCGTAGAAATAGCGAATTTCCCCCAAGTACTCGTACACGGTAGCACTGGGTTGCAGGCGCGTCCAGGCAAAGCAGCGGGCTACTTCGGCGGGAGCCTGCGTACTGAGGTAGCCCTCGGTGAGCAGCACGTACTCCGAGCCGGACACGTTGTTTTTGAGCAGGCGGTGCGCCACAATCACGTCGCGGCCCAGCAGCTTCCGAAACTCGCGGATGTCGGCCACGCTCACCCGTCCGTAATGCCCGATGATCTTGAGAGTGAGGGCGGCTTCGTGCAGGGCCGCCGCCAGTTCCGAGTCGGTGTCGCGGGCCACCAGCTGCAGGTAGTTTTGAAAGTCGAGGAAGATGCGCCGGCACTGCTGCACCAGCTCGGCCACCGGCGGAGCCGGTCCCAACCGGTAGAACAGAATGGCGTCGCCTTGGATTTCGGCCACCTGCAGCCCCAGCACGTTGGCTTCGATCAGGATTTCAAGCAGGTCAGCCACTAGGTGCGGGGCCTGCGGGTGGTTGGCTTCTTCGATAAAGCGGGTAAAGCCACTGATGTCGGGGATGAGCAGCAGGGCCGGCTGTGTATCGTCGGGCACAGCGTCGCCAGGTGGCGCGGCCTGGCGGCGGCCGGCCGCACGGCGCGCCGCACGCAAATCATCAAGCAAACCCATACTGGAGCAAGGCGCGGGGAGAACAGCCTTCGCCGCCTATACGCGTCAGCCCGCCCGGCGGATGCTCCCCGGCACGGCCGGCCCCGCATTTCACCGCGCGGCATTTGGGGCCACTAAGCTTTCGGTGTATTTTTGTTGGTACTGCCCCTAAGGCTGCGTAGTTCAACGGATAGAATAGGCGTTTCCTAAACGCTTGATATGGGTTCGATTCCCGTCGCGGCTACAAAAAACCGTGTTTCCTGACCCGAAACACGGTTTTTAGTTTTCCGGGGGACGGTTTGGGGGACAAATCAGGATCATTAAGCAATCGGGGGACAAAACAGCCGACTTAAAAGTAGCCGGCCGGTTATCTTTGAGGTGCCCGCCGGGTAAGTAGTTGCCAACTCTCACCTACGGGCAAGGGCCACCACGTCAATTGACGTGGTGGCCTTTTACTTAGTGTTATTAGCCGAATAATTTCTGCGTTTGGAGGGGCTAAGCCAATCTACTATGTTTGACAAATGAGAATTTATGTGATTCTGTTTGTAGTGCTGGTAACACCTAGAATGGCTGCACAAGCTCAGAGTGTAGGCATAGGGACGAGTACCCCTAGCCTCTCTGCAGCGTTAGATATTCAAAGCACTTCTAAGGGTCTGCTCCTGCCTAGATTGACAGCGGAGCAAATGCTAACCATACCCAATCCCGATGCTGGGCTAATGGTGTACAATACAACTGAACATACATTTTATGGGTACAGGGGTTATAACAGACTAGCTCAATACGCCGCGCAGATAGTCACTGACTCTTATGACGGTTATGCAACCACATTTGGACAAACTTTCCGCTCATCAGCCGCTGGACCATTG
Organism: Hymenobacter coalescens; assembly: GCF_054783195.1. Taxonomy (NCBI): domain Bacteria; kingdom Pseudomonadati; phylum Bacteroidota; class Cytophagia; order Cytophagales; family Hymenobacteraceae; genus Hymenobacter; species Hymenobacter coalescens. The sequence goes on along the minus strand of NZ_BAAGRA010000019.1, from coordinate 389,763 downwards.
GATTATATCTGGGTAACGGAAGTAGCTATGATGAGCCAAACGAACCAAATTTTATCAGGGGTGTATCCAGTCACGATTGAAGTTTATTCTGGAGTCGGATTCAGCGGTACTAGATTAGGTTCTGTCACTACTCAGTTCTACTTCGGAACATCAACAGACCCAATAGCTCTGCTAGTGTTTGACCTTTCGAGAATAGGAATACAGCTCACTGCAAGTCAAAATTATAGCTTTAGATTGTCTAGTCCGGGCAGACGGTTTCACTACGGTACCAACACAGCTAGTAACTTAGGTGGGTTGTACAGCAATAACATTCCTAACACCTCACGCAATCTTACTTTCGAAGTAGGTGCTGGGCATATGTGGGGATGGGTTCCTTTGAAGTAAAAGGAAATAGAGCACGCAGACTGAGTAACCCACGTGCATATTTGCCTGCTCCTACCCACAGCAAGGGCCGCCGCGTCTGTTGATGCGGCGGCCCTTTTCATTTGTGGTCGTGTTCAGCTATTCCCTAGTAGCAGAGGCGCTGCGGCTGCGTTGGCTTCCCGTTGCTCTGGCGTGCCGCCGATGTGCAGCGTTACAGTTACCGGGCCTTTCTCGGTGTTGGCGTCGGCTAGGGTGGTGCGCTGCAGCTTGGGCGTCACGAACTCGGCCAGCTTTACATATGCGTCAATAAACTCCTTACCGTCGAGGGCAGCCAGCTTGGCGCGTAAGGTTTCGGCTGTGAAGCCAGCTAGGGCCGCACCGATGATCTGCCGGGCTTGGGCGTTGGCTTTGTTCTGGCTGCCTTTCGGCCGGCCGGCGGGATTGCCGCTTTGGCCTTGTTCGTACTGCATACCTGGGCCTGTAAATGCCTGTTCTTTACAGGGAAGATACGGCCCTAGCCAGTGGCAGGAGTAAGTCAGCAGCGCTACTAGGTTATGACTTAGCGCCTCGGACTTTGGGGGTTGAGTTTTGCACGCGTGCCAGTCACAAGGCAGGCTGCGGTTTTCGCCTGAGCGTCCGCAAGAATAAATGCCCCTACCCCTTAGCTTATTTCTAAGCTTGTAGGAGTCAAGGCAGCCGGGGCTCCCCCTTTCCCTCTATTTTGACAACGTAAGAAATTTAGGAGGGTAAGCGGTTGCGCGACCGGCTGAGCTTAGGAAGTTACTCCCCTGCCCTGAGGTCAGGATCAACCCGATAAAACCCGATATGCAGCAGGTTCCCCGGTAAGTGCCGGAAAACCTTCTACCCCTAGAAAAGCAAAGGGTATACCGGCTAGGTATACCCTTTGGGAGTTGCAAGTAGGTGGGTAGGGCTGTCGGTATGCGGCTTAGGCAGCGTATGCGCCCTCGGCGGTGGCACGCAGCAGGCTAAGGGCCGTAAGCGTATCCAGCAGCGGCTGCACTCGTTCGGGCTTGGCGCGCTTGAAGCGGGCCGCTACCTGAGCCGCCGTAAGGGCTTGCCCGGCCTGCTGCACGGTATCCCGTACGGCCTGCATCTGCTGGGCCAGCTCGGCGGGCCAGGGCTGGGGGCCTGTGGCTTCAGTAGCTGCTACCGTAGCCGCGGCGGCCTGGGCAGCGGGCAGGGACAGTGAAGCCTGCTGCAGCTCTGGCGCCTGATAGGTGGGGCGCAGGTACCGAACGTGGCCGGCCTGTTCTTCGCGGGCGCGTTCGTGGTTGAGGCGTACCAGGCGGGTCAGGATTTCGGCGTCGGGCAGGTCGGTGGGCCAGCCGTAGGCGGCGGCCACGGCGGCGTCTAGCTGCTGGTGCAGGCTGAGTACTACGGAGGCTAGGCCCTGCTCATTGATGGTTTTCTCCTTGGCGGTGCTCAGGGGCTGGCCGGCGCGTAGCTTCTCTACTACGTTGTAGAGGTCGGTAAGCGTAAGCGCGGGGTGGGCCGTCTGTTGGCGCTTGCGGTGCGCGTCCAGCTGTTCGGCTAGCTCCCGGATGCGGGCCTGCTGTTCGGGCGTAGCGTCGGGAAAGGGGAAAGGGTCGAAACAGCGCGACTTATCATAAACAGGGTCGTTACCTACACCCATTCGGCCACCTGCGGCTAATGAGTAGATAACATGGAAGCGACTAGAAAGCACTCCGAAGTAATAAGCATCCTCAAACGCAATTGCTATGAGCTTATCATCAGGAATTACATTAGAATCTAAGAATGTAAAGAGGCGGTGTTTAGCAACCTGTGCTGTCACTATGTAACGGGTAAGCCCCTCTAAAGCAGGCCGAAAAGTTGAACGTGCTTCCGCAAAAATCCACCATCTCTTTCTTGTTATATCTCGCCTTACTTCATCCCTTTGGGGCTTTACATTTAAATAGATATGCTGATACGCAGCAGGGTAACGCGCAATTACCTCTTGCTCGGTTAAACCAAAAAAGTCAATAATCATCAGGCCGCGTGGGGTGCCTGTTATATCCTTACCATTACGAAACGGTCTAATATGTTTTTCAAGGCCAGAGACAGTCCCTAAGCCTATTTGCTCAGCAGTAGATAAGTCAATCACGAACCCTTGCCCCACTGGAATAACCCCTCGGCTACTAATTCCCGCATTTGCTTTTAAGGCTGGGATTGTTGTCAAGTCAGCGCCAACAGATAGGTCTGAGTTGATTTCTCCTTGCTTTTCAATCAATACCACATCGTGCGCTTCTTCGCCTTCAGCGAGTGTTTCTGAAACAACTAGTGCTAGTGTGCCGGGCGCTTCTCCCGATTGAGCTACTGTCATAGCAACCCTAACAGCCGCACCTTCAGCAGCATCAACCCAAGGATGATCAGGAATAGCAAATGATAAAGAAACCGGGCTGCTATCCGCTTCCATGTGCCGCTGTAACACCCGGCGGTTAAAGGTCTGGGTGAGCGAGTTCGTAGTAATGAAGCCGAACCGCTCCGTTTCACCGCGCCGCAATGCCTCAGCAGCATTGTCCCACCAGTACATTACTAAGTCAGCCGAATCGGGCACTTTGCCTTTATAGGCCTTTCGCAACGCATCTGCATACCCGTCGCCCAGCAAATCCCGCATTCGTTTGTTACCCACAAACGGCGGATTACCCACAATAAAATCCGCTTTGGGCCACTCGGCCGGCTGAGGGTTGGGGTAGTCGTAAACGGGCGTCCGGGCGGTTTCGTCGGGCACGGGCTGGCCGGTGACGGGGTGTGGCTTGGTGGTGCCGTCCCAGCGCGTCACGGGGTTGCCCTGGGCATCGAGGCGGGGCACGGGTGGGCCGTGCTGCAGGGCGGCATCCTGCTGGCGAATGTTCTGGTACTCGTCCAGCAGCGGCTCCCGTAGCTCGGAGGGACCGTAGGTACGCAGGTGCCACTGCAAGTAGCCGATACGCAGCACCACGTCCGCAATAGCCGCGGCGCGCGGGTTCAGCTCCAGGCCTAGCAGCTGGTGCGGGCTCACGGTGGTACCGCCGCCCAGGTCGAGTAGGCCGGTATGCCCGTAGCTGTTGATAGCGGCCAGTACTTCGCCCTCCAGGCGTTTGAGGTGTTCCAGCGTCACGTACAGGAAGTTGCCGGAGCCGCAGGCGGGGTCGAGGATGCGGATAGAGGTCAGGCGCGAAAGGAAGCGTACCAGTTCGGCGCGGGCCTCTTTGCTTTGGCCTTCCTCCAGGCGGCGGGCGGCGGCGGCCTGAGCGGCGGCCCATTCCCGGCGCAGCGGTTCCAGCACGGTAGGCAGCACCAGCCGCTCCACGTAGCGGCGCGGGGTGTAGTGCGCGCCCAGGCTGTGCCGCTCTTTGGGGTCGAGAGCCCGCTCCAGCAGCGTACCGAAAATGGCCGGCTCTACTTCCGTCCAATCGGCCTTAGCCGACTGCAGCAGCAGCTCCGCCTGATCGGCGTTGAGGGGCAGGGCCGTGGTATCGTGAAATAGCTTGCCGTTGAAGCGTTTGATTCGGGCTTTCAGCTCCGACGAAAAGCCGCCGGTGTCCATGGTGTGCCACAGGTTGCTGAGCACGTCGGGCAGGAAGGGCAACAGCTCCGGGGTGCGGTACTCCGTCAGCACGCCGGTAAACGAGGTTTTGGGTATCAGCCCGGTATCCTCGGCAAACATGGTAAAGAGGCAGCGCATCAGGAATTGCGCTACCACGTCGGTATTGTGGCCGGCCTGTTCCAGCTGGGCCGACAGGCGGGCCAGCCGCCCGGCCAGCTCCCGCGTCACGCGGGCGGCGCGGCGGCTGGGGTCGAGGGCCTTGGGGTCGAGGAAGATTTGCCGTAGCAGCGTGCGGGTGCTTTCCTCCACCAGCGCGGGCAGCAGAATCCGAAAACGGATTTGGTCGGGGAAGGGCACAAACGAATCCCCAACCCCGGCAAAGTTGCTGTACACGTCGATGCAGTGGCCCACATCCACCACTAGCACAAACAGGGGGCGCGGTTCGTCGGCGGGCAGGGCGCGCACGTAGCCCAGCGCCTGCTGCCGGGCAGCCTGCATCATTTCGGCCCACTTGGCGGAGCCGCGCACGGCGTGGCCCTTGCGGCGCTTGTTGGCTTCTAGCCCCAGCTCGGCGCGCTGGGCTTTCTGCTGTTGGTCGGGTGTGTCGGTGCCCTGCTTGGTTTCCAGCACAAAGCAGCCGCGCTTATAGAGGTCAATACGGCCGGTGCTTTTCTTGGGCCCGTCGTTGAACTGTACGGCCCGCTCCAATACGTAAGCATCCTGGGCGGGGTCGTCGGTGGTGGGGTCGGGCCGGGGCACGCCCAGCAGGTCGCAGAGGTCTTGCAGGAAAAGGCCGTAGTTGGCCCGTTCGGCGCCGCCGGCAGGTTTCCAGCGGGCTTCAAAATCAGCGTAAGTCACGGGTACGGATAGCGGGTAAGCGGAAGGGCCCGGAAGATAGGTAGCTGCACCGTTATTTACTGTAGTTAACGGTGCAACTTGACTATAACCGGTGTTATAAGGACTTTAATCAAGCGTGGCGTAGATGATGTAAAAGCGCTAAAAAGGCGGGTAGGCCTGTAGCCGAACATTCAGTACATTCTGTAGGCACTCATGCAGCACCCGGTACCCTGTCAGATCATCCGGCGGCATGGTAGCATACAATGTAGCGAAGTGTTGACCTGCATTTAGCACGGCATTGAAATAGGCCGTTAGCCGTTCGTTGGCTATGTCTTCGTTGATTTCCTGCTCTATCTGGTCAATTACCGGGATAGGCACAAATTGGCCGCTTTCGTCCTGCCGATACACAGTCAGCTCCTTGCCGCCCACGGCCGCAAACATCTTGCGCGGGTGGAAGTCGGTTTGGTGCTCCACGGCCAGCGTGTAGCGGTGAAAGTCAATCGGGCCGCTGGTGCCGATGTATTCCCCATGGCTTTCGGGGTCAGGAAAGAAGCGGCCTAGCTCCCGATGTAGGCTGTACTCAGCCAGGCGGGCCGGGTCGGTGGTGTCAGTGACTTCCCACCCTTCGCCCGCGTCGGGGTTGCCGGTGCCGGTGTGGTACCAGTCATCATCTTCCCCGCCGCCGTATTCCAGTAGCAGGCGCTTACGGTTTGCTACGGCATAGGCGGTTAGGTTGCCGTCGTACTCCGCAAAGAAGTTGTTGAGCACCTTGGCCGCGCCCTCTATGTGGTGGTAGAGGTTATAAAGGGCGTTGCTCAGCACTATCAGCTCGTAGCAGCGCTGAGCCTGCTCTACGATGGAAAGCACAGGGGTAGCACCCTGAGCTTCGGCAGCAAACGCTACCCGACAGGCCCGCATAGATTCGCGCGGCGTGCTGACAATATCCAGCGTCGAGAGGCCGGACAGGTAGGCGTTGAACAGGTGGGCCAATGGAGTATCGGCGTTGATTTTTTCTAGAAGCGTGAACCGCATAACGGTAGGGTAAAAGAGTGGTACAGATTCGTAGCAGGACGTAGCGTAGCATTTTTGCTACGCGCTACACCTCGCAGCGCAGCCAGCGGGCCACGGTGGTAAAATGGACGCCTACTTGCAGGGCTATTTCCCGCACGCTCAGGCCTTGCGCCTGCAGCTCCCGCGCCAGGGCTTCCTGTTGGGCCTTAGCTGCATACCTGCTGGCCGCTCCAAAACCGGCACCAGCGGGGCGGGGCAGCCGCTCGTATAGAGCCAGCGCGTGCCGGCGGTACACGTCGGCCAGCAGCAGGGCGGCCGTGAGGTCGGCATCTTCGCAGGCCAGGGTACGGCCGGCCGGGGCTTCGCCGTCCTCAAAGCAGCGCAGCAGCGTTAGCAGCATACACAGCCGGAAGCAGGCGCGGGCGTGGCGTTTTACGGCGCTGCCGGAGCCTTCCCCGAAGTTGGCTACCCCTTCGCGTAGCCAGGCATTCCAGGCGGCGTTAAAGCGGGTTTTCTGGGGCGGCGTCAGCACCACGGACACCCGCCCCGCGCCCGCCGCGGCTATCATGCCTGATACCTGCACCGACAAGGCTTCAAACCAGGTATCGAGGGTGCCGCCGGCCGGCTCGGCAAACGGGTCGTCCCATTCGTGCGGGGCCTGAAAGGCATAGAACCAGAAGCGCGAAAACAACCCGTCCTCGGCGCTGGGGATTAGCCGCGCTACTTGCTCCGGCGTGCCACCCAGGGCCACCGACAGGGCCGGCCGGCTCAGCTCGTATGTGCCGGCCGTTTTCCGGTCGTACTGGTGCGGTTCGTGTTCGGAGCACTTGCGCAGCAGGGCCGAATAGTCGCCAAAATCTTGCTTCAGCGCCCCGCTCAGCGTGTCGGCCTCGGTGTCAAACAAGATGCCCCGCTCGTCGTTTTCGGCCAGCGTCTTTACCACGTTGGCGGCCCCGTTGTCCACGGGTATAAACAGGCGCCGCCGGGGCGGTTCGGCTGGCTTCGGAGGCAGCGGCGCCCCGGCTTTGGCGGCGCGCTTCTGCTGCTCATAGTCCTGCAGCGCCAGCTCGTAAGCCTCCCGCTCCCGGCGGCTGGCTTCGCGCACGGCTAAGTGGTAGGGCCAGGCCAGCCGCCGGGCCCAATCCAAGGCCCCTTTTCCCGAAGCGGCCGGCGCCACTACAAAGGCGTACACGTTGGCTCCGATAACCTTGCCCCGGTAGGCCCCTTCCAGCGTGGGGAAGCACCCCGACAGCACGGCCAGCGCGCCGGTTAGCAGTACGTCCCGCTCCCGCGCCGTGGGCAGGGGTTGGCAGCAGCGTTGTAGAAACCCCGGCAGCAGCGCGTACGCCTCGGCCGGTATGGTAGGCGTATCGAGGGGTTGAGCGTCGGCTTCGCCCCTACTGCTACCGGGCTGGCCGGAGGCATCATCTGAAGCGAAGTCGGGCCCCGCGCTGCTGGCCTGAGTGCGGGGCGGTTCCCATGGTTTGCTGTTGTGCCGGGCGGCTTCGCGCTGGTAGATGCCGCGCACGGTGCGCCGGATTTCGTCGGGAGGAAAGTCGGGCTGCTGGTAGCCTTGGGCATGGCCTTCCAGGTCGGCCAGCAGTACGCCCCGCTCATTGCAGAAATACGCCAACGCCGCTAGCCAGGCATTGCGGCCGCCCGCCGCCGGAAACGGCCCGTGGTGGTCGGTGTGCTGGCTCAGGCACCAGTCCAGCACGGCGGCCGGCGGGTCAGGGGTTTCGTGCCCAATACGCGCGCGCGTAGACGTGAAAACAGGTGGAAACTCCGGGGGCATTTCGCTAGCAGTACGCGCGCACGCGTACGCGCGCGTATTGGTCCCGAAACTCCCGGCCGGCTCTCCGGTTAGCGGCCCCGATCTTGCTGCTTCACCAGCTGCTGTGTCCAGCTCTGCCTGTTTGGGAGGGGCCGAAATGTAGTGTTTTGTAGGGTCGGTTTCGGGCGGAAGGGTCGCCAACAGGTCGCGTATTCTCATGGGGTTGCCAGCTCATAAAGTGACGGGGCAGGGCGGCCGGGTGCGGGTTACCCAGCGGGCAGGATGCACACGGCGCGGCCTTTCCCTGTTATTGGGGGGTGTCGGTTTTACTAGGAAAATGAATGGGTACCCAGCAGTAGTGCGGGCTACCGGCGGCGCGTCAGGCCACGTACCGGGGGCTTAGCCAGGCCTCGGCATCGTGACAGACAAAGCAGGCACGGGCCACATCTTTGCCGCTGGGGTCGGGCACCAGGCCCGCGGTGCCGTGGTGGTGGCTTAAGTAAGCCGACAGGGCGCGGAAGTTGTCGAGGTGGGAGGCGCCGGGGTCGGTTTCTACCAGGGCCTTTAGGCCTTCCCCGCCGGGGCTGGCAAACAGCAACACCAGCGCCGGCTGCAGCAGCGCATCCGATAGCAGGGCCGCACGGGCGGCGGCCACGTCGGGCAGGTGGTCAAAGTCCAGCACCAGCAGGCCCGACGCGGCCACCAGGTTGCCGTTGGCACGGGTTGGGGCAAAGGTGCCGGCCGGCGTCACGTAGTCGAGGGCCTTTTTCAACTCGGCGCGGGCAGGGCTGCCCGTTGGTTCGGCTCGGAGTTGGGCCGTAGCCGGCGCAAAGGTTGGGCCGCTCACCACGTCCCACAGTTGGCGCGGGGTAACGGTGGCGTACGGCGCCGCCGTACGGATGCCACCCCGGTAGTAGCTGAACCGGGCCGCCGGTAGCGGTTCCGTTACTGCAACGTTACTGTTATTGCCTGCCAGGGCCGGTTGCTCGGTGTCAGTGGGCCGCGGCGCGGCGGCGTCTGTTTCGCGTCTGTAAATCCGTTCCATTGCTTCAGCAGCGGGCCCGGCAACGTCCGCTAAACATGACGAATCTGTATAGTTTACTGGGGCAGCTGTTCCTGTTCTATTCCTGTAAACGTGGGCCGCCCCGCCACCATCTGCCGCCGACAGGTTCGCTTCGGCAGGCAGCTCCGGCTCGGCAAAAATGCCCCGGCGTGGTTCGCGCAAACCAGCGGCCCGAAGGGCGGGCAGCCAGTCGGCCAGCGGGCCCGCGTAGCCGCGGCGGTGTAAGGCCGCTTCCAGTTCGGCAGGTGTACGGGTGAAGGCCGGGCCGTAGTCGGCAAACAAGGCCCGCACGGCGGCCGGATCGAGTATCGGGGCCGCACTCATTGCACCGGGGGCAGTTGGCGGGGCGGGCGGCTCTGGTTGCGCTTGGCGCCGGCACGGGCAACCCAGGGCAGCAACGCGGCCGGCGCCGGCTTAGCAGGTAGTGCCGGCAGCAGGTACAGCCGTTTGATTCCGTCTGCTTCTAGTCGCATGGTCGGATCATCGTGCGGGGCCGGCTCAGCCAGCACCAACGACAGGGCCCCGCGGCTGTAAGTCCCCATGTGGTTGCTTACCACTGTGCCTATCCAGACAATACGGGGCCCATGGTCTAGCCCTTCCCCCGTATCGAGGGCAGCCACGGCGGCGCCTTCCGGCACGGCGCCCCAATCACGCGGCCGCACTTCGTAGGCAGGTAGAAAGCCAGCACCTACAGCCAGGTATACCGGTGGCTTATCGAGTAGCAGTACGCTAAGCACGCTTACCCCCTTTCCCCTTTAGCGTACGCTGCTGGCTCTGCAGGCTTGCCAGCACCTCGGAGCGTTTCAGGTAAACGCGGCCGCCCAGGCGGTGCTTGCACAACAGCCCGCGGCGCGCAAGATCGTGCACGGTTTGTGGGCACACGTCTAATAGTGCGGCCGCGTCCCTTATGGTCAGCAGTTCCGGGCCGGCATCATCAGCAGCGGGCGGGACTGGTGTATTGGTTTTGACTTCGTGCCGGATGATGGCCCGAAAGTCCTCTAATAGTTGGGAGTAGGCTACTCCAGTGGTTAGGATGGTTTGCATTGTGTAGCACCGCTTAATTCTTGCGATTCGCTACAAAGGCCGACAACCTATTGGAAATCTATAGGGGTGCCAGAATATTTATCCATAAATTTCCATTACGCAGGTTTAAGCACAAGCCTAGGGCGAGTCAAAGCCTTATTATTCGTTGCAGCCCAACTTTCAACCCAACTTACTGCTTGGGCACAGTACTTCCTAAACATGTCACTCGTTTGGTTGCCTTTTCCATGAACTTGATAATTGGCTAGCTTAGAAGTTATATTCATGTTAAATTCTGCGCTTATAATCTTAACAATATCTTCAGCTGTAGAAACAGGATTAATTAAATTATAATATTCCAGTACTCGATAAACAGCTACAAATGCGCTTTTCCGTCCTTGTCCTTTTCCTCTCTTAAACTCAATAGCATTTCCATTTTTCGCATTAATAAGGTTTTTTGAACTCAAGAAGCTTCGTATATCACTTACGCTAAGTGACCCTGGAATTATGATATCATCAAAGGAAACAGCTTGGTCCGCAGCCCCGCTAGAAATGTTTACAGATGTAACATTAGCCATTGAAGCCTTTACCCATTCTGTGATGAATTCAGCAATTTCTTGACTTATGTCATACACCTTAACAGCGCTTAGTATAGCGTTTAATACTAAAAGTCCATATTCAGGATCTTTTTCATATGCATTAAACCAAATAGCATTAAGAGTAGACTCTATTTTTAAAGGCGGCACTTCACATAAGATTATAACAGTGAAAATATTTGCAATGCTATCAGAAATTTTAGTAGATGCATACCTTTTCCTTATGTACGAAGCTTTAAAGTTTAAATAGTCCTTATGAGTCTTTATGTAAATAGATCTTTTAGAGGAATTAGCAGTGCGCACCTGATTGATTATCCACCTTTCTGCATTAGTAGAAAATTCTATAAAAGAAACGCCTCCCTTACGGCTCACATCAATTAGCACTTCTATAATATCGTCTTTGGTAGAATAACGATGTATGGCGGGGCGCTTGTTAGACAGGTCGTTATGCTTACTGCCGGGCTGAGGCGCTTGATTCCAGAGCCGAGGCGACTTCACATTGTCAGCATGTTTTAAGTTTGGCAACGAGTCCGCCGAGCCTTTCACTTCGAATCCCATTTTTTGTTACTGATTATTGCTTATTGAAATTACTGTGCTACACGTAGCGCTGAAGGCATTTCGTAGACACGGGCAAACTCCCGCTCTACAGCTTGCTCGGTGATATTTACATACCTTTTAAAGGACTTCCAATCCCGATGCCCAGTAATCTTCATTACAAGTTCCGGGCGTAGGCCCCGCTCCAAACTGAGCGTTACAAAGGTGCGGCGGCCGGTGTGGCAGCCCAGCTTTTGCCACTTCGGGAGCGTGGTGCTTTCCCGCTTGCCGCCGCGGTAGCGGATTACTTCAATGGGCTCTGTAATGCCGGCCCGTTCGCCCAGTTCCTTTAGGTAGTCATTAAGCTTCTGGTTGGATACGGCCCGGATTTGCCCTTCTACCATCCGGCGTACAATCGGCAGGGCGCGGGCCTGCAGGGGTATCGTAACGGTTTCGCGGGTTTTCTGCGTAGTCAGCCGCAACGTTTGGCCACGTAGGTGCTCCGGCCGGATGCTCACCAGATCGGAATACCGAAGGCCGGTATAACAGCTCAGTAGAAACAGGGAGCGGGCGTTGTCGAGGTAGCCGGCGGCAGGCAGTTCAAGGGCTTCCAGCGCCGCTACTTCCTCGGCCGTGAGCGTCATTATATCCGGTTCCTGCCGCTTCCAACTGAGGCGGGCGTAGCCAGTGGTATCGTGGTAGCCCCGTTCGGCAGCCCACTTCATAAAGCTTTTAAGCCGGGTAATGTGCTTCTGTATGGTGTTGTCCGTTTGCCGGGCGGTATGCAGCAGGTACGCGGTGAATTTGTCTCCCCAGGCAGGCGTAATCAGGTCAAAATCTACGGCGGTGCCGCTGGCCTGCCCGAACTCCCGCAGGTGCCGGGCGGCGGTGGCGTAGGTCTGAGCCGTACGCACCTGCCCGGCAGCACGGGTAATGCTTACCCATTCCTCGTAGTAGTCCCAAAAGGCACGGGCCACCGGAACGGGCGCCGCTTCCGTCAGCACCACGGCGGCGCGTAGTTCTTCGGGGCTGGGCAGGTTGCCAGCAGCTACAGCTGCAGTGTAGCAGTTGGTCAGCGCGGTTTCTATATCGTCCAGCCGGTCGTTCAGCGGGCCGTTGGGGTTGTTGCGCCCCTTGGTTTGGCCCCGCTGGTTGTCGACTACCCACTGCCGGGGCAGCACCTTTAGGCCGGTGGGTACTTTCACGCGCCGGCCATTGAAGGACACAAACGCAAAAATCGGGGTCGGCTGAGAGCTGCTAGGCTCCCTCAGCAGAAAGGAAACAGTTATCATTTGTACGGGTAAGTAGTTGCCGTACGAAAGATAAAAAGTCTGTCCCCCGAACCCGAATTTGGGGGACACTTTGGGGGACAAAATTTCCGATTAAGCCCGTATAAGTCCGATTGTTCCCGATACCCCAATTTTCAAAAAGCCCTTTCCAGCCTATTTAGAGGCATTTTTCAGGAAGCTTTAGTTCTCCTTAAATGGAGGGTTAAAGTTCCGTCGCGGCTACTTAAAACCGCGTTTGCAGCATGCAAACGCGGTTTTGATTTTTTGGATTGGCCTCGCCGATGCAACGGCTCGGATGGATGGGGAGTGCAGAAGCGGCGAGCCATTGGTCCAACTCCACGCCGTCAGGTAAACAACGGGTATCCGCTTTCCTGCGCACGCAAAAGCCGGGGAAGTTGATGCTGCCAAGCTCGGGAAAGACCGGTTTCTGAACCGGCCTGGGGCGGCGGTGCCTGTTAGCCAACGGTATAGCCCAGCCCAAATTGCAGCAAGGCGGCCAGCACTGGTAATGCTTGTTCGCCTTGCGCGGTCAAGGCGTACTGCACCCGCGCGGGCCCCTCGCCGGATTCCTGCCGGGCCACCAACTCCGCCTCGATTAGGTTGCGCAGCTCTTGGGCCAGCACTTTTTCGCTGATGTCGGGTAGCGCCTGTTTGAGCTGTCCGTAGCGGTTCTGCCCCAGAGAAATTTGTTGCAGCAGCAATAAGCGCCACTTACCGCCGAGCAGGTCAAGAGCGGTGCGAACCGGGCATCGGGGCGTGATGGGGGTACAGGAAGTAGGCATACTAACCTCAAGGTAGGTGGTTTTTGACAACTACGGGCAAACTATGCCGGTTAGAGGAACTACGACGCTTTGCCCATGGCTGCAGTACTACTAAAGTAATAAATGACAATAATTTTGTTTAAAGTTTACACCATAAAAATCAAACAAAACAGTAATATTTGACGTACCGCACCTACCCTTTGCTGATTCCACGCCCCATGGTACTATCCTTACTGAACCCCGCTCGCATTTTGTCGCGCTTGAGCTCCACCCGGGTTGATGAAGGCCAGCAGCGGGCCGCCGCGTGCCTGTCGCGGGTGCAGAACGAGATACCCGAATTGCTGGCCGCTGCCGTAGTCGCCCTGCCCAGTGGGCGCCCACTGGCCAGCTTCGGCCGCTGCGGCCTTCGGCCCGACCGGGCGGCAGCTTGCCACGCCGAGGTCATCCGGCAGAAGCAGCAAGCCATTGCGGCCCTAGGCCTGGTCGACGAGCGGATCGAGGACATTCTCGTGTCCTTGCGCGAGCAGGTACATCTGTTGCGTGTCAGTGCCGATGGCAGCCGCTTTCTGTACGTGGCCGTGAGCACCGACGACACCAATCTGGCCCTGGCCCGCGCGGTGCTGCAGCAGGAGGCCCTGCTGTAGCCTCGTACCTCCGCCGCTAGCCCTGGCATCTGACTGCGCCCAATTCCCGCAGCCCGGGCGTTTTTGCCACTTCCGATTCCACCTAACTGCACTTGCCCATGAAGCTCACTGCCTCTCCCTTCGACCCCGTGACCGGTGCCCTGCTTCCGGTCTACCGCGATGCGTATTTGCGCGGCGACTTATCCAAGCTCAACACGGGGGCCGTCGATGCCTACCTGCGTAAGCGCAACGCTTCCGCCGACGAGACGCTGCGCCGATTTTATGAGCTGCAGCAGCAAGGAGAACGGGTACGCCCCGTCGGCTGGGTGCGGCGGCAATTTGAGCTCATCCGTACCGAACCGCGGCGGTTGCGCCACCGGGTAGGGGCGCTCGTGGCGGGCGCGGCCCTGGTAGGCGGGGCTGTGCTGGCGGGCACTGGTTCGCCCATGGCCCCGGCCGAGGTTTCTGCCGAAGCCTTCGCCGGCGAGAGCAGCGTCACCCGCCTGAGCACCGTGCGGGGCCGCATTCTGGATGAAAACGGCCGGCCGCTGATCGGGGCCACCGTGCTCGTGAAGGGCAGCACCCGCGGCGTGAGCACCAACGCCGACGGCGAATACGCGCTGCTCGTACCGGCGGGACGCTCCACCACGCTGGCTTATGGCTACGGTGGTTATCAAAACGAGAACGTGGCCGTGTACGGCGGGCGTACCGAAAACGTAACCCTGCTGCCCCGCCCGGCCGAGCGCCCGGCTGGTAAGACCAAACGGTGGTTCCTGTTCTGATGCCCAAGCCCCGGCGCCGCTCCCCAAGCCCCCTCTCCCGCTTTCTTTCGCCCTCTCCTACTTCATTACCTTCCTCCCCCAACCCCTCTATGGCATACTCTGCCTCCAACGCCGCCGGCCAAGCCGTGCAAAACATCCTCGCCGACCTGCCGCAGTTGCTGGCCGTAGCCATCGTCGACACCACCTCAGGCATGACGTTGGCCTCGCATTCCAACTCGCCCTCGCTAAACCCAGAAACGGCCGCTGCCTACAACACCGAAGTAGTCAAGCAAAAGCAGAAGGCCATGGCCGCCCTGAAGCTGCAGGGCGAGCAGATCGACGACATTCTCATTTCGCTCACCAACCAGCTGCACCTGATCAACTTGATCGACGGCGGCAAGAAATTCATCTACCTGGCCGTCAACGCCCGCGACACCAACCTGGCCATTGCTCGTGAGGTGGTGCGCGCACAAGTTGAGCTTCTGAAGTAGCCACACCATCGGCTCCCCGGCTGCCGCCGCGCCAGTACCCCGCCGGGGGCACCGGCGCGGCGGCAGCGTTTTCGGGGCTTTCAGCGCTGTTATCTTTCGGGCACGCAGGGCCGTGGCGGGGCGCGGAGCACCCCGGCTCCCTGCCCCATCCGTAGCTTTCCTAGAATGGTTGCCCGGGCTTGTTCGTGGGCGCTTTACAACGCAGTTTTGCCGCAGGTGTCCAATTCGGCTTGCACGCATCCAGGAGCTTTATTTTCCTCCATCGGCTGCGTATTTCCACCTGCTTCCGAAGGCCGTGGGGACGGTGCCAGGCTAAGGCAGCAGGTGAGGGTAGAAACGCGCATACAGAGGAGGGCAACGGGTGGATGTGGCGAAGGCACACAGCAAGAAGCACCGGTGGTTGGCCGGTGCTTCTTGTAGGATTGCGACGGGGCGCTTACAGGTAGCGGTTGAGGAGGTTTTCAAGGTACTCCTGGCGGCCGCTGCGCACCTGCGGCTCGCCGTGCTCGGCGGCGTAGTCGCGCAGCTGCTCCAAGGAGAGCTGCCCCTGCTCGAAGGCGCGGCCGGCGCCCTGGTCGAAGGAGGCGTAGCGCTGCCGGCGCAGCTGGCGGTAGTCGGATTTCTCCAGCACGTCGTGGGCCACGAGGAGGGCGCGGGCAAAGGCATCCATGCCGCCGATGTGGGCGTGGAAGAGGTCCTCCACGTCGGTGGAGTTGCGGCGGACTTTCGCGTCGAAGTTGATGCCGCCGCCCTGCAGCCCGCCGGCCTCCAGTATCACCAGCATGGCCTCCGTCAGCTCGTAGACGTTGGTGGGGAACTGGTCGGTGTCCCAGCCGTTCTGGTAGTCGCCGCGGTTGGCGTCGATGGAGCCGAGCAGGCCGGCGTCGGCGGCCACTTGCAGCTCGTGCGCGAAGCTGTGGCCGGCCAGCGTGGCGTGGTTGACTTCCAGGTTGAGCTTGAAGTCGCCGAGCAGATCGTGCTGGCGCAGGAAGCCGATGACGGTGGCCGCGTCGTAGTCGTACTGATGCTTGGTGGGCTCCATGGGCTTGGGCTCGATCAGGAAGGTGCCCGTGAAGCCCTGCTTGCGGGCGTAGTCCTTGGCCGTGTGCAGAAACTTGGCCAGGTGTTCCTGCTCGCGCTTCATGTCGGTGTTCAGCAGCGTCATGTAGCCCTCACGCCCGCCCCAGAACACGTAGTTTTCGCCGCCCAGCGCGATGGTCGCGTCGATAGCCGCCTTCACCTGGGCCGCGCCGTGGGCCAGCACGTGGAAATCGGGGTTAGTAGCCGCCCCGTTCATGTAGCGGCGGTGCGAAAAGAGATTGGCCGTGCCCCAGAGCAGCTTCACGCCGGTGGCCTGCTGGTGCTGGCGCGCGTGCTCGGTCAGCTGCTGCAGGCGCCGCTCGTTGTCGGCCACGTCGTCGGTGTATTCCACCACGTCCACGTCGTGGAAGCAGTAGTAGGGCAGCCCGAGCTTGGTCAGAAACTCAAACGCGGCGTCCATCTTGGCCTGCGCCCGCCCAATCGGGTCTCCCAGCCGGTCCCAGGGAAACAGGTGGGTCGGCTCGCCGAACGGGTCGGCGCCCGAGCCGGTAAACGAGTGCCAGTAGGCGCCGGCGAAGCGCAGCCACTCGGCCATGGGCTTGCCGGCCACCACGCGACCGGCGTCGTACCAGCGAAACGCCAGCGGGTTGTCCGTGTCCGGTCCTTCGTATTTGATCGGCGGCAGCGCGCTGAAAAGCGTCTGTTGGGCGAGGGCAGTGCTCATAAGAAAAGGAAGTTGTCAGTTGCGGGTTGTCAGTTGTCGGTTTGCTGGTTTGCTTCACGGCCGGCTCCAAGCGGGTCTGCCTGGGGGTTACTCGATGCGGAACCAGTCGATGTCGGCGTTGCCGCTGTCGTTGAACTTGCCGGGCCGGGTGCAGAACAGGCCGACTTTGGCCCCTATCCACTTGCCCTCCCGGGCCTTGAATTCCGTGCCCAGTGGCTGGAAGCTCTGCCCGTCGAAGCTGTAGCTGAACTGGCAGAGGGCGCCCGGCTTCACGGCCACCCGCAGGTACAGGGGCTGCTTGGCCTGGGCCGCTGGTACTTCCACCGGGGCCGTGGTGGTTTCGGCCGTCCCCTTGTCGGCATCCTTGCAGGTGCTCTGGCTCAGCAGCAGCTTGCCGCCCCGGTTGGTCAGGGAAAGGTAGCTGTAGTCGAGGCCCATCATCAGCAGGCCTACTTTTTCCCCTTCGAGGCGGGAGTCGAAGCGCAGTTTGGCGGTGGTGGTGAACGTCTCGGCGGGCAGCTTCTGCAGCAGCAGGTTGGGCTGCTGCCACAGGTTTTGGTAGCCCTCGGCCAGCGGCATGGCGTAGAGGCGCAGGTAGCCCTGGGGACCGTTCAGGAAGGCCCAGTAATCCTGCGGGTTGGCGTGCCACTGCCACTGCAGGCCCAGCTGGTTGGCGCTGAATTCGTCGGAAGTCGGCGGCGTGGCCAGCGGCTGGGCCTTGCCCTTGATGCGGGGCTTGCGGTGGGTGAGTACCGGCTGGCCCTTGCCGTCGCCGTCGGGGTCTTCGCCAATGACGGGCCAGTTGTTTTTCCACGTCATGGGCTGCAGGTGCACCACCCGGCCGTAGGCGTACTGGTCCTGAAAGTGCAGAAACCAGTCTTCGCCGGTGTTGGTATCTACCCAGGCCCCCTGGTGCGGGCCGTTAATCGGCGTTTTGCCCTGGTCCATCACGATGCGCTCCTCGTAGGGGCCATATACGTTTTTGGAGCGCAGCACCAGCTGCCAGCCCGTGGGCACCCCCCCGGCCGGCGCGAAGATGTAGTAGTAGCCGTTACGCTTGTAGAACTTCGGCCCTTCGAGCGTGGGGTGGCCCTGGTGGCCGTCGAAGACCAGCGCGTCGGGTCCGGTCAGGCTAAGGCCATCCGCGGCCATCGGCGACACGGCCAGGATGGTCTTGATGCCCGCCCGCGAGCCGGCGAAGCCGTGCACGAGGTAGGCTCGGCCGTCCTCGTCCCAGAGCGGGCAGGGGTCGATCCAGCCCTTGGCCTCCTTGATGCACACCGGCGTCGACCACGGTCCGGCCGGGTTCTTCGCCTTGGTGACGAAAATGCCCAGGTCGGGGTCGGGGTAGTAGATGTAAAACTCCTTCTGGTGGTAGCGGATGGCCGGAGCCCAGACGCCGTTGCCGTGCTGCGGCAGCGCGTAACGGGCTTTGGGCAGCTGCTCCTGAAACGCCGCCCCGATGAGCGACCAGTTTACCAGGTCCTTGGAATGCAGGATCTGCAGCCCCGGCACCGCGTTGAAGCTGGAGGAAGTCAGGTAAAAGTCGTCGCCGACGCGGATGACGTCGGGGTCGGAGTAATCGGCGTAAAGGACCGGGTTCTTATAGGTGCCGTTGCCTAGGTCCGGCACCCATACCCTGGATAGTACCGGCGACTGAGCCACTGCTACCGGGGCCAACGCGGCCGATAAGGCCAAGGCTACGGCCGCAACGTGGCCGTGCCGAAGAAGCGAGGTGCGCAGGGCCCCAGGGCCAGCAAGCGTTCGGGTCAATAGGTGCATGAGCATAGGCCGCAAGAGTCCGCCGGCAAGGCTTCGGTAGTAATCAGATTGGAAAGGTAGGGTCAACCGACAAATAAATACCATTTGGAAACGATACCGATATATAATCCGTGACACTAGCTACCCCTGCTTATACGCTTGTGCTAGCTCTTTTCACACCCCTACTTTTCTCACCTGATCAGTTACAGGCGCAACAGCAAGTGATGAAAATGTCCCCTTTTTGAGGTATCCCCGGCTTTTGAAATATTTCCGTTGACCCGTGCCAAGGATGAAAGGCCAATTCCGGTATCGTTTCCGAAGCTCGGGCAAAAGAGCATCACCTCATAGGATTAGTCCTACTACACTGCTAGCTTCTATGGCGCAGTGCAGCTGTGGGTCTTCCGCCAGCACGCTGCCATGGATGCCACCCCGCAGCGGCACATCCCGGCTAATGCGCGTAACTAAGCAAGGGCGCGATGTGTGCAGAGCCCGCCGCAACGATAAGGCACCGCCGTACAGCCCAGCGTCGGGGATGCTCTTCCTCAGCCCACGTATGAGAAGGCAAGTAGTCTGGTTGTCCTCCAGCTTCGTTCTTGCAGCAGCGTGAGCCTTTCGCCAAGTTGCAGCATGGATATCGTAGCAGCCCGCGCCACGGCGGACATACAACTTGGAGCGGTAGTGCTCCTATTGGGGGCCGGCATGGTGTACAGCGTGCGCGCCAACAAGCTGACCCGCCCAGCCGCGCTAACCGGTGGGCTGCTGGGGCTGCTCCTGTTTCTGGGTGGCGGCCTCACCGGCGTGGGTCTGCTCGCCCTGTTTTTTGGGCTTGGCACCGCCGCTTCGGCCTGGAATCTGGCCGAGAAACAACGCCTTGGACTGGCCGAAGAAAACAAAGGGCGCCGCCACGCCGGTCAGGCCCTGGCCAACGCCGGCGTGGCCGGCTTGGCGGGGCTTGGCAGTTGGTGCTTCCCGGCGTACGCGCCGGTTTTTCACCTCGCGCTGGCCGGCAGCCTCGCCGCCGCCACGGCCGATACCCTTTCCTCTGAGTTGGGCAACGTCTACGGCCGGCGCTATTACCACGTGTTGACCCTGCGCCCAGACCGGCGCGGCGAAAACGGGGTAGTCAGCGTGGCGGGCACGCTGCTGGGCGTAGCGGGCAGCGCCCTGGTGGCCGGTGTGGCAGCCCTGGGCTTTGGCTGGCGCTGGGAAGCGGCCTGGCTGGTGCTGGCCGCCACTGCCGGCAACCTCACCGACTCGGTGCTGGGTGCTACGCTGGAGCGCCGGCAGGTACTGTCGAATAACGCGGTCAACGGCCTCACGACGCTTGTCGGCGGGCTGGTGGCCGCGGCCTGGGCCTGGCTGGGGTGAATGGCTGGCCAGCCCGGCAAAGCGCCAACGGGGAGCAGGAGGAGGCCGTATGCATGCGGCGCTGCAGGTCGTAAAAAAGCCTGTTTTCAGATGAAAACAGGCTTTTTTACTTTTTCAGACCAATCAACCAGAAACCCGGTATGCAGCTTGCCGGGCCTCACTCAGCGGCCACGAACGGTGGCGGGTGCCCCTGGCCCGCAGCTCAGCGGTTAGGAAGCCTGCTTAAGGGCGCACGGCGCCTCGGCGGCTTTCAGATGATTGCTGCGCAGCGTGGTGGCGCTCATCTGCTTGAGGGCCTTTTGCACCGTGATGGTGCAGATGCGCTCCGTGTAGCCCAGCTCCACCACGCGCTGCGCCAGCAGCGGCAGCGTCCAGCGGCGGTGGTTGGCCGGGGCCGGGCCGCGCATGAGGCGGCGCAGCAGCGCTTCCAGCTTGGGCGTCAGCTTGGTGGGGGCGCCGCAGCGGGGCACGGCGTGCAGGTAGTCGCTAAAGCCTTGCTGGCCGAAGGCGCGGCGCATGCTGTACACGCGGTCGATGCTCAGGCCCAGCAGCTCGGCCGATTCCTGCGCGGCTACGTCGGCCAGCCAATGCTGCAGCACCTGCGCGCGGTTGCGTTGTTGCCGCGAAATCGTATCGGAATGGATGAAGTCGGTGAGGTAAGCCTGTTGCTTCCGGGTTAACTGCAAGGAGTGGCGCTGACGACCCATTGGGAGTTGATTTTATCGGGAGAAGCCTATGCCTGGAGCCGACTCGCGGCCGCGCCCCCTACGGACGCTACCGGCTGCCAGCCGACGCTGACGAGCTATTGCCCTCGACCCCAAGCAATGACGGGCCGAATGTAAACAGGCCTTTAGAATTACGCAAACGTTTGCATAATTTCGGCGGCATTTTCTGCTGTTCGGCGGGTGCCGATGCCGACCGACGCCCGTGGCGCCAGCACGTGCATTTCCAGGGTCAGGCCCGGCAGCCAAGGCTGGCAGGTACCCAGAACCGCTACAGCAGCATTTGTCAGGGGTTTAGCTGCGGCGTTGCCGGACTGGCCATTTTTTTTGACGACTTGCTTACGCGTTGTGTCACTGACCACTCGGGCCCCATGCGCCAGCCGCGGGCCCTAACAGGCTTACGCGCAATGCAAACGGTTGCACAAAGCTGGCGCCGCTGAACCCGAAAGCGAAGCGCCCGGTTCTCCCTAGCAGCACGAGCCGCGGACGGGCTGTGCGCCGCTCCGCTGATTTGTCCGAACTTGCCTCCTCATCCCTCTATTCCGCTTCCGTATCCATGCATCGCGCTTCCATCTCGGATCTGGCAGCTCAGCTCAACCTGTCCGTCTCGACCATTTCACGGGCGCTCAGTGACCACGCCAGCATCAGCGACGCCACCAAGCGCCGGGTGTGGGAGCTGGCCCGGCAGCTGAACTACCAGCCCAACCACTTGGCCGCCGCGCTGCGCAAGGGCCGCAGCAACACGCTCGGCGTCATCGTGCCGCACATCGACGGCCATTTTTTCGCGCTGGTGCTCAAGGGCATCGAGAACGGGGCCAACCAGGCCGGCTTCAACGTGATGATCTGCCAGTCGAACGAAAACGCGGCCCACGAGAAGAAAAACCTCGATACGCTGCTCAACGCCCAGGTGGAGGGTATCCTCGTATCGTTGTCGCTCACGACCAAGGACGTACGCCACTTCGAGGACGTGCGCAAACGCGACCTGCCGCTGGTGTTCTTCGACCGCATTCTGGAGTCGCCGGACGTGAGTGCGGTGGTGCTCGACGACTACCAGGGCGCGTACCAGGCCATGGAGCACCTGATCGGGCAGGGTTGCCGGCGCATTGCCCACATCGGCGGGCCGCAGCACCTGAACATCTGCAAAAACCGCTACCGGGCTTACGCCGACGCGCTGCGCGCCCACGACCTGCCCTACGACGAGAGCCTGGTGCATTTCTGCGACCTGACGCTGCCCGAGGGCTTGCAGGCCATGGAAATCCTGCTCGAGCGCAACGCCGAGCTCGACGCCGTGTTTTCGGCCAACGACCTGGCCCTGGCCGGCGCCATGCAGGTACTGCGCGACCGGGGCCTGCGCATTCCGCAGGACGTGGCGCTGGCCGGCTTCAGCAACGAGCTGTTTACGCTGCTCACCGACCCCCACCTGACCACTGTGGACCAGCGTTGCGAGGAAATGGGCCGCACCGCCGTGCGCCTGCTGCTCGACATGGTGGCCGAGCAGCCCCGCAAGCTGGCCCCGCGCCAGATCGTGCTGCAGCCCGAGCTGCTGGTGCGCGGCTCCTCCCAGCGCGACGGCAGCCTGGCGTAAGCGGCCGACGCCCGTAGCCGCAGGCCTCCCGAACGAGCCGGCGAACTGCAGCCGCCGCGCGGTAGGTGATCCGCCCGTGGCGCTATCTGGCGGGCGGCGTTGCAGCTTGGCAGGGACTGGAGGCGTCTGTTACTTTCACGTTTCACTTCTCCCTACTCCTCACCATGCCCCACTTCTTTGCCAACGGCCGCTGGCTGCTGGCCGCGCCCCTGTTGGGGGCCGCCCTGCTGACGGGCTGCCAGTCCGGCGGCTCCTCCCAGGCCCAACCCGATGTGCTGCAGGCCAACCTCGACACCACCGCCCGCCCCGGCGACGACTTCTTCCAGTACGCCAACGGCACCTGGCTGAAAAACCACCCCATTCCGGCCTCCGAAAGCAACTGGGGCATCGGCAAGGAGGTGCAGAACGAGGTGTACGCCCGCCTGCGCGCCTTGAGCGAAGAAGCCGCCCAGGCCAGGGCCGCCAGCGGCAGCGCCCAGCAGAAAATCGGCGACTTCTGGGCCATGGGCATGGATTCGGCCACCATCGACCGGCAGGGCGTGGCCCCGCTCAAGGCTGAGCTGGACCGCATCAACGCCATTCGTTCGGGCGCCGACGTACCGGCCGTGGTGGCGCGCCTGCAGCCGCTGGGCGTGGATGCGCTGATCGGCCTGTACGTGGCGCAAGACGCCAAGAACAGCGAGAAGATGGCCCTGCACCTCTACCAGAGCGGCCTGGGCCTGCCCAACCGCGACTACTACTTCAACAAAGACGCGCGCACCGCGGGCATCCGCCGCGCCTACGGCCGCCACGTGCAGCGCGTGTTTCAGCTGCTGGGGCAGGATTCGGTGCGGGCCCAGCAGAACAGCGGCCGCGTGGTGGCGCTGGAAACCAAGCTGGCCGCCGCCTCGCGCAAGCTCGAAGACCTGCGCGACCCGTACCGCAACTACAACAAGATGGCCGTGGCCGAGCTGCCCCAGCTCACGCCGGGCCTCGACTGGCGCCCTTGGCTCGGCCAGATGGAGCTCGGCAAGGTGGATACGGTCATCGTGGGCCAGCCGGAGTTTTACCGCACGGTGGGCCAGCTGCTGCAGTCGGCCCCGGCCGAAGACTGGCGCGCATACCTGCAATGGCAGCTGGTACACGCCTACGCCCCCACCCTCAGCCACGACTTCGACCAGGAAAACTTTCGCTTCTACGGCACCATTCTGCAGGGCAGCAAGCAGCAGCGCCCCCGCTGGAAGCGCGTGCTCGACGCCGAGGAATCGGCCATGGGCGAGGCCCTGGGGCAGCTATTCGTGAAGGAATACTTCACGCCGGCCACCAAGCAGCGCTACGAGAAGATTACCGAAAACGTGGTGGCCGCCTTCCGCGAGCATATTCAGCAGCTCGACTGGATGAGCGAGGCCACCAAGCAGAAAGCCCTGGTGAAGCTGGCCAGCATCACCAAGAAAGTCGGCTACCCCGACAAGTGGAAGGATTACTCGGCCCTGCAGATCCAGCGCGACTCGTACGCGCAGAACGTGATGCGCGCCAACCAGTGGAAGTACCGCTACAACATCGCCAAGCTGGGCAAACCCGTGGACCGCACCGAGTGGGACATGACGCCGCAGACCTACAACGCGTACTACAATCCCTCGAACAACGAAATCGTGCTGCCGGCGGCCATCTTCGCCATTCCCGGGCTCAAGGATGAAGACGCCGACGACGCGACCATCTACGGCTACGCCGGGGCCAGCACCATCGGCCACGAGCTCACGCACGGCTTCGACGACGAGGGCAGCCAGTTCGACGAGAAGGGCAACCTGCGCAACTGGTGGACCAAGGAAGACCGCGCCGCCTTCCAGCAGCGCGTGGGCCAGATCGTGCGCCAGTTCAACGGCTACACTGTGCTCGACTCGCTGCACATCAACGGCAAGGCCACGGCCGGCGAAAACATTGCCGACCTGGGCGGCATCGTCATTGCCTACGATGCCTTCAAAAAGACGGAGCAGTTCAAGAAAGGCGAAAAAATCGGCGGCCTCACGCCCCAGCAGCGCTACTTCCTCGGCTACGCCCTGGGCTGGCAGAGCCACCAGCGCGACGAGCAGCTGGCCCAGCGCATCATGACCGACGTGCACTCCCCGGCCAAATACCGCGTGAACGGCCCCATGGCCGACGTGCCCGCCTTCTACGAGGCCTTCCAGGTGAAGCCCGGCCAGAAGCTCTGGCGCCCCGACTCGGCGCAGGTGCGCATCTGGTAGCGGCGGCCAGCCGTGGGCCCGGCCCTGGCTTCTTCCCTACCTCCAAAACCCGACTGGCGGCGGCTGGTCGGGTTTTGTGTTTCCCGGCGCCGCACTTTTGCGTACTTGAAGGCGTGCCGCGCCCGCACTGCTACCCGCTATGTCTTCCCCCTCCGTCAGCATCATCATTCCGGCTTACAACGAAGCCGCCGGCATCGGCGCCCTGGTCAGCTACCTGCACGGGGCGGCCCAAGGGGTCGGCGCGGCGGTGGAAATCATCGTGGCCGATGGACAAAGCACCGACGACACGGCCGCCGTGGCCACGGCGGCCGGGGCGCGGGTGCTGCGCTGCCCGGTGCGCGGCCGGGCGCCGCAAATGAACCACGCCGCCGCCCACGCCACGGCCGGGCTGCTGTACTTTCTGCACGCCGATACTTTTCCGCCCGCCGACTTTCTGCCCGCCATCCAGCGGGCCGTGCACGCGGGCTACGGCAGCGGCTGCTTCCGGCTGCGCTTCGATTACCCGCACTGGTTTTTGCGGCTGAGCGCGTGGTTTACGCGCTTCGAAGCCGAGGCCGTGCGCTTCGGCGACCAGAGCCTGTTTGTGCGGCGCGAGGTGTTCGAGCGGGCCGGCGGCTTCCGCACCGACATGATCGTGCTCGAAGACCAGGAAATCACGCGGCGGCTGCGGCGCTGCGGGCCGTTTGCGGTGCTGCCCGAAACAGTGGTTACCTCGGCCCGCAAGTACCTCGAAAACGGCATCTTCCGCCTGCAAGGCACTTTCGCCCTCATCTGCCTGCTGTACCGCCTCGGCGTGCCGCAGCCGCACCTGCGCGCCGTGTACCGGGCCCTGATCCGGCAGGACAAGATCTAACCCGCCCGGCCGCTGCGCTCCAAGCCGTGTCGGCGCGGTGAGCATGTGCCTGCCTGATAGTCTGCACCTGCCCGCTCGCCGTTGCTAGAGCCGCGCGGGTTACGCCTCGCTGCGGCGGCTGCGGCGGGGCCAGCGCCGGCGCAGCGGATTGGGCAGCGGCAGGTTGCCGGCCCACTCGGCCCCGCCGCTGGCCTGGTACTGCTGGTAGCGTTCGGGCTCGATGCGGCGGCGGTCGACGAAGAACAGGCCGCCCCGGAAGCCGCGGCGGCGCACCCAGTTGTTGATCAGGTAAGCGTGCAGGCGCTCCAGCGAGTGAAAGCCGCGCGTGGGCACCCCGTACTCGCCCTGGAAGTAGCGGCCCGGCTCCAGCGGCGGGCGCACGATGCCCGCGGTGTCGCCGTGGCGCAGGCGGCTGATGTCGGCCACCCAGGCGCCGTTGATGATGTTGGAGGCCGGATACGGCGCGGGGTTGCCCCACATGACTTTGCGACCGGCCCCGTTCACGTTGGCAAACCACGGCAGGTGCGACATCACAAAGGCCGAGAAATACGCGAATTCGGCCGGGTCATAGTTTCGTTCCCGAAACACCAGCGTCACCTCGCGGCGCTCGGCCCGGATCATGCGGCGCAGCTCCTGCCGAAAGCGCGGATCGGCCAGGTAGTGCATGGCTTCGGCGAAGGTGTTGAAGAGCAGCACCAGCCCGTTGTAGTGCACCGCCCCGTGCAGGTAGTTGATGGCGTGGGGCATGCGCCGCTGCGGGCCGTGCACCAGCTCCGGCGTCGGCACCGACTTGCGCACCATCGCGGCCAGAAAGCGGCCAACCTTGCCCAGAATGGCCTCGTCGGGCTCGGGCTGGTAGCCTTCCCGGGCCCACTCCTGGCCCACCGGGGTGCGAAACGCTACGTTGCGGCTCCACACCGGCTCCGCCGTGCCGGGCAGCAGCCCGGTTACCCACGGGTGCTCGGGCGTCAGCAGCCCGGCGGGCATGCGGTGAATGGAGAGCAGCCGCATCACGTGCAGCGCGCCGCCGGTATTGTGGATCAGGTTGCCCCGCACCACGTTTTGGGTCATGAAAAAGGCTTCTTTCACCCGGTCGCGCTTGCGGGCTTTGGGCAGGGCAGCGGCAGACGGAGACTCGGCGGATAGCATCAGCAGTGTGGATAAGTGTAAGTCAGCAACGGCCTAAGATACGATTCGAACGGTAGCCCTGGCCCCAAACAAAAACCGCCCGGCGGTGGGCCGGGCGGTTTGGGAAACTTCGGTGTGGCTGGCACTGCTTACTCGCGCACTACTTTCAGGGTGGTGAGTTGCTGGCCCTGGCGTACCGTCAGGAAGTACACGCCCACCGGCAGGCGGCCGGCGCCTGCCAGCGCCACGGCCGCCCCGCCCGCGGGCACGTCGGCCTGGTGCGTGAGCAGCGCCCGGCCCACCGCGTCGTGCAGGTCGAAGCTAACCGCGCCCGCCGTTTTGGTATTGACCTGCACCTTCAGGCCCCCGGCGCCGAAGGGGTTCGGCGCGGCCTGCGCCGCAAACCCGGCGGCTTCGATGCTCACCGTTCGCACCTCCGACAGGGTGGCTTTGCCATCGGTATCCACCTGGCGCAGGCGGTAATAAACCAGGCCGGTGGCGTAGCGGGCAATCCGCGCGTCGAGGTACTCGTAGTCGTGGCGCTGGGTGGTGGTGCCCTGGCCGTTTACGGCGCCCAGGCGGCGGAATTGCTGGCCGTCGAGGCTGACCTCCACCTCGAAGCGGGCGTTGTCTTTTTCCTGGGCCGTGGCCCAGCGCAGCCACGCGTCGGCGCCGCGGCGCTCGGCTGTGAAGCTCAGCAGCGTCACGGGCAGCGGGTTGGAAATGTTCGAGACGGAGAAGAAGCCCAGCGCGTCGGCGGGGCTGCTGATGCTGCGGCTGCTGGCGTCGACGGGGGCTTGCTGCGTCACCCAGGGGCCGGTGATGGCCGCGCTGCGCCACACGCGCGACTGCGTCAGGTTGGTGTTGCCATTGTCGTCGTCGGCCGGCCAGCTCAGGGTCAGGGTGACGGGCTTGCTGGCTGTGGGCTGCGCGCCGGAAGCCACCACCTGCCAGATCCGGTCGATGCCCTTGTTGCCGTAATCGTTGGTGCCGTAGCTCACGCCAGCCGTGTTCAGGCCCGCCGTGCGCGTGATGGTGACGGTACCCAGGTTGTTGGTGCCGGGCGCGAGCTGCGTCCCGTCGGGGAAAGTCACGGCGGTGTTGCCGTTGACGCCCGTGCGCTGCATCTGCAGGTTGCCCTTCACGTACCGGCCCGCGGTTTCGCCGCTCAGCGTCGCGCCCACCGGCAGAATGACCCGAGCCGTTGTGGCCGCGGTGCGGACGCTGCCGGCCGTCAGCGTGAGCTGGCCGGTTACGGTCACGTTGGTGGGCACGGTCACTTCGCTACCGGCCACCGGCTTGTTCACCAGCACGTTGGCAAAGGAAGCGCCGCCAGCCGACAGCACCTGGTTGGCGGAGCCGGTCAGGCTCAGCGTGCCCGTCCCGCTGGCATCCACCGTGCCGGCGTTGGTCACGTCGCCGGTTACCTCCACGGTACCGTTGTTCAGCAGGGTGCTGCCTGATTTGTTCTCAAAGCCACCGTTGATGTACAGCACGGCGCCATTGGTCACGGTCAGCTGCGCCCCGTTGTTGGTTAGGGCCTGGCCCGAAGCCGAAGCCGCGAAGCCCAGCAAACCGAGGGTTACTAGCGTGTAAGAGTGTTTCATAGCAAATGATTAGGCCGCGCGAATGTACACCAGTTAGGCATATAATCCATGTGTCACTGCACTTTACCGGGCTTCGGGGGCCCGAAACCCGCTCCTTGCGCATCCCAGGGCGTTTGTGGCGCGGCCGGCCCCGGTTGCCGGCCGCATCTTCCTGGTTGGCCAAGCCCCGCTGAGCCACGCCGTGGTGGTGGCTGCCGCGCCATTGGTTGCATGCAGATATCACATCCTCATGCGAGGCGGCCGGCACATCTATATGCGATAAAGCACACTGGCAATCAGAATAATACCACAATACCTTTGTGCTGTAGCTACTCCCTCTGCTACCAGCCGGGCCCGACGGGGCCACGTGCCGCTGGTAGCCCGACCGGCCAACGGCGGCCGCTATTGTCTCACTACTTAGCTCTTCCCCTACCCCATCATGTTCAAGCACATCCTGCTGACCTGCCTTGTTGCCGCTTCGGCAGGGGCCGCTCTGGCCCAACAAGCCCCCCTGGGCAAACCCACCGCCAGCATTCAGGCAACGGGCCCTGCTTCCCGGGGTCAGAAAGCAACCCGGCCCACCCCCGCCCCGGCCCCGCTGGTGCTGGCTCCCATTCAGTTCTCCGCGTCGGTGAGCTTGATCCGCAACCTGCACGACCTGGGCACTTTCGAGACGTTTGTGCAGTCGGCCGAGCGGGCCGTGCTGGTCATCCGGCTGCAGAACCCGGGGCCTTATACCGTGTTTGCACCCACTGACGACGCCTTTGCCAAACTGCCGCCCGACCTGCTCGCCGACCTCTGGAATTCCCGCAACCGCGCGCGCCTGCAGGCCCTGCTGCACGCCCACATCGTGTCGGCCGACCTCAAGGAGCACGAGCTGACCGATGGCCGGGTGCTGACCACGCTGGCCGGCACCACCCTGAAAGTGCGCCGCGTGGGCGGCCGCGTGCAGCTGGAAGACGACCGCGGCAAGCGCGCCTACCTGTCTTCCACCAACCACGAGGCCAGCAACGGCACGGTCCACGTGCTGGACGCCGTGCTGTCGCAGCCCTGAGCACCCGTCGCGGCTGTACCGCCAAACGCCCCGGCCGGAACCGTAGTGGCTCCGACCGGGGCGTTTCTGTGGGCACGGGGCTTGCACGTTGCGCGGGCGGCCTCGTGCGTGGCACGAAACAGGGTTATGCCCCTTTCAGCTCGATGTGGAAGGCCGTGCGGCCCGTGTCGGGGTTGGTGGCCAGGCGGAAGGCGAAGCCGTGCTGCAGCAGGATGTCGCGGATCATCGTCAGGCCGATGCCCTGCCCGTCGCGCTTGGTGCTGAAGAAGGGCGTGAACAGCTGCGGCTGCACCTCGGGCGCAATGCCGGGGCCGTCGTTTTCGATGGTCACCGTGGGCGGCTCGGCGGTGGTACGCACCCACACGTTGCCGTCGTGGTCAATGGCTTCGAGGGCATTTTTGCAGATGTTGAGCAGGGCCTGCTCCATCTGCTGCGCGTCGAGGCGGACGAACAGCGGCCCCTCGGCCAGCTGCCAGTGCCAGCGGATGCGGCGCTTCTCGCTTTGCACCTGCAGCAGCCGGCAGATGGCCTTGAGCTGCTCGTGCACGTCGGTGGGGCGCGGCTGCGGGGGGGGCAGGCGCACCAGGTTGGCAAAGCCAGCAATGAAGTTGGCCAGGTGCGTGTTGCGCTGCACCGACACGTCGAGGGCCTCGGTAAAATCGGCGCGGTCGTCCTCGGCCAGCTGCCCGGCGTAGTAGCGAAACGACTGCAGAATGGAGTTGACGGCGCCGATGGAATTGTTGATTTCGTGCGACATCATCCGGATCAGCTTTTCGTAGGCCTGCTTTTCCTGCCGGATCAGCTCCTGGGTGAGCTCCTCCAGCAGAATAAAATGGCGCGGAAAGCCGCGGTCCAGAAAGCTGGAGGTGCTGGCGCGGTAGGTCTGCAGGCCCGAGAGCTGCACCACCTGCGGCTGGCCCGCTTCCAGCTGCCCCAGCACGCGCCCCCACTCGCCGGGCAGCGCGGCCGGCCGCAGCCCGGCCAGCTGCTGGGCGGGCTGCTGCAGGCAGCGGGCCGCCGCCGGGTTCACGCCCTGAATGCGGCCCTCGAAATCGAGCAGCAGAATGCCGGCCGGCGAGGCGTCGATCAGGCGCTCCAGCAAGAAGCTTTTCTCGTGCTGGGTTACCCGCTCCTGCCGCAGCTCGTCGATCATCGTGTTGTAGGTGTCGATGAGCTGGTCCATCTCCGTCTGGCCCACCGGCAGAAACTTCATGGTGAAGTCCCGGTCGCGGATGGCCTCGGTGCCGGCCGCAATCAGGTTGATGGGCCGCACGAAGCCCCGGTACAGCTGCACGCTGATGACGGCCGTGACGATGAGCAGGAGCTCCGTCGCCCCAAACAGCCACATGTTCGACGCGCGAAACTGCAGGGCCAGCCCGGCAATGGCCGCGTGAATGAAGACGACGAACAGGATGTACTTGGTGCGAAGGGTCATGCGGGGAGTTGGTCTACAAAAAAGCTCGTCAGCATGACTGTTCTGAAAGCTCTCTGGCCGACGCTAGGGCTGCGCGGCGTCGTACGGGATGTTAAACTTCTCCAGCCGGCGGTACAACGCGCCGCGGCTCAGCCCCAGGGCCTTGGCCACGCGCGAGAGGTTGCCGGCGTAAAAATCCACGGTTTTGCGGATCATCTGGGCCTCCAGCTCGTCCAGCGTCATCACGCCTACCTCGGGCAGGGCGCCGGGCTCCACGGCTTTCACCGGGGCGCGCTGGGCCTGGGCCTGAAACTCCTCGGGCCCGAGCTCGTCTTTGCCGCTCACGAGCACGGCGCGCTCCACCAGGTTTTTCAGCTCGCGGATGTTGCCGGGCAGCGGCTGTTCGCGCAGCCAGTGCAGGGCGCGGGTGTTCACCTTCAGGGCCGGGCGGTGGTAGCTGCTGCGCAGGTTCTGCACGAAGTGCTGGGCCAGCAGCGGAATGTCGTCGGGCCGCTCGCGCAGGGCGGGCAGACGCACCGTGATGAGGTTGATGCGGTAGAACAGGTCTTCGCGGAAGCGGCCCTCGCGCACTTCCTGGGCCAGGTCGCGGTTGGTGGCGCAGATCACGCGGATGTCGAGGGAGCGGCTGCGCGAGTCGCCGAGCACCTCGTAGGTGCGGTCCTGCAGCACGCGCAGCAGCTTCACTTGGCTGCCCAGGTCCAGCTCCCCGATTTCGTCGAGGAAGATGGTGCCGCCGTTGGCCAGCTCGAAGCGGCCCTGCCGGTCGGCCTTGGCGTCGGTGAAGGCCCCGCGGCGGTGCCCGAACATTTCGCTCTCGAACAGGGACGCCGAAATCCCGCCCAGGTTTACCTTCACGAAGGGCTTATTCCGCCGGTTCGAGTTCAGGTGAATGGCTTCGGCAATGAGCTCCTTGCCCGTGCCCGACTCGCCTTCGATGAGCACCGAAGCGTCGGTGGCGGCTACCTGGCCCACGCTGCGCAGCACGTGCAGCAGCTGCGCGTCCTGCCCCACGATGTTCGTGAAGTTGTACTGCCGGTCCAGCTGCCGGCGGGTCGGGCTGACCTCATCCGGCGGCGCGGCGGCCGCGTTTTCGGCCAGGCTGATGCTGGTCCGGATGGTTTGCAGCAGCGCGTCGTTGTTCCAGGGCTTGGTCACGAACTCGGCCGCGCCGGCCTTCATACCTTCCACGGCCAGGCTGATGGAGCCCCAGCCGGTGATGAGGATGACGGGCAGCTGCGGGGCCAGCGCCTTTACCTGCCCGAGCAGGCGCAGGCCGTCTTCGCCGGTGGTGGCCAGGGAGTAGTTCATGTCCATGAGCACCAGCTGCGGCGCGGCCTCGCGCACCACGCGCAGGGCCTCGTCGGGGGTGGCCACGGCCTTGGTGGCGTAACCGGCCTGCTTGAGCAACAGCCCCAGCGAGGTGCGCACGGCTACGTCGTCGTCGACAATGAGAATCATGGGAAGGGCTGCGGAGAGAGAGGCGAAGGACGGAATTTCGGGGCAGAAAGGGAAGCCGCCGGGGCAGCACGGCGGTAGCGCGAACTTCAGTCCGCGCTACCGCCGTGCTGCCGCCGCGCTACCGTGTGGCGACACGCGCTACTCCTCGCGCAGGGCCACGGCGGGCTGAATGCCGGCCGCAATGCGGCTGGGCCGCCACGCGCACAGCGCCGTGAGCACGAAGATGAGGGCCGCCGCGGCGAACATGGCCACCAGGTACACCTGCACGGGGATGTCGAAGGCGCCCAGCAGCGGCAGCTGCGCCGCCAGCACCAGGCCCAGCACCAGGCCCAGCGAAGTGAGCACCAGCATTTCGGCCAGAAACTGCCAGCCGATGTTGGCCCCCGTGGCGCCCATGGCCCGGCGCAGGCCTATCTCGGCGCGGCGCTGGTTGATGTTGTACCACAGCACCCCGAACAGGCCCAGGGCCACGTTCACAATCAGAAACAGGCCCACCACGGCCAGGGCCGCCAGCGGGGCCACGGTCACCTTCAGCTTGTCGATGCGGTCGGCTTCGAGGCTGTACACCTCGGTGCTCCACTTGCGCGTGACGCCGGCCACGGTCCGCACGATTTGCTGCTGCAGCGCGGCGCCCTGGCCCGGGGCCACGCGCACCAGCACCGCGGCGCCCTCCCACTGGGTGGTATCGTGGGGCTCCAGGCGCTTCCACATGCTGGGCACGTAGTCGCTGAAGTCGCTGTGCACGCGCACGTTCTCCACCACCCCCACCACCTGGTACTCATCGGGCTTGTCTTGCGAGGCGAAGCGCGTCTTGGAGCGCACGATCTGGCCCAGGGCCGGGCCGTTGCCGAACAGCTTTTCGCGCATGTCCTGGCTGATGACGGCCGGGCGGCGGGTGGCCGCATCGTCGCGGCTCTGAAACCAGCGCCCTTCGCGCAGGCGCAGGCCCAGGGTAGCCGCGTACCGGTCGTCGCTGTCGTACTGGTCCACGTTTTCCGCCACCTTGTCGCCGACCTGAAAGTCGCCGTTCATGGTGATAAAGCGGAAGGGCGTGTTGCTGCTGCCCAGCGTGAGCTCCTGCACGCCGGGCAGGGCACGCACCTGGCGCAGCACGTCGTCGAGCACGGGCCGGGGCATCTTCTCGCCCTGGCCGGCGGCAATGTTCAGGCGCCACACCTGCTCGTGGCGGAAGCCCGGCTCGAGCAGGTAGTTGCGACCCACGGTGATGAGCACCACGCCCACCCCGAAGAGCACGATGAAGGAGAGCAAAATCTCGCTAAGCAGCAGCACGTTGGTGCGCTTGCGGTTCCAGATCA
This sequence comes from Hymenobacter coalescens, assembly GCF_054783195.1. Classification (NCBI taxonomy): domain Bacteria; kingdom Pseudomonadati; phylum Bacteroidota; class Cytophagia; order Cytophagales; family Hymenobacteraceae; genus Hymenobacter; species Hymenobacter coalescens. The sequence goes on along the minus strand of NZ_BAAGRA010000019.1, from coordinate 356,840 downwards.
GGCGAAACAGATGACGAAACATGGGGAAGGGGGGCCGCCCGGCCCGGCAGGCCCTGCGCAGGACCGCCCGGCGAGGCCGGCGTGAAGGCGTGAGTGAAGGATTTCAGGGGCTTGGGGCTGCCGGCTTACTTGCCGCCGCTGCCGCGCAGCGCTTCGTTGGGGTTCAGCCGCGACATCTTCCAGGCCGGGTACACCCCGCTCATCAGCCCGAACACCACCGTCAGGCCCAGGCCCACGGCGAAGGCCCGCCAGCTGAGGCCGAAGTGGGAGTAGGCAATAAACTGCGACTCGTTCAGCAGCTCCAGCACCAGCGCGGCCAGCCCCAGGCCCAGCGCGCCGCCCACCAGGGCCAGCACCAGGTTCTCGACCAGAAACTGCCCCACCAGCACCTGCCGGGAGGCGCCGAAGGCCTTGCGCACCCCGATTTCGCTGGCCCGCTCCATGATGCGCGTCACGTTCAGGTTGACCAGGTTCAGGGCCGGCAGCAGCATAAAGAGCAGGGCCAGCACCGCGCAGCCGGTCAGAAACAGGCTCATGCCGTCGTCGCTGCTTTCCTGCTGGGAGGTGATTTGGCGCACGATGCCGGCCAGGGCGGGGTCGGCGTGGGCCGCGAGGCGGTCGTAGCGCTTGGGGTCGGGCAGCGGCACGCGGTGCATCACCTGTTCGAACTCCTCGCGCACGGCGTCGGTGGCCTCGCGCGAAGGGGCCAGCAGCATGGCCACGTACTGCCCATCGAGGCGCCGGTCACCGATTTCGGCCGCGTTCAGGGTGTAGGGCAGCCACACGTCGGCGCTGCTGTAGAGGCGGATGGCGGGCACGTCGGGCACCACGCCGGCCACGCGGTAACGGTAGGGCCCGATGTCGAGCGTGCGGCCCGTCACGCCGTGCTCCGTGCCGAAGAAGATGCGGGCGGTGTGGCGGCTGATGACGCACACGCGGGCCCGCTGCTTGACTTCCACCGCCGAATACGGGCGCCCGTCGAGGTAGTCGAAGTCCATCACGCGCCAGAAGTTGGCGTCGGTGTAGCGCACGCTCAGGGTCTGCGTCTGGTTGCCGGCAAAGGTGGTGGCGCTGTTGCCCAGCGAGGAAAAGCCCACCAGCTCGGGCGTGCGCATGGGCCGCACGTAGGTGTCGATGAAGTGGGCGCTGACGGGCGAGTTCTGCGAGCCGCCGTCCTTGAAGCGCTGCACGAGCATGTTCACGAACAGCATGCGGTCCAGCCGCTTTTCGGGGGCGTGGGCGCCGTTGAAGTGGTCGACGGCCGCCACCAACACCAGCAGCACCATCAGCGTGAAGGAAATGCCGAAGAGACTGATGAAGGTGAAGAACTTGCGGCGCAGCAGCACCTTCCAGGCGATTTTCAGATAACTAAGCAGCATGGATGACAGGAGCGGAAGAAGTGGGATGGGGATGAACCAGCAGTGCGGGACGCACCACCGGCCGGGGCGCGGGCGGCGGGGCGGCAGCGGGGCCGGGCGGGCGGGCGGCCGGGGCCGCCGTCAGGTCGTAGAGGCAGGCGCCGGCTACGACCAGCAGCGCGGCCGCCAGCAGCAGGCCGCCGATGTGCAGGGCACGCTTCATGGTCAGGTGGCGAAGGGTGAAGGGGTGGTTGCGGGCCGCGAGGACGATGGCACCACGCCCCCTTGCACCACCTGGGGCTGGTTAGCTGACCTGGCTGCCGTCGAAGAAGCGGATCAGGCGCTCCGTCTTGTGGGCCATGTGCTCGTCGTGGGTCACCATCACGATGGTGGTGCCCTCGTGGCGGTGCAGGCCCAGCAGCAGGTCCATGATTTCTTCGCCCATCACCGAGTCGAGGTTGCCGGTGGGCTCGTCGGCCAAGATGATTTCGGGGGCGCCGGCCAGGGCCCGGGCAATGGCCACGCGCTGGCGCTGCCCGCCCGAGAGCTGCCCCGGAAAGTGCCGGGTGCGGGCGCTCAGGCCCACGCGCTCCAGCGCCTGCTGGGCCCGGCGGCGCCGCTCCGTCCCGCTCAGGCCGCTGCGGTACAGCAGCGGCAGCTCCACGTTGTCGAGCACGGAAAGGTCGTTGATGAGGTGGAAGCTCTGGAAGATGAACCCGATTTTGTGGTTGCGCACCCGCGCCAGCTCTTTGTCGGAATAGCTGGTCACGGCCCGGCCGTCGATTTCAATGGTGCCGCGGGTGGGCTCGTCGAGCAGGCCCATCAGGCTCAGCAAGGTGGATTTGCCGCAGCCCGACGGCCCCATGATGGACACGAACTCGCCCTTGTTGATGGTCAGGTTCACCCGGTTCAGCGCCACCGTCTCGATGGTGTCGGTCTGGTATACCTTCTCGATGTCCACGAGCTTGAGCATGGGCGTGTTTTTAAGCGAGGTCTGGGCGGGGGCGGCCGGGGCCGGGGTCAGGGTCGTTTCCATAGGGTGAAGGGGATTGAGCTGATGCGTGGAGCTGAAACAAGCCGGACCTGTCCGATTTCGTGCGGAACCCAGGCTGGCCTGAGCTATAGTAGCCAAGGCGCGTGCCATTTATACAAATATCTGATTATCAGCAAAATAACCTGCAAAACACAAAAGCAGGCAACTGAAATAGTGTCCGAAAGCGGACACGGTGTTCGGAAACAGCCGGCGGGCACAAAAAAAAGCCGGACGCGGGAGCGTCCGGCTTTTAGGTTGCCGCAGGCCGCCGCCCGGCTTAGGCCGGCAGCGTGGCGCGGTGGGTGGTTACCTGGGCGCGGGCGTCGGCGAGCACCGTCACCTGGGCCGCGGTCCACAGTTGCCAGAAAGGCGAGGGCCTTGCTGCATGCTTCGCTGCAGCCGGCTAGGTTGTCTTTGCGGTCGTTAGCGCAGCTTGCTTTGCGTTTGCTTGCGCCCTGAAGAAACGCCTTACTACTGCCCCCTACTGCTGCGCCAGCAGCGGCTGCTCCCGCTCGAAGTCGTAGAGCGTGAGGGTGCGCAGCCGGTAGTAGGCCACCCAGGAGGCGCGCAGGGCGGCGATGTAGGCGCGCTTGGCGCGGTCCTTCTCGCTTTGGGCGATGTTCAGGTCGTTGAGCGTGATGCGGCCCACCTTGTAAGTAGCCTGCGCGATGTCGTAGCGGCGCTGCGCCAGCGAGTCGGCGCGGCGGGTGAGCTGCAGCTGCTGCTCCAGGGCCCCGAGCTGGGCGGCCTGGCTCAGCACCGACTGCTCGAAGGTCATCTGCTCCTGCTCCACGGTGTGCCGTGCCTGCTGGCGCGCCAGCTCCGCGGTTTTGACGGTGGCGCGCGTCTTGCCCCAGTCCACGATGGGCACGGAGAAGCCCAGCCGCACCTGCTGCTGGTCGTTGGGGTTGACGTAGGAGTTGCCCAGCCGTTCGGCGCTGCTGGTCAGCCCGAAGGAGGCCACCAGGTCGGCCTGGAAGCCGGTGGTGCCTTTGGCCTGGGCCACGCCGCGGTCGGCTTCCAGCAGGCGGCGCTGAAACATCAGCGCCTCGCGCCGGTACTGCCGGGCCTGGGCCAGCGCGGCCTCCGGGGCCACGCGCAGCTGCGGGGCCGCGCCGGGCACGTCCAGCCGGGTCGCAGGGTCGAGGGTGAGGCCGGTGTAGCCCTGGAGCTCCACGGCCGCGTTTTGCGCGTCCACGGTGGCCTGCACCTCGGCCTGCCGGGCATTGAGCAGGTTCAGCTCCAGCAGCAGCAGGTCGTTTTCGGAGAGGCGGCCTAGCTGGTGCCGCTCGCCGCCGGTGCGCAGCAGCTCCTCGCTGGCGCGCAGGTTCTGGCGGGCCACCTGGGCATTCACCTGCTGCAGCAGCACGTCGAAGTACAGCTCCGTCACGCGGCGGGCAATGGTTTCGCGCTCCTCCACGTACTGGCGCTGCGACTCCTCGTAGCGCAGCGGCTCGATGCGCTTGTTCCAGCTCAGGGCGTTGAAGCGGCCGAGGGGCTGCACCAGGCCCACGGCCACGGGGTTGCTGTTGTAGAGGCGTTGGCCGGGCCCGTCGAAATTGTCGAAGCGCTGCAACGTGGAGCCCACGGTGATGCGGCCGCCCGTCAGCCCGATGCCCTGGGTGACGGTGGCGCCCACGTTGCTGGTATTGATGCGCACGTACCGGAAGTTGGTGGTGCCGTCGGGCTGCTGCACGGCCAGGATGGTGCGCGAGTAGTCGGGCAGCACCCCGCTCACGGCCAGCTGGGGCCGGTAGTCGGCCCGGAACGAGCGGTACTGCCAGTGGCTGGTTTCGCGGTTGGTCACCGCCTGCTTGGCCACCGACGACTGCACCAGCGTCAGCTCAATGGCCTGCGGCAGGCTCAGCGCCGCCGTGGGGGCCGCTGGCGGCAGGGCCTGGGCCACCAGCACCTTCGGGGCAAAAATCAACAGCAGCAAGCCCAGGATGCTCACCATCAGCAGCCAGAGGCGCAGCACATCCAGGTAAAACGACAGGGTTTTCATAGCACAGAAAGGCAGGACGGGGCGTGGGGTAATCGGAAGCATGGGGGCGGTGGAGGGAGCGGGTGCGGGGCAACGGAACCGGCCGGGCCCTACTGCTTGATGGTGAGTTCGGGCGCCTGCTCGTACGCTTTCAGGTCGCTGATGACGACCTCGTCGCCGGCGCGCAGGCCGGCGAGCACCTGCACGTAGTCGAAGTTGGAGTCGCCCAGGCGCACGGTGCGGCGCACGGCCACGCCGTCGCGCACCACGAAGGCCACCTGCTCGCGGCCGCCCCGGAAGAAGGGGCCGTTTTTCAGGCGCAGCACGTGGCGGTGCGAGCGGGTCACCACGTACACGTCGGCGCGCAGGTTGGCGCGCAGGGCCGGGTGGTTGTTCTGATTCAGCTGGGCGTAGAAGGTCACCACGCCCTTTTCCACGGCCGGGCTGATGGACGTCACCGCGCCGCGCAGGTCGGTGCCGCTCAGGCGCACCACCACTTCGTCGCCCACGTGCAAGGAGTCGGCGTAGGCATCGGCAATGGTGGCGCGCACCCGAAACGCGGAGAGGTCGGCCACGCGGGCCACCACCTCGCCCTGGCTCACCGTCGAGCCGATGTCCTCGTTGACCCAGGTGAGCACGCCCGCCTGCCCGGCGCTGATGTTGGCCTGGCGCAGCTTGCCGGCCAGCTCCTGAATGCTGCGCTGCTGAATCTGCATGGTGTAGCCCAGGCCGCGCTCATCGGCTTGGTTGGACTGCCGCTGGTTGCGGATCTGCCGGCGCACGCGCTCCAGCTCCAGCTCGGCAATCTTCAGGTTCAGCTCGGCCTGCCGCACGCTTTCGGGCGTGCCCGAGCCGATGCGCAGCAGGTGCTGCTCGTCGCGCAGGCCCGATTGCAGGCTGCGCACCTTCTCCTGCTGCACCTGCTCCTGCGACTCCAGGTCATTCAGGCTGCGCTCCAGCGAGAGCTGCAGCACCGAGCTTTTGTTCTGGTTTTGCAGCTGCTCATCCTGCAGCTTGGCCAGGGCCGTACTGGTAATTTCCTTGTCGAGCTCCAGGATGGTCTGCCCCGGCTGCACCCGGGCCCCGGCCGTGAGCAGCACGCGCCGGATGCTCGACTGAATGGGGCTGGTCACCACCGCTTCGTGGGCCGGAATGATCAGGCCGGTGGCCGCCAGCGAAGCTTCCACGTCGCCGGTTTCCACCACGGCCGTGAGCAAATCGGCCTGCTGCACGCGGGGCTTGAGGGCGCCGCGGAAGGCCCACAGGCCGGCGGCCAGCAGCAGCAGCGCGGCCGCGGCCAGCAGCCAGCGTTTGCGCCGACGCTTGGCCTGGGTAGCGGAGGGTATGGCTCTGTCCATTTTCGTTCGGATTGGGGTCGGTTTCCCTTGGGTATAGCCAAGCCCAATGCCAAAACTTTAAATTGCTGATTGTTAAAGTTTTGATTGCTGATCAAGCAAAACCAAGCGGGCAAATGCTGTCCAGATTCGGACACTGTGTTCGGTTCTGCAGGGTCGCTTGGTGCGTTTCCGCCCCTGCCGATGGCCGGGACTTATGCCGCCTTCGGGTGTCTGAAAAACAAACCACCCGCCCTGCCGAGGCAGAGCGGGTGGCGAAGTCATCAGCCGGTGGAGGCGGCTAGCGGCGCTTGCGCAGGCGGTTGAGGGCGTAGGCCGCGCCGCCGGCCAGCAGCAGCGAGGCGCCGCCGTCGAGGGGCACGGCCGTGGGGTCGTTGCTGGGCGCGGGGCCGCCCGAGCCCGGCGTCTGCGCATGGGCGGTGGCGTGCATCAGAAGGGCCAGGCCGAAGCTCAGGCTGAAACGCAGGAGGGAAGAAAACTTCATGGCTATTGGAAAATGACTTTACGGGTGATGGTACCGGCTTCGCTGCTCACCTGCAGGGTGTACACTCCGGCGGCGAGGCCGGTGGCAGGCAGCGTCAGATGCAGCTCTTGGCCGCTCAGGCGCGCGTCTACGGATCGGACGGTCTGGCCCAGGGCGCTGATCAGGCGCACCTGCGCCGATGCCCCGCGCAGGCCGGTGGCGTCCACGGTCAGCGGCGTGCCGGCGGTGGGGTTCGGATACACGGCTACTTCGCCCGCCCAGGTGTTTTTGGCGGTGCCCAACGGGCGGGCGGCGTTCAGGTGCAGCACAAAGCGCGTGGTGCTGCCGCCCTGCGGCAACGCCACCGAGTAGGCGCCCTGGCGCAGGTCGTGCCAGGTGCCGCTGAGGCGGTCTTCGAGCAGGAGCTGGTCGGTGGCGGCAAAGTTGATGAGCTGCGCCGGCACGAAGCTGTAGGTGCCGGCTACCGGGGCGTACAGGCCCAGCGGCAGCGAGAGGGGCTGGCTGCCGGTCGGCAGGCCCTGAATGGAAAGCGCGTCGGGGCCGGCCAGCTGGTACAGGCTCGGCTGCTGCCCGCCGTTGAGCTGCACCTTCAGCGCGTCGTAGGCCGCGTCGAAGGCGGGGGTAGCGCCGGCCTGCTGGTACACGTACAGCGCATCCTCGCTGGCGGGGCCGCTCATGCCCTGGCGCTGCAGCATCAGCCGGAGCAGGGGCCGGGTTTCGGCCGTGGGCCGGGCGTAGGTTGGGTCGGTGTAGGTCGTGATGCGTGCGCTGTTGGTGAAGCTCACGCTCCCGGAGGCGCCGGCCGCGCTGACGCGCACGAAGAAGGCTTGGCCCATCGGCAGCACGTTGGCGGCGCCCACGCCGTTCACGTAGGGCGTGTAGCCCCCGGTGTAGCGGCCGGTGGAGCGGTACACGTAGGCGGCCGCGTCCACGTTTGAGCGGCCCACCAAGTTCCAGTCGACGGGCGACGGGTACGGGTTGCCGATCAGGTGCCAGCCCGCTTCGGCGGCCGAGCCGCGCGTCAGGCCGGTCCGGGCGATGTTGCCCGTGTTCAGGGTCGCGCCGGTGACCTCAAAGAAGCTGCCGCCCGGCTGGTTGATGGTATAGCCGACCGTGGGCACCAGGGTTTGGCTGGTGGCCGTGGGGGACTGCCAGCCCTGGTCGAAGCTGGCCAGGCTGGTGCTGGCCGGACCCACGCGGCCTTCGTTGTAGTCGAAGATGGTGGGAAACGGCGTCACCGCGTTGGGGTTGGCGGCCGAGTTGTAGGCGGCGTTGATTTGCAGCGGGCCGGGGTTTTCGGCGCCGGGCAGAATCGGAAATACCGCGAGGTTCGACAGCTGCGCGCCGCTGACGGCCGGCGTCCAGTGCCGGTAGCCGAAGCTGGCGTTGCCGGCCGGGTCGATGTAGCGCTGCACCACCGTGCTGCCGTTTACCTGCCCGCCGTTGTGGTGCACCAGGGCCGAGCCGACGTGGTTGGAGAGGATCAGGAAGCGCCGCCCGTTGGTGTTCAGGTTGCCCGTCAGGGTGAGCAGCCGCTGAATCTCCACCTGGCCCGTGAGGGTGGCGCCGGCCGCGCCCACCGTCAGGTTACGCACCTGGGTCATGCTGCTGCCGCCGATGCTCTGCGCGGTGCTGCCCGCCAGGGCCACCGTCGCGTTGCCCGCCGCCGCGAAGGCCCCGTTGTTGACGAAGTTGCCCGTCACGGTAAGCGTGCCGCCGTTGGCTATGGTCAGCTGGCCGCCGCTGTTTACGGTGAGGTTGCGCACGGTGGGCGTGGCCGTGCTCAGCGCCGGGTAGCGCGCGAGGCCGGCCGGAATGGTCACGTCGTCCACGGCCGTCGGCACGAGGCCTTCCGACCAGTTGGCACCCGTGTGCCAGTCGGTGGAGGCGGCGCCGGTCCAGGTGTACGCGTTGGCGACGTCGGCGCGGTACACGGCGTTCTGGAACGCCCCGTCGGTGCCGCCGATGGAATACACATCGGAGCCCACGAGCACCGACGCCGTTTCGCCGCGCGTCACGGGCAGGGTCGCGGCCGTGCTCCACGCGTTGGTAGCCGGGTTGTAGGCGTACACCGTGTTGTAGAAGGGGCCGCTGTTATTGCCGAATTGGAATTTGCCGCCGATGACGTAGATAGTGCCATCGGGGGCCAGTACGGCGCCCGGCTGCTGCAGAGCGGTGGGCAGCGGGGCGCCGCTGCTCCAGCTGTTGGTGGCCGGGTCGTAAATGGAGTGGGCGGTTATGGCCGCGCCGGCGTTGTAGTCGTCGATGCCGCCGATGACGTGAATGCGGTTGGCCGCGTCCACCACCTGGGCCTGCCCGTTGCGTCCGGTGGGCAGCGGGGCGCCCACGCTCCAGGAGTCGGTGGCCGGGTCGTAGATCCGCACGTCGTTGCTGTTCAGGCTCCCGCCGATGACGTAGATGCGGCCGTCGGGCCCGGTCGAGGCCTTGGCCTGAAAGCTGTAGCTCGGTATCGAGGCAATGCTGGTCCAGGCGTTCGTGGCGGGATTATAGCGGTAGCAGGCGTTGGTGCTCGTGGTGCCGGGAATCGTGCCGAAGCTGTACAGCATCCCGTTGCGCCCCACGGTGTAGGCGTGGCCGCGCGTGGCCGTGGGCAGGCTGGCGCCGGCGCTCCAGGTGTTGGTAGCCGCATCGTAGATTTCCATGCTGGCTATCGGCGTCGCGTTACCGTTGTCGAGGTAGCCGCCCCACACGTAAATCTTGTTGTTCAGGGCCACGGCCGCGTGCTGCCCGCGGGCCGTAGCCATGCTGGCCACGGTGGCCCAGGCGCTGATGCTGCGGGCCTGCGGGAGTTGGGGGGTGACTAGGAAAGCCGCTCGTGCGGCCGAGGCGGGGCCGCCATCGCCCAGCGGCAAGCCGTTTGCATCGGCAGGCACCCGGGCTTGTTGGGCCCAGGCCGGGCCGTTGGCCGTGGCGACCAGGGTAGCGAGCAGCGCCAGAGTAGGTAAATGGTTTTTCATAGGCAGTGAAAAGAGGAAAAGGACACACGTGGATGGGCGCAGCAAACCGAAGCCGGCTTATTATTTTCATAACCCATCACAATATTACAACGAATTGCCACAAACAATACCGCTCTTAACGGTACATCTGCCGTATTTTTTGTCATTTGTTGGTTATCCCCGCTAACAGGTCTCAAGCCCCACGGCCCCGGCCACGCACCCGAAAAGCTCGGTACGCGGCCGGGGCCGTGGGGCTTGGCATCACCGCGTGTGCGGCGGCTCGAAACGTTACTTGCGGCTGCCAGCGTCGACGATGCGCGTGGGCGTATCCGTGCCGCTCACGATGCCGCGGGCGCTGATGGCAATGGCCTCGATGACGGTCTGCATGTTTTTCAGGTCCAGGCTTTCCACCTCGTCGTCCACGGAGTGGTAAAGCTTATCGGTGGGAATGGGCGCCGTGCTGATGCTGTGCGCGGGCACGCCCAGGCGGGCCAGGGTGGCGTTGTCGGAGCGGTAAAACAGCTGCTGCTCGGGGTACGGGTCGGGCTCGAATTTGAACGTGCTGCCCTGCAGGTTGCGCTGCAGGATGGGGCCGAAGTCCGACTTGTCGAAGCCCGTGATGAAGGCCGAGCCGGGCCCGAACTTGGCCACCTTGCCGATCATCTCGATGTTGAACATGGCCACCACCTTGGCCGGGTCGAGCTGCCGGGAAAAGTACTGCGAGCCGAAGCCGCCGATTTCCTCGGCCGTGAAGGCCACGAACAGCAGCGTGCGGGCGTTGCTCTTCGTTTTTTTGAAGTGCTCGGCCAACGCCACCACCGCCGTGGTGCCCGAGGCATCGTCGTCGGCGCCGTTGGCAATGGAGTCGCCGGCCACGGCGGGCAGGATGCCGATGTGGTCGTAGTGCGCCGAGAAGACCACCTGCTCGGCGGCGCGGCCCTTGTCACGGCCGGGCAGCACGCCCACCACGTTGCGGATTTCCAGCTGCTTGATGGCGGTGGCCGCCGTCAGCTCGTACGTGGCGGCTTCGGTGGGCGCGGCCGGGGCCAGCACGATGGCCACGGCGCTGGCGGTGGGTTTTTCGGCCTGAAACTGGCTGCCGTGCCCGAAGCGCTGCGCCAGCGACTTGAACCGCTGGGCGTGGGCCGGGTCGAGCAGCACCAGCACGTTGTCCTTGGCGGCGAACAGGGGGCCCACTTCGCGGCGGAAATCGGCCTGGGGGCCCACCACCACCACGCGCGGCGCGCCGGCCTGCCCGCTCGCCCAGCGCAGCTGCTCCTGGCCGGAGAGCAGCACCACGTTTTCGGCCGGCACGGGCGCCCCGTTCAGCGTCATGCGGGTGCTGGTATTCTGGATTTCGTAGGCCGGAAACGCCTGCTCAAACGACGTCAGGCCCGGCAAGGGCTGCAGGCCGATGCGCTTGAACTCGCCGGCCAGAAACTGCGCGGCCGCCGGCGCGCCGGTGTTCAGCGCCCGGCCGCGCAGCTGGTCGTCGGCCAGCGTCTTCTCGACGCGCTCAATCGTCTTGGCGGAAATTTTCGTCTTGACGGGCGCAGCCGCCTTTTGCTGGCCGGCGGCCGCCTGCACGGCACCCACGAAGACCAAGCCCAGGAGAAGTCGTTTCATGCCGCAAAGTAGCAAGCTCGCGGCTACGGGCTGCACGTCCGGGCCCCGCGCCAGCCGATTTCTGCCCGCCCCCGTACCTTTCCGCAGTTGCACCCCCTCGCTGCTATGCCCAACGCCCCCCTCTCCGCCCTTTACCGCCCCTCGCTCACGCTGCTCACCGACCTCTACCAGCTGACCATGGCCTACGGCTACTGGCGCCAGGGCATGCAGGACCGCGAAGCCGTGTTTCACCTCTACTTTCGCAAGGCCCCGTTCAGCGGCGGCTACGCCGTGGCCGCCGGCCTGGCTTACGCCGTCGACTGGCTGGAAAACCTGCGCTTCTCCGAAGAAGACCTGGCGTACCTGGCCAGCCTGCGCGGCAGCAAGGGCGGCGTGATGTTCGAGCAGGGCTTCCTCGATTACCTGCGCGAGCTGCGCTTCAGCTGCGACGTAGACGCGGTGGCCGAGGGCACGGTGGTGTTCGGCAACGAGCCGCTGGTGCGCATTCAGGGGCCGCTGCTGCAGGCCCAGCTGGTGGAAACGGCCCTGCTCACGCTCGTCAACTTCCAGACGCTCATCGCCACCAAAGCCGCCCGCATCCGCGAGGCCGTGGGCCCCCACGACCAGATTCTGGAGTTCGGCCTGCGCCGCGCCCAGGGCTTCGACGGGGGCCTCTCGGCCACCCGCGCCGCCTACCTCGGCGGCGCCGACGGCACCAGCAACGTGCTGGCCGGGCAGCAGTTCGGCATTCCGGTGCGCGGCACCCACGCCCACAGCTGGGTCATGGCCTTCGAGGGCGAAGAAGAAGCCTTTGAGAAGTACGCCGACGCTTTCCCCGACGACTCGGTGTTTCTGGTGGACACCTACGACACGCTGGAAGGCGTGCGCAACGCCATTCGGGTGGCCGAGCGGCTGCGCGCGCGGGGCCACGAGCTGGGCGGCATCCGCCTGGATTCCGGCGACCTGACGTACCTCAGCCGCGAGGCCCGCAAGCTGCTCGACGAGGCCGGCTTCCCGAAAGTGCGCATCGTGGCCAGCAACGACCTGGACGAGCAGCTCGTCACCGCCCTCAAGCTCGAAGGCGCCCGCATCGACACCTGGGGCATCGGCACCAAGCTGGTGACGGCCTACGACCAGCCGGCGCTGGGCGGCGTGTACAAGCTGGCCGCCATGCAGAAAGCCGACGGCTCCGAGGGCTGGGACTACACCATCAAGCTCTCCGAGCAACTGGCCAAAACCAGCATCCCCGGCATCCTGCAGATCCGGCGCTTTTACCACGACGGCAAGCCCGTGGCCGACATGCTCTACAACACCGCCGAGCCGCTGCCCGAGCAACTCACCATCGTCGACCCGCTGGACCCCACGCGCCGCCGCCCGGTGAAGTCCACCGAGTACCGCGAGCTGCTGGAGCCGGTGTTTCGCCAGGGCCGGCGCGTGCTGCAGCTGCCCACGCTGGAAGCGAGCCGGCAGAAGGCCCGCGAGGAAGTCACCTCGCTCGACCCGAGTATCCGTCGCTTCCTGAACCCGCACACCTATCCGGTGGGCCTGGAAAAGGGTCTGCATGAGTTCCGCACCCAGCTGATTCTGGAGAAGCGGCCGCAGCGCCCGGCGTAAGCACTAGCCGTTGGGCCAAGCCGCAGCATTACTTCTGGTTTCATAGGAAATCTTCGTCGCGTGGGGGTATTCGCCGCCGCGCGTTTTCCGCTCGTACGCTTGCTGGGGCAGAAACAGTAAGCTCTCAAACTCGACCCCTACCGGCCACAGTTCCGGATTCTGCACAACCCGCTCGTACAATTCGCGGCCGTTGGCGACGACTGCACACCGATCATACAGAAACTGGTCGCCGGATATGCTGTGCGTTTCGCCATCATAGCAGGCCGCCGCGTATTTTTCCCCGTCCAGCTGGTAAAGCTTCTCGGCCAATACCTCTTCAAAAGCGAAAATATCTTCGACTGGCATAGCCGCCAGCCGCTTTTCGGCAGGCCGCATTACGGCTTCGTCGTCGCCGGTGCGCTTCCAGTTGAAGGCCGCTATCAACTCCCAGAACAGGTCCTCATCCATCGGCCGATAGGCAGCTATCTGCTTGGCTGGAACAGGCTCATCGGCCCCTACTTCATGGTAGCCTTTTTTCAGCTTCTCAAGTATCAGCTTGGCAGCTTCAGCTTCGCAACTGACCACGTTGGCCAGCTCTTTTCGGCTCACGCGCCCATTCGTGCCTACTTTGCCGAACGTCACTGTGTAGGCTGCGCCATCGGTTTCGATGTTCCAGAACTTGTTGGATTCGCCTCCTTGGTTGATAAAGTAGCGCTTCACGATAGATGAATTTTGGGGAAGGCTAAAAATAGAAAGCGCCGCTGACCCAGGTGGTCAGCGGCGCTTTTTTCCAGCACATTCTGCGGCCTAAATCTCGTAGCGCAACTCGCCCGCGCCTACTTTCAGCGTAACCACCGGCTCCGGCGTGATGCGGCCGGCCACCTGGGCGGCGTAACCTTTGGCGGTCAGCTCGGCGGCTACGGCCTCGGCCTGGTCGGCATCGGTCACGAGCAGCATACCGTTGCCCATGTTCCAGTACAGGTAAGCGTCGGCGGGGCTGATGCCGCCCAGCTCGGCCAGCTGGCTCATGGCGGGCAGCGGCTCGAACAGGTGGTTCAGCTCGGCGCCCACGCCGTTTTTCAGCACGCGCTTGAAGTTATCGGCCACGCCGCCGCCGGTGATGTGCGCGGCCGCGTGCAGGGGCAGGCCGGCATCAAGCACGGCCGTAACGCCGGGCGCGAAGATGAGCGAGGGCGCCAGCATGACATCGCCCCAGGTTGGGCCCATCACGTCGGCATCGGAGCCGGTGTAGGGCGCTGTGTGCCACGCCTCGCCGAAGGCTTTGGTGAGCACGCGGCGGGCCAGGGAGTAGCCGTTGGAGCGGAACGAGGGCGAGCGGAGCGCCACCACGGCCTGCCCGGCGCGCACGTTGGCGCCGCTGAGCGGCCGCTCCAGGCTGGGGTGCAGCACGCCCACGGCGGTGGAGCACCAGTTGAAGTTCATGCGCGCGCCGGGGTAGCCGCCGATGCGGTTGCCCAGCTCGGCAATTTCCCCGCCCGTGACGGCAATGCTGCTGAACTGTGCCGCGTCGTGCAGGCCGCGCATCAGCTCGTCCACCACCTCGTAGTTCAAGGTGTTCACGTCGATGATGTTCGACAGGTTGGTGGGTACGAAGCCGGCCACCACCAAGTCATCGGCCACCATGGCAATCAGGTCGTAGCCCAGCGTGTCGTAGCGGTCCACGCGCTCGGCCACTTCGATTTTGGTGCCGATGCCGTCGGAGCCGATGCCGAGGCGCTCATTGCCGAAGCGCACTTCGTTGGAAAAGCCGCCTTCCAGGTCCTGGGCCGGCTCACCGGGCTTGCCGGCGCGGGTGGCGAAGGTTTTCTTGGCCCAGTTGTAGGCGTTGCGCGAGGCAGCGTTGCCTTCTTCGATGGAGTAGCCGGCGGTTTCTTTGAGGCTGGCGGCGGTAGTCTGGCTCATGCGAGTGGTTGAACGATTATCGGAGGCCGTCATGCTGATCCTGTCGAAGCATCTCTACGTATAGTAATTTCTATCCGTAGAGATGCTTCGACAAGCTGAGCATGACGTGCTTATTCTTTCTGCAGCTTAGTGCTCCGTCGGCGCCGGGGCCTTGGCGCTGACTGACGTTTCGGTGGGCCGCTCCTCCTTCTGGCGGTGGCTGGTGCGCTCCTCCTGAATGTGGCGCAGGTACTTCGTGACGTCGCCCGTCGGGTACTGGCCCGAGAAGCAGGCGAAGCAGCTGCCGCCGTGGCCTTTGTCTTCGGCGAAGAGGCTCTGCAAATCTTCCAGCGACTGGTAGATGACCTTGTCGGCCTCGATGTAGCGGCAGATTTCCTCCTCCGTGTAGTTGGCCGCAATCAGCTCCGTGCTCATGGCCATGTCGATGCCGTAGATGCAGGGCGAAATGATGGGCGGGGCGCTGGAAATGAAGTACACCTCCGTAGCGCCGGCCTCGCGCAGAATGCGTACGATGCGCCGCGAGGTGGTACCGCGCACGATGCTGTCGTCGACGACGGCAATCTTTTTGCCCTCCACGAACTCGCGGATGGGGTTCAGCTTCTTCTTCACCACGTCTTCGCGCCCGGCCTGGCTGCTCACGATAAAGGAGCGGCCCATGTGGTTGTTCTTGACCAGGGCCCGGCGGTAGGGCACCCCAATGGCTTCGGCCAGGCCCGAGGCGGCAAAGTAGCCCGACGACGGCACGTCGATGACCATGTCGGGCTGAATGCCCGACTCAATGACTTTGCGGGCCAGCATCTTGCCCAGGCGCACCCGCTCGCGGGCTACCAGGCGGCCGTGAATCACGGAGTCCTCGCGGGCGAAGTAGATGTGCTCGAACACGCAGAACGCCTTGGTTTTGGCCGGCTGGTTCTTGAAGTGCACGTTGAAGTCCTTGTCGATAAACACCGCCTGGCCGGGGCCGATGTCCTTGATCAGCTCGAAGTCGAGGTAGTCGAAGCAGGTCGATTCGGAGGCGAAGGCGAAAACCGGCCCGTCGGGCGTGTCGCGGCGGCCCATTACGAGCGGGCGGATGCCGAGTGGGTCGTTGAAGGCCAGCAGGCCGTGCCCGGCAATGACGGTGATGGTGGCGTAGGCGCCCTTCACCAGCTCCTGCGTGGTTTCCACCGCGTCGAAGATGTCGACCACCGACAACGCATCGAGGTTTTTCAGGCGCAACTCCGAGGCGAAGGTGTACATGATCAGCTCCAGGTCGTTGCTGGTCTTGGGCAGCACGTGGTATTTCTCGTGCAGGCGCTTGGCGGCCGAGCGGAAGTTGATGACGTTGCCGTTGTGCACCATGGCCAGCCCGAAGGGGTAGCTGGTGGTGAAGGGCTGGGCCAGCTCGGCGTCGTTGGAGCCCTGTGTGGTGTAGCGCACGTGCCCGATGCCGATGTTGCCGGTGAGCTTCTTCAGGTGCTTGGGCTTGAACACGTCGTTGATCAGCCCGTTGCCCTTGTGCAGGTGAAAGTTGCCGTCGAAGGAGGCAATGCCGGCGGCATCCTGCCCCCGGTGCTGCAAGGCAGTCAGGCCGATGACGATGTCGCCGACGACGTCATCCGGGCCGAAAAAACCAACGATTCCGCACATATCAAGTTGTCAGTTGTCAGTTGCCGGTTCTGAGGCCGGGTATGCTGGGGTGGGTGCTAGTGAAGGAAATACCGCTTACTGCGGGGCGGCAGCGGCGGTGGAAGCAGGTGGCTGGGGCAGCAGTTCGCCCCGGATGAGCTGGGCCAGGACGTCGGCGTAGAAGCGGTGCTCCACGGCCAAGCCGCGGCGCTCCACTTCCGCGAGCGAATCAGCGCCGCGCAAATCCACGGGTGCCTGGGCCAGCACGGGGCCGGTGTCGAGGCCCTCGTCAACAAGGTGCACGGTGATTTTTGTTTCGGGCAGGCGGTTTTCCCAGGCCCACTCGTAGGCGTGCAGGCCTTGGTGCTGGTGGGTATCGGCGGGGTGAATGTTCAGGATGCGCCCGGCAAAGGCCCGAATGAACGTGGCCGACAGAATACGCATGTAGCCGGCCAGCACGATGTAGTCGGGCTGGAACTCCTGCAGCCTGGCCACCGCTTCGGCATCAAACTCGGCCCGCTTCCGCCCGCGTGAATCGATGCTGGCAGTGGCGTAGCCCAACTCGGCGGCAGCCGCCAGGCCAGCGGCTTCGGGAACGTTGCTGAACACCACCGCTACCTCGGCCAGCTCCCGTAGGGCACCGTCGCGCACTGCTCGCACCAGCGCCAGCATGTTGGAGCCGCGGCCCGAGAGCAGGATGGCCAGCCGGGCTTTGCCAGACGACGAGGGCGCAGCAGCACTGCTCTCGTGAAACGCTTCGCGCTGGGTCGTTTTCGTCATCATTAGTACACTTGGCTAACCAGCACCGGCGCGGGGCGTTGGCCGATGTCGGTACGGTAATAGGCGTCCTGGAAGGCGACCTTCCGCACTTCGGCGTAGGCACGCTCCACGGCCAGCTCCAAGTCGGTGCCGCCGGCCACCACCGTCAGCACGCGACCACCGCTGGTCACCAGCTGCCCGGCCGCGTTGCGCCGGGTACCGCCCTGAAACACCAACGTGGCCGGGGCCAACGCATCGAGACCTTCAATGGCAAAGCCCGTCGGAAACTGCGCGGCCGGGTAACCGCCCGAAGCCAGCACCACCCCCACAAAGGCGCCGGGCTTCTGCCGCACGCCGACTTCGGCCAGGCGGCCATCGAGGGCGGCGGTGATGAGGTCGACCAGGCTGCTGCCCAGCGCGGCCAGCAGCACCTGGGCTTCCGGGTCGCCGAGGCGCACGTTGTATTCCAGCAGCTTCGGGCCACTGGGCGTGAGCATGATGCCGAAGTACAGAAAGCCCATAAACGGCAGCGCCTCGGTGCGCAGCCCGTTGAGCGTGGGCTCGATGATGACTTCCCGGATCAGCGCCAGCACGTTGTCGTCGGCGAAGGGCACCGGGCAGTAGGCGCCCATGCCGCCCGTGTTGGGCCCTTGGTCGCCGGCCAGCAGCTGCTTGTGGTCCTGCGAGGGAGCAAGCAGCCGCATGGTTTTGCCGTCAGTCAGGCCGATAATGCTGATTTCGGGGCCGGTGAGCTTCTCTTCGACGAGGAAGGAGTACCAGTCATGACCAGCGGGATTAAGCGCCTGCATTTCCTGCAGGGCCGTATCAAATTCCTCCACCGAGCTACAAACCCACACGCCCTTGCCGGCGGCCAGGCCGTCGTACTTGAGCACCACGTGGCCGCCCTGTTCGGCGGCGGCGGCGCGGGCCTGCGCCAGTTGGTCGGAGCGGAACGTCCAGGAGCGACCGGTGGCCACGCCGTGGCGGCGCATGAAGCCTTTCGACCACACCTTGGAGCTTTCCAGCACCGCCGCGGCCTTGCGCGGCCCGAACACGCGGATGTCCGAGTCGGCGAAGTAATCGGCCACGCCGGCGGCCAGCGGGGCCTCGGGGCCCACCACGATGAGCTTTACCTGCTGCTGCTGACAGAACTGCTGGATGGCCGGAAAATCGGTGGCGCTAATGCCGGGCACCGAGCCGGGGATGCCGGCGCCGCCGGGCAGCACGTGCACCTGGGCGCCGTCCTGGGTCATTTTCCAGGCCAGGGCATGTTCGCGGGCGCCGCTGCCGAGCAGTACGATGGTAGTCTTAGGAGTTGCCAAGGGAAGGAAGTAATTCAGAAGGAGAAGAAACCGGCACCGGCCCCAGGTAGCGGCCAAAGCAAGCCGAGTTGTCGCGCCCGACGTAGCGGCCGTAGTTGGCAATGCGCCGGTAACCGCGCTTCAGGTAAAAGCGGCACGCTGCCTCATTGGCCACGCGGGTTTCCAGCCACAGCTCGGCGTACCCGGCTTGCCAGGCAGCTGCTTCCAGCCCAGCCAGCATCGCCCGACCAATGCCTTGGCGAGGGTACTTGGCGTACATGCGCTTCACCTCGCCGATACTTTCCGAAATGGGCCGCACCGCGCCGCAGCCCACGGCTTCGTCGTCGTTGCACACCAGCAGAAACACATGTTTGGCATCGTCCGCTTGCCAGTCCTGAAACGAGTCGCGGCCGTCGCTGCCGAAGCGCATGTCCAGGTCGGCCGACAAAGCATCGATGAGCGGCCGGGCTTCCGGGGCGTCGGGGTGCGAAGCGACGAGGTAGAGGGACTGGGGCATTAGGCTTCGCGTATGGTCAGAGAATGGGCTCTACTACTGGCTGATCGGCAGCGTGCGGTTCGCCGTAGCGCTGGCTCAGTTCAACGGCGCGAACTGCACCGCCGTTGAAAGCGCACTTCCGGGCTACCGCGCTCAGGTTCATCCGTTCAGCTGCTCTATCGGGGCGTTTTGCAGGAAGCCTGCCTTCACTAGGTTCTGCACCAGGCGGGCAGGCACGTTCACGTCGGCATCACCCGCCCCGGCCAGCGGCTGGCCGGTGATGCGCTGGTAGATGTCGAGGTAGCGGCGGCTGGCTTCGGCGGTTACTTCGGGCGTCAGGGCCGTGGGGTAGTTGCCATCGACCTTGTGGGCAATCAGCCATTGGCGGATGTACTCCTTGTCCATCTGGGCGGCGCCTTCAGGGTTCGTGGCGTAGTCGGCTGCGTCCCAGAAGCGCGAGGAGTCGGGCGTGTGGATTTCGTCGATGAGAATCAGCACCCCGTTCAGCAGGCCAAACTCGTACTTGGTGTCGACCAGGATGATGCCGCGCTCGGCCATCCACGCCGAAGCGAAGTTGAACAGCTTCAGCGCCACGACGTGCATCTGCTCGTACAGCTCGGCCGATACCCATCCCTCCGCCACGAGGTTTTCGGGCGTGATTTCGCGGTCCGACTCTTCCTTGGTGGTCGGCGTCACCAGAGGCTCGGGGAAGCGCTGGTGCTTGGTCAGCCCGTCGGGCACCGACACGCCCGAGAAGGTGCGCTGGCCCTGCAGGTAGCCGCGCAGCATGGAGCCGGTGAGGTAGCCGCGCACCACCATTTCCACCCGAATCGGCTCGGCCTCTTTTACCAGCATGGCGTTCGGGTCGACCACCCGGATGACGTGGTTGGGTACGATGTCGCGAGTCTTGTCGAACCAGAAGTCGGCCAGGCCGTTGAGCACGGCGCCTTTGTAGGGAATGGCGGTTTCCAGCACCGAATCGAAGGCCGAGAGGCGGTCCGTCACGACGATAAGCCGCCCGCCCGAGGGGACGCGGAACGAGTCGCGGACTTTGCCGCGGTGCAGCAGTTCCAGCTGGGGCGTGTTGAATTGCGGGAGCGTGTTCATGCTGAGCGTCGGGGCGGCTAGAGAGAAACTTGGTTAGCAGCAGCTTCGGCGGGCTGCGCGGCGCGCGTCTGGCGGATGTGCTCCACAATGTTGCGGAACAGCTTCAGCCCGTCGCCTTCCTCCGACACCGTGAGGTCGAGGCGCTTGCGCCGGGCCCAGTCGGGGTGGTTGTAGAGCGACAGAAACGCCTCTGGGTGCGGCATCAGGCCGAAAACGTGGCCGGTGGTGTCGGTCAGGCCGGCGCAGTTCAGCTCAGCGCCGTTGGGATTGTGCGGGTACAGCTCGGTCTCGCAGCCGGCGGCGTCGCAGTAGGTCAGGCAGTTCAGTCCTTCGGCCAGGATGCGGCTGCGGATGGCCTCGTCGCGGATGACCAGGCGGCCTTCGCCGTGGCGCACGGGCACTTCCAGCGAGGTCAGGCCCTTGAGGAAGGGGGAGCGGTTGTTGGGGTTCACCGCCAGGCGCACCCACCGGTCCTCGTAGCGGCCCGAGGCGTTGTGGGTCAGGGTCACTTCGCGTTCCTGCTGACCGGCGAAATCGGGCAAGAGGCCCATTTTCACCAGCATCTGGAAGCCGTTGCAGATGCCCACCACGTAGCCACCGGCCTGGATGAAGGCGCCGATTTCCTCCAGCAGCGTACGGCCCGAAGGCAGCTTGCGGAAGCGCACCTTATTGGCCATGACCACGCCCGAGCCCAAATCGTCGCCGAAGGAAAAGCCCCCAGGGAAGTTGAGCACGTCGTAGTCGTGGATGCTGGTTTCACCGCTGAGCACCTGGTTGAAGTGCACGATGGTGGCCTGGCCGCCCGCTAGCCGGTAGGCGGCGGCCAGTTCTTCTTCGCAGTTGATGCCGAAGCCGGTCAGGACCAGGGCGTGAACTCGTTTTTCGTTATTCGTTTTTCGTTTTTCGGCAGCGGTGCTGTCGGCCATCTGCGTCTTCAGGTTTTCTGCTTGATTGCTCATCGTCTCCACCTCCTAAGCGTGCAGGGTTATTTCTTCGCCGGCCATCACGCGGTTGACCGGGCCGTTCGACCAGGCTTCGCGCAGGTCCGCGGTAGCGGCGTCCACCACCGTCTGGTCCTGGTGCCGAATTACCAGGCGGCCGTTGTCCGTCACCACGCCGAGGCGGGTAGCACGACCGGCCAGCAGGGCCTCGAAAGCTACCACGTCCTCCGGGGCTACGGTGGCCACGAAGCGCGAGTGGCTTTCCGAGAACAGCTCCGTCAAGGCCGGCAGTTCGCCTTCCAGGGTCAGCTCAGCGCCGAGGTTGTCGTCGCCGAACAGGCTTTCGGCCACGGCTACGGCTAGGCCGCCGTCGGAGAGGTCGTGGCAGGACAGGATCAGGTTCTGCTCGTTGGCCTCCCCTACTTTCTGGTACAGGTCCTTGGCTTCTTCGGGGCGCACGCGGGGCACGTTCTGGCCCAGCTCCCCGAAGAGATGGTACAGCTCCGAACCGCCTAGCTCGTCGTAGGTGTCGCCGAGCAGGTAGACCACGTCGCCGGCAGCTTTGAAGTCCGACGTCACGGCGCGGCGCACGTCGGGCATCAGGGCGGTCATGGAGTAGAGCACCGTGGGCGGCACCGAAATCTTCTGCCCGTCGGCCTTGAAGTCGTTTTTCATCGAGTCCTTGCCCGAGGTCAGCGGAATGTGATACGCCACGCACATGTCGCGCAGGGCCTCGCAGAGCTGCACCAGGGCCGCCAGCTTCTGCTTGCCGTCGGGGTTGGTGACGGGGTCGTACACCGAGTCGGGCACGCAGAAGTTGTCGTTCACCGACCAGAAAATTCCGTCGCCGGGCGTGAGGTTGGGCAGCTTGCCGCCCACCGAAATAATCTGGCGCACGGCCTCGTCGAAGGCGCCGGCCGACATCTGGTAGGGGTCGATGTCGCCGTAGCGCGGCAGAATGCCGTTGCTCACCGCCACGCCTTCCCACGACTCGAAGTTGAACTGCACCACGGCCGCGTCCTGCGGCGCCTGGCCCGTGCGGCCCATCAGGGGTTTCACGACGGTGCGGCCTTTCACTTCGTGGTCGTACTGCCGAATCACCGCCTCGCGCGAGCAGATGTTCAGCGCGCCGAGCAGCTTAATAAGGAGTTCCGTCGCATCCAGCGAAGCGGGCAGCTTGGGCTCGTGCAAAGTCGGCAGCTGCCACTCGGCGTCGATCACCTTGCGCGGCACGCCTTCGTGCAGGAACTCCAGCGACAGGGAAGCCACCAGCTGCCCGTCGAAGGTCACGTCGAGACGGCCGTTGTCGGTGAACTGCCCGATGTCCGACAGCTCCACTTCCATCTCGGCCGCCAGCGCGTTCAGCTCATCTAGCTTGCTCGGCTCCACCACCAGCGTAAACCGCTCCTGCGACTCCGAGAGAAAAATCTCCCAGGGACGCAGGCCGGGGTACTTCAGCGGCACTTTTTCCAGCTCCACCGTGGCCCCGCCGCTGATGCCGGCCAGCTCGCCCACCGAGGAAGACAAGCCGCCCGCGCCGTTGTCGGTGCTGCACTTGATCAGGCCGCGGCGGGTAGCCAGCAGCAGAAAGTCCATGGCCAGCTTCTGGGTGATGGGCGAGCCGATCTGCACGGCCGTGGCCGGCGCGGCTTCGTCCAGCTCGATGCTCGAGAAGGTGGCGCCGTGGATGCCGTCCTTGCCGACGCGGCCGCCGGCCATGATGATCCGGTCGCCGGCGTCGATTTTCTTTTCCCAGGCGTCCTGCCCGGCCAACTGCATGGGCAGCACGGCGCCGGTACCGCAGTACACCAGTGGTTTGCCGCGGTAGCGCTCATCGAACACGATGGCGCCGTTCACCGTCGGCACGCCCGACTTGTTGCCGCCGTCCTCGATGCCCTTGCGCACACCCTCGAACACCCGGCGCGGGTGCAGCTGCCCCGTCAGCAGCGGCCCCGACCAGTTCGGCGGGCCGAAGCAAAGCACGTTGGTATTGAAGAGCAGCCGGGCGCCGCCGATGCCGGTAGCCAGCGGGTCGCGGTTGTTGCCCAGAATGCCGGTAATGGCCCCGCCGTACGGGTCGATGGCCGAGGGCGAGTTGTGGGTTTCGACCTTCCAGACAAACAACGACTCCTCGTTGATGCGCACCGCGCCGGCGTTGTCCGAAAACACCTTAATCAGCCAGTCGTTGCCGTTCGCGCGCAGCAGCCGGTCAACTTCCGACGTAGCGCCTTTGATGTAGGTCTTGAACAGCCCGTCGACTTCCTTTTCCTCGCCCGTGACGGCGTTGCGGTAGCGGATGAGGGCCGCAAACTCCTTGTGCTTGCAGTGCTCCGACCAGGTCTGGGCCAGGATTTCCAGCTCGCAGTCCGTGGGGTCGGGCGTGAGGCCGGCCTCGGCGCGGCTGATCTGCGTTTCGGCCGAGTAGTAGTAGTCCCGGATGGCGCGCATTTCCTCCAGGTTCAGCGCGTACACGTTCTCCTTCGACAGCTGCACTAGTTCCTCGTCCGTCAGGTGCTCCAGGCGGATGGTGTGCGTCGTGGAATCGGCGCCGCCGCCGGGCTGGGGCGTGAAGTCGCGGATGCCCTGGGCCGTGTGGCCCACCACGAAGCGGTTGATAAGCTTGTTGCCCAGCAGCTCCTCGGCCAGGTGACGCAGGTCGGCTTCCGGCAGCTCCTTTTCCAGCAAATACAGACGCTTGCTGAAGATGTGCTGGGTGCGGATGTCCAGCTCCAGGCCGAGGAAATCCTGGAGCGCGTTCTGGGCCGAGGTGCCTTCGTCGTCGGTCACGCCGGGACCCTTCGCCACGAGGATGAAGCTCTTGAACTCCGGGGCCACGGCCCACTGGTCCAGCGCGGCGTCGTTCAGCAGCGGGTCCTGCAGGCACTGGGCGGCGAAGCTTTCCAGCTGATCGGCCGAGAGCGGGTAGCGCACGGTGTACACGGCGCTGGTTTGCACCGCGCCAGTGAGCAGGTGCAGGTGGCGCCGGGCGGCTTCGGCCACGCGGGCGCCTTCGCCGTCGTGCTGACCGGGGCGCGGAATCAGTTGGATGGTATGGGAGGCGGTGTTACTCAAAGCGTGTAGCGCGGGCTTCAGCCCGCGTGTGCCCGCACGGTTGTCGCAGAACGACGGCCGCACGGAGGATTGGAGTTACAATCAAAAGGACGCGGGCCAAAACCGAATGCCGGCGTAGCCAAGCCCGCGCTACAGCCCAAAAACGCGGTAAGCCGCCCCGTGCCCGACGAACGGGCCACGAGGCGGCTTACACGAGGTTGCGGAGCACGGCTCCGGGCAGAATCAGCAGAAAGGTCTTCGCAGGTGTCTCCCAGTTGCTTTCCGAACTTGGCAGCTACGGGTTTTCGCAACTGCTTTCGTAAATCGGATATGCCGGGGGAAGACTCGCTGTGCGGCGACGCGGCGGCCGCGCGCACTTGCGTTTGCCGCTCGGCTATTCGCTCCTCCACTTCGCCCCGCTCCACGTCGAGGCGATGCCCCGCGGCTACGCTGAAGAGCGCGCTGCCGCGCCACATGCTGTCGAAGTCGGCCAGCAGCGTCGTCCGGGTCAGCGAGGGGTTGGTATAGGAGAGACTTCGTTGCACAGAGTAGCGAAGGAGATACAAAGGAACGACAACCGTCGTCCTTACACAAGCGTCGGCACCGCATCGGGCCGACTTCCGGGCTTCACGGCCGGAATACCCCTGGCGCACAGCGGGCAATTTTCCGGCTGGTAGGTGGCGGCCTGAACCGGTAGCAACGCGAAAAGCGGGAAGTCTAGTTCATGTTGGCCCCCGGTTCTGTCGATCAAGCAGGCCACCCCCAGCACCTCCACGCCCATCCGGCGCAGCACTTCGGCTACTTCCAGGGTCGATTTGCCGGTCGTCACCACGTCTTCGGCGATGATGACTTTCTGGCCCAGCTCCAGCGTAAAGCCGCGGCGCAGAGTCATGTTGGTATCAGCGTCGCGCTCGGTGAAGATGCCGGGCACCGCCAGCTGCCGGGCCAGCTCGTAGCTGACCACCACGCCGCCCATGGCCGGGCCCACCACCACGTCGGGCTGCAGGCCGGCTTCGCGAATGAGGCCAGCCAGCACGCCCAGAGCCGGGGCGGCCAGGTCGGGACGGCGCAGAAAGCGGGCGCACTGCACGTAGGTGTCGGAGTGCAGGCCGGAGGAGAGGCGGAAGTGGCCGCTGAGCAGGGCGTCTTCGCCGCGCAGCTGCTGCTCAAATTGCTGCTGAAAGTCGCTCGGAGCGTAGGGCATTGATCTGGGAAGTAAGGTCGCGGGCCGCCGCACCGGGGTCGGCTGCCTGCCAGATGCTACGGGAAGTATTGATGAGCACGCCCAGGCCGTCGGAGGGGCGGCAGCCGGCCTGCACGGTGGCCGCCAGGTCGCCGCCCTGCGCGCCCACGCCGGGCACCAGAAACCACAGCTCCGGGCAACGCCGGCGTAGATGGGCCAGGGCAGCTGAGTTGGTGGCACCCACCACCAGGCCCAGGCCGGGGTGCTCGTGGGTGAGCGTCTGCACCACGTCGGCGGTGAACTCGCTAAGGGTGCCGCCGCGCACCAGCTCCTCGTCTTGCCAGGAGTGCAGGGGGCGGTTTGAGGTCTTGGCCAGCACAAACACCGCCTTACCGGGCCGGGCGAAGGGCAGAATGGCGTCCTCGCCCATGTAGGGGTTCACCGTCACGCCGTCGGCGCCGATGACGTCGTAGGCAAAGGTGGCGTAACGCTCGGCGGTGTTGGCAATGTCGCCGAACTTGCCGTCGAGAATCATCGGTACCTCGCTCGGAATCCACTGGCGCAGGCGCTGCAACAGGGCTACGCCGTCGGGGCGGGCCAGGAAGAAGGCCAGGTTGGGCTTGAAGCCGGCCGCGTATTCGGCTGTTTGCTCCACCACCTGTTGCAGGCGGCCTTCCACGTCATCCCCAACGGGGTCGAGGCCCACGCAGAGCAGGGAATTGGCCGTTTGGGCCCGGTGGGTTAGCTGTTCCATGCGGCGGATTGGGTTTCGTTCAGGGAAGCTGTGTTTTCCCACTCGGTGGCGAGGCGGGCGGTCAGGCCGGGCTCCAGCCACTCACCGGTAGCCACCTGCACGGCCGCAGCACCGCAGCGCAGGTAGTCGCGCACGTGCTGGGCGGTGAAGATACCGCCGGTGCCGATGACGGGCAACTGCAGGTTTTCGTCGTGGGCCAGCTCGTACACGCAGCGCAGGGCCATGGGCCGCAGCGCTTCGCCCGACAGGCCGCCCAGAATCGGGTCGCCGCCGTCGGGCAGGTGCAGGGCTTTCAGGGTGTTGGAAGCGGCCAGGGCAGTGGCCCCACCTTCCTGAGCAGCCAGAGCCAGGGCCCGTACGTGGTCGGGCCAGGGCGGCAGCTTCACCACCAGCGCCGCGTCGGTGCCGAGCTCGGTGCGCACCGCGTCGGTGGCTTCGCGCACGAAGCGCGGCGTCAGCTCAAAGCCTTTCTGGGTGCTGGCGCTGCTGATGTATACTTCTACTCCGGCAATCTGGCCCGCGGCTTCGCGGGCCAGAAAGCGGGCGATTTTTCGAAATCCGGGGATGCCAGGAGCGGTGATGCTCACCAGTACCGGCACTTGGTGGCGCCGCAGGTGCGGCAGGTGGTCCTGCACCAGTTGCTCGGCGCCGTCGGTGCGGCGGTCGGTGGTGTTCAGCAGGGAGGCGTCGGCCACGCGGATGATGCCTTCGCCCCGGTTGCCGGGGCGGGGCTCCATGATGACCGTTTTGGTGAAAATGGCGCCGAGGCGCTCGTAGCCGAGGCCGTCGGGCAGCTGCCAGGGAGCAGCCGCGAGGCACACGGGGTTTTGCAGCGTCAGCGAGGGTCCGAGTTGCATGGGAGAAAATAGGGTTGCTGGTTCGCTGGAATAAGCCAAGGGCGGGCGGAAGCAGAACTCCACCCAAAAGTAAAAGGCCCGGTATGCACCGGGCCTTTGCGGGGCAAAATGCTAGATGGCGTTGTCGCGGTGGATCAGGGACGGCACGCAGGCGCGGATGTCCGTCCGGTTCAGGATGAACTGAGCCACGCGAGTCAGGCCGATGCCGGCGCCCAAGTGCCGCTTCACCTCGTGGTCATTGTGGCAGTCGTGGTTCCAGTCGAAGTCTTCGCGCTTCGTGCCCTGGCGCAGCAGGCCTTCCAGCATCGACGACTTGTCCAGCTTCTCGCGCAGCTTATCGTCGTTGAATTCGCGCTCGGGCGTCACGCTCAGGTTGTAGATCTGAGCTTTGGCGGGTGCGAGGGTTTGTTCCACTACTGGATGCTGTGGGTTTTACGTGGTTGTGAAGTGCTAATTCAAGCGGCGGTTTTCCCTGGCATCCGAACCGGGCGGACACAAAAAAACCGCTCCGGTAACAACCGGGCGGCGAACGAGGGAAACGCAGGAAAACGAAACAAAATCAACCGACGGAAACAGGTTTCGCCCCCGTTGCAGAACCGGCGGAGCAGCCATTCTGCGCTTCATCCGATGTTGATTATTCAGAAGCACGTCGCAAAAGTATCCAAGTTCGCGCACAGAGCAAGCGGGCAGCTGGATATATTTTGTGTTAGCGAAATGTTAACTCCCTTTAGCCCTTATATTATCAAAGTACATGCGCGCATACCACGTATACCCACATATAATTTTGTAGACCAAAGTGTTATAGCCACAAAGCACACAAGCACCCAATCTCCTAGTGGCCGCAATGGATTGCATTTTTTATTTATCAGAGATTGAACTGGATAGTTTATTGAAAATGAGACTTGATTAGAAAAATACAAAACGCATTTATATCTTTCCTTAAAGAAACGGCGGCTGGCCGCAGTTGCAGGCGGATTCCATCATGTTTTGCTAACAGATTCGTAATACCTGCGTCCGCTGCTCGCCGGAACTTTGCACAGCACATTTCCAAGCTTCTCCCTTGCCTCTCTGCGCTATGAAAAGAATGCTACCCTTGTTCGCGCTGCTGGTTATGCTCCTGAGCAATTTTCAGGTAACGGCTCAGGACAACGCCCCGGTGGAGTACACCGAGCGCGTGCTCACCGAGAACTACAGCCAACAGACCCTGCAGGCCCGCGCCGCCGATTGGGCCGAGCGCCACTTTGCCTACGGCCCGAAAACCAATTTTCAATCGAATCCGGAGGCCGGCACCGTAAGCGTGCAGGGCACCGTGAAGGTAAAGCCCGTGGATGCCAAAGGCCAGAACCTGGAACGCACCGCCCGCTTCGACTTCACCTTCACCGCCACCGACCAGGGCTACACTTACTCGGTGGCCAACTTCCGCGTCGTGGCCGATCCACAGCAGCTCGATCAGCTGGTGGACATGAGCAGCTACCTGGCCCTGCTCCAGGCCGAAAAAAACAACGACCGCACCAAAAACGACAAGCGGGTGCGGGCGCAGGCCAACTCGCTGGCCAGCGAAATTGCCCTGAGCTTCCGCTCGTACATGAACCAGATTCCAACTTCGGAAGACGGCAGCGTGGGCCTGCCCGCCGAGGGTGCCGGCAACTAACACTCTTACGCCTCAAACGCAAGCAGGCCGCCCCGGTGGGGCGGCCTGCTTGCGTTATGCCGGAGCCTGAAGGGCCGGCTTATTTCTTCCCGGCCTCCTGCACGCGGTCGAGCAGGCGATGGGTGCGTTCGGGCAGCTCGGTGGCGTCGAGCACGATGAAGCCGTCGAGGGAATTGCAGAACGCCGGGTCCAGGTTGAAGCCGATAAAGCGGGCGTTCAGGCGCACGTATTGGCGCAGCAGCGTCGGGATGCCCAGGCCGCGGGGCTCGATGCTGGCGATGAGCCGGTTCAGCGCCTCCAGGCTGTCGACGCCGGTTTGGAGCACGCCGGGCATTTCGTGCGCGTCCAGCGGGCGGTAGCGGTAGCGCTTGCGCGGGCGCACCTGCGCGGCCAGCTCCGCGTCGAAGCAGTGGCGGGTCACGTACTCCAGCATGGCCGCCTTGGAGGCCGGCGAGAAGCGGTTGCTGATGCTGACCGGCCCGATGAGGTAGCGGTACTCGGGGTGGGCGCTGAGGTAGCTGGCAATGCCCGTCCACAGCAGCGCCAGCGGCAGCGGCTGGCGCTGGTATTCCTCGCGCACAAAGGCCCGGCCGAGCTCCAGGGACTGGCGCAGCAGGGGCTTCAGCCCGCGCCGCAGCCGAAACAACGAGTGCAGGTAAAACCCGCGCCGGCCGTGCTGGCGCAGGATGGCCTGGCCCGGTCCGATGCGGTAGGCCGCTACCAGCTTACGGGCTGCCCGGTCGTAGAGGAACAAGTGCCGGTAGTAGTCGTCGTACGGGTCGAGGTCGGAGGCTTGCAGAGTCCCCTCTCCTTCCCGCCGGAACGTCAGCTCACGCAGCCGCCCGATTTCGCGCAGCACGTGGGGAATTTCCTTTTTGCGGGCCACGTACACCTCCCACTGCCGGCTGTGCACCACGCGGCGCGAAGGGCGCAGCGCCGCCAGGTCGGCCTCGATGAGTTCCACTTTGGTTTCGCCAACGACGGGCACGGGCTCGGCTACCGGCGGCTGCCACAGCGGCACCACGAAACGGTCGGTTTTGCTGCGCACCTCTTGGGGGCTGAGCGCGTGCACGCGGGCCCGCAGGTAGGGCATCTGGGCCTCGGGAGGCAGGGCGCGCAGCTCCGCGTGGGGCACGGGCACCCCGATGCGCACCTGCACCGTCTGGCCGCGCTTGTTCAGCAGCTCGGCCGGCAGGCGGGCGGTGCGCAGCAGCGGGTGCACCAGCCCCAGCCAGTTGAAGGAGCTGCTGTTCTGCCCGCTCACCCACACGGGCAGCACCGGCAGGCGCGCGGCCTGAATCAGCCGCCCCGCCGTGGGGTGCCACGCCGATTCGGTGACGGACCGGAAGGGCGCGGGGCGGTGCGCTACTTCGCCGGCCGGAAACAGCAGCAGCGGCACGTCGTTGTGCAGAAACTGCAGCAGGCGGCGCAGGCCCGGCACGTTGCGTGGGCCATCGGTGGCATCGGGGCGCACCAGCACAAACTGGTGGTGCAGCTGGGGCAGCAGTGGCGCCAGCAGCTCGTTGGCCACGGCGCGCAGCTCGGGGCGGGCCTGGCCGAGCACGTGCAGGAGCACCAGCCCGTCGAGCATGCCGCTGGGGTGGTTGGCCACGGCGATGAACGCGCCGCTGGCAGGCACCCGGCGCAGCTCGGCCGCGTCGTACGTTACCGTAATCTGCAGGTGCTCCAGGATGGCAGCCACGAACTCCAGCCCGCTCAGCGTTTCGGCCTGCTCGTAGAGGCGTTGCAGCTCGCGCAGGTGTGTGAAGCGCTGCAGTACGGGCCGCAGCGCAGCCCGGGAACGGGCCCCGAAGCCGGCGGGCAGCGGAAGGTTGGCGGAGAGCATATCTAGCAGCGCAAAAGGCCCGGGGGCGGCGGCAGTGGGCAGTTGCTCAAACATCGGCATCAGAGGTTAGTCCGGCGTTACGACCGGGTTATTATATCGTTAACGGCAGCCAAGTACCGCCTGCCACCCGCCCCGCCCAAACGAAAACGCCGCGCTATCTGACTTTTCGCGCCCCTGCCCCACCCCACCCAAACGCAAAAAACCGCGCCTGGGCACGGTCTTTCGGTCGGACACTCAACTAGGCGGCGTTTCACTCACTCACCGCAACAAAAGTACACGGCTGCACTTCGCGCCCACGATCAAAACAACAGATGTAACACATTGATAATGCTGCGGCCACCGCGTGGCGGGCTTGGGGACCGGCGGGCCCGCAGGTCCGCTTTCTTTTCCCTGGCGGCAAGTTGGCACCAACTTCGCATGCTAATTCCGCAACTCTTCCGTTGAGAAGCTTATACCGCTCACATAAACACTTAAAAAGGCTGCCCACGTGCGTGAGCAGCCTTTTTTTGGGCCGTAGCGGAAGCTGTTCAGCTCGTCGGGCCGTTGTCGACGCGGGCCTCGATGGTGCTTTGCACCGTGGAGGATACGCTCGACAGGATATTGTAACCTGTAGCCGACTCGATGGCGTCGACGGAGGTGCGGTAGGAGCCCCAGGTGGTGAGCAGGGCGTTGTCGTTGGGCGTGTCGATGGCAATGATGCGGGTGCTGGTGCTCACGCGGCTGGCGTCGGACGCGCCCTCGGGCAGCACCACGATGACTTTCCAGCAGCGCCGCGGCACCGTCACGCGGCCCGCGTCCAGCGTCGTTTTGTAGCCGGCCGAGCCTGTGCCGCCCGTCCCGTACGCGCCGGCGATGATGTAGAGCTCATTGCCGGCATTCACCAGCGTGCGGCAGTAGTTTTCCAGGTTGGCCCAGGTGCGCTGGTTGTTGTTGGGCGCCTGCGGCACCATGTTGCTCATCAGGAACGTGGCCGAGTTGTCCGCTACCGACGCGGTGCGGTCGGCCGAGGGGCACATGTGGCCCCGGTCGAAGCCCGAACCGGAGTAGCTGGTGCTGCCGGGGCGGTACCAGCCCGAGGGCAGGCTGGCATCGGCCCGGAAATCATCCTGCCGCGGCGTGGAGCCCAGCCAGGCCGAGCTCAGGTGCCACGACACCCAGTTCGGAATGCCCCGGTCGCGGTGGTACGACATGGCGTACTGCGACTTGGTCATCAAGTAGTTGCTGGGGTACGACGTGCTGGTCACGGCCCCGCTGGGGTTGCCCATGGCCAGGTGGTTGTCGCGGGTGGCATCAGCGGCCTGGCTGATGATTTCCTGCCGCGTGGGCAGCACTTCCTCCTGCTTGGCGCAGGATACGGCCAGCAGGCCCAGCAGCAGCAGGCTGCTTAAACGGGTAATCGTTGCCTTCATGAACGGTGGTTTGGGAATGGAGAAACAAAATTGGCAGCTACAGCCTGCGCGCCTGTTACGCAACGGTTATACTGTTGTTACCAGAATGTTATGCTTCTTCAAAACCCGCTTAGCACCCTTTCCAGCGCCTTTTGCCACGGCTAATTATGGCCGCGCGGAACGCACCCGCCCCTTGCCCAATCCACCACGGCCCGGCCTCCGCGTGAGAAGCCGGGCCGTGGCCTGGTTATGTGAGCTGGATTATCGGAGAGTTAACGCGTAACGCTCAGCCGCTCGTTGGCCAAGCGCTGGCCCTGCGCGTCGATAAGCACGACCTGGTAGAGCCCGGCGGGCAGCCCGTGCAGCGTCAGGTTGCCCGGCTTGGCGGTGAGGGCCTGCCGGCGCACCAGTTCGCCGCGGGTGGTGTAAATCAGCAGCGTGCTCCCTTCTTGGGGCAGGCCCGTGGTCAGCTGCACCGTAGCTGCCTCGGTAGCCGGGTTGGGGTGTATTGTCAGGGCCGCCACACCTGCTTTGGGCTGCCAGCGCACCACCTGCGCGTCGGAATAGGTGGTGGTACCATCAAGGTCGACCTGGCGCAGGCGGTAATAGAGCGTACCGGCGGGCAGGGCGCCGGCTTCGGCGTCGCGCACGGCGTAGCGGCGCAGACCGGTGCTGTTGCCGGCGGCCGATACGCGCAGGACTTCGCGGAATGGGGCATCGGCGGCGGCGCGCTCCACTGCGAAGTAGGCGCTGTTTTTCTCGAGCGCAGTTTCCCAGGTCAGGGCCACGGCCGAGCCGCTGGCTTTGGCCACGAAGGCGGTCAGCTCCACCGGCAGGGGCGTCGGGGCCACAATGTTGGTCGGGAAGCCCTGCACCGGGTCGTCGGCAAAGGCGTAATAGATCTGCGCGTTGCTGCCCAGCCCAATGCCGTTGTCTACCTCCACCTCAATCCACTCAAAGTCCTGGGTGGTCATGAAGCCGATTTCCTGCACGCTGCTGCCCAGCAGGCCGGTGCTGATGAGGCTGCTGCCGCTGGCGCTTTCCAGCACCGTCGTGCCGTCGGCGGCGTACGTGCGGATGGTGACGTTCGAGAGCAGGCTGGCACTCAGCAGGCCGTTGTTGAAGCTCATGGCCACCCCGGCGCGGTTGCCCGCGTTGGCGTCGCCGTTCAGGCGCAGCCGCAGCCGGCGCGAGCCGCCCAGCAGCGAGAAGTTCATCTGGGCGTAGTCCGTCAGCACGTTGTCGGCAGCTTGCGCCGGGTTGCTCACGCACGCGCTACTGGTGCAGGTGCCCCCCACCGCGTAGGTGCCGCTGGTCTGGGCCGGAGCAAAGTCGGAGAGCACCGGCGTCTGGTCTTCGAAGGCGCGCGGCTCGATGCCAAACCCGTAATACACGTTCAAATCGTCCAACAAACCCAGCAGGCCGGTTTTTTCCAGCTCGATGCGGTCAAAGGGCGCGGAGGTTTTGAAGCTGACTTGATAGCGGCCGTCGGCCAGCAGGGTGAGCTGCAGCAGATTGGCGGCGGACCCTACCTCCTGCAGCACACCGTCCTTATAGGTTTTGATCTTCAGGCTGTTGAGCACGCTCGCGTCCAGCAGCCCCCCGTTGCCAATCACGAAACCGGCCTGGTAGCCAGCCGGCGCTTCGCCCTCCAGCCGCACCTGCAGCGTGGAGGTACAGCCAATGCCCGTTACGTGGGTGGTGGCGTAGTCGGTGAGGCTGGCCGTTACGGCGTTGAGCGGGTTGATAACGCCCGACCCCACGCAGCCCAGGCCGCCCGAAGTGGAGGCTACATAATCAGAGGCCGAGGCCGCGCTGAGGCGCGAGAGGTAGCCCGTGGCGGTGGTTACCACGTTGGCCGGCACGGCGTAAGCGTAGTAGATATCCAGCGTATTGAGCACGTTCAGTACGATGGTGGCCTGCACTTCCACTTCATCGGCCGGCTTGGTGGCGATGAAGTCCAGCTGAGTCCGGCCGTCGGCCAGGGTGGTGGCCGTCACACCGGCCGCGTCGCCTGTTTTGGTTTCCTGCAGCACGCCGCCCTCGTAGGTGCGCAGCACGATGGCGCTCAGCGCGGCCGCGTTCAGCGCCGTGCTCCCCCGGCTGACCACGACGCCTACGCGGTACGTCGGTGCAGCCTTGCCCGTGAGGCGCAAACGCAGCGCGGCCCGGTTGCCAGCGCCCACCGAATTTTGCACGGTGGCGAAGTTGGTCAGCACGTCGTCGGCGGCGCGCTGCGGGTTGGCCACGCCGCAGCCCACGCACAGCAGGCCATTAGCCGAAGTGCTGTACTGCTCGGGGCTAGCCGGTGTCGCAAATCTGGAATAATACGGAGCCGGGGCCACTTGCCCGGTGGCAGGCAAGCTGAGGCCCGCCAAGCTGGTTACGGCGCCCCAAAGCAGGCTCCGCAGGGTTGTAGCAGACAGTGAGACAAGATGTTTCATAAGTAGCGCAGGTGTGTGCCGACCGGAACTAGTCGGCGTGCAGCGTACTTTGCAATTCTGTTGCCGCGCCGTGCCAAAAGCTACTTAACCCCTACAAATCAACATCTTATCATAATATAAATAAAACAATATTATCCCCCTACGAGATTCCCTTTCCCAAAATGAGAATAGTTGCCATACCCGTCAGAATGCCCTATACTAGCGGCCATTGCGCCCTCACTCCTATTGCAACCTTCGGAAACAAACTCACGGGAATAGCTCATTCCCATGCCCGCGGTTTGGCCTAAGGTCTGGCCGCAGGCACTTTTGCCGCCCCTAATGCCTCTGCCTACCCTCACCATTTTCATCGTCGAAGACAACGCCTGGTACAGCGAACTACTGGCGTACAAACTCTCGCAAAACGCGGATTACACCGTGCGGCAGTTTGCGTCGGGGCAAGATTGTCTGCAGCACCTCAGCGAGGAGACGCCCGACCTGATTACCCTGGATTACTCTCTGCCCGACGGTTCAGGGGACCAGATCATGGCTCGCCTGCGCGAGCGGCTGCCGGAGGTGCCCATCATCATCATTTCGGCGCAGGAAAACGTGAACACTGCCGTAAGCATGCTCAAGAAGGGCGCCTACGACTACTTCGTGAAGGATGATGAAACGGCGGATCGGCTCTGGTTTAGCGCCCAGAAAGTGCGCGAGCAACTGGCCTTGCGCCGCGAAAACGCTCACTTGCGCCAGCAGGTGGAAAAGAAGTTTGACCCCTCACGCGCCATTGTGGGCAACAGCCCCAAGATCAAGGAGCTGCTGACCCTGATAGAGAGGGCAGCCCGCACGAACATCACCGTGTCGTTGAGCGGCGAAACGGGCACCGGCAAGGAACTCGCGGCCAAAGCCATTCACTACCAGTCGGGGCGGCGCAACCAGCCGTTCGTGGCCGTCAACGTGGCCGCCATTCCGCGCGAGCTACTCGAGAGCGAACTGTTCGGTCACGAAAAAGGGGCCTTCACGGGCGCCGTCAGCCGCCGCCTCGGTTACTTCGAGCAGGCCCACGGGGGCACGCTGTTTCTGGACGAAATTGCCGAGCTGGACCTCAACCTGCAGGCCAAGCTGCTGCGCGTGCTGCAGGAGCGGGAACTGACGCGCGTAGGCGGCACCAAAACCATCGAGTTCGACGCGCGCCTGATCGTAGCCACCCACCGCGACCTGGCCCAGGAAGCGCAGGACGGCCGCTTCCGCCAGGACCTGTACTACCGCCTGCTGGGCCTGCCCATCGTGCTGCCGCCCCTGCGCGAGCGGGGCGCCGACACGTTGCTGCTGGCGGAAACGTTTTTGCGCGATTTTTGCCAGCAGAACTCCTTGCCCCCGCTGCATTTCACGGAGGCGGCCCAGCAGAAGCTGCTGCAGTACCCTTTCCCCGGCAACGTACGCGAGCTGAAGGCCGTGGTGGAACTGGCCGCCGTGCTGGCCGAAGGCGACTCGATTCCCCCCAAAAACCTCTCGCTGCGCAACACCCTGCACCCCGCCACGCCCGAGGCCGCCGCCGGCCAGGAGCCGCTGCGCGAGCAGGTAGCCGGCATCGTGCAGCGCTACCTGGATGCCCACAACGGCAATATTTTGCATGTGGCGCACCTGCTCAAAATCGGGAAGTCCACCATTTACCGTATGATCCAAAGCAACGAGGTACGCGTGCGCTGAGGTAGCGCCTTGGTTAGCCTGGTGTTTATGTGTCTTATGGGTTCCGAAGCAGCACGCCACAGCCGTCACCAGATAGCCCGCGCCCGGCGGGCGGCCCACGACCGGCAGGCCCGGCAGCAAGCCGAACAGCAACTAGCCGCCGCCCAGTGCGAGCTGCAGGCTTTGCGGCGGCAAACGGAGCAGCAACACGCGGCCACGGCGGCCCAACTGAGCTTGCTGCTGCAGACGCTGCCCACGGCCGTGCTGGCCGAAACGCCGCAGCGCGAGGTGGCCCTCGCCAACCAACTTTTTTGCGACCTGCTGGGGCTGTCGGTTGCCCCGGCGGCCCTGCTGGGCCAGCCCACCACAGCCGTGCTGGCCGGGGCCCACAACCCACCCACCGACGACCCGGCCCTTCGCGCGTGGCTGGCGCAGCCCGAAGATGTTTCCCGGCGCCCCGCCCCCCGGGTTTTCGAGCTGCGCGACGGCCGGGTGGTGCAGGGCCATTACCTGCCGCTGCAGCAGGGCCCCGACGTGGCCCTGCACCTCTGGAATTTCGAAGACGTAACGGAGCAGCACCACGCGCAGCGCCGCATTCAGCAGCTCTCGGAGCTCTCGGAGCACAGCCCCAATCCCATCCTGACCGTCGACCTGCAGGGCCAACTGCAGTACGCCAACGCCGCGGCCGCGCCGGTGTGGGCCGCGCTGACGGCTCCGGTCAACCAAGAAGCCGTGGCGTTTCTGCGCCGCACCATCGGCGAGGCCATCGGCCAGCAGCGCGCGCGCACCACGGAATACCTCCTGGACGGCCACTTCTACATCTGGACGGTGGTGCCGTTGCCTGCGCAGGCCCTGGCCAACGTGTACCTGACCGACATCAGCGTGCGCCGACGGGCCGAAGCCGAACTGCGCCGCAGCCAGCGGCTGCTGGCCCGCATCAACGACACGCTGCCCACCCTCGTTTTTCTCTACGACATGCGGCAGCGCCGCATGCTGTACTGCAACGATCAGGTGGAGGCCGTGCTGGGCTACGCGCCCGCCGAGCTGCAGCGCCTCGAGGCCGGCCGGATACGCACGCTCATTCACCCGGCAGATATAGCTACCGTAACGACTGCGTTTCGCCCGTACGCCAGCCTCGCCGATGGCAGCTTGCTGGAAGCCGAAGCCCGCATGCGGCACCAGGATGGCTCGTGGCGCTGGATGCAGATCAAGCTCACGGCGTTTGACCGCGACGACACGGGGCGTGTGCGGCAGGTGGTGGGCTCGGCCGAAGACATTACGGAGCGCCGCCTGGCCTCCGAAGCGCTGGCCCACAGCCGGCACTTTTTGGCCCGGGTGGCCGACACGGTGCCCAACATGATTTACCTCTACGACCTGCAACTAGGGCGTAACCTCTACTGCAACCGGCAAATTGTCGCCCTGCTGGGCTACGAGGAAAGCGACCTGCAGGCCATGGGCACCACCATGTTTGAGCAGCTGATTCTCCCGGACGACCTGCCGACGGTGGCCGCCCACCACCAGCGGCTGCGCGCGGCCGCCGACGGCGTGCTGCTGGTCACCGAGTACCGGGTGCGCCACCGCAGCGGAGCCGTGTATTGGCTGCGGCTGCGCGAAAGCGTATTTGCCCGCGACGCGCAGGGCCAGCCCCGCGAAGTCATCGGCTCGGCCGAGGACGTGACCCAGCAGCGCCACGACGAGGCCGAGCGGCAGCGCGAGCGGGCCCGCACCGTCGAGCAAAGCCGCCTCGTGCGCCAGGTCATCGACTCGTTGCCGCACCTGGTGTACCTCAAGGACGCGGCCGGCCGCTACGTACTGGCCAACGAAGCTACCGCCAGCCTGTACGGCCGGCGCGCAGAGGACATCATCGGGCGCACCATGGAGGAACTGGAGCAAAACCCGACCAATGTGGCGCGCTACCGCGCGCAAGACCAGGCGGTCATCCGCGACGGCGCCCAGCTGGCCCAGGAAGAAACCTTCGTGCGGGCCACCGGCGAAGTGCTCTGCTTTCACAGCATCAAGCGCCCCTTCGTGCAGGGCGACGGCTCCGTGCTCGTGCTCGGCGTCGACAGCAACATCACGGAACTCAAACGCGTGCAGCAGGCCCTGCGCACGGCCAAGGAAGCGGCCGAGGAAAACGCGCGCGTCAAGCAGGAATTCCTCGCCAACATGAGCCACGAGGTGCGCACGCCGCTGAACGGCATCCTGGGCATGGCCGGCCTGCTCACCAAAAGCCCGCTCACGGACACGCAGGCGCATTACCTGGCGCTGATCCAGCAGTCGGCCGACCACCTGCTGGTGGTCATCAACGATGTGCTGGCGGCGGCCCAGCTGGGCTCGGGCAAGCTGCGCTTGGAGTATATTCCCTTCGATCTGTACGCCCTGCTGGGCGACACGCTCAGCAGCCTGCAGCTGCGCGCGGCCGAAAAGCACATCCGCCTGCACCTGGAGCTGCCGCCGGTCGAGGCGCCGCCCGTGGTGCTGGGCGACCCGTACCGCCTGCGCCAGATCGTGCTGAACCTGCTCGGCAACGCCATCAAGTTCACGTCGCAGGGCGAGGTCACGCTGCGCGGCCACTGGATAAACGAGGGACACGCGGCCGTCACCTTTCACCTGGCCGTGCAGGATACCGGCATCGGCATCGCACCGCACCAGCTGGCCAGCATCTTCGAGCCGTTCACGCAGGCTTCGGCCAGCACCGCGCGCGAGTTCGGCGGCTCGGGCCTGGGCCTGAGCATCAGCCGCGGGCTGGTGGAGCTGCTGGGCGGCCACATCTGGGCCGAAAGCGCCCCCGGACGCGGCAGTGTTTTTCACGTGGAGCTGCCCCTGCCGCCCGCCCAACGCCCCACCGAGCTGCCGCTGCCCTCCGCCGGCGCTGCCACCGCAGTCCTGGCCCCGTGCCGGGTGCTGCTGGCCGAGGACAACGCCGTCAACCAGCTGCTGGCTGCGACGCTGCTGCGCAGCTGGGGGGCTGAAGTGGACACGGCCGTCAACGGCCTGCAGGCGCTGGAGTGCTTCGATGAGCGCCGTTACGACGTGGTGCTGATGGACATTCAGATGCCGGGCATGGACGGCGTGACGGCCGCCCAGCAGATGCTCAGCCACCCCGACCCCGGCCGCGCCCGCACCCCCGTGGTGGCCCTCACCGCGCACGCCCTGCCGGGCGAAGCGGCCCGCTGCCGCCAAGCCGGTTTTGCGAGCTACATCTCCAAGCCGTTTCGCGAGGAGCAGCTGCTCCTGACGCTGCAGCAGGTGCTAAGCCGGCCCGCTCCGCCGGCCGATTCGCCCGCTCCCGCCGCACCGGCTGCGCTGGACCTGAGCCCGCTGCGCCGCTTGGCTGCCGACGACCCGGGTTTTCTGCGGCGGCTGGCTGAATTGTTTGTGCGCACCACCCCCCCGGTGTTGGCGCGGATGCAGACCCACTTGGCGCGGCAGGATTGGCCCGCCCTGAGCAACGACGCCCACTTCCTGAAAAGCTCGGTGGGCGGCCTGGGGCTGCAAACGCTGCTGCCGCTGCTGCGGGAGCTGGAAGCGGCCGGCCAGCCCGAGGCCCCGCCCGCCGATGCCCCGCAGCTGGCAGCGCGGGTGGAAGAAGTGGCGACGGTGCTGACGCAGGCCGTAGATCAGCTCCGGCGCGAATACCTGGAGGATTGATGCCGGGGCTCTAGGCGTTGCCGGCCCGGGCGGCTGCCGGCCCGCCGGGGTTGGCCGTGACTTCCCTGGCCCGGCCGGTCGCAATGCCACCCGCCGCGCGTTTTCGCGTATGCAGGCCCAAACCTCTTCCTTCCCGCTTTATGTTCTCCCCCCGATTATGGCTGCTGGCCCTGCTGCTGGTAGTCACGCTGGCCTCGAGCTGCGCGCGCCGCCGCCGCGCCAAGGCCGATTCGGCCGGCAGCGTGCCCACCGAAACCCGTAGCCCGGAAGAAATCCGGCGCGAAAACGTGCGCGACCTGGCGTCGGTGATGGCCGAAGAGCTGAAGCTGCGCGACGAGCAGACCACGCGCATCCGCCAGGTGCTGGCCAATACCGTGGAGCAGGTCAACGCGGCTCAGGCCAAGTTCGGCACCGACAAGGCGGCGCTGGGCGGGGCCCTGCGCCGCATCAACGCGGCCTCGGAAGGCCAGCTCAAGCAAATCATGACGCCGGCACAATTCCAGCTTTACCAGCAGCGCAAGCCGCAGATTCAGCAGAAGCTGCGCGAGCAGCGTGCCGCCAACTAACCCCCGCGCCTCGATGAAAAGGCCTACCCCCTGCCGGCTGCAGTTCGACCCGGCCCGCAGCCTGAACGCGGCCGGCAAGCACGTGCGCGACGGCCTGTCGGCCGTGCTGCGCACCGGCGACAACCTCTGGCTGGCCTGCGACGAGCACACCACCGTGGAGCGCCTGCGCCTGCTGCCCGACGGCTCCTTCGGGCAACACACGTCGTTTTCGCTGGCGCAGATGCTCGACCTGCCCGGCGGCGAAGCGGAGGAAATCGACATCGAGGGCCTGGCCGAGTCCGACGGCTACCTCTGGGTTATCGGCTCGCACAGCCGCAAGCGCAAGGAGCCCAAACCCGACCACCCCGACCAGGTCAAGCAGATCGGCAAGCTGGCCCAGGTGCAGTCGGAGGCCAACCGCTACCTGCTGGCCCGCATCCCGTTGGTGCTGGACGCGGCCACCGGCGACTATTCCCTGCTCTCCAGCGCGCCCGACCCGGCCCACCCGGGCCGCACGTTGCGCACCGGCTGCCTGCGCAGCAGCGGACATACCAACGAGCTGCTGCGCCTGCTCAAGCAGGACGAGCACCTAGCCCCCTTCCTGAGCATCCCCGGCAAGGACAACGGCTTCGACATCGAGGGGTTGGCTGCCGCCTCGGGCGGACGCCTGTTTGTGGGCCTGCGCGGACCGGTGCTGCGCGGCTGGGCGGTGGTGCTGGAGCTGCAGTTGCGCGCCGACAAGCACCACCGCCTGCGCCTCGATTACCTGCCCGGCACCACCAATTACTACCACAAGCATTTCCTGGACCTGAACGGCATGGGCCTGCGCGAGCTACGCCTGGTGGGCCCCGACCTGTACCTGCTGGCCGGCCCCACCATGGACCTGGACGGCTCCATTGCCGTGTACCGCTGGGCCAACGCCCTGCGGGCCCACGCCGACCACGTGCTGCACCACCCCGAGCGCGTGGATCGGCTGTTCGACGTGCCGCACCGCCCCGGCCAGGACAAGGCCGAGGGCATGGCCACCTTCGACCGGCGCCACCTGCTCATCGTGTTCGACTCGCCTTCCGACGCCCGCAAGTCCGGCGCCGATGCGGTAACTGCCGATTTGTACGCCCTGCCGCGCCGCTAGGCAACCCTCGCCGCCCGGCTTGCATCTGACGCCGTGCTGCCCCCGCCTACCCGGGGAGCAGCACGGCGTTTGTCTTTTCTCCTTACCCGCTTTCCAGCCATGAAAACACTTCTCCCCCTGCTGCTCGGCGGCGCATTGCTACGGGCCGCCCCGGGCCACGCCCAGGCACCGGCCGCCGAAGTGCAGGCCCTCACCCTGCGGCTCAACCAGCTCATGCGCGCCCCCGACGCGGAAGATCGAACCGAGGTCAAAGTGTCTTTGGCCGACTGCGGCGTGCGGCAGATCGTGCGCAAGTATCGTGCCGCCGACGGGCACAGCAGTACCAACGTGAGCGTGAGCAACCGCAAAAACGGCAGCAGCTGGGGCTTCACCTCCAACGACAAGATCGAGCTGGAGCTGAACCTGGGCCTGAACTGGCACGAAATCGGGGCGGTGAGCTACCAGCCCAGGCAGGACGAGCACCACGGCCGCTACTACGAGCTGAAGCTGCTGCGGCGCCCCGCCCCCAACGGCCAGAAGCGCGCCGGCCTCGACGCGCTGACGTTGCCCTTGTACACCACTGACGAAAAAACCGTGACGGAACTGGTACGCCGCTTGGGCACGGTGCGGCGCCAGTGCACCGCGCAAAAGGGGTAGCGCCGGCGCCGGCCGCACGGCGCGCCGTACTTTGCGGCCGCATTCCCCCTTATTCGTATGACCACACCGCTGCCGCGCACCCCCGAGTCCCGCCACCGCATCTTCTTTCAGGACTGCGACCAGCTGGGCCACCTCAACAACGCCCGTTACCTGGACTACTTCCTTAACGCCCGCGAGGGGCACACCATCCAGCACTACGCCCTGAACCTGGGCCAGCTGGCCCGTGAGCAGCGTGCGGCCTGGGTGATTACCAAGCACCACATCAGCTACCTGAAGCCCGCCAACCACGGCGAGGAAGTGCTCATCCGCACCCAGCTCATTCACTTCGACAACTCCCGCTTGGTGGTGGAAATGCAGATGCTGGACGCGCAGGGCCTGCGCCTGAAGTCGCTGCTGTGGTCGGAAATGGCCTACCTGAGCCTGACCACCGGCAAGCGCGCCGAGCACACCGACGCGCTGATGGACATGCTGGAACTGGTGGACGTGGACGACGTGGACTACCACCCCGACGGCTTCGAT
This sequence comes from Hymenobacter coalescens, assembly GCF_054783195.1. NCBI lineage: Bacteria > Pseudomonadati > Bacteroidota > Cytophagia > Cytophagales > Hymenobacteraceae > Hymenobacter > Hymenobacter coalescens. Next base: position 315,014 of record NZ_BAAGRA010000019.1, on the reverse strand, counting down.
GAGCGCATCGGGGAGCTGCGCACGCATTTCAAGCAGCTGCGCCGCGCCGCGGGCCACGGCGAGGAGTAAGCCCGCCCGGGCCACAACCCCGGCGCGGCGTTTGCCGTTAAGCCAGAACCGGAACTGCTCCCAGCGAGTGGTTCCGGTTTTCGTTTCTGCCGCCCACACCAAAACCCTACTTGACATGAGCATCTTTGGTAACGACCCGCTGAAAGGCAAGCACGTGGCCTTTCTGGCCACCGACGGATTTGAACAATCGGAACTGGAAAAGCCCCTGAAAGCCCTCCGCGACGCCGGCGCCCAGGTGGACGTGGTGTCGCTGAAAAGCGGCTCCATTCGCGGCTGGGACCAGAAGGACTGGGGCGACAAGGTAAAGGTCGACAAGACCCTTGCCGACGTCAAGTCCGCCGACTACGACGCGCTGGTGCTGCCCGGCGGCCAGATGAACCCGGACATCCTGCGCATGGAGCCGCAGGCGGTGCAGTTCGCGGCCGACTTCGTGCGGGCCGGCAAGGTGGTCGGCGCCATCTGCCACGGCCCGTGGCTGCTGGTGGAAGCCGATGCCGTGCGCGGCAAGAAAGTCACCAGCTGGTCCAGCCTCAAGACCGACATCCGCAACGCCGGCGGCCACTGGGAAGACGCCGAGGTTGTCGTCGACGGCAACCTGATTACCAGCCGCAACCCCGACGACATTCCGGCGTTTAACGAGAAACTGATCGAGAAGATCGGCGGCCGGTAACGGCCCCGAGCGCCTCACTCTACCGAAAGCCCGACCGCCACACCGCGGCCGGGCTTTTGCGTTGGGCGGCAGCGTGGCGCACCAACCGGTCATCCGGGTTCCGGGCAACAACGTCAGGCCCGGAGCAGGCCAGCCCTCCCCAGGCCGGATGGCCGGCGCCGCAGCCCAGCGTAGCTCCGGGCACCTAGTGCGCAGGAGCCGCCTACGGCACCAGGGCCAGCAGCTCGCCCGCGAACCGGTGGTAAAGCAGGTACAGGCCCGCGTCGAACGCCAGCAGGAAAGCGCCCTGCAGCGTGACGGACTGCCCAAAGCCCAGCAGCCGCTCGGGCCGCTCCTCCGCCGTGGCCGCCCGCGCCCGCAGCCAAGCGCCCACCACCAGGTAGGCCACGTCGAGGCCCGCGTTGACGAGCAGCAGCTTTTCGAAATCGAATTGCGCCTGCAGGCTGGCCGCCAGCGAGAAGCCCGCTGCGCTCAGCGGCCGGGCCTGAATGATGCCCCAGACCGCCAGCCCGGCGTTGATGGCGCCCCAGCCGATGTTCATCTGGTGGAAGTAATGCCGGGGCCGCAGCGGCGAGGTCCGCATCACCAGCCAGCCGCTGAGCAATAAGTTCAGCAGGGCCCATGTGCCGAGCAGCCCCATGCCTTGCTGGGCCAGCAGCTCGCGGTGGTGGTTGATGGCATCGAGCACGGGGGCAAGGGCAGAAGCGGGCATGGCAGCGCGGAACAATGGGGCACAAAAAAAGGAAGCCGGCGGTTAAGCCGGCTTCCTGCGTCGTTTTTACTAGGCTAGGCCAGGGCTACTGCGCGAAGCCGAAGCCCACGTACACCTGGATCAGGCTGTTCTTGATGTCGTTCAGGTTTTCGTTGGGCGTCTGCACGCCGCTTTCCAGCTTCGGGTCGTTGTAGATGTTGGCGAGGCTCAGCACGTAGCGGCCGCCCACGCGGGCCGGTCCCACGCGGGCCTCGATGCCGCCCACGGCCCCGTAGTCCAGCGAGTTGTAGTTACGGCTGGAGATGTTCACGGCGCGCTTGTCTTCCTTCGCGTTGACCAGCAGCGACACCTGCGGGCCGACGTGCACACTCACGTTGTCCACGAAGTTGTAGACGAACATCACCGGTACCTGCACGTAGTCGAGTTGCGTTTCGTAGGTGCTGGTGTTGGGGCGGAAGGAAGAAGCCGCCTTGAAGCCCTGGCGGCTGTAGAGGGCCTCTACCTGCAGCGAGGTTTGGGGCGAGAAGCCAAACTGGGCGTAGGCGCCGGCGTGGAAGTTCTGGCGGTTGGCCTCGTTGGCGTAGTTTTTCTTGTCGTCGCCGCGGAAGTTGGAGGAGTTCCAGCCGCCCTTGATGCCGAAGCCGTTGTTGCGGGAGTCCGGGGTGGTCTGGTAATCCGAAGATTTGCGAATACCTTCGACGCCGCGCTGGGCGAATGCGCTGCCACCGCACAGGGCGAACAGCGAAAGAATGAGTGCAATTTTTTTCATGACGAAAAGGCTTGGAAGTTAGGCTACGCCGCGTTTTTCACCGGACAGGTTACAGCGGCATTAGCAGGGTTCTATACTTCGCGCGGTGAGCCGAGGTTACGCCTCCCGGCCGCTTCTCTAAAAATTTTCTTGACGCAGCGCTTGCAACGCATTATATTACCAGGTTAAGTTTGCAGCTTCCGGCAACAGCCTATCCGGAGCGTTAGCTCAGTTGGTTCAGAGCGCCACCCTGACACGGTGGAGGTCACTGGTTCGAGTCCAGTACGCTTCACAAACCCCTTCGCCCACCAGCGAAGGGGTTTTTTTATTGGCAGTTGGGGCGTTGACGGCGCACGGCGCGCTGATCGGGCCACGCCTTGCGCACGGGCAGGCGGCCGCGCAACCCGGCGCGGGGTTTTGCGGTTGTTGCCCTCTGTGACGCTTCCCTCCTTCTCACATCCGCACCAAGTACCCGTGGCGTGGGCGCCGCTGTACGCGCATCCGCTGCCGCTGGGTCACCGCTTTCCCATGCTCAAGTACGAGCTGCTGCCCGAGCAGCTCATCCGCGAAGGCACCATCCCCGAGGAAAGCTTCTTCGCCCCCACGCCGCTGCCGCCCAAGTACATCCTCGAAACCCACGCGGCCGACTACTACCAGCGGCTGTGCGCCGGGCAGCTCACGCGCCAGGAAGAGCGCGCCACGGGCTTTCCGTGGTCGGAGCAGCTGGTGGCGCGGGAGGTGGCCATTCTGGGCGGCACAGTGCAGTGCGCCAAGCTGGCCCTGCATACCGGCGTGGCGCTGAACGTGGCCGGCGGCACCCACCACGCCTTTGCCGACCGCGGCGAAGGCTTCTGCCTGCTCAACGATCAGGCCGTAGCGGCCAATTACCTGCTGCGCCACGAGGGCATAGCCCGCATCCTCATCGTCGACCTGGACGTGCACCAGGGCAACGGTACCGCCGCCCTGTTTCGCCACGAGCCGCGCGTGTTCACCTTCAGCGTACACGGCGGCCGCAACTACCCGGCCCGCAAGGAGCAGTCGGACCTGGACGTGGCCCTGCCCGACGGCACCGACGACGCCACCTACCTGCGCCTGCTGGCCGATACGCTGCCGCGCCTGCTGGACGAGGTGCAGCCCGAGTTCGTGTTTTACCTCGCTGGGGCCGACGTGCTGGCCACCGACAAGCTCGGTCACCTGGCCCTCTCCCGCGCAGGCTGCCGGCAGCGCGACGAGCAAGTGCTCGGGCTGTGCCACCGCCACGGCCTGCCCGTGGTGGTGTGCATGGGCGGCGGCTATTCCGAGCGCGTGGCCGACATCGTGGAAGCCCACGCCAACACGTTTCGCGTGGCGGCTGGCCTGTGGGGTTGAAGGCCGCCGCGTCGTGGCTATAGCAGGCTTGTGTGCTTTCCGGATGAGCTCATGACTCAGCTGCCCGTCCTTCCACTACCAGCTGCCAGCGAAAGGCCCAGCGCCAGCGCAGTTCGTAGCGCTCAATGCCGGCCTGCCTGAGCAGCTGCTGCCAATCGTGGCGGCGGAAGGCGCGCAGCACCGAGAGCGGGGCGTCGTGCTGTACCAGGTGGGAGCCGCCTAGCAGCCGCGTGAGCCACCGGATGCTGTGGTAGGCCAGCGGGTGGCGGTGCAGGTCGTTGATGACCACGGCCACCCGCGCCTGCCGCTGCCACTGCCGCAGCATCTGCACCAGGTCGGCATCCGGAAAATGGTGGCAGAACAAGCTGCAGGTGATGACGTCCGGGCGGTGCTGGGCAAAATCGGGCGCGAAAATGTCCTGCTGCAGAAAGCGGATTTCCCCGAACGACTGGCTGCGCCCGGCCGCGTACTGCACCATGAAGGCGTTGGCGTCGACCCCGATCAGCTCCACCGGCAGCCGCCGGTCCCGCGCCCAGCGGGCCAGGTGGCGCAATGTATCGCCGCCGCCGCTTCCTACATCCACGATCTGCAGGGGCTGCTGCCGGCCCGGCAGGCGCTGCCACAGGCGCTCCAGGGCGTTGGTCACCACGGAGTAGCCGCCCAGGCGGGTGTTGATGACCTCCAGCTCATCGAGGTTCTGGCGCAGGGCGTCGGAGGCCAGCGTCAGGTCGTCCATCAGTTCCGGCTGCTCAGAGCGGCGCGCGAAGTCGGGCATGGGGTGTTTAAGGCTGAATGGCCGCATGGTGCGCTGACGGCTGGTTCGGTTCCGGCACGCTGAAGCAGTCAGCCATTTGACTGTTTTACTGGTATCGAACGCGCAGCAGCATGGCTTCCAGCGTGAGCCCCGGACCGAAGGCGAAGCTGAGCACCGGCTCCCCGTCGTCGGCCGTGAGCAGGTGGCGCTGCAGCTCGCGCAGCACAAACAGCACCGTGGCGGAGGACAGGTTGCCGACCTCGTGGAGCACGCGGTAGGCGTGGCGGTTGTCGGCGGGCGTGAGGCCCAACTCCTGCTCGATGGCCTCCAGGATGCGCCGCCCGCCGGGGTGAATGGCGAAGTGGCGCACGTCGGGCAGGCGCACGGGCAGGTGGCGCAGCAGCCCGTCGGTGAGCTTGCGGATGCCCTGCTTCACCAGCCGCGGCACGTAGCTCGACAGGGTCATTTCGAAGCCAAAGTCATTGACGTGCCAGGCCATGTCGGCCTGCCCGTCGGGCTCCAGGCCACAGTGAAAGGCGGCTAGCTCCAGATTGGGCCGCCCGGCCACTGGCTGGCCCAGCACCAGCGCCGCCGAAGCGCCGTCGCCGAACAGGGCGTTGGCCACCAAGTGGTCTTCCTCGGTGCGCTTCTGAAAGTGCAGCGTGCACAGCTCGGTGCACACCACCAGCACCCGGGCGCGCGAGTCGGCGCGGCAGAAGGCGTCGGCCAGCTTCAGGGCGTTGAAGGCCGCGTAGCAGCCCATGAAGTTCACGCAGGTGCGCTGCACATCGGGGCGCAGGCCCAGGTGCTGCACCAGCTCAATGTCCAGCCCCGGCGCGTACATGCCCGTGCAACTCACCGACACGAGGTGGGTGATGGTGAGCGGATCTACTTCGGGCGCTTGGCGCAGGCAGTCCAGCGCGGCCTCGGCGGCCAGGGGCAGCGCCTCGCGCCGGTACACGCGCATGCGGGCCCCCACTGTGGGAAAGGGCTCCAGGTCGGGCGTATTCGGGAAGAAGGTGTAGTCCCCGTTTTCGCGGCCGTAGTCGGGCAGCACGGTGTGGCGGTAGCCGATGCCCGACATGCGGTAAATGGCCCGCAGCTTGCGCGAGCCGGCTTCGTCCATTCCGTGGGCCCGGGCCATGAAGTCGGCAATCTGCGGCTGCGGCAGTCGGTGCGCCGGCGTTGCCGTGCCGATGGCGCTGAGGTAGCTGGTGGTCATGCAAGAGCAGTATACGGAAAAAGCCCCCGCCGTAGGTCTACCTCAACCGAAATCCGTGCGCCCCGGCCGCTAGAACGGCTGCCCGTGGGTGCGGCGCATCAGCTCCCGCACCAACCAGGGCGCGTGCCGCACGGTGCCCACCACGGCATCGGTCAGGCGCGGCCCGCCGAACAGGCCCTGCACCCAGCGCCCCACGCGCAGCCGCGCGGCAAAAAGGCGGTGCCAGTCGCGGGTGTAGGCGGCTTCCAGCCCGGCGCGCGTGCACTGCCCGCGCAGAAACGCATCGGCGTGCCCGGCGGCCAGCGCCGCGCCGTGGATGGCCATGGCCATGCCGTTGCCGCACAGGGGCGTGATGAGCCCGGCCGCGTCGCCGCACATGAGCATGTGGCGCTCCACGCAGGTTTTGGGGGCAAAGGAAATTTCGTTGATGACCTCGGGCGCCTCGTACAGCCGCTCCGCCTCTGCCAGCACCCGCCGCAGGTGCGGATTCTGCGCCAGCCCCTCCGCCTCCAGCGCCGGAATGCTGCCGTAGCGCCGCAACTGCTCGCGGGTGGTGAGGTAGCAGAAGCAGTAGCGGCCGGCCTCCACGGCCGAAAGGCCCGCGTAGCCGTCGGTGAAGTTGTGCAGGGCAATCAGGTCGGGTGGGAAGTCCAGCCGCAGGTGGTACTTGACGCCGACGTAGGGCGAGCGTTGCCGGAAAAAAGGGCGGTCGAGCTGCCGGTCCAGGGAGGCGCGCTTGCCGTAGGCGCCCAGCACCACGCGGGCCGTAATCCGCTCAGCGCCCATCAGCCGCACCCGAAACTGGTTGGGATCGGCTTCCAGCTCCACGTCGGCCACGGTTTCGCCCAGCCGAAACCGCACGCCCCGCGCCCTGGCCCGCTCGTAGAGAAATTCGTCGAGGGCGTAGCGGCTCACGCCGAAACCACCCAGATCGAGCGGGGCCGTGAGCGTGCGCCCACCCGGGGCCGACAGCAAAAACTGCGTGATGCGGGCCGGGCCCAGCGCGGCCGGGTCGGCCCCGAGCCGCCGCAGGTACGGCAGCACCTCATTGGATACGTACTCGCCGCAGACCCGGTGAAATGGGTAGTGGCGGCGCTCCACCACCGTCACGGCCCAGCCCCGACCGGATAGATCCAAGGCCGCCGCCAAGCCGGCCAGACCGCCGCCTACAATGAGAATATCACAATCGGGACGGGAGGAGGAAGCCAACGGCGGAACAGGTGAAGCAGCGAAAACGCAAAATCGGGGTTTATTGGTATACGAGTATCGGAAAGCTACCAGACAAGCCCTATATTTTGATAACTTATTTCAAAATAAGCCGTTACTTTTGTGGATGATTTGCGCTCCGGCGCGGCGTCCGCCTTGCCCATTCCCCTTCCGACGCCCTAACAGCTTACCCTTCCTTATGTCCAAACAGCTACTTTATGGTGTCCTGGTGACTGCATTTAGCGTGTGCTGTCTGCAGAGCAGTCTACCGGTGGCAGCTGCCGCTCCGCATCAGATTGCCCCGCGCGCGGCCGCAGCCGGCACCGACGAGAAAAACATCTTGGTGTACCCCAACCCGAGCTCGGGTGTGGTTCATATCTCCGTTACCGGCTTCGAAGGCCGCAAAACCGAGCTGCGCGTGCTGAACGTAATCGGCACCGTGGTATACCGCGAAACCATCACCGAGCTTGACAACCGCTTCACGCGCACGCTCGACCTGGGTCGTTTTGCCAGTGGCCTGTACTACGTCAAAATCGACGCGGACAACAACAGCGTTATGCGTAAGCTGGTCATCCGCTAGCTTGCTGCGCTTCCCCTCGTGGTGCGGGCGGCTTCCTGAACGGGAGGCCGCCCGCGCTGCTTTTGGCACCAATTGCCGCCTCCCAAAGGGCGCAAAAAAGCCCTCCCGGTAAACCGGGAGGGCGGAGGATGCAAACAAACATCCCGCCGCTAGCGGCGGGCGCGAACGGGGACGGGCTGGAGCTGAGGTTTGCGGCCACCCAGAAGGCGGTTCAGCAGCGCGGCCAGTTGTTCGGCGAGCGAATTCAGCGTCATGGAAGAGTGCAAAAAAAGTGAAAGCCTATATGCCAAAGTACGTAGTTTAACCGTCTGGGGCCAGTACTAGTTTCCTTTTTTTCGTTCAACCGCACTCCCGAGCTTCAAAAGCTGGTTTATGACGCGTCGGGCGTCGCGCGCCACGCCGCCCATCAGGGCCGAACCACGACTGTCAAGCCAAGGCAGCCCGAGAAACGCCAGCCCCGGCTGGGGGCTGAGGCCGCGGTGGTGTTGGGGGTAGCCATCGGCACCTAATACCGGTAAGCCAATCCACTGATAATCGGGCCCGAAGCCCGTGGCCCATACCACGGCCTCCAGGGGCGGCGTGCGGTCCGCTTCACCCTCCACAACCAAGCCATTGGCCTGCCGGCCTCGGCCAATAAAGTGCACATTGGGGTAACGCCGGAGCGCGTGCAGGGCATCGGCTACCACGGGTTCGGGCTGACGGTGCATCCAGCCGCCTACCACGCCGTGGCGCGAGGCGCGAAGCAAGCCCAACCCCTTGAGACTTATCCAGGTGGCCGTATTATTCGGCACAGCCTTGGTGCGGGCGTCGAAGGCCACATACACCGGCCGGCCGGTAGCGGCCAGGTCGGCGGCAATCTGCACGGCCGAGTTGCCGCTGCCCACCACGGCCACGGCGCCCTTGCCGGGCAGTTGCGCCGGGTTGCGGTAGGCGCTGCTGTGTACTTGCTGCACCGACGGCGCCAAGGCGCCCGCCCAGCCGGGCACGCGGGGCGCCACGTAGCCGCCGGTGCACACCACCACGCGCCGGGCCACGTAGCGCGTGCCAGCCTGGGTAATGGCCTCAAAGCCGTTGTGGCCGATGGCGCTCAGTTGCACCACGCGCTGGTTTAGGTGCACGTCGAAGTCGAAATGCGCGGCGTAGCGGGTCAGGTAAGCCGCGGCTTCATCCTTGGTGGGGTAGCGCAGGCGGGAGCCGGGCCACGGCAGGCCTGGCAGCCCGCTGGCCCAGGCCGGCGAAAACAGCCGCAGGGAGTCGTAGCGCGTGGCCCACTGCTGCCCCAGGACCGCGGCCTGATCCAGTATGATGCAGGGCACCGCCGCCCGCTGCAGGTAATACGCCGCGGCCAGTCCCGCCTGGCCGGCGCCAATGATGAGGGTATCGGTGCGGTACTCGGGGAGGGCAGGCGCGGCAGTCAGGGGCATAAGGGCCGTAAAAATGCAGAAAAGCGCGCGGCCCCGAAGCAGCTTTGGTGCTCAAGCCGGCCGCACTGGCTCCCTTAACGGATTGCGGTAGCAGCCGGCGGCGCCGCCTGGAAGGGGCGGTGGTCAGCGGTTTCGGCCAGGTCGGCTTTCAGGTGCTGGGCCGTGTGGTGAGCCAGCGCCATGATGGTCAGCATGGGATTGACGCCGCTGCAGGCCGGAAAAGCCGAGCCGTCGGCTACGTACAGGCCGCGCAGTTCGTAGGCTTCGCCGCTGGGGCTGGTGGGGTGGTCGGCGCGGCGCCCGCCCATGCGGCAGGTACTCATCTGGTGGGCGCTGTACAGCCCGAAACGGTTCGGTGACCAGTCGAGTCGGGGCAAGCCGTCGAGCACCGCGGGGTTCTGGATGCGGCCGTCGTGCACCTGCAGCGTGGGCAGCGTGCCGTGGGGCAGCAACACGGTGTGGGCGCCGGCGGCGGCGTGAATCTCAGCGGCCGCGCGCACGGTGGTGAGCATGCTGCGGCGGTCGAAGTCGCTGAGGCGGTAGCTGATCAGGGGTTGGCCCTGCCGGTCGGTGCGCACGCGGCCCCCGTCCCGGTCGCGCGTCAGCACGATGAAGGAGCCCAGGTGCGCGGCCTGCTGCATCAGGCGCTTATGCGTGGCCCCTGAGGTCCAGGGCAGCGTCATGGCCATCAGCCCCAGGTGCGCCGGCGGCGTCTCGATTTTGGCGCCGAAGTTGGAGCCGTTCAGCCGGGTGCAGCTGTCGTTGACCACCGACATGCTGGGCCCAAACCAGGGCTCGATGGGCCACGGGTAAATGCCCGTGACGGCCACCGTGGGGTGCAGGTGCAGGTGCTGGCCCAGGTGCGGGTGGCGCAGGCCGCTGCGCAGCAGCAGGGCCGGCGTCTGGATGGCGCCACCGGCCACCACCACGCGCCGGGCCTGCACCGTCACGCGCACGGTGCGACCGTCGGCGGCGGTGTGCCAGGCCTCGGCGCCAATTACGCGGCCGGCGGCCTGGGTCAGGCGTTCCACGCGCGTGTCGGGCAGCAGGCGGGCACCGTGGGCCGCGGCGGTTTTCAGGTAGGTGTTCAGCGTACCCTGCTTGATGCCGTACCGGTCGCCGAAGGTGCTGAAGCCCAGCCCCCGGAAGTGCGCGTCGGAGTCGTCAAGACCCAGCTCGTTGCGCGGAATCAGGCGCGTGGGCTGGCCAAGGCGCTGGGAGCCATCGAGCAGGGCCTGGTTTTGCCCATTGTGGCGGGCGTAGTCGGTGTTCACGTGCAGGGCTTCCGTCACGGCCTGCAGGCTGGCCTGAAACGCGGGCTGCGTGAAGTGCGGCACGGCGTGGTCGCGGGCCCACTCTTCCAGCACGTAATTGGGGGTGCGAAACGAGCCGGCCCAGTTGACGGTGGTGCCGCCGCCCAGGCAGGAGCCCGCCAGCAGCGTCACGCCGCCGTCGGTGGTGCCCAGCGTGCCGCGCGCGTCGTAGAGCTTGCCGATCATGTCGGCCTCGTGCTGGGTGAAGTCGCAGCCGTGGCAGTAGGGCCCCTTGTCGAGCACCAGCACATCATGGCCGGCCGCGGCCAGCTCGCCGGCCACCACCCCACCTCCGGCGCCGCTGCCGATGACCAACACCTCGCAGGTGTAGTGCACGTCGTGGTCGGGGCGGAGCGTTGGCAACGGCCGCGGGGTGTCCACCAAGCCGTCGGTGAGGGCCAGCGGGCCGGGGTAGCCGGCCGCGCTCCAGGCAGCGTTGGGCGTGGTGGCCGCCGAATCGGCGTAGTACAAAAACGTCAGCAGCTTGCGCAGGGCCTGAAAGCCCTGCCGCAGCGGCGGCAGCGGACTCTGAGCCCAGCGCTGCAGCAGCCGCTCGCGCTCCGCCGCCGTGAGTTGCCCGAACGGCCGCAACGGCCCGCCCCAGCTCAGCCCCAGCAGGCGGCTGTCGAGCAGGGCCAGCAGCTGCCTGAACTGCTGCTGCGCGACGGCCGGCTGGGCGGCCACGGCAGCGGCCAGCAGCTCCAGCCGGACTCCGGCCGAGCCCGCGCGCTGCCAAAACTCCTGGGCAGACGCTGTTTCGGGCAAGGCCGGGATGAACGCATCGGCAAGGGCAAGCAGGGTGTGTTGTTGGGAGGCCGTGAAGTTCATGGGTGAGGCGGCGGGCCGGGAATAAACGGCCGCCATTCAGTGGTGAGAAAAGATAAGTGTTCCGGCTCATAAACTCGGCATGCCGAGTATTTTATTTCGTGCTTTTCCCGCTTGGGGTGCAAGCTGCCGATGGGAACATAGTGGTGGGAAAATACCTGGAAATGGGTATTGTGGAGCCCTGCATTCAGCCCTAGATTTGCAGATTATTGCAACGAATTATTGGCTTATTCTAATTCGCTTGCGCTGCTCACCTCGCTTTTTCTCGCTTTTCGCGCCTTTTGCACCACCTACTGCATGAAACACTTCTCCCCTCGCCTGCTCACGGCGGGCTTAGGCTTGCTATTGCCTTGCGCCGCCGTAGCTCAAAACGCGTTTAGCCCGGCGCACAGCAACTACGCCGGCTTGAGCGGCATGACCTGGAACCCGGCCACCCTGGCCGACAACCGCTACACGTTCCAGCTGCAGCTCATTGGCTTCGATGCGTACGCCACCAACAACGCCTACCGCTACGTGGGGCCCTGGTCGCCGCGCAACACGGGCGCCTCGCTGGACCTGAGCCAGCGCTACCTGAGCCTGCGCGCCGGCGACGACGCCCGGCTGGGCGGCGCCGGCCTGACGGTGCGCGGCCCGGGCCTGCTGCTGCGCCTGAACGCGCGCAATACCCTGGCCGTGAGCAGCCGGGTGCGCGTGGCGGTGCAGGCCAACCAGGCGTCGCCGGACTTTATCCGCAACGCCGTCGACGGCTTCGAGCAGCGCGCCGACGTGCGCAACCAGACGTTCAACCTGAACATGAACGCCACCTCGGAGTGGAACCTGGGCTACGGCCGGGTGGTGCTCGACAAGGAGCGGCACTTCCTGAAGGCCGGCGTGACGGTGCGCCGCCTGAGCGGGTTCGGCTCGGCGTACCTGCAGATGCAGGCCCTCGACTACGAGGTGGTGACGCGCACGGCTGCCACCGGCGACTCTACCCTGCGCATCAAGCGCCTGAAGGGCGGCTTCGGCTATTCCAACCCCGACGCGTTCGACAACTTCGACGCCCAGAAGGCGCTGGACTGGCTGAAGCCCGGCAACGCGCCCGGTAGCGGCTGGGGCCTCGACCTGGGCGTGGTGTACGAGTTCCGGCCGACGCACGACAAGTTTCACTACATCGACAAGAAGGGCCGCGACCAAGTAGACCACTCCCGCAACAAGTACCGCTTCCGGGTGTCGGCGGCGGTGACGGACATGGGGGCGGTGCGCTACCAGAACGCGGTAAACTACGCCGACATCCAGACGGCCAACCTGAGCGTGAGCGAATCCGACGTGGAAGGCCTTGACATCGACAACTTCGACACCCGCATCAACCGGATTCTGCGCACCATCCGCTACGGGCGCGACAACACCCTGAAGGCCAAATTGCCCACGGCCCTGCACCTGGATGTGGACTACCGCCTGCTGGGCAAGCTGTACCTAAACGCCGCCGTCAACCAGGGCATGACGGGCCCGTACGCCGCGGGCATGCGCACTTTCTCCACGGCCACGCTCACGCCGCGCCTGGAAACGAAGTGGTTGGAGCTGGCACCCTCATTTGCGCTGCTGAACAACTACCGCACGTTTGCCACCGGCATGTCGGTGCGCATGGGCCCGCTGCTGATCGGCTCCAACGACCTGTCGGCCCTGTTCGACTCCAGCGACCCGTACGGCGCCAGCGCCTACGTGGAGTTTTCGCTGCTCAACATCGGTAACAGCCGCCACAAGCTGAAAAAGAAAGCCGCCAAGGAAAGCAAGCCGCGCCCGGCCGTGGTGCCCACGGCCCCGCCGGTGCCGGCCCCCGCTGCCACCCCGGCCGTAACGCCGGAGCCAGCTTCCGTGGAGCCCACCCCGGCCGAGCCGGCTGCTCAGCCCGCCGACCCCACGCCCACGCCTGAACCGGCGGCCACCGAGCCCACAACGCCCACAGCCACGCCGGCTGCCGCCCCCACCGAAACGGCCACGCCGGCCGTAGAAGCCCCGGCCGAGCCGCAGAAAACCGGCTCCGGCCCGCGCTAACGTTCTTTCCATGGTGCGTCGCCCCGGCAAGGGCTTCGGGTGCGGCCAGCGCCTGGAGCCTCTGCCGGGGCGACGCCGTTTCAGCCCAGGTAGCGCAGCAATGTATCTACCATGCGGCGCACCTTGGGGGTGTAGGGCGGGTAAAACAGCTTGATGCCGGTGCGGCCCACGCGCTGGCGCAGCACGGCTTTCTCGTTGGAGAAGGCCAGGAAGCCGTAGTGCCCGTGCGCCCGGCCGATGCCGCTGTTGCCGGCTCCGCCGAAGGGCAGCTCGGGGTGGCCCAGGTGCACGATGGTGTCGTTCAGGCAGGCCCCGCCAGCGGGCACGTGCCCGAGCAGGTAGCGCTGGGCCTCGGCACTGCGGGCAAACAGGTACAAGGCCAGGGGCCGGGGCCGGGCGTTGATGAAATCGGCCGCTTCCATGAGCGTGCGGAACGTGACCAGGGGCAGCAGCGGCCCGAAGATTTCCTCCTGCATCAGGCCGCTGTCCGGGGGCACGTCGGTCAGCACGGTCGGCTCGATAAAGCACTGGCTTTGGTCGACGCCGCCGCCCAGGGCCACGGTGGCACCGCGGCGTTGCGCGTCCTCCAGCAGCCCGGCCAGGCGCTGGAAGTGGTGGCCGTTGACGATGCGCGCAAACGAGTCGGAGGCCGCTACGCCGGCGCCGTCGGCGTCGTAAAAGCGGCTGAGCACCCCGCGGATTTCCTGGATCAGGGCCGGCTGCACGCTTTCGTGCACCAGCAGGTAATCGGGGGCCACGCAGGTCTGGCCGGCGTTGACGCACTTGCCCCACACGATTTTCTCGGCCGCGTCGCGCAGGTTGGCCGAGGCGTCCACCACGGCCGGGCTCTTGCCGCCCAGCTCCAGCGTGACGCTCGTCAGGTGCTCGGCGGCGGCGCGCATCACCACCTTGCCCACCTGCGGCGAGCCGGTGAAGAAAATGTGGTCGAAGGGCAGGCGCATCAGGGCGGTGGCCACGTCCCGGTCGCCTTCCACCACGCACACCTCGGCGGGCTCAAACAGCTCCCCGACCATGCGCGCCAGCAGCGCCGACACGCCCGGCGTCATCTCGGAGGGCTTGAGCACGCAGCAGTTGCCGGCCGCCAGCGCCGAGACCAGCGGCCCCACGGCCAGGTAAAAGGGGTAGTTCCAGGGCGCCATGATCAGGGCCACGCCCTTGGGCTCGTACTGCACCCAGGAGCGCGTGCCGAGCAGGGCCAGCGGCGTGCCCACGCGGCGCGGGGCCATCCAGCGCTTCAGGTGCTGGAGCGCGTGGCGGATTTCGGCCTGCGTGGCGTACACTTCCGTCACGTCGGTTTCGGTGGCGGGCTTGCGAAAATCCTGGTGCAGGGCCTGCTGAATGGCTTCCCGGTTGCGCCCGATCCAGTCGTGCAGGCGCTGCAGGCGGGCGGCCCGTGCCGGGGCATCTTCGCGGCGCAGGGCGGCGCTGCGGGCTTGCTGGTGGGCGAACAGGGTGGGCAGGGTCTCGGCGAGGGCGGCGGCCGGCGGACCGGAAGGGACGGGGGCAGACATAAGCACAAAGAGCCCAACGCGCGGGCCTTGGCCTAAGTTACGCGGAAAAGGACGCGCTTCGGCGCGCTTGCCGCCCGCCGGGCGCGTATCTTACGCAGGCTTACGCTTCTGCACCGCTATTCCGCGCATGGCCAGTACTCCTCAGCTGCTTCAGGGCACCCTCGTGACCTTACGCCCGCTTACCCCAGCCGACAAAGACCTGTTTTACCAGTGGGCCGTGCGCTCCGACGCAACGCCCTTCATCTTCGGCGTCGACAACGGGCCGGGCCTGCCCACCTGGGAAGAGCTGTTCACCGATTACCAGCCGCACTACTTCGATGGCTCCGACCCCGCGCTGGGCCAGTCGTTTGGCATCATGGTGGGCGACCGGCTGATCGGGCAGGTGAACTACGACAGCATCGACCCGCTCGACAACTCCGCGGAGCTGGACATCTGGATTGCCCAGAGCCCCGATACCAGCCGTGGCTACGGCACCGACGCGCTCAATACCCTGGTCGAATACCTCTTCTCTCAACTCGGCGTGGAGTTGTGCACCATCGTGCCGGCGGCCTCCAATACCCGGGCCGTGCGCACCTACGAAAAGGCCGGCTTCCGGCTAGCCCGCGAGGTCACGCACAACCAGGTGCGCTGGCTGCATATGGAGCGGCAGCGCCCGGCTTAAGGCTGGTTCCGGCCGCTGAAAGTTTTGCACAAGTTTTCCACAAGCTGTGCATTACCCCGACATTCAAAAAGTAAATCATTGACAATCAGCAGCAAGATTCGCCACTTATAAATAATATCGGCTAATTCACGCCGGCTCAGCGGCAGCCCTGACGCGGAGTGCCACGAAGGGCGGTGGCAGCTAGCTTGAAATGCGGGGGCGAAACAGGGGCGGTCGTCTGCCAACGTTGGTGCAATGTCACCATCCGATAAGGCGCGCCAGCACCGGGCTTGGCGGCCATAGATGCTTCGTCCCGAGTGCCCTCATCGGCCTTTTCCTATCCTCTTCACCGCACGCCCAGGCGCGGCGCCTTTGCCTGGTGCCTGACCGGGAAACCCTGTTCTTGCGCAACACCGCCGGCAGCGTGTTTTCGCTCGGCCCGCTACGTACCCCTGGCCGGGGTGCGCTACTGCGCCATTGTGGGGGAGGCTGGTACCCGCGCACCGGCTCTCGACGCCGGGTGTCGTGAGCAACACCCTGTCCGGGCTGGTCTTCGGCCGGTTTCAGCAGCGAGCCGAGGCCGACGCTTGGCTGAGCAGCGTCTCTTAAACAGCCGCTTACGAAGCGCTGCCCCCCTCGACAATGGGCCCGCGGCGGCGCCGGCAACGTTCCCGACATCGTTTGCGCAAATAAACCAGGCGTCCGGGCACTGCTTCTGCCGGGGATTTAGGAAAATTAGATCGGCGTGCACCGTCAACTGCGCATTTTTCGCTTTCGCCGCGCCAGCCCGTCATTCCCACTCCCTTTTTTATGAAAAAAACATTACTCACCAATCTGGCTAACCTCTTGCCGGCGCATTCGGCTGCCCAAGCCACGGCTCTTGTATTTGGTCTGGCACTGGCCGGACAGGCCCAAGCCCAAACCCAAGTATACCAGCACTGGCCCCTGAAAGCCAGCGCCCAGGACAGCGCCGCCGTGCGCTCGGCCGGTGTCACGGCCAGCACGCCCACGCTCAGGCGCCTGGTAGTGTCGGATGGCTCTGCGCTGGCAGCAGCCCGGCCGTACTCGGCCCTCTACGGCCAGGCCATTGCTCCGCAAGCTCCGGGCGCGGGCTGGGGCACGGCAGCCGGCGGCCCCGGCGGCACGCTAAAGCGCGTTTACTACGAGCAATTCACCGTCACGGCAGCTGCGGGCCAAACCGTGCGCGCCGACTCGGTGCTGGTGACGGCGGGCTTCCTGACCACGGACAGCAACACGAACATGGCCGTGGTGTATTCGCGGAGCGGTTTCGTGTCGGACTCCACTGACGTGACCGGGGGCAAAGGCCCGGCCGGCACCCTGCCGGCCACCAACACCGGCGGCTTCCTGACGCCGGTGTCGCTGCTGCGCATCCCGGGTAATACCGTCAACAACAACAACTACCGCTTCGCTCTCAACGGTGCCAACGGCGTGACGCTCACGGCCGGCCAGACGCTGACCGTGCGCCTGTACTTCAGCTGCAGTAGCACGGGCACTAACTCGCGCTTTGCACTGGTGAAGGACGTCATCGTGAAGAGCCGCCAAGCCGTGGTAACGGCCGGCCGTCCGCTGGCCGCCATCAAGCCGCTCACGGCTTTCCCGAACCCGGTGCAGAACGAGTTGCAGCTGCAGCACCCGGCCACCAAAGCGGCCGGCAGCGTGGCCGTGTACTCGGCTACCGGCAGCCGCGTAGCCCACTTTGCCACCCAGCCGAACACCAGCGCCACGGTGCTGCCCCTGAGCGGGCTGCCCCAGGGCATCTACCTGGTGGAGTACTCCGATGGGCAGCAGCGTCTCACCTCGCGCATTGTGAAGCAGTAACCCGGCGGCCTTTTAGCCCCAGGCACCGCGCCGCCGGACTTCGGTCCGGCGGCGCGTTTTTTTGCTTCCTAGCAGCCATTGTTGTGTCAATCAGTGGGGCGTCGTCGCGGTCCGGGCGACGCCTGGCAACGGACTCTCAGTTCTGCTTCCTTCCGAGGCTCGTGGTTTCAGCAGAACCTGCCGGACGGCCTGCGGTGGCGTGGCGCTACGTCGCGTTGCAACCGGCCGCAAGCGCAACGGCGGCGCCCGGCCAATGAGCCGAACGCCGCCGTTGCGCTTGCGGCAGGAGTTGCTTATTGCTTGACGATTTTGGTGGTCAGGCGGGCGTGCTCGTCGGCGAAGAGGAGCAGGTAGTTGCCGGCGGGCAGGCCAGCCAGCGGCAGGTGCGTTTCGGCGGTGCCGGCGGCGCTGGTGTAGCGGGCCACCACCTGCCCGCTGAAGTTGTATACCGTGACGCGGGCGGTGCGGCCGGCCAGCGGGTGGCGCAGCGTGAGCTGGTCGGCCGCGGGGTTGGGGTACGCCACCAGGGCCTCGGCAACGGCAGCGCGGCCTTTGGTGCTCAGCACGGCCGTGGTAAGGCCGTTGAGGTAGTTTTCGAGCATGGTGTAGCCACCCTGGCCCACGCGGCTGCGGTCGGCGGCATCGTTAGGATTCAGGCCGTTCTGGGTTTCCCACTGGTCGGGCATGCCGTCGTGGTCCGTGTCGAGGGGGGCGGGGCCGCAGGTGAGCACCGGCCAGGCGCTCTGCGAGGTGCTGTAGGGCGTGCCGTGCGGGTAGCCGCCCTGCACATCAATAATGCGGCCTGTGCGCTGGCGCACGTTGTTGATGATGCGCTGATCCAGCGTGTCGCGGGCAGGCAGCACGCAGCCCACTCCCTGCAGCACGGCGTTGTAAGCATCCTGGGCCGACTGCGTTGGGATGGGAATCAGCGGGAAGGGCGTGGTGGCGCGGGCCTGGGCCGTATCGGCCGCCGAGCCGCCGTTCATCACCGCGCCCAGCCAGTTGCGGTTGGTGACGGCGGGGCTGCCGTCCACGTAGTTGCCGGTGAAGTAGTACTTGCCGTAGGGCAGCGCGGGCGCCGAGGCCTGCTTGTAGGGGTTCAGGATGCGAAACCGGACGCTGGTGCTCGTGCTCGGGCCGTACTTGTAGTAGTTGCCCACCACGTTGTAGTTGGCCCCTTCGCCGCCGTACACGTTGTTGGAGCCCCAGTTGTAGAGCACGTTGTTGCGGAAGTCGCAGTTTTCCCAGTTCACCTGGTTGATGTAGCGGCTGCCGTTGAAGCGCGGCGTGCGGCTGAGGCAGTGGGCAAACAGGTTGTGGTGAAAGGAGGCGTGCGCGCCGCCCCAGATGCCGCCGTAGCCGTGCCGCTGGTAGTCGGTGTCGCCGGTTTCGAAGTGGTAGGAGTAATTCAGCGGCTCGCTGATCAGGTTCCACTGCAGGGTGGTGCTGTCGCCGCTGTACACGGTGAAAGCTTCGTCGTTGGACCAGCTCATGGAGCAGTGGTCCACGACGATGTTTTTGTAGCCAGTGCCGCTGAGGCAGTCGCCGTCGCCCGAGCCGTTGACCATGCCCAGGTTCTGAAACCGGTCGCCGAGGCGGAAGCGCAGGAAGCGGATGATCAGGTTATTCGCCGAGATGCTCACCGGGTGGTCGGCCAGGCAGATGCCTTCGCCGGGCGCCGTCTGGCCGGCAATGGTGGTGTTGGGCTTGTTGATGCTCAGCCGCGAGGTGAGGCGAATGGTGCCGCACACCCGAAACACGATGGTGCGCGAGGCCGCCGTCTGCGTCAGGGCGTAGCGCAGGGTGCCCGGCGTGGTGGCCGCCCCGGGAGCATCCGACAGCGAGGTGACTTCAAACACGATGGTGGGCGCCGCGGCCCGGCCGCGGCCGCCGGTGGTAAACTTGCCGGCGCCTTCGGCCCCCGGAAAGGCCACCTGCTGGGCCGGCAGCACGGTGGGGGCCAGTAGCAGCAGGGCCGCCGCAGCGGCCGCGCGAAGCAGCGTAAAAGTTGGGGTCATACGGGAAATAGAAGAGGCGGAAGGACGCGCCGGGCCGGGCAGCCGCCGCAGCTTCGCCCCGCTGCCCAAAGCGCTTGAATACAAACTAATACTAGCGCCTGCGGGCCGCCGAAACCGGGCGGCGGCAAGGATTTATTTGCGCAAACGATGTCGGGAACGTTGCCAGCCGCGGCCGCCGGTTGCCGCGCCCGAAGCGCGGGCTGAACTTGCGCGGTAGCCGGCCGCGTTAGCCCTGGGCCGCCTCACGGTTTTTGCTTTGCTGTTGTCCTCGCTTATCGCCTTTCTGAAGTCCACCACCGGGCGGCCGCGCCTGCTGCTCGGCCTGAGCCTGCTGCTCGCGGCCTGGCCGGTGCCGGCCCAGACGCCCCGCCCCGCAACGCCTTCCCCTACCCTGGTGCTGCAGCCGGTGCCCGCGGCCATTACGCCCACGGAGTTCTACGTGGCCGCCGTGCTCGACGAGCGCCCCGAGCGCCGCGCCGTGGCGCAGATGCTGGCCCGCCCGGCTCAGCCCGCCCAGCCCGGCACGATCCTGCAGGCCGTGGACCTGACGGGCGGCGCTCTGGCGAGCATCCGCCAGTTTATGGCCCAAAGCGTGCCGCACAACGCGCGCCTGCGCCCGCTCACCATCCGGCTGCGCGAGTGCCGCATCCGGGAAACCAACGGCGCGCCGGGCTGGGCCAACGGGCAGCTGGCCCTTTCCCTGGCCTTCGAGTGGCAGCGCGAGGGGCAGACGATTCCGCTGACGACTTATACTGGCGCGGCGCGCTATATGCGGCCGCTCAACGGCTCGTTTGCGCTGGCCGGCCCCGTGCTGCAGCAGGCACTGGTGGAAGCCCTGAAGTACCTGAACGTGTGGATGAACCGCGAAGCGGCCGTCAACGCCAAACTGGCTACCCGCCTGCAGGTGCACACGGGCAGCTTGCCCTTCGTGCCCGACGCGGATACGCTGTATTACTCGCCGGCCCATCCGCTTTCCCTCGACGACTTCCTGGCCGTGCCCCGGCCGGCGGGGCGCTTTGCGGCCTCGGTCTTTCCGAGCTTCGCCTACACGGCACAGGCCCAGACGAAGGCCGGCGTACTGCACCTGCGCCTGCAAACCAAGGTGTTCGTGGTGCGCACCTCCTCCTGGGTGCTGCCTTCGGCCCGCACGGCGTATACCCTCAACCACGAGCAGCGCCACTTCGACCTGGTGCAGGTGGTGGCCGAGCGCTTCCGGCGCAAAGTGACGCCGGACAGCCTCTCGCTGGCCAACTATGACGCGCGCATGCAGTACCAGTTTCTGCAGTCGTGGCGCGAGATGAACCAGTTGCAGGAGCAATACGACGCGGAAACCGACAACGGCCTGAACGAGGCCGCCCAGCAGCGCTGGAACGAGCGCATCGAAGCGGATCTGCGCCGCTACGGCGTGAAGTAGCGCGGCGGCCCAACGCCTGACCATTACCGAGAGTGAGCCGGCGCCGGCGGAATGGCTGCGGCCTACCTTTGCGGGCAGTTTTGCAAGGCTATATGACGAAGGAGCAGGCCGCGGCCACGCGGGCGCGGGTGGCTGTTACGCTGTATTTTCTGGTGTCGGGCTTTGGGTTTTCTACCTGGGCCTCGCGCATTCCCACCATTCAGCAGCAGCTGGGGCTTAGCGAGGCCGCATTGGGCTCGGTGCTGCTGGCCCTGCCGGCGGGGCTGATGCTGACCTTGCCCGTTACGGGGCTGCTGTTGCAGCGCTTCAGCAGCCGGCAGATTATGCTGCTGGGGGCGGTGCTCTACAACGTGGCCCTGGCCCTGCTGGGCTTCGCGGCCCATACCTGGCAGCTGGTGGCGCTGCTGTTCTGCTTCGGCTCCTCGCGCAACCTGCTCAACATCTCCATGAACGCGCAGTCGGTGGGCGTGCAGGCGCTGTACCCGCGCTCCATCCTGGCCACCTTTCACGGCGTGTGGAGCGTGGCCGGGTTTGGGGCGGCGGCCCTGGGCGCGGGCTTGGTGGCGGCGGGCGTGGGCCCGAACTACCATTTTCTGGCCGTGGCGGTGGCCCTGACCGGACTCGCATTGGCGTTTTTTCCCGGCAGCCTTTCGTTGCCGGCCACGCCCCGGGAGCCGGGCCGCCCGGCCTTTGCCTGGCCCGATAAGTCGCTGCTGCCGTTCGGCATCATGGCCTTTGCCTCCATGGCCTGCGAAGGCACGATGTACGACTGGAGCGCCATCTACTTTGCCAAGGCCGCGCAGGCGCAGGTGGGCACGGTGGGTTTCGTGGTGTACATGGTGGCCATGACGGCCGGGCGCTTTCTCGGCGACGCGCTGGTGAGCCGCTACGGGGGGCGCCCGCTGCTGCGCGGCAGTGGCCTGCTCATGACGGCGGGCCTGCTGCTGGCCGCCGCCGTGCCGCAGCCCTTGGTGGCGGGCCTGGGCTTTGCGCTGGTGGGGCTGGGCGTGGCCTGCGTGGTGCCGCTGGTGTTTGGCATGGCCGGGCGCACCAGCGCGCTGAGCAGCGGCGCGGCCATTGCGGCCGTGTCCACGGTGGGCTACTTCGGCTTTCTGGTGGTGCCACCGGTAGTGGGCTTCGTGGCCGAGGCGGCCGGCCTGCGCTGGGCCTTCGGGCTGATGGCCTGGCTGGGGCTGGTGCTCTACGCGCTAGTGAGCCGCCTGCGGCCCGCTGACGGCGCGGCTCACCCATCGCCCGGGGCCGTGGACTAAAATCCATCAGGGACGAGAAGCAAAAAGCCACCGGTTCCGGGCATTTGCCCGGAACCGGTGGCTTTTTAGCGTTGTGGCCACGCGCGAGCGGGCGGCGTAAACCGTCCGCCAGCTCCCGGCGCGTGGGGCTAGTCTTTCACTTTCACCTGGCCGTCGTCGGCGTCACGCTTCACCTTGGTGCCGTCGGCGTACTCCACCTTCCGGTCACCGTCCTTATCGATTTTCACCGTCGTGCCGTTGGCGTACACGATTTTGACCTCGCCGCCATTGTTCTCATACTTCACGATGCGCGGGCTGCGGCGGCGGGCCGGACGAGCCGCGGCGGTTTCCGTGGTCGTGGTGGTCGTCGTAGTAGTCGTGCTGGTGCCGTCGCCGTAGTAGCGGCTGCGGTTGGTTTCGTAGGTGCGGTACTTCGCGTCGTCGTTCACGATGGTGCGCACCTCCGTGTCGGTGTCGGTGTTGATCTGGCGGCTGGCGGTGTAGCGGCCGGTGGTGTCGGCTTCGTACTGCGCGTCGAGGTCACCGTAGCGCTGGGCGCGGGTGTAGTAGGTGGTGCGCAGGCGGCGCACGCGGGCCGTGTCGTTGGCCAGGCCGAGGTCGGCGGCTACCTGGTCGGCCGTGCGGTTGGCCTGGTCCTGATACACGGTCATGTCGGCGTCATCGTCGACGACCACGGCCGTATCGGCGGCGGGGGTAGTGGCCGCGTCCACGGCGGCGGGTTTATCTTGGTTGCAGGCGGTGGTCAGCGCGAGGCTGGCGGCACCGGCAAGCAACAGGAAGGTGCGTTTCATGGGAATTGAGGGTCGGAAGGAGAATTGCAGCATAGCCGCTCGGCTATGTTGGGCGTTGGTACGCGGGCGCTGCCGACGAGGTTACCTGGGCCCCGCGCCCGATGCTCTTCCAGCCGGCTTCACCCCCCAACGCCACCCGGGGCGGCGGCTTTGTGGGCGGCTCGCACCGAGGGCCGTTGCCTCGCTTCCCTTTGCCTGCTTACTGACCGGCCGCCAGCTCGTTGAGGTAGATTTCCAGCATGGTATAGCCGTTGGTGCCGGCCTTGCCGCGGTCCGTGGCATCCGCGGCGTTCAGGCCGTGCTTTTTTTCCCACTGGTCGGGCATGCCGTCGTGGTCCGAGTCGGCGGGGGCGGGGGCGGCCTTCAGCACCGGCCAGGCCTTCTGCGAGGTGGTGTAGGGCGTGCCGTGCGGGTAGCCGCCCTGCACATCAATGATGCGGCCCGTGCGCTGGCGCACGTTGCGCACGATGCGCTCATCCAGCGTGTCGCGGCGCGGACGGACGGCCCCGGCCCCGCGCAGCACGGCTTCGTAGGCTTCCGCGGCCGACTGCGTGACCACGCCCCCGATGGCAAAGGGCTGCGCGGCGCGGGCCTGGGCGCGGTCGGCGCCGCCCTGCATGTCCACGCCCAGCCAGTTGTCGGCGGTGCGCTCGGGGGAGCCGTCCACGTAGTTGCCGGCCACGTAGTAGCGGCCGTAGGGCAGCGTTTCGGATTTGTAGGGGTTCAGTACGCGGAAGCGCACCGAGGCCTTGGTGCTCGGGCCGTACTTGTAGTAGTTGCTGACCACGTTGTAGTTGCCGCCCTCGCCGCCGTACACGTTGTTTTCGCCCCAGTTGTAGAACACGTTGTTGCGCAGGTCGGTGTTTTCCCAGCCCGCCACCTTGGCGTGGCGGCTGCCGTTGAAGCGCGGGGTGCGGGAGTTGCAGTGGGCCACCAGGTTGTGGTGAAACGAGGCGCGCTGCCCGCCCCAGATGCCGCCGTAGCCGTGGTGTTCGAAGTCCTTGTCGCCCTTCTCGAAGTGGTAGGAGTAGTTCAGCGGTTCGCTCATCAGGCACCACTGCACGGTGGTCGAGTCGCCGTTGTACACGGAGCACACCTCGTCGGAGCTCCAGCTCATGGAGCAGTGGTCGATGAGGATATGCTTTTTGCCGAAGCCCCCGCCAAACGCGTCGTCGCCGCCGGCCCCCTCCACAAAGCCCTGGTTCTGGTGCCGGTCGCCCATGCGGAAGCGCAGGAAGCGCACGATGACGTTGTCGGCTTTCACGCTCACAGGGTAGTCGGCCAGGCAGATGCCGTCGCCGGGCGCGGTCTGCCCGGCAATGGTGGTGTTGGGCTGGCTGATGCTCAGCGCCGAGGTCAGGTGAATGGTGCCCGACACGCGGAAGACCACGGTGCGCGCCGGCGCCTGTTGGGTGAGGGCGTGGCGCAGGGTGCCGGGCTGGCCGTCGTCGGCGAGGCTGGTGACTTCAAACACCGTGGTGGGCGCGGCGGCCGTGCCGCGGCCGCCGCTGGTGAAGCGGCCCGCGCCCTCGGCGCCGGGAAACGCCAGCGGCGGGTCGGTGGCGGGGGTGGTAAAAGCAGAAAAGCCCAGCAGCGCCAGGCCGGCAACGGAAAACGGGAATCCCAGGGACATGAGGGGTGGAAATGCGAGCGGTCGGTATCAGGTTGATATTACCGAATACCTTGCCGTAACGGCCCGCTCCCGCGCCCTTTATTTGCGCAATCGTTGTCGGCAACGTTGCCACCTTACGCCCATGTCACTTCCCCCGCAGGTCTTCCAGACTTTACCCGAGCTGCTCACGCCCACGCTGCGCCTGCGCGCCCTCACCACGGCCGACCTGCCCACCGTGTGGCCCATCACCTACTACCACGGGCAGCCGGCCGGCTCACAGGCCGAGGCCGAGCGCATGCTGGCCCGCATCGAGCAGGATTACCGCGCCGGCCAGTTGCTGCACTGGGCCGTAGCCCTGGCCGCAACCGACGAGCCGGTGGGTACCTGCGGCTTCTACCGCGGCTTTGCCGGGCGGAGCGGCGAAATCGGCTACGTGCTGCACCCCGCGCACCGCGGCCGGGGGCTGATGACCGAAGCCGTGGGGGCGATGTGCGCGTTCGGCTTCGGCACGCTGCAGCTGCGCCGCATCGTGGCCGACACGGCCGACTACAACCAGGCGTCGCAGCGGGTGCTGACGCACAACGGTTTCCGGCCGATCGGCTTGGTGGGCCAGTGGCAGCGCTACGAGCTGCTGCCGCCCCGGCCCTGACGCCACGCGGCGCGGCAACATCCTGCTATTGGATGCCGCCGCGCCGGGGTGGAAGCGCCGAACTTTAGGCATTCACCACCGAGCCGCCGTTGGGGTGCAGCGTCTGCCCGGTGAAGTACGAGCCGTCTTCCGAGGCCAGAAACACGAAGGCCGGCGCTACCTCGGAGGGCTGGCCGGCACGGCCCATGGTGGTGTCGCGGCCGAAAGTGGCCGTTTGCAGGGCGCCGGCCGTGCTCGGAATAAACGGCGTCCAGATCGGGCCGGGCGCCACGGAGTTCACGCGGATGCCCTTGGAGCCCAGTTGCAGGGCCAGCGAGCGGGTAAAGGCCGTGATGGCACCCTTCGTGGAGCTGTAATCGAGCAGGTTCTCGTTGCCGCGGAAGGCGTTGACCGACGACGTGTTGATGATGCTGTCGCCCTCCTGCAGGTGGGGCAGGGCCGCGCGCGTCACCCGAAACTGAGCCAGGATGTTGACCTGAAACACCGATTCCAGCTCCTCGTCGGGCAGTTCCGTCAGGTCTTTGTGGAAGTGCTGCTCGGCGGCGTTGTTGACCACGATGTTGAGCTTGCCGAGCTCCTGCACCGTGCGCTCCACGATGTGCTGGCAGAAGGCGGGGTCGCGCAGGTCGCCGGGCAGCAGCAGGCAGCGGCGGCCGGCGCCCACCACCAACTCGCGCACTTTTTCAGCGTCTTGCTGCTCCACGGGCAGGTAGCTGATGGCCACGTCGGCGCCCTCGCGGGCGAAGTGCACGGCCACGGCCCGCCCGATGCCGGAGTCGCCGCCGGTGATGAGGGCCACTTTGTCGAGCAGCTTGTCGGCGCCCTTATAGCCCGGGCGGATGTACTCGGGCTGCGGCGTCATTTCGCTTTCCAGGCCCGGCTGCTGGTCCTGGTGCTGGGGCGGAAAGAGCGTGGGTTTGTCGGACATAACTCCAAAGCGTTGGTTGTGAGCTAGTGCCTAACGCACCGGGCCGCGGCGGGGTTATGGTCGATCTGCCGGCCCGCCGCCCCACGGCCAGCCGGCCACGCGCACGCCTCAGCGCAGCAGGCGCAGGGCTTTGGCCAGGGCGGCATCCGTCGGGGCGGCGGCCGGCTCCACCAACACCCGGGGCCGGTAGTTTTCGCGCGGGGTGCCGTCGAGGTGGTACAGCTTCTCGGCCGGAATGCTGAACCCGATGCCCGAGTGCGGCAGCCGGTAGCTGTAGATGGCCCCGGCGAGCCGGGCCAGCGGGGTACCCACCACCGTGGCCCGCCGCATGGCGTCGAAGGCAATGGTAAGCCCTTCGCCCATGCTGCCCGTCCAGCGCCCGGCCAGCACCACCACGGGGCGGGTGTAGGGCCGCGGGCGCGGCGCCACCAGTTCCGTCCAACGGCGCTTCACGCCGAAGGCGCGTTCCTCGGCCACCAGCTCGTGCTGCTGATAGGGCTGCTCGCGGGTGATGAAGCGCCCGAGGATGGCCCGCGCCACGGTGCTGTTGCCGCCGCCGGGCGTATCGCGCAGGTCCAGGATGAGGCCGCGGGTGTCGAGCAGGGCGGTCAAGGCGCTGTCGAAAGCCGGAATGAGGGCGTTGTCGCCCAAGGAATTGTGCAGGCGGATGTAGCCCGTGGAGCCGTAGCGGCGGCTTTCGAGGCGGGCCGGGTAGCGGATGTGCTCCAGCAAGGCGCGGGGCTCGTCGGGGCGCACCTCGGTCTCGGTGGCGGCGGTGCGCACCTGCAGGCGGCGCCCCGTGTGGTGGCGGCCGGCCAGCAGCACGTTCAGGGCGTAGGTGCGGGCCGCGTCGTCGGCGGGCGGGCGCAGGCAGGCGCCGAGGAAGGGCCGGATGGCTTCGGCCACCGGCACGCCGTCGACGGCCACGATTTCGGTGCCCGGCCCGATGCCGACCAGCTCGGCGCCGAAGCCGGGGCGCACGTCGCGCACGAGGGCCCGGCCGGCCACCCATTCCGCGTAGAGGTCGGCGCCGGAGGGCACCTGCCGGGGCGAGTCGGGGCGGTTGGTGTTGAGGGCGGCGTGGTGGTCGTACAGCTCGCGGAGCATGGCTTCGAGCAGGCTCACCAGGGCGCGGCGCGAGCGGAGCGTATCGGCCTGCGCGGCGTAGCGGGCGCGCACGCAGGCCCAGTCGGTCTGCTTCTGGTCGAGGTAGGCGTAGTTGGCGCGCACGGTTTGCCAGAGGAACTCCACGTCCTGGCGGTACTGCACGGGCGTGAGCCGGGGCGCCTGGGCCTGGCCGGTGAGGGGCAGCAGACCGGCCAGTAGGGCCGCGCCGAAGCAGGGAAGACGTTTCATAGGAGCCGGGGCAACGGAGAAGCCGGCGCAACCTACGACGCAGCGCCGAGCTTCGCCAGCGCGGCCCCGATGCAACGCCGCCGGGCTATATGCATCTTTTGCCATGTTTCCAGGCCGGCCCCCGGCTTCCTGGTTTTCTGCTCCCTGCCTTTCTGACCTATGAACACAAGCGTGCGCCCTCTGCTGCTGCTCTTACTGCTCAGCTTACCCACCTTCTTCCCGCTTCGTGCCGCCGCCCAGAACTTGGCGCGGCG
This sequence comes from Hymenobacter coalescens, assembly GCF_054783195.1. Classification (NCBI taxonomy): domain Bacteria; kingdom Pseudomonadati; phylum Bacteroidota; class Cytophagia; order Cytophagales; family Hymenobacteraceae; genus Hymenobacter; species Hymenobacter coalescens. The sequence continues at coordinate 287,788 of NZ_BAAGRA010000019.1, read as the reverse complement.
TCCCTTCGTCGGCATCGAGCTGCGCGGCATCGACGCCGAGCTGCAGCAGCGCTACCGGCTGCCCGACCGCAACGGCATCCTGGTGCAGGGCGTGCGGCCGCAGTCGTCGGCGGAGGCGGCCGGGCTGCAGGCCGGCGACGTGGTGCGGCAGGTCGACGGCACCGTGCTCGGGCCGGACGCGGCCCCATTCGTAAGCCTGCTCCGGCAGTACCGCGCGGGCGACAAGGCCACGTTCGTGCTGCTGCGCGACGGCCGGCAGCTGCGCAAGAAGGTCACCTTCATGCCCCTGCCCCAGGAGCAAAGCCCCCTCTACGACGTGCAGTACGGCGCCGTCACGCACGGCCCGAACCGGCTGCGTACCATCGTCACGCGGCCGCGCGGCCGGCCGGGCAAGGTGCCCATGGTGCTCTTCATCCAAGGCGTGGGCTGCTTTTCGCTCGACAACCCGCTGGCCACCCAGGAGCCCACCCGCCGCATCATCGACTCGCTTTCGCGCCACGGCTACGCCACCATGCGCATCGATAAAACTGGCATGGGCGACAGTCAGGGCACGCCGTGCCTGGAATCGGACCTGCTGAGCGAGGCCGGCGGCTACAAGGCCGGGCTGGCCGCCATTCGCCGGCTCGACTTCGTGGACCAGCAGAACGTGTTCATCACCGGCTTCAGCATCGGCGGGGTAATGGCGCCGCTGGTGGCCCAGGGCGAAAACCTGCGCGGCATCGTGGTGTTCGGCACCGTCAGCCGCACCTTCATCGAGTACCTGCTGGAAAACACCCGCAACCAGAGCCAGCTGCGGGGCGTGCCCTACGACTCGCTCAACAAGACCATGCAGCTCTACGCGGCCGCCTTGCACCTGCTGCTCACCGAAAAGCAGACGCCCGAGCAGGTGCTGGCCCGCTACCCGGCGGCCCGCCCGCTGCTCCGCTTCCCGCAGCACTACACCTACATGCAGCAGTGGCAGGACCTGAACCTGCCCGCCGCCTGGCAGCGGGTGCACGCGCCCGTGCTGGCCCTGCGCGGCGCCTCCGACTACATTTCCTACTCCCTCGACCACCAGATTATTGCCGACGCTGTCAACCAGGTGCACCCCGGCAGCGCCTCCTTCGTGCTGCTGCCCGATGTGGACCACCACTTCAACCACGCCCGTGACCTGCCCGAGGCCATGCGCATGGACCAGATGGCAAATCCCGAGCTGAACTTTGAGTTTATGAACGTAATGCTGCGCTGGCTCGACGACCAGCGCCACGTGTAGGCCCGCCCCCAGTAGCGGGAATGCCGAAAAAGTTTGCGACTGGGGCAACGGCTTGGCGGGCGGCCGCATCTACCGCCACATCCAGCCCCACTGAACCCTTTCCCGCAAGCTATGAACACGACTTCAACCCTCCGCACCACCCTGGCCGTGCTGGCCCTCACGGGTTTTTCTGCCGCATCTGCCTGGGCCCAGGATGCCCAAAACGCCCAGACGCGGCCCGTGGAGGCACCTTTCGAACGCATCGAGGCCAGTGGCACCGTCACGGTGGTGGTGCAGCCGGGCCCCGTGGCCGCGGTAGCGGTGCAGGCCGATCCGGCCGTGCTGGCGCGCATCCACACGGACGTGGCCGGCGGCACGCTGAAAATCTACCGCGACGGCGGCCACAAAGTGCACTGGCCCTCCAACCAGAACCTGCGCATCTTCGTGTACGTGACCTGCCCGCGCCTGACGGGCGTGACCGTGACGGGGGCCAGCGAGCTGAAGAGCACCGGCAGCTTCACGGCCGACGACTTTTCCATCCGCGCGTCGGGGGCCAGCGACGTGACCCTGCAGCTCACCGCCAAGACCCTTACCGCCAGCGCCTCCGGGGCCAGCGACATTCGCCTCACGGGCCGCGTGGAGCGCCAGCAGGTGCAGGTCAGCGGCGCCAGCGACTACCGCGCCTACGCCTTGCAGAGCCAGCAGGCCGACGTGCAGGCCTCCGGCGCCAGCGACGCCTTCGTGTACGTGGACGGGGAGCTGACCGCGCGCCGCTCGGGTGCCAGCGACGTGCACTACAAAGGCAAGGCCCGGCTGAAGTAGCCCGTACTGGCCACCTCCCCCCCGCCGCGGCGGCGGAAGCTCCGGCAGCTTCCGCCGCCGCGGCTTTTTTTCGGGCTGAGCCTCAACCCACAACGCGGCTTTTACGCATACGCCAGCGTAGCCGGGGCGCGTTGAATATGTTTCTTCGCCGCTCTCAGCCCGCCGTTTGCCCGTGCGCCTCTTTCTTCTCCTGCTGTTGCTCTGTTTGGCCTGCGCCGCCGGTGCCCGTGCCCAGGCGCCCCCGAGCGACCGGGCGCTGCAGGCGCTCTACGACGGGCTCAACGCCTACCGCGTGCCGCGCTACTACCCCGACAGCGGCTACCAGGTGCTCACGCTGCCTTCCACGTTTTCGGCGCCCGAGCTGGCGGCCCTGCGCCTGCGCGAGCGGCAGCTGGTGCGCGTCGACCTGGTGTACTCGGCCTACCGCTTCGACCCGGCCTTCAGTCAGCGTGAGCTGAACCTACAGCGCCTGCGCAACCTGGAGGCCCGCCTGCCGGGCATTCTGCAAGACGAAGCCCTGACCTGGAACCTGGTGGAGCAAACCGGCTGCAACAGCCCCGCGCAGTGCCAGGGCTACTTCCACGGCTTTGTGCTCTACATCGAAAAGCGCTACACCCGGGCCGATTCGCGCGCGGAGGTCGACAAGCTCACGGCCCGGCTCGACGCGGCGGCCAAAAAGGTGGAAAAGGTGCGTGCCCTGCGCAAGAAGCCCGGCGTGCCGCTCAGCTGCAGCTACCCGCGCAGCACCGAGAAGCTGCGCCGCATGGCCAAGCGCGTGAAGCGCGGCTACCGCTGCCCCGACAACAACCCGCCGTCCGGCACCGTGGCTTTCCGGGCCGACGTCGACCACCAGGGCACGGTGCAGCGCGTGCAGCTGCTGCCCGATTCGGCCCACCCCGCGCCGCCCTGCCCCCAGGAGCTGACGGCGGCCATCGGCGAGGGGCTGAGCTTCGCCAGCGGCTTCGCCCTGGGCAAAAACCGCTACCCCTTCGTGGTGACGGGCCGCGTGGCGCTGCCGGTGCGGCCGCAGGGACTGCGCCTCACCGGCTTCTTCCTGAACGACTCGCTCATGCGTAAGCACCGCATCCGCCTGAGCAAGGACGGCTGCCAGGCCCGGCTGCTGCGCCCCGGCGACCCCGATGAAGAGTCGCCCATTCCCACCCCCGACCCCAACGCCGTGGCCCGGGTGCTCGACCGCCACCCCGACTGGCGCAAGCAGGTGGTGGTGGCCGACGTGACCGGCAGCATGTATCCCTACACCGCCGATCTGCTGGTGTGGCTGCAGCTGAGCCCGGCCGAGCAAGCACGCACGCTCGTGTTCTTCAACGACGGCAACGACGCGGCCGACCGCGCCAAGGTCGTCGGGCGCACCGGCGGGCTGTACGCGGTACGCACCACCGACTTCGCCCGCATCAAGCAGAAAGTGCTGGAAGCCATGCTGGCCGGCGGCGGCGGCGACGCCCCCGAAAACGACGCTGAAGCCCTGCTGCACGCCCACGAGCTGGCCCCCGACGCCACGGAAATCATCTGGGTGGCCGATAACCACACCTTCCCCCGCGACACCCGCCTGCTGCAGGGCACCCGCCTGCCGGTGCGCATCATCCTGTGCGGCGCCACCAGCTACATCAACCCGCGCTACCTCACCCTGGCCCGCCGCCTGGGCTATTCGCTGCACACCCTCGAAAACGACCTGACCGACCTGAGCCAGCTGCCGCCGGGCGCCGTCATCAACGTGGGCCGCAGCCGCTACGAAGTCACTCCCGAGGGCTTTTTTCGCCGCGTGGGCGCGCTCTGAGACCCGCGGCCTTCGTAGCTTCGCGGGCTGTTCGGGCACCAAACGCGGCCGCACGCGGTTGCCGGCCCAGCCTCTTTCCCCGCTCCTGACCGCATGACGACGCACCGGCACTTTATGCTCCACAAGCCCTACGGCTACCTCAGCCAGTTTGTGAGCGAAGACGCGCGCGAAGCCCGCAAAAAACGGTTCCTGGGTGAGCTCCACGCGTTTCCGGCCGGCACCATGGCCATCGGCCGCCTCGACGAGGAAAGCGAAGGCCTGCTGCTGCTCACCACCGACGGCCGCCTGAGCGAGCAAATCCGCAACGGCGGCGTGGAAAAGGAATACTACGCGCAGGTCGACGGGCTGATAACCGACGAAGCCGTGGCCCGGCTGCAGCAGGGCGTGGCCATCGGGCTGCGCGACGTGAAGTACCAGACGGCGCCCTGCCGCGCCCACCGCCTCGACGCCGCTCCCGCCCTGCCCCCGCGCAGCCGCCCCATCCGCGACGAACGGCACGGCCCCACGAGCTGGGTGTCGATTACGCTCACGGAGGGCAAGTTTCGACAGGTGCGCAAGATGACGGCCGCCGCCGGCTTTCCCACGCTGCGCCTGGTGCGCGTGCGCATCGGCGAGCTGTGGCTGGCCGATCTGGCGCCCGGCGCGGTGCGGGAGGTGGCCGGCTTCCCGCTGCCCGAGTCGGTAGCCGCCCGCTAGCGTCCTTCCCGGGCGCGGCGGCTGAATATACCAAGGCTCCTATCTTCGGCGCGACCATGTTTCGCCGCCCGATGCGCTACTGCTTCTTTCTTCGCTGCCTGCTCTTCGTGCTGCTTGTGGCCGGCACGGCCTGCAGTTCTTCCTCCGACGAGGCTGCGGCCGGCCAGCCGAACTACCTCACGGCCATCCCCGACCCGGAAACCCTCGGCGAAGCCTACGTCAGCGACCCGGACCAGGTGCTGAGTCCGGCCACCGTCGCCGACCTGAACGCGACGCTGCGCAGTCTCGACCAGGCCGGCCGCGCGCACATTGACGTGGCCGTGGCCCGCAGCATTGGCGAGGCGGTGCCCAAGACGGCGGCCTACGAGCTGTTTCGGCGCTGGCAAGTCGGCGACGCGGCGCGCGACAACGGCTTGCTAATCCTGCTGGTGCTCGATCAGCGCCGCATCGAGTTCGAAACCGGCTACGGGCTGGAGGCCGACCTGCCCGACGCGCTTTGCTACCGCATTCAGCAACGCTACATGGTGCCGGCCGCCCGCGCCGGGCAGTACGACGCAGCCGTGCGCCAGGGCGTGGCGGCCGTCATCCGGCAGCTCACCACCGGGGGCCTGGACTCGCTGCGGACCGCCGATGACTCCCTGGCCACGCCCGATACCGGTTTTTTGGAGCCCGCGGCCGCGCCGGACGTGAGCCAGGAACTAGCTGCGTCGGCCCCGTCGGACGACTCGTTGCTGCTGCTGTTCGGCACGATGCTCGTGGGCATGGCGGCCCTGGTGCTCTACTCGTCTCTCTGGCACTTCACCACACGGGAGCAGCCCCACCGCAACGCGCTGGGCTTCGCCGTGCTGCTGCCCTTCGGCCTGATTCTGCTGGGGTTCTTTGCGCCGGAAGTGGTCAGCGGTTGGCTGCTGTTTGCGGTGGCGTACCTGCTGCCGCTGCTGTACCTGCTGTACTACTTCCGGCGCGTGGGGCGCACCTTTGCCGCCGAGTACGCCGAACAGACCCGGCACGCGCAGTACGCTTTTCTGGCGCAGGCGCACCACGGCCTGGGCTTCAGCCGCTACGTGTTTCCGCTGCTGGCTGGCCACTGGGCCCGGCACCGGCGGCAGCTGCTGCAGCTGCGCGAGGCGCCTTACGCCTGCCCCCACTGCGCCCGCCCCATGCGCCGGCTGAGCGAGCAGGAAGACGACGCGTTTCTCCGATCGGGCCAGCAGGTGGAAGAGACGGTGCAGTCCGTCGACTACGACGTGTGGCGCTGCGAGCCGTGCCAGCACACGCTCGTGCTCGATTACCAGAACCCCGGCACCGACGCCAGGCCCTGCCCCGCCTGCCAGCACCGAACCCTGCTCGACGAGGGCCGGCGGGTGGTGCAGCAGGCCACCCGTTCGACGGAGGGCTGGGGCTGGGAGCTGGCCCGCTGCCGCCACTGCAACCATCAGACCCAGAAAAAGTACACCATCGCGCGCCTCTCCGATTCGTCAAGCAGTTCTTCCTCGTCGGGCTCCTCTTCGTCGGGCAGCTTTTCCAGTAGCAGCGGGGGCTCTTCGGGCGGGGGCGGCGCGGGCAGCAGCTGGTAGCTCACCGCTGCTGCGCAGCGGGTCCGCGCAGCCCTCTGTTCGCAGCTTTTATCCCGGCAAAGTACCGCAGCCCCAAGCCGTACGGGCTCGTGGGAAATCCGCCGCCCCCCCGGAGTTGTCGGCCAGCGCAGCAGCCCGCCCGTACTGGTCTGGAGCACGCAACTCGCATAGCCTGAGCACTCCCCGCGGCCCGCCGGTGCGCGCTGAAATAATCATGGGAAAATTTCAAATTATTTTTTATTATCTTTATATTCATTGCATACCTCTGCCTTTGATTCCTGGCTATACCGATCAAAGCAGACATCATCCCTCAGAACTACGCATGGGCAGATCACAGGAAACCTTCGGTAAGAAGGAAAACGAGAAGAAAAAGCAGCGCAAGCGCAAAGACAAGGAAGAGAAGCGCGAGGAGCGCCAGGCCAACGCCAAAAAAGGCCAAAGCCTGGAGGATATGCTCGCGTACGTGGACGAGAATGGCAACATCTCGGCCACCCCGCCGGACCCCAAGAAAAAGAAGGAAATCAAGACCGAAGACATTCAGCTCGGCGCGCACAAGCGCGAGGAGATGGACCCGCTGGAGGCCATCCGCACCGGCACGGTGACCTTCTTCAACGAGTCGAAGGGCTACGGTTTTATCAAGGATCAGCAAAGCCAGGAAAGCGTGTTCGTGCACGCCAACGGGCTCACGACCAAGATCAAAGAAGGCGACAAAGTGACTTTTGAGGTGGAAATGAGCCACAAGGGTCCGAACGCCGTATCGGTTAAGCTGGCTTAAGCACCAGCGGAAGCAGACGGGGTGGGCCCAGCGCCCACCAGCGTCGCAGCCTCAGAGGCCAGCGCGGCGAGCCGCGCTGGCCTCTGCGCGTTTGGGGGCCGCCGCGGGGCTTGTCCGGACGGGCAGACTCGCTCACCTTTGCCCGGTTCGGCAGCGGCCAGTCGTGCGCCTGCCTGAAGTCGAATTTCGCCTGCCATGCCTTCCCTATCCGTCCGCGAGCTGCAACTCCCCGACCTGGAGCCCCTGATTGACTACTGGCTGCAGTCGGAGCCGGCCTACCTGCAAAGCCTGGGCGTGGACCTGCGCAAGATGCTCACCCGCGCCGAGTGGACGGCCATGCTCACCGAGCAGCTGCGCACGCCGCTACCGGAGAAGAAATCCTACTGCCTGATCTGGGAGGTCGATGGGCGGGCCGTGGGCCACTCCAACATCAACCAGATCCGGTTCGGCGAGCAGGCCTACATGCACCTGCACTTGTGGCACGCGCCGGAGCGCCGGCAGGGCTACGGCGCGGCGCTTATCCGCCTGACGCTGCCTTATTATTTCGAACGCTACCAGCTGCAGCGCCTCTACTGCGAGCCGTACGCCCTGAACCCGGCCCCCAACCGGACGCTGGCGCGCCTGGGCTTCCGCTTCGTGCGGGAACACGTGACCACGCCGGGCGCCCTCAATTTCGAGCAGCCGGTGCAGCTGTGGGAACTGACGCGGGCCGCCTTCGAGCAGCTGCAACGCACCCTGCCGGTTTAAGCAGCGCCGGCCTCCGCCGGGCGTATTGCCCCAACTCTGGCTAGCTTTGGTAGCGCGAAGGCGGCCTACTCCCGACCCCGCGCCCCCAGCCCCGCTTCCCATGAATCAGCCGCCCAAGGATTTTGCCGCCGACAAAGAAGGCCTGCACCCGCGCAACCGCCACCGCGGCCGCTACGAGTTTGCGGAGTTGAGCCGCAGCTCGCCCGAGTTGCAGCCTTTCGTGGCCGACAACGCCTACGGCGACGCCAGCATCGACTTTGCCGACCCGGCCGCCGTGAAGGCCCTGAATCGCGCCCTGCTCAAGCACTTTTACGGCATCGACAACTGGGACGTGCCCCCGGGCTACCTCGCGCCCCCCATTCCGGGCCGCGCCGACTACCTGCACTACCTGGCCGACCTGCTGGCCGACAGCAACGCGGGCGTGATTCCGCGCGGCAAGGGCATCCGGGTGCTCGACGTGGGCGTGGGGGCTAACTGCATCTACCCCATCATCGGGCACCGCGAGTACGGCTGGCGCTTCGTGGGCACCGACGCCGATTCGGTGGCCGTGCGCATGGCCAAGCAGATTGTGGCCGGCAACCGGGTGCTCACCGGAGCCGTCGACGTGCGCCTGCAGCCCTCCGGCGCCGAGATTTTCAGCGGCGTGGTAAAGCCCACGGAGCTGTTCGACCTGACCATGTGCAACCCGCCCTTCCACGCCTCGGCCGCCGAAGCGGAAGCCGCCAGCCGGCGCAAGGAGCAGCACCTGGGCACCGCCAAAGGCCCCAAGCCGACGCTGAACTTTGGCGGGCAGCCCAACGAGCTGTGGACGCCCGGCGGCGAGGCCACCTTCCTGTGGCGCATGGCCGAGGAAAGCGCCCACCTGCGCCAGAACTGCTACTGGTTTACCACCCTGGTCTCGAAGAAAGAGACGCTGCCGGGCCTCTACAAGTCGCTGAAGAAGCTGCAGGCCACCGAGGTGCGCACCATTCAGATGACGCAGGGCCAAAAAATCAGCCGCGTGGTGGCCTGGACGTTCCTCGACGAGACGCAGCGCCAGGAGTGGCGCGCCCGGCGCTGGTCGGCCCCGACGCCCCCGGCCCAGCAGCCTCCGGCTCAGTAGCCCGTGCGCGGAGTCCCGGCCCGGGGCTCCGCACCCCCACGCTTCGGGGCGTTGATGACCGCTTCCCCACGGCGGTGGCGCTGTCGCAAACGCCCCCGCAGATTGTCGCATTTGCCCACTGCCGGCCCCGGTTAATGCTAATATATTTGGCATACACTTTCTAACCGCACTAGCCATGGCAACCAAGATCTTCGTCAATCTCCCGGTTCGGGACCTGAACGCTTCCATCGCGTTTTTTACCCAGCTCGGCTTCCGCTTCAACCAGCAGTTCACGGACGAAAACGCCACTTGCATGGTCATCAGCGACGACATCTACGTGATGCTGCTGGTACAGCCCTTCTTCCAGACCTTCACGCCCAAGACCGTTGCCGACGCCACCCGGTCCACGGAGGTCATCCTCTGCCTGTCGGCCGATAGCCGCGAGGACGTGGACACGCTGGTCGATAAGGCCATGGCGGCCGGGGCCCGGCCCACCAAGCCGCTGCAGGAAATGGAATGCATGTACGCCCGCAATTTCCAGGACCCGGACGGCCACCTCTGGGAGGTAATGTACATGGACCCGGCCGCCGTGCCGCAAGAGCAGCCCGCGGCCGCCGAGGTTCAGTAGGGGGCGCCGCCAACTTTTGGAACGGTCGCGGCGGGGTACCAAGCCCGGCCGCAGCCGTTTAGCGGCGCAGGGAGCCGCCCCGAGGCGGGAAACCGCCGCCTGGCGTTTTCAGACCTGGTTTCCAATTCCGAAAAAGGTCCTGTGCGGCGCCCGGGCGCTGCTTTTGCCGGTACGCCGTACACACGTAAGCCGGCTCTTGACGCCGCTTCTCACCATGAAACAACTCCTCGTGCTGGCGCTGCCCTGCGCCGCGCTGCTCACCTGCTGCCAGCCAGCCGCCCAAACTACCGGTACGCCCGTGGTGCGCTCGGCCCCCGCCCCACCGGCCCGTAGCGCGGGCACCGAGGGCGAAGCCCGCGCCGTGCTGCGCGAGTACCTGCGCAACCAGCCCCAGGCCGACCTGTACGTGGCCGATTCGGCCGCCCTGGTGGAGGTGGATGCGCAGTGGCAGGCCCTGGTGCCGCGTACCGACTGGGTGGGCCGCATGCCGAACCGGGCCGCTTTCCAGATCGATAAGCTGACCGGCGAGGTGCGTCCGCTGCCCGTGAAGTAGGCGCCGGCTACCGCCCTCTCGATGCTAGCGGAGGCGGTGGGCACCGCCGCGCCCTCCTGCTACGGCCGGGGGTGGGCCGCCTTATATCTGCGACTTCAGCACGATCTGCGCCCGCAGCCAGGTCCGCGCCTCGCCTTCATCGGCGAAGTGCCGGAATACCGGCGCCAGGGGCCAGTCGAGCAGGCGCTGGTCGACCTTGTTCATCCAGGCCATGGTTCCGGGCCGGCTCAGCAGGGCCGCGTAGCGGTAATTGCCCTGCATCACGGCGCGCGGCAGCCAGTGGTTGGTCACCCAGTGCTGCTCCTCGGCGGTGACAGGCGTGATATTCATGTGGTCGACCAGGGCCTTGCCCGTGCCCAGCGTGCGAATCACCCGCAGCAGCGCGTTCATGGCCTCCTGGTAATCGACCAGCAGGCGCGGCCCGGGCTGCCAGCGCATGTAGGCAAAGCCCTCGGGGTCGGCCTGCACCTCCGCTACGGCATTGACAAAGCGGAGCTGATCGGTATCGGGCATGCGAAATAGGTAGTAACGCGGGGGCTTTGCGGCCTCACAAGGTAGCCTTTGTTCGTCGGCTAATGACCTGCTCAATCAGACGACTTCCCAAAGGCCTTGCGGAAACGCGGGCGCTACGCCCTACGGCGCCCGTCGGAGCCGCGTTACCGATCAGCGAGGCAGCGGAGCGGCTGGGCTTACGGCTTGTTCCAATTCGTCCTTGCTTCGCCTGACGTTCTTCATCACCACAAAACAGCTTGCCGAATAGGCAGTCTCCTTCTACCATGCGCAAACTCAAGCTTCAGGTTCAGCTGACCATCGACGGATTCATGTGCGGCCCGCAGGGCGAAATGGACTGGATGGCTTGTCCCTGGCCCGCCGACCTGGACCAGTACGTGACGGCCCTCACCGCGCCGGTGGACACCATTGTGCTGGGCCGCAAGCTGGCCGAGGGCTTTATTCCGCACTGGGCCGCCGCCGCAGCCGATACCAGCAACCCCGAAGAAGCGGCCGCCGGCCGGAAATTCACCGATACACCCAAGGTGGTGTTCAGCCGCACGCTCCCCGAGTCGCCGTGGCCGCGCACCAGCCTGGCCGCGCACGACCTGGTCGCGGAAATCACCCGCCTGAAACAGCAGCCCGGCGGCGACATCATGGCGTACGGCGGCGCTACGTTTGTCGCGGAGCTGATCCGCCACGGTCTCGTCGACGAGTACCACCTGCTTGTAAACCCCACCGCCATCGGCCACGGCCGGAGCCCCTTCGGGCAGCCCACGCAGCATCTGCCGCTCAGGCTGGTGAAGGCCATAAGCTTCTCGGGCGGCCTAATGGTGCAGCACTACGAGCCGCAGCGTTCGTAACCGACCAGCTTCACCCCAGCGCAGCGGCGGAGGCTCTGGTAGCTTCGGCCGCTGCTGCGTTTTTGCCCATAGGGTTCCGAACACGTGTGTACAAGCCCGGTTCACACCCGCGCGAGCCAGTGGCGCGTGTGTTGGCCTGACGGCCACGCCCGAGGAGCAGTCGCGCGGTATGTAGTGCTGCCCCTGTTGTCACTCGGTGACAGCGGGGCACAACATCTACAGCAGGGGTAGCGCGAGCTACCGGCTCGCGCCTGTGTAAAGTCTGGCCTTGCCCACTTTCCGTTCGCCGGCATGGCCTGGGCAACCTTTCCGCAGCCGGCTGTATCTAAGCCCCATGGGGCGGACAGCCCGCGCCGGCCTGGTTTACCTCTTCATCCTTCGTTATGAGAAACGCATTGTTGGTGCTGTGCGGCCTGCTGGCCGCGCTGAGCTGCGCCGCCCAGACCAAGCCCGCCGAGCTGCTGCTGCTTGGCACGTTCCACTTCCATAATCCCGGCGCCGACATCGTCAAGACCAAGACCTTCGACGTGCTGGCGCCCAAGGCCCAGGCCGAGCTGGAGACGATGACCGGCCGCCTCAGCCAGTGGCGCCCCGACAAGGTGTTCGTGGAGTGGGACTGGAGCAATCAGGCCGAGCTCGACGCGCTCTACCAGCTGTACCTGGGCGGGCAGTACGAGCAGGCCATCGTGGCCAGGTACCCCAAGCCCGGGCAGCGCGACTTCTACCTGAAAAACGAGATTATCCAGCTAGCCTTCCGCACCGCCAAAAAGGCCGGCCTGCCGCGGGTGTACGCCTTCGACTACACCAAAACCACTTTCCCGTTCGACAGCGTGCAAAAGGCCATGCAGCAGGCGCAACAGAGCGCCCTGATCCAGCGCGTGGGCGAAACCCTCCAGAAAGTCGAGGCCGAGCAGAACCGGAAGCTCAGCACCCTCACCCTCACCCAGCTCCTGCTCGACTTCAACGCGCCGGGCAGCATCCGCGAGGATAAGGGCGTGTACCTGGATCTGCTCAACAAGGCCGGCAGCATCGGCAGCTTCGCCGGGTCCTGGCTGGTGTCGGAGTGGTACCGGCGCAACCTCTACATGTACTCGGTGGTGCAGAAAACCGTGGAGCCCGCCGACCAGCGCGTGCTAGTGCTGGCGGGCTCGGCCCACACAGCCATGCTGCGCGAGTTTGCCCAGTACGACTCGCGCTTCCAGCTCAAGGAGCTGCGGGAGGTGGTGAAGTAGCGGGGTGCTGGGGCGGCTCGGCGGGTTGGTAATGGACTGGCCGCTTTGGCGTTTTTGCTGATCCGCGCCCGTTGGGAGGGCGTAAGCGCCAACATTCAACGGGCCTACTGGTTGTCATAGCATTTGTGCTGCCCCTTGTTTTGGGCAGCTAATTCCCCACCCATCAAGTTGCCCCGTGAAAGCATTTCTCATCGGCCTGCTCAGCCTGTTGCCCCTGTTGGGCCTGGCTCAAGGCCCGCAACACCAGCTTAGCACTCACATTCTCAACATCAGCACTGGCGCACCGGCCTCCGGTGTTACAGTGCGCCTCGAAAAGTTTGATTCAGCCAAGAAAGCCTGGGCCACCATCGGCGAGAAGAAAACGGATGGTGCCGGTCGCATCGGTGACTTCCTGCCAGCTGCCGGCAAAACTGGCAATCCGGGCATTTACAAGCTCACGTTTCTGACCCAGCCTTACTTTGAGGCTCAGAAACGATCTTCTTTTTACCCCTACATCGATGTGGTGTTTGAGATAAAAGACGGCGCCCACTACCACGTACCCATCACGCTGTCCCCTTTCGGTTATTCCACTTATCGGGGCAGCTGATCAGAGCTTCTGAGAATGGAAGTGGTCTGTCATCTTGAGCGTAGCGAAGGACCTTAAGTAACCCAACGTGATAATGTCCCTCACTCACTACGCTCAAGATGATATACTACATCATTGAAGTAGACCAACAACTTCAATAGCAAAAGCGGCGGAAGCTTCAGCCCCGTGCTATTTTCTGGTACCAAGTCACATCGAACAGTCCATCCTCGCCGCCGGTATCGACGACACCCTCGAAACCCACACGGACGCGGTGGCAGCCCTGCAAATGCAGAAAAAGCGCCTGCAGAAGCGCGCCCGCCAAGCCACCGGCCTCAAGGAGTTCCTCGCCGACGTGGACGACGAGCAAAACGCCGCCCAGGTCGCGCTGCTCACTACCATCAAAGCCGGCATCGCCGCCCACCGGGCCACGCTGCCCAGCTAGGCTCCCGCCGCTACTGTTGGAAACTAAACCCGCCCGCCACGTTGTGGCGGGCGGGTTTTTTATTAAGTGCAGCTGATTTAGAACTCATTTCGATTATTATTGCAAAAACAACAATCTATATGAGCATGAAGTCCAAAATCAGCTTTTCAGAAACAAGTATGTTCGAACGCTATGTCATAAATGTCTTAAGAGAGCAAGTTATTGAAGAGAACAAAACGTTACTTACAGGAAATGAACTACCTAAAAGTTTAGAACTGGTTGATGCGTATGCTCCATTAGGCATATTTGATTTATAAGGGCCATGCCTTATTGATATAAGAGGAATTTTTAATACCGAAACTTCACGAAGCTTTGAAACTATCTTGGAAAGATATTCAGATAGAATAAAAAGTGCGTTGTTGATAGCACAAGAAGTTGAACAAAGCAGACCAAGAATTCTTGAAAGAATCAAAACATCATTTCCCAATATCAACGTCAAGATATTAACAAAATACGAACTTGAAAGGTTAAACCCAAAAGAAGCAACCAATAATACTTCACCTCATGATTATATAAAATCACTATTTGAGAAAGCAAAAATTAATTACGTTCAACTATCAGGTTTAGACGTAACCTCCACTCCGACAAATAAGCAACATATAGCCGCATTAAGAGCGGCTTATAACGACGACAAACTAGCTTTATTCATAGGAGCTGGTTTATCAAGGTCAGCAGGGTTACCTGATTGGCCTCAACTTGTTAGACGAGTAGCTGCAAAAGTGTTTGACAACCATGCTGGCTCTCCGCTTTCAGAACCAGAACGTGAAGAAGTGCAGACTTTTTTCGAGAAAGAGGTTCCTGCTTCTCCATTAATTGTAGCAAGATTACTGCAAAATAGTTTGAAAGACGAATTTACCGAATCGGTTCGAGAGGCATTATACGAAAACATTGAAAGCAGCCGTACATCACCATTATTAGAAGAGCTAGGAAAAATATGCATGCCTAGAAGAGACAAAACGGGCATTGTCGCTGTAGTAAATTATAATTTTGACGACTTACTTGAACAAGAACTTAGTAAAAAAGGCATATCTCATTGCTCCGTTCTATCCGAAGGAAGCAAGATAATATCGAGTGATTTGCCAATATATCATGTACACGGGTACCTGCCAAGATCTATAGAACTAGAATCTATCCATAAAGAATCATTAGTACTAACTGAAGACGCATACCACACCCAATTTTCAGAACCGTTTATATGGACAAATATTACTCAGCTCAATCTCTTGCGCAATAATGTATGCTTATTTATTGGCATAAGCTTAACTGACCCAAACCACAGACGTCTGCTTGAGATTACAGCAAAGAAAAATCCTTCTGTTAACCACTATGCTATAATGAAAGACCACTGGCAGAGCTCATCAGCAAGGAAACTTTCTGACAAAGGCCAAAAACTTGCTACAGTCTTCAAACAATTAGAAGAAAAATTATTGCGAAACTTAGGCATCAATGTTATTTGGGTTGAAAATCACGATGAAATACCAAGCATCTTGACTCAAATAAGGAATAAATAAAAAGCGGCCGAAGCTGATGAAGCTTCGGCCGCTTTGGCGTTTGTACTGCTAGGCAGTAAGAATTACATGTGGATGGCCCGGTTCTCGGTGGCGGCGAGGCAGGCTTCCTTCATGGCTTCGGCATAGGTGGGGTGGGCATGGCTCATGCGGGCCACGTCCTCGGCGGAGGCGCGGAACTCCATGGCCGTCACGGCTTCGGCAATGAGGTCGGCGATGCGCGGGCCGATCATGTGCACGCCCAGGATTTCGTCGGTTTCCTTGTCGGCCAGCACTTTCACGAAGCCGTCGAGGTCCATGGAGGCGCGGGCGCGGCCCGAGGCGCGGAAGGGGAAGGAGCCGGTTTTGTAGGCGCGGCCCTGCTCCTTGAGCTGCTCTTCGGTGTAGCCCACGCCGGCCACTTCGGGCCAGGTGTACACCACGCCGGGAATGAGCAGGTAGTTGACGTGCGGCTTCTGCCCGGCCAGGGTTTCGGCTACGTACACGCCTTCTTCCTCGGCCTTGTGGGCCAGCATGGCCCCGCGAATCACGTCGCCGATGGCGTAGATGCCCGGCGTGGTGGTTTGCAGGTGCTCGTCTACCTTGATGCGGCCGCGCTCCTCGAACTGCACGCCGGCGGCTTCCAGGTTCAGGCCGGCGGTGTAGGGCGAGCGGCCCACGGCCACCAGGCAGTAGTCGCCCTCAAACTTCACTTCCTCGCCCTTGGGGTTGGTGGCCGTCACGGTCACGGTGTCGCCCTCGCGGGTGGCGCCGGTCACTTTGTGGCTCAGGAAGAACTGGATGCCAATTTTGCCGAGCACGCGCTTGAGCTCCTTGCCCAGCGCGCCGTCCATCGTCGGGATGATGGAGTCGGTGTATTCCACCACCGACACCTTGGCGCCGAGGCGGGCGTACACCGAGGCCATTTCCAGGCCGATAACGCCGCCGCCAATCACCACCATGTGCTTGGGCACCTCGCGGATGTTCAGGGCCTCGGTGCTGGTGATGATGCGCTCCTTGTCCTGGGCAATGAAGGGGAGCACCGTGGGCTTGGAGCCGCTGGCAATGATGGTGTACTTGGTTTCGATCTGCTGGGCCTCGCCGCCCTCGGTGGGCGTGATGCTGATGTGGTTTTTGTCCACGAACGAACCCACGCCGCGCAGCACCTCGATCTTGTTCTTTTTCATCAAGAACTGGATGCCGTCGGTGTTGGCCTTCACCACCCCGTTTTTGCGGTCGATGAGCTGGTTCATGTTGATGCGCAGCTCGCTCAGCTCAATGCCGTGCTCCTTGAAGGTGTGGCCAGCGTTGTGGAAGTGCTCGGTGCTATCGAGCAGGGCCTTCGACGGGATGCAGCCCACGTTCAGGCAGGTGCCGCCGAGGGTGGGGTATTTCTCGATGAGGGCCGTTTTGAAGCCGAGCTGGGCGCAGCGGATGGCCGCCACGTAGCCGCCGGGGCCGGAGCCGATGACGGTAACGTCGTATTGGTTCATGCTGAAAGTCGGGTTGATGAAGCGCTTGCGGGCAAAGGTAAGGCAGAATACCCAGCGCCGGGGAGAAAACACGGACGGCCCGGCCGAGGTTGGCGGGAGCCGCTGCGGGGCCGGTTTTGCGGCGGCGGATGGCTATTCTGTCATCCTGAGGCGCAGCCGAAGGACCTTCTTACCAACCCCGCTAAAACCGTCCTCTACATCGGCGTTACCCGCAACCTGCGCCAGCGTACCGAGCAGCACTACGCTAACCGCGGCCAGCGGGGCACTTTTGCGGGGCCGCTACTACTGCTATAATCTGGTGTAGTACGAGTCTTTCCTGAACGCCATGGCGGCCTTTGCCCGTGAAAAAGAGCTGAAGGGCTGGAGTGGGAGCTGCGAAGAGTTAATCAGGGCGCAAACGTACAGCGCCCTTACTCCACCAGCACGCCGATGTAGTAGTTGAACGTGTCGACTTCCAGGTTGTCCCGGGTCAGGCCGGGCACGTCGATGGGCTGAAACGTGGTAGTGGGCTGGATGAAGCGCCACTCCCCGCCTTTGGAGCGCACGCGCACCGGCAGGTCGAAGCCGCGCACGCTGCTGATCCAGCGCGCCACGGGGCGGCCGTCGTCGAAGCGCAGCTCCAGCGTCGGCAGGCTCGGGTGGCGCAGGTACTGGTCGAACACCCGGGTGAAGTCGCGGCCGCTCTGCTGGTTGAGGTACCCGATGATCTGCTCCGCGGTGACGGTCTGGTGGTGGAACTGCTGGCCGAGTCCGCGCAGCATCTGCCGCCACTTCTGGTCGTCGTTTACCACCGTGCGCACCATGTTGAGCAGGTTGGCGCCCTTGTCGTACATGTCGCCCGAGCCTTCGCGGTTCACGCCGTAGGGCCCGATGATGGCCCGGTCGTTCTGGATGTTGCGGCGCTGCCCGTGCACGTACTGCTGGCCCGCGGGCTTGCCAAACTGGCTTTCGGTGAACAGGGCTTCGGAGTAACAGGTGAATGACTCGTGAATCCACATGTCGGCAATGTCCTTGCTCGTGATGTTGTTGCCGAACCACTCGTGGCCGCTTTCGTGCACCACGATGAAGTCCCACTTGTCGCCCCAGCCGGTGGCCGAGCGGTCCTTGCCCAGGTAGCCGTTCTGGTACTTGTTGCCGTAGGCCACGGCGCTTTGGTGCTCCATGCCCAGGTGCGGCGTCTCCACGAGCTTGTAGCCGTCTTCGTAGAACGGGTAGGGCCCGAACCAGTGCTCAAACGCCTTGAGCATGGGCTTCACGTTGGCCCCGAACTGCTGCTGGGCCTTGGCCAGGTTTTCGGGCAGCACCCAGTAATCCAGCGTCAGCGGGCCCTTCTCGCCCGGGTACGTATCGGCGAAGTGCACGTAGTTGGCCACGTTCAGGGCCACGTCGTAGTTGTTGATGGGGTTCGAAACAAACCAGTCGAAGCGCGTGGCCCCGCCCTTGAGCCGGGTGGTGTTGCGCAGGCGGCCGTTGGACACGTTCGTGAGCCCCTTGGGCACCGTCACGCTGATCAGCATGGAGTCGGGCTCATCGGACTGGTGGTCTTTGCAGGGCCACCAGATGCTGGCGCCCACGCCCTGGCAGGCCGTGGCCACCCAGGGCTGGCCCTTGCCGTGCTCCGTAAACACGAAGCCGCCGTCCCAGGGGGCGCGTTGCGCCACGGTGGGGTGGCCGGCGTAGTGAACGGTGAATTCGTCCGGCGCGCCCTGCCGGATGGGCTCCGGAAACGTCACGAACACGGCGTTGAACTCGCGGGTGAAGGGCAGGCTTTTGCCCCGGTACTCCACACGCTCCACCTGCAGGTTGGCAAACAGATCGAATTGCAGGCGCGAGAAATCCTGGGTGGCGGTGAAGCGAATTCGGTTGGAGCCGCTCAGGTGCCGCTTGTCCACGTCGAGCCGGACGTCGAGGTGGTAGTAGCGCACGTCGTAGCAGGAACGCAGCGGCGTGAGCGTGCCGCGCAACGAATCGGCGCGGGTAAAGGCGGCCTTGGCCTGCAGCAGCTGGGCCGCGGCGCGGCGCGGCAGCGCCAGCACGGCCAGTGCGAGGCACAGACCGGAAATCAGACGGAGTAACGACATGGGAGCAAACACACCGGCGCGCCCGCCGAAGCTGCGCGGCGACGGGAGAGGAGGCATTAAGTCTTGTTGAACGCAGCCATTGATGTAGTAAACTTTATTACCAGCAACAAAGTAAACCAGTTTACAGAGCACCCTATCGAACCTTGGCCCGCGTCAGCAGCCGGGCGAAGAGGCCGGGGGCCAGGCGTTTCAGGTACACGCCGAGCGTTTCTCTGCCCCCAAGGTAGGCTTCGTTTTCACCGCGCGCAATGACGGGCAGCGCGCGGCGGGCAAACTCCGCTGGCGCGAGGCCGTTGGCGGTGGCGTCGTCCATGGTGCCGAGGGCGCGGCCGTCGCCGGTGAGGGCGTTGACCGACACGCCGGTGCGGATGAAGCCCGGGCAGATGAGGGTGATGCCCACGCCCGTGCCGTGCAGCTCGGCCCGCAGCGAGTCGAAGAAGCCGTGCAGCGCGTGCTTGCTCGCGGCGTAGGCCGAGCGGTAAGGCGTGCCGAACTTGCCCACCAGCGAGCTGATGGTGACGATGCGCCCGCTGCGCTGCGCCACGAGTTGCGGCAGCACGGCCTTGGTCAGCGCCACCGTGCCGAAGTAGTTCACTTCCATCAGGCGGCGGTCGACGTCCAGGGCGGTTTCCAGCGCCAGGGAGCGTTGGCTCACGCCGCCGTTGTTCACCAGCACGTCAAGGCGGCCGTAGTGGGCCAGCACCTGCTGCACCTTGGCGGGCAGGGCGGCGCTATCGGCCAGGTCCAGGGGCACCACCAGCGTTTCGGCCGGGGCGCAGGCGGCGGCCACGCGGTGCAGCTCGGCCTCGTTGCGCGCCGACAGCACGAGGCGGGCGCCCTCGCGGGCAAAGGCTTTGGCCAGGGCCTCGCCGATGCCGGCGGAGGCGCCCGTGACCCAGACAACCAGGCGGTGAAACTTCATGAGCAGCAAGGTAACAGCCGCGGGCTTACCCTCGGCCGCTCAAGCGTTGGCCGTGCCGCCGCAAGTTCCGGGTTGGATGCCGGCGGGGCGGCCGCTAGGTTTGCGGCCCCGTAGAAGGCTGCATTGCCTTGTGCCGTCGTTTCGCGCTGTTGCTTATGCCTGCTTCTTCCGCTGCCGCCCGCCCCTCGCCCCTGCTCATCGGGGCGGCGCTGCTGGCCATTTACCTGATCTGGGGCTCCACGTACCTAGCCACCAAAACCGCGCTGGCCGCCTGGCCGCCCATGCTGCTCTCGGCCATGCGCTTCCTGGTGGCGGGCAGCGTGCAGTTTGCGGCCGTGCGCCTGAGCGGCGTGCCCGCCCCCAGCCGCCAGGACTGGGGCCGCGCGGCCGTGGTAGGCTTCTGCCTGCTGCTGTTCGGCAACGGCGGCACCACGTTTTCGCAGCAGTACATTCCCTCGGGCCAGGCCGCGCTGATGGTGGCCTCGGTACCGATGTTCCTGGCGGTGCTGGGCTGGCTGAGCGGCCTGGCCCCGCGCCCCACGGCGAAGGTGGTGGCGGGCCTGCTGCTGGGGCTGGCGGGCATGTACCTGCTGGCCAGTACCAACGGCGCCACGGCGGTGCTCAAGCCCGGCCATGCGTCCCTGGGCATTGCGGCCGTGCTGCTGGCTTCGTTTATGTGGTCGGTGGGCTCGTTGTTCTCGAAGCAGAAGCCGGTGGGCGGCTCGCCCTTCCTTGGGGTGGGCATGCAGATGCTCTGCGGCGGCACGTTTCTGCTGGTGGCCGGCCTGCTGCGCGGCGAGGCGCCGCAGTTTCACCTGAGCGGCGTGGGCGCCAAGCAGTGGGTAGCCCTGGCGTACCTGGTTACGTTCGGCTCGTGGCTGGCGTTTTCGGCCTACATCTGGCTGCTGCGCGTGACCGAGCCTGCCCTGGCCGGCACCTACGCCTTCGTCAACCCGATGGTGGCCGTGCTGCTGGGCTGGGCCTTCGGGGGCGAGGCGCTGAACGCGCAGATGAGCGGCGGCGCGGTGCTCATCGTGCTGGCGGTGATGCTGGTGGTGCTGGGCGGAAGGCGCACGGCCGCGCCGCAGCCCGCGCCGGCCGGCGACCGGGCCCTGGCCAGCGTGGAGGATTAAGCCCGAAAATCCCACGTGCCTTTCCCGGTTCCTTTGCGCCCGGTTTCCGAACTGTATCCGCGGTTCGGGGCCGGGCGCAGGTCGTAAAAACGCGGCTGGTCATGCCGCCGACGACGGGGCGGTCCGGCCCGCGGCACTGTGCTTAGGCCGCGGAAGGGCCCGAACTCAACCCCGATTCCCCCGTGTTCATCCGGTTTTTCCCCGACTTCACCAGTTTCTGCCGGGCTTCGGGGCCGGGTCTTCCTTGTTTTGGGCGTCTTCCGATTCTCTTCTCCCCGACGCCATGAAAACACTGCTTACTCTTTCCCTGGCCGCCGCCCCCTTGTTTCTCAGCCAGGCGCAGACGGCCGGCTCGGTAACCGGTCGCCTGCTCGACGAGCGGCAGCAGCCGCTGCCCTTCGCCACGGTGCTGCTGCAGGCCACGGCCGACACCAGCCGGGTACGCGTGGAGCTGTCGAAGGCCGATGGCAGCTACGGCTTTCAGGGCGTGGCCGCCGGGGAGTACCGCCTCGTGGTGAGCATGCTCGGTTACCAGGCCCACCGCTCGGCCCCGTTTGGCGTGGCCGACGGCGCGGTACAGCTGCCGCTGGTGCGCCTGGCCCCGGTGGCCCGGCAGCTGAAGGGCGTGGAAGTAGTGGGCCAGAAGCCGGTGCTGGAGATGCACAACGGCAAGATGATCATGAACGTGGCCAGCAGCCCCGCCGCGGCCGGTGCCTCGGCCATCGAGGTGCTGCAGCAGGTGCCGGGCGTGGCCGTGCTCAACAACCGCATCAGCCTGGCCGGGCGCGAGGGCGTGGTGATTCTGCTCGACGGGCGCACCACCCACTACACCGACGTGGTGAGCGTGCTCAAGGATTTCCCCAGCAGCAACATCGAACGCATCGAGGTGGTCACCCAGCCCGGCGCCGCCTACGACGCGGCCGGCTCGGCGGGCATCATCAACATCGTGCTGAAGAAAAACGCCGACATGGGCACCAACGGCAGCACCACGCTCACGGCCGGCTACGGCCGCTTCGCCAAGGGCGGCGCCGCCGTGGACGTAAACCACCGCACCCGCGCCGCCAACGTGTTTGGCAGCTACGGCTACAACTACCGCAAAACCTACGAGCAGCTCAACACCGACCGCGTGGTGGACGAGAACGGCCAGCGCGTGAGCTACGCCCAGCAGAGCTACCAGCCCCGCGCCTCGCACGTGAACACGGCCCGCGTGGGCGCCGATTTCACCCTCTCGCCCCGCCAGACCCTGGGCGTGCTGCTCAACGGCTACACCACGCGCACCGACGTCAACGCCGAAAACCGCATCGACGTGACGCAGGCCGGCGAGCTGGCGCGTACCACCACCCGCAACAACAGCCGCCGCCGCACCGACAGCTACGCCGGCAACCTCAACTACAAGCTGGCCCTCGACTCCTTGGGCCGCGAGCTGGTGCTCGACGCGGACTACTCGCGCTACAGCTCCGGCAACGACAGCCGCCTGACCAACGCCCTGGAAGCCAGCGACGGGCCCGCCCTGGAGCTGCTGCGCTTCGAGCAGCAAACCGACATCCGGCTGCGCTCCTTCAAGGCCGATTACCACCACCCGCTCGGGGCCAAAACCAAGCTCGACGCCGGCGCCAAAATCAGCGACGTGGACATCGACAGCCGCCTGGACTTTGCCCGCCTCGCCCAGAATGCGTGGCTGCCCGTGCCCGGCCGCTCCGACCACTTCCGCTACGAGGAGCGCATTTCGGCCGCCTACGTGAGCCTCGACAAGGCCGTGGCGGGCCTGCAGGTGCAGGCCGGCCTGCGCGCCGAGCACACCCACTCGGTGGCCCGCTCCCTGGCCCTCGACAGCACCGTGCGCCGCAGCTACCTGCAGCTGTTTCCGAGCCTCTCGGTGGAGAAGCCGCTGACCCAGAAACTCGGCGTGAACCTGAGCTACGGCCGCCGCATCGACCGCCCCAGCTACCAGGACCTGAACCCGAGCGTGGTGTACCTGGACCCCTACACCCAGCAGTACGGCAACCCCTTCCTGCGGCCGCAGTTCACCAACGCCTACAAGGCCGCCGTGACCTACCAGAAGCAGCCCGTGCTCCAACTGGCCTACAACCGCACCAACAACGCCATCAGCCTGGTGACGGCCCAGCGCGGCGACGTGCTGTACTCGACCACCACCAACCTGGGCCACCTCGACAACTACAGCGCCACGCTGAACTTCCCCCTCAGCCTGGGCAAGCGCGTGAGCGGCTTCGGGGGCACCAACGTGTTCTACAACCAGTACCGCAGCCAGTACCTCGGCGGCGAGTACCGCCGCGGCAAGCTCTCGACGATGGTGTACCTGCAAAGCAAGGTGCGCCTGCCCCAGGGCGTGCTGCTGGAGCTGTCGGGCTACTACCACTCGGCCGGCCTGAACGGGCTGATTGCCTTCCGCCCCTTCGGCTCGGCCACGGTGGGCCTGCAGAAGTCGTTCTGGAAAGACCAAGCCCAGCTGCGCCTCTCGGCCTCCGACGTGCTCTTCACCAACAAGCAGCGCGGCACGGTGCGCTACCAAGACATGAACATCCGCTTCTTCACCCAGAGCGAAACGCAGCAGGTGCGTGCCAGCTTCAGCTACAAGTTCGGCAACCAGCGCCTGCAGGCCGCCCGCAAGCGCGCCACCGGCCTGGATGAAGAGCGCGGCCGCGTGAAGTCCGACAAAGAGTAACTTACCAGCGCGGTGTGCCGCGCCCCGATGACGATGAAAACCTTTCTGACCCGTCCGCTCCGTTCCGACATCCTGGTGGTGGCCACCTACTGGCTGGTAGCCCTGCTGGTGATATTCCCCAGCTACGTGGTCGAATTCGGCTGGCTGCGGGCCGTGGTGGCCATGGGCTACAACATCGTGCTCGACACGGCGGCGGTGTACTTCATCGTGTTCGTGTTCCTGCCGCTGGTGATGGAGCAGCGCACCCGCCTGCTGGCCCTGCTGCTGATTCCGACCTTCCTGCTGCTGAGCGGCGGGCTCTACAAAGTCGGCTACGGGCTGATCCTGGGCGAAACCATCGTGTGGACGCCGGCGCAGTTCATCAGCAGCATCATCCGCCACGGGCAGAGCTACGGCGTGCTCGGCATCATGCTGGTGGGCAAGGGCTACTTCGACATGCAGCGCCGCCTGCTGCTGGCGCACAAGGCCCAGACGGAAAGCGAGCTGAAGAACCTGAAGGCGCAGATCGACCCGCACTTCCTCTTCAACAACCTCAACATCCTCTACGCGCTCATCCAGCAAGACAAGCAGATTGCCAGCCACTACCTCAGCTGCTTTTCGGCCCTGTACCGCTACCTGATCCGCCACAAGGACGACGACTTCGTGTCCTTGGCCGAGGAGCTCAAGTTCGTGGATGAGTACATCTACCTGCTCCACCACCGCTTCGGGCAGGCCTACAGCTTCCACAAGGTGATGCTCACCGAGGCCAGCCTGGACGGCCGCTTCGTGGT
The DNA here is from genome assembly GCF_054783195.1 of Hymenobacter coalescens. Taxonomy (NCBI): domain Bacteria; kingdom Pseudomonadati; phylum Bacteroidota; class Cytophagia; order Cytophagales; family Hymenobacteraceae; genus Hymenobacter; species Hymenobacter coalescens. Next base: position 263,684 of record NZ_BAAGRA010000019.1, on the reverse strand, counting down.
GCCGGCGACGCTGCAGATCCTGGTGGAAAACGCCATCAAGCACAACCGCGGCGACGAGGACAACCCGCTGGCCATCGTCATCAGCGTGGGCGACGAAACGGTGTCGGTGAGCAACCGCATCCGGCCCAAACTCACGCCGGTGGAGTCGACCGGCACCGGGCTGCTGAACCTGAAGGAGCGCTACAAAATCCTCTCGAACAAGGAAATGCAGATTTACAAGGACGGTTTCTTCGAAGTGCTGGTGCCCGTCATCAAGGAGTGGAACTAGCTTCGCTGCGCCGCTTCCCGCTTTCTTCCCGTCCCGCTTGCCCCCCGCTGCCATGAATGTTCTGATCATCGAAGACGAAGAGTGGTCGGCCCGCCAAACCACCCAGTTCCTGCGCGACTACGCCCCCGACGCGCAGGTGGTGGCCGTGCTCAAGAGCGTGGAAAAGGCCCTCGACTGGTTTCGGCAGAACCCGATGCCCGACCTGGTCTTCTCCGACATCGAGCTGCTCGACGGCAACGTGTTCACGCTCTACAGCCAGGTGCGCATCACCTGCCCCATCATCTTCATCACCGCCTACGACCAGTTTCTGCTGCAGGCCTTCCGCGTCAACGGCATTGCCTACCTGCTCAAGCCCTTCGACGGGGCGCAGTTCAAGATTACCCTGGACAAGTACGACGCCCTGCGCACGAGCTTTGCCCAGACCAGCGCCGCGGCCGCGCCGGCCGGCGGCCTGCACGAAAGCGTGGTGCAGGAGCTCAGCCGGGCCCTGCAGCACAACAACCGCTCCTACAAGCAGCGCTTCTCGGTGCGCATGCGCAACAGCCTCTACATCCTCTCCGTCGACGACGTGATGTTTCTGCAGGCCGACGAAGGGGTGGTGTTTGCCACCGACAAGCAGGCCATGCGCTACCCGCTCACGGGCACCCTCACCGAACTGGAACGCCAGCTCGACCCGGGGCGCTTCTTCCGCATCAACCGCTCCGAGCTGGTCAACATCCAGTTCGTCGAGAAAGTGGAGCCGTACTTCAACAACCGCCTCTCGGTGAAAATGAAGCACAGCGACACGGCCCTGGTGACCAGCACGGCCCAGACGCCCGAGTTCCGCAAGTGGCTGGAGGGCTAAGCCGCCCCGCCGCCCGCCTTCCCTCGTGTTTCCCGCGCCCCACCGGCGCCTCGGCTTACCTCGCCCCAATGCTTACGCTTTCACTGCTCTCTTCTCCCGCTTCGTGTCATGAAAAAAATCAGCACCGTTGCCGTCATTACTGATGATGAATTTTTCCGGGACGCCTCCACGTACTTTCTGGCCCAGCAAAACTATGCGGTGCTCGATATCGGTCAGGAGGAACACGAAATCCGCGCCCAGCTGCTGCACCAGCGCCCCGACCTGGTGATTCTGCGCACCGGCCGCGTCAGTGCCCAGGGAGCCTGCGCCCTGCAGTGCATCTACGAGCACAACCTGCCCACCAAGACCGTCGCCTACACCGACGCCGGCGAAGCACCCACCGCGCTGCACGCCTACCTCACCCGCGCCGATGGTCTGGAAGCGCTGCTGCGCTGCGTGGCCGTGCTCGAAGGCGGCCACGCCGCTTCCGCCGCCCCCGCCCACCCGGCTCCGGCCACCACCGCCCCCGATCCGCTGGCGGTGCTCAGCGCCCAGGAGCGCAAAGTGCTGGCCCTGATCGGCCGCGGCCTGAGCAGCGGCCAGATGGCCGAGCAGCTCTTCGTGAGCACCCACACTATAAAAAATCATAAAACCAACATCACCCGCAAGCTGGCCATGGCCAGCGGCCGCGACCTGCTGACCGTAGCCCTGGCGCTGCGCGACCATCCGGCCCTTTTATCCGCATTATAGGCTATAAAACAGCAAATTAGGAACAAATTCCTATTGCATTATCCGCCGAATTTTCGGTCCTTTAATTCAGAAATCAACGCCGGGGCGACGCCGAAAACCCCTAACCGAGTAGGCCCACCACCACCACCAAAATACCATTATGCAACACCTCGACGCCTCCTTCAGTACCGCTACCTCTACGGCCCAAGTCGACGCTGCCAGCAGCCTGTTCATCCTGGAACTGGAAGAACGCCTGGAATTCTCGACCGTCGAGGTAGCCGTGATTAAGTGCCTGGACCCGACGCAGACGCCGCCGGTTTGCTAAGGCCGGCGTAGCCCCCGGGCAGCGCCTGCTTTCCTGACTTTTCCTTGCCTCGGGCGTCGGTTTTCGACCCGGCCCGGCTCCGTGCGCCCTGCCGTGGCGCCTCCCTCGGCCTTCCGTCGCCGAGCGGGCCCGCCCGATCTTCCGGGCCCGCCCTTCGTTTCGACACCGGCTTTTCCCAGCGTCGGCCTGCCCATGGCCGGCGCTGCCCGGGGCGCCCACGCCCCTGCCCGCCGGCCCGTCCCGCATCGAAACCTCTTAAAAAAACACCATTATTTAATCAGCCTGACCGTTAGCCAGTGCTGGCGCCGCTTGCCCTTTAGTCAGCGCATTATCAACAATCAAATAAATTGATTATCAGCAATTTGAGAACATATTCCTATTGCGAGTCGCTGCTAAACCCCCCTCCTTTGCTTCAGAAACAAACACGGGCCACGCCGAAAACCCGCCAACCGAGTAGGCAATCCAAAATCACCAAAGTACCATTATGAACAACATCAACACCCCCGCCGAAACCGCAGTAGTAGCCAACCAGCCGGAGCTGACCGAAGGCCTGTTCGTCCTCGAGCTGGAGGAGCGCCTGGAGCTGGCCACGGCCGCCGCCGCCGCCGCCGCCTGCGACCGTTGCGACGTGGAGCTGTAAGCCCAGCCCACTTCCCTCACTGGCCCTCAAGGCCCGGGCGACGCTGAAAACCCGCAACCGAGTAGGCACCTTCTCTTCTTCCTTACCACTATGTACCCTGCACAAGACCAATCGGGCATCCAGTCCGAGTCGCTGCACCAGTCGGACCTGGCCGAAGGCCTGTTCGTTCTCGAACTCGAAGAGCGCCTGGAGCTGGCCACTGTAGCCGTAGAGGCGGCCGAGAGCTGCCGCCGCTGCGACGTGACCGACTAATTCGGCCGTTGCCTTCGCCACTGCTGGCCCGCTGCAACGGGCCGCTTCACCCGGGCCGCGCCGAAAACCCGTCAACCGAGTAGGCACCTCTCCCCATTTTCTTATCTCAACCATTCCAACCATCATGAACAACATCAACACCCCCGCCGAAACCGCAGTAGTAGCCAACCAGCCGGAGCTGACCGAAGGCCTGTTCGTCCTCGAGCTGGAGGAGCGCCTGGAGCTGGCCACCGCCGCTGCCGCCGCTGCTGCCTGCGAGCGTTGCGACGTGGAGCTGTAAGCCACCCCTTGGTTCCGGGTGGGCCGCCCCAGTGGCGGCCCGCCCGGACCAACCGGCTTGTCGGCGGCGGGCGCTGCCTGCGGCCTTTTTTATTTTCTACGCCTTCACTCCTGTCGTCCCATGACGCCTTCTTTTGCCGCTGCTCCCACCGAAGCGTACCCCGTGCTGGCCACGGCCGAGCTGCAACACACCCCCGACAACCGCTTTCTGCTGCTGGCTGCCGGCCGGGTATACCTGGTGGGCGAGCTGCTCTACGGCGTGATCGGGCGGCTGCAGCGCGGCGAGAGCCTGGCCGCCATCTGCGCCGACTACCGCCAGCGTGGCCCCGTGCCGCTGCAGGAAGCCGAGGTGGACCTGGTGCTGCGCAAGTACCTGGCCGTGCCGGCCGAGTTGCAGGTGAAGCGTACCAGCTACCTGCACACCAAGTTTGACCTGGTGGGCGAAACCACGCTGCTGCGCCTCTGCCAGCCGCTGCGCGGCCTGTTCCGCCCGCCGCTGATGGTGGGCCTGCTGCTGCTCACCGGGCTCCTGACGGCGGCCTTCGTGCATACCTGGGGCACGTTTGTGCTCCGGCTGGTGTCGCAGGAAACGCTCCTGTGCATCATCGGTGCCTACATCGGGCTGGTGCTCGGCATCTTCTGCCACGAGCTGGGCCACGCCTCGGCCGCCGCCCGCTTCGGGGTAGCGCCCAAGGCCATCGGCTTTGGCTTCTACCTGCTGTTTCCGGTGTTCTTCGCCGACGTAACCAACGTGTGGACGCTGGGCAAGCGGCCGCGCATCATGATTAACCTGGCGGGCGTGTACTTCCAGCTCCTGTTCTGCGTGCTCATGATCGGGGTGTTCTACCTCGTGCCGGCCCACCTCGGGCTGCTGCGCACGCTCGTGGGTACCATCATCAGCATGAACGTGTTCGTGGTGCTGTACTCGCTCAATCCCTTCCTGCGCAACGACGGCTACTGGGTGTACTCCGACTTCTTCGACGTGCCCAACCTGATGTCGCGCTCGGTGCTCTACCCCTGGCGCCTGCTGGGCCTGGTGGCGCCCGAAAACCGCGCCGTGCCCACCACCTTCTCGTTTCCCAAAGACCTGCCGCTGCTCACGTACTCGGTGGCCAACTACGGGCTGTTTTTCTACTTCCTGCGGCTGTTTTACGGCTACAGCACCTACACCCTCGTGCCCCGGCTCACCGCCCTGTTCGGCCACGCCGACTTCCCGCACAACCTGCTGACCTGGGACAACTCCTTTTTCCTGCTGAAAACCTTCGGCTTCTACGGCTTCATGCTCTACATGACCGTGTACTCCTTCTGGCGCAACTACCGCAACTACCGCCGCAAGCAGGCCCGCCTCACCGCCCTGGACGAGGAAGCCGCCGCGCCGGTCCCGGCCCTGGCCACGGCCTGAGCCGCTCCTACCGACTTTCCCGAACCGGGCCGCGCCCCTTGCCGGCCGCCCGCTGCTTCGCCCCTCGCTGTATCACCTTGTTTCACCTGCCGGCCGCGCTTTTGCGGCTGGCCCGGCCTCGCCTTGCCATGTCCGCCTCCGCTGATTTACTAATCGAGACCCGGCAACTTGCCTTCCAGTTTGGCCCCACCCGCATCCTGCGCGACGTAAGCCTGCAGGTGCCATCCGGCAGCATCTACGGCTTTCTGGGGCCGAACGGCGCCGGCAAAAGCACTACCCTGCGCCTGCTGTTGGGCCTGCTGCCCGCCCCGGCCGGCAGCGTGCGCCTCTTCGGCCACGACCTGGCCCGCCAGCGCGAAGCGGCCCTGAGCCGCGTCGGGGCCCTGATCGAAAGCCCCTCGCTGTACGACCACCTCAGCGGCCACGACAACCTGGAAGTGACGCGCCGCCTGCGCCGCCTGCCCCGCCACCGCACCGCCGAGGTGCTGGCGCTGGTGGGCCTCACGGCCGACGCCCACCGCCCGGCCCGCCAATACTCGCTGGGCATGCGCCAGCGCCTGGGCATCGCGCTGGCCCTGCTGCCCGACCCCGAGCTGCTCCTGCTCGACGAGCCCACCAACGGCCTCGACCCGAACGGCATCATTGAGCTGCGCGAGCTGCTGCTTACGCTGCAGCGGGCGCACGGCAAAACCATCCTGATTTCCAGTCACCTGCTCAGCGAGATTGAGCGCGTGGCCTCACACGTAGGCGTCATTCAGCAGGGCGAGCTGCGCTTCCAGGGCAGCCTGGCCGAGCTGCAGACCCGCCAGGCCGATCAGGCCCACATCGTCATCGAAACCCAGGACGCGGCCGCCTGCCGGCAGCTGCTGCCCGCCGAGCTGCACGACGCCCACGTGACGGGCAGCGGCACGCTGCGGCTGCCCTTCCGCTCGCCCGAGCGCGTGGCGGCGCTGGCCCGGCAGCTGGTGGCCGCCGGCCAGCCCCTGTACCAGATTGCCTGCCGCCAGCCCAGCCTGGAAGAAACCTTTTTGCACCTGACCACCGCCCGCGCATGAACGCCCGCCCCCTCTCCTTCGCCCCCACTTCCTGGCCGGGTCAGCTGCTCGGCACGCTGGCGGCGGAAGTTCTGAAACTACGCGGCACGGCTGCGCTGCGCCTCGCGCTGGGGCTGGCCGTGGTGCCGGTGCTCATCATCTTTCTGGTGTTTTTCTTCCGCGGCGCCACGCTGCTGGAAGCCGGCCAAAGCCCCTGGGTGCCCTACCTGCACAACGCCTGGCGCACCGAGGCCACCCTGCTGCTGCCGCTGTTTGTGGTGCTGCTCACCAGCCTGGTGGTGCACGTGGAGCACCGCGCCGCCGCCTGGAAGCACGTGCTGACGCAGCCCGTGCCGCGCCGCACGCTGTTCGTGGGCAAGCTGCTGGTGCTGCTCGGGCTGAGCCTGCTGGCGCAGGCCCTGCACGCGGGGCTGCTGCTGCTCACGGGCTGGCTGCTGGGCCTGCTGCGGCCCGAGCTGGGCTTTCAGCTGCACGCGGCCCCGCTGGCCGCGGTGGGCACGGCGCTGCTGCGCATTTACGCCGGCACGGCGGGCATCCTGGCGGTGCAGTACGTGGTGAGCCTCGCGTGGCGCTCCTTCGTGGTGCCCGTGGCCGTGGGGCTGGCCGGCACGGTGCTGGCCCTCACGGTGCTGCGCATCGCCCACGCCGACTTGCTGCCCTACGGGGCGCCGCTGCTCACCTGGCGCACCTTCGCGGCCGACGGCCCGGCCCTGCTGGTGCCCGCCGCGCTGGCCCCGCACGAGTGGATCAGCCTGGCGTGGCTGGCGCTGGTGCTGCTGGCCGGACCCGCCTGGGTGCGCCGCCGCCTGGGGTGATGGTTGTGAGTTGTCAGGTGTTGGTTGTCGGTAGGGCTGGTGCCGCGTGAGGGAAATCAGCTGATGTCAAATTCGTCCGGCTCCCCCTCGCTTTTGGGGAGGGGCGTGCCCCGAGGGGCCCGTAAGGTCCCGACAACTGACAACCAACAACCCACACCCGTCACCCATCCGCTCAGGGCTGATTTCGCCCGATTAAACCCGTTTTTCCCTGAATTCAACAGAAACCGCCGGGTCCGGGGCGCCGGGTCGTCCATCTTCGGAGCACCTGCCAGCCTTGTGCCCGCCGCCGGCTTTTTTCTCCCCGATTTTCTGCGCTGCTATGAGTACTACCCTGAAAACCTCCCGTTGCCTCGACTTCCAGCCCCAGCCCAACGGCCGGGTGGAAATCACCCACCGGCTCATCGGCAAGAAGTACGTGGTGGCCCGCGACGTGTACCAGCTGCTGGACTCGCTGCGGCAGCCGCGCCTGCGCGAGGAAGCCATCGACGCGATGAGCCTGCGCTACCGCCGCGAGGAAGTGCTGACCACCTTTGCCTTCCTGGAGCAGCACCGCATGCTGGTGCCCCCGGAGGCCGATGAAACCTTCGTGGTGCATCCGGTGAAAAACCCGCTGTTTGGGCTGGCTGCCTACGAGCCCACCGCGCCCGCCGCGGAATCGTTGGTGGTGTTCTGCGGCATTCCGTACGGCGGCGGCAACGCCGACGACAACAACTGCCGCCACTTTCCGCTGCACCTGCGCCACCAGCTGGGCCGGCAGCACGCCACGCTCACCAAGCAGATCGATGCCATCGACTTCCGCTTCCTGAGCGCCGACACCGACTTCGAGCGCCTGCGCCGCGGCCTGGAGACGGGCCGCTACCGCGACTGGGGCGACCTGTACGTGGGCCCCGGCGAAAGCCGCGACACGGTGCACCGGCGCATTGCGCAGGCGGCGCGGCAGCTGCTGGGCCGCGGCCACGTGCCCTTCTTCCTCGGCGGCGACCATTCCATTTCCTGGCCGCTCATCCTGGCCTGCAGCGAGCAGTTTCCCGCCTTCCAGGTGCTGCACTTCGATGCCCACATCGACGCTTACCAAACCAACGAGTCAGCGGCGTTTCACGACCCGGCCTCGGCCCCGCACCACGGCAACTTCATGACGCGCTGCCTGCAGCTCGACGGGCTGCGGCGCGTGTCGCAGCTGGGCATCCGCGGGCTGGTGAACACGCGCCCCCACAAGCACCCCAAGCAGCACATCTTCTGGGCCGATGAGCTGCCCGGCCTGCTGGCCGACTCGACGGCCGCCGTGCTGGAGCCCGGCCTGCCGGTGTACCTCACCTTCGACATCGACTTCCTGGACCCGCAGGTGGCGCCGGGCACCGCCACGCCGGTGGTGGGCGGCCTCTCCTACCCCCAAACCTGCGCCCTGCTGCAGCGCCTGCTCGGCGACGCGCGGGTGGTCGGCCTCGATTTCGTGGAAGTCAACCCGCAGCGCGACCCCTCCGGCATTACCCTGCAGGTGGCCGCCAACCTGCTGCTGAACCTGCTCAATTTCGTTCGTTAACGCCTTCCCAGCCCTTCTGCGCTATGACAACTGCTACGCTTTCCTCGCCGGCCGCCGACCTCCTGCTCGACGCGCAACCCGAAACGGCCGATGCGACCCGCCGCGCCGGCTACCTGGCGCGGGTGGCCGCCACGCGGACCCGCTCGCAGGAGCGGGCCGCCGGCGCCCGCAGCCAAGCCCCGCACGGCACGCCCACCCACGGCTACCTGCTGTGCGCGGCCAACCGCCGCAACTACCTGCCCGAGTACCCCGGCTCCGACGCCGCGTTCTACGAGCGGGTGCTCGGCTACCGCGACTGGGCCGCCATGGACGAGCACGAGGAGCAGGTGCACTTTCTCACGGAGTACACCGGCGACACGTCCTTCCTGGCCGACGTGCACACCCGCCCGCGGGTGTTCTGCACCTTCCACCTGGGCTCTTACCGCGCCATCCACCACTTCCTGCTGCGCCACAACGTGCACTACACGCTGGTGGTCGATGAGGTGACGCTGCAGCAGCAGGGCGACAAGTTTCAGGACCTGTCGGCCCAGAACGAGGCCTACAGCGGCGGCAGCATGCGCATCCTGAACGCGGAGTCGCCGAGTATCGGGCTGCAGATGATCCGGGAGGTGAAGTCGGGCCGCAGCTTGCTGTTTTACATCGACGGCAACACCGGCGTGGGCGGCATGGACCGCCAGGACGAAAAGCTCACCCGCATTCCGTTCCTGGCCCGGCAGCTGTACGCCCGCAAGGGCATTGCCTTTCTGGCCCACGTCACCAAGGCGCCCATCGTGCCGCTGCTCTCCTTCCGCCACGCCGACGACGCGTTCGAAACCCGCTTCTACCCGCCCGTCGTGCCGACCGAGTCGGCGCTGCCGCGCGAGGAATTTGCCGTGGCCACCACCCGGCACATCTTTGAGCTGTTCGAGCCGGTGCTGCGCCGCTTCCCCGAGCAGTGGGAAGGCTGGCTGTACATGAACCACTTCGTGGACCTGCCGGCCCTGCGGGAGGAGTACGCCCCGGTGGCCCTCCCCGCCGCGCTGCCCGCCCGGCTGGCCTTCAACACAGCGCGCTACGGCCTCTTCTGGCACGCCGACGCCCCGCAGCTCTTCGACCTGGCCACCTACCAGACCTTCGGCATTTCCGACAAGCTGGCGGCCCTGCTGGGCCAGCTCGCGGGCCTGCCCGCCGAGGTGCAGCAGCGCTTCGCCGCCGCCCCGCTGTTCCAGGATTTGTGGCGCCGGCAGGTGGTCGTAGCGGCCGCCGACGCGGTCTAGGTTCATGCACTTGCCGCCGCTCTTCGCCTCATGATTCTCGTTCTCTCCCACGCCGACCACGAACAGGGCACCGAGCCGGTGCTCGACTGGCTGCTGGCCTACGGCGCCCCCTTTTTGAAAATCAGCAGCCGCGACCTGGTCGAAACGCCCCGCAACTGGGTTATCGACGTGAACCGCGGCGACATCGTGGTCGACGGCGTGAGCCTGCGCGAACAGGTGCACGTGGTGTGGTACCGCCGCTTCTTCGACCCCTTCGACCGGGCGGCGCTGCAGCGGCTGGGCGCGCACGGCGGGCAGGTGGCTGGCGACATCAAAAACGAAACCACCCACCTGGCGCAGTTTCTCTTCGGGGTGCTGCACGACAAGCTCTGGCTGCCCGACTATGGCGCCATGCAGCAGGCCAAAAACAAGCTACTGCTGCTGCAGCTGGCCCAGCGCAGCGGCCTGGCCACGCCCCGCTCGCAGGTGCTCACCACCAAGACCCAGCTGCTGGCCCTGCTGGCCGAAACCGGCGGCCGGCTCATCACCAAACCCATCGACTTCTGCGGCTACTACCTGGAGCAGGGCGACGCCTACACGGCCTTCACTACCCGCGTGAGCGAGCAGCTGGTGGCCGAGCTGCCCGACACATTTTTCCCGACGCTGTTTCAGCAGCAGGTGGACGCCGCCTACGAGCTGCGCGTGTTTTACCTCGACGGGCAGTGCTACGCCACCGCCATTCTCACCCCGCCGGCCGCTCCCGGCCCCGATCAGCCCTACGCCGACGTGAAGCTGGTGTACGCCAGCCCGCAGACGCACGTGGTGCCCTACCAGCTGCCCGCCGATGTGGCCTTGCGCGTGGCCTCCTTCATGCGCGCCGCCCGCCTGCGCACCGGCTCCCTCGATTTGATCCGCACCCACGCCGGCGAGTACGTGTTCATCGAAGTCAACCCGGTGGGCCAGTACCTCTCGCCCTCCTACCGCTGCCACTACCAGCTGGAGCAGAAAATTGCCCGCTGGCTGGTGGAGCACGACCACGCCGCCACGCTGGCCGCCGAGCAGCCCGAGCCAGCCGCGGCGGGCTACCTGGCCTGAGCGCTTTTCGTCCTTCCCTTTCACCTTTCCTCTTCGGCCCCATGCCTGATTACATCTTCTCGGCGGAGCAGCTGCGGCCACTGCCGGTGCACTTCCGCTACATGCGGCGCAGCGCGGTGACGCAGGTGGCCGAGCTGGGCGCCGGCGTCCGGTTCAGCGACAGCCGCCAGCACCAGTCGGGCCACTACCGGCAGCAGGAGCTCTACAAGCCCGTGTCGGACCTCGACTACGCGCTGCTGCTCAGCTACGAGGCCCCCGCCGCCGAACCGGTCCGGCCCGCGCCGGCCCCGGCCGGGCCCGCCCTGCGTTCCTAGAGCCCGGCCCGGCCGCTTTCCTCGCCCCTACTTCTCTCCTCGCTATGCACTTTCAGCTTTACGCCCACCAGGTGCCGGTGCGCGGCCGCGACCGTAGCGCCATCTACGACCTGCACAACGCCCAAGTCACGTTCATCCCGAACGTGCTGTACGACATCCTCGCCGCCCTCGACCAGCAGCCCTACGCCGACGTGCAGGCTGCCTACGCTTACGACGCGGCCAGCTTCGGGCAATACATGGCGTTTCTGCAGCGCAAGGAGTTGGGCTTTTTCACCGACAACAAGGCGGCCTTTCCCAAGCTGCGGTTGGAGCACCACTGCCCCGACGAGCTGACCAGCGCCGTGGTGGAGCACGATTTCCGCCACTACGATTTCGCTACGGTGGCCGCCCAGCTCGACGCGCTGCGCTGCCGCCACCTGGAGCTGCGGCTCACCCACGCCACGCCGGCGCGCCTGGCCCGGCTGGCCGACAGCCTCGCCGGCACCACGCTGCGCGCCGTAACGGTGCTGCTGGAATACACGGCCGCCGTATCGGCCGCCGAGCTGCGCGCCCTGCACGCGGCGCACCCCAAGCTCAGCCGCATCATCTGCCACTCGGCCCCGCACACCGGCCCCGACGCCGACCTCCCGGCCCTGAGCTACACGCCGTGGCGCCCGGGCGCGGCGGCCCCGCCCGAGCCGCGCTACGTGGTCAACACGCAGTTTTTCGCCGAAGCCCAGCGGCACAACCCCTACTACAACGGCCGGGTGTGCATCAGCCGCACGGGCCTGGTGAAGAACTGCCTGCGCCACGCCCGCAGCTTCGGGCAGGTGCCCACGGATGCGCTGGCCGACATCGTCCGCCGGGACGATTTCCGGGAATTGTGGTTTGCGGCGCCCGACGCCATCGAGGAGCTGCGCGACTCGCCGCTGCGCTACTGCACCTACTTCCCGCACGAGCTGCGGCGCACGGCCCCCGGCGGCTACGCCGTGGCCGGCTGATACCCGCCCCAGCGGTTTTTATCCTGTTGCTAGTGCCTTATGTTACCCCAACGGCCCGTGCGGCGAAGCAGCGCTTCCTCGCACGGGCCGTTGATATTGACCGGAAACCAAGGCCGGCTTAGTGCCCCGGCTGGTGGCCGCTAAGCAGGGCTTTGCCGGTGACCACGGTCAGGGCATCCTCCACAAACCCGGCCCAGGGCTCTTTCAGCGGAGTGCGCCGCGAGGCGAGCTTGCGCAGGTACAGCGCGGCAAACGAGCCGGCCACGGCCCCGAGGCTGCCCACGGCAGCGCCTTGGAACAGGCTGCCGCGGTTGGTTTTGTAGAGCACCGCCCCCACCAGCGCGCCCGACAGCGCCCGGCCCGTCAGCACGGGCAGCACGGTGCGGTCGGGCATTCCGGGCAGCTTGTCGCTGGCCATTTCGGCGCCGGCCAGCAGCTTCAGGCTGCGGGCCGCCCCTTTCGATTGCAGCCAGCTAAACGAGGAATGAGCCAACCGGCCGGAGGGGTGGGCGCGCAGGGCGCTGCTGAGCAGGGCGGGGGCCGTCATGCTGCGCATGCCGGCGACGGCACCGAGGCCGAGGGTTTGCCAGAAGGGGGAGGAGGCCATAGCGAAAAAGCAGAGTGAATGGATATTGGAAAGCTTACGGGTATTCGGGAGCGGCGGGTGACGCCCTTGGGCTCCGCCGCTGCCTGATCAGCCGAAACCAGCCCTTTCGCGTAGTTTCACGGCGGCTTTTTGTGTCATTGCTTATGAAGTGTCGCCCCTCTTCCCCGCTGGGCCTGCTGCTTGCGCCGCTGCTGCTGGCCGGCTCCTGTCAAATGCCTAAATCAACGACTCAAACCCCGGTGGCCGGCCCGCCGACCCCGGCTGCCCCGGTGTGGCAGTCGGCCGCCTACACGCTCTACCGCGACTCCGTGGTGCAGGGCCGGCACGTGGCGCGGGCCCTCTCGCGTACGGAACTGACCTCGAACTACCAGAGCCCGGCCAATGCGTTTCAGAGCCCGCAGGTGAGCTTTAAGTTCAGCCTCAACGGCAAGGACAACGAGATGCAGCCCGGCCAGGACCACGTGTTCGTGGCCGTGCCCCGCCCCGGCGGCGGCCAGCTCGAAACGCCGCCCATCGTGTTTGGGAAGCAGTACGTGGACCCGACGCCGGTACCGCCCGATACGTACCTGGCGCCGAACACCCCGCTGAAGATTCGCCTGGACCTGCGCCCGGTGCTGGCCGCCTTCAAGCAGCAGGGCTACTACCAGCTCTACAACGGGCAGCGCCTCTACCAGCAGGACCTGAAGCACGTGCTGGTGGCCGGCAACACCGCGCCGCTGAGCTGGGACTTCGACAACCTCGTGAGCAAGCCGGGGCTGGAGCTGCGCGACCCGGACGGCGACGGCATCTACGAAACCACCGTCACGCTCAACGCCCACTCCGACGCCAAAACCACCGCCCACGCCTGGAAAGCCAGCCTCGACGTGTCGGGGCTGCCGCAGTACCAGTCGGATTATCCGCTGCTCGACGCGCTCTACAACCTGGCGCTGGAGGAAGCCAAGCGCGCCGTGGAGCCCGACAGCACCTTCCGCACCGGACAGGAATGGGCCGGCGTCTGGACGCGCGACATCAGCTACAGCATCATCCTGGCGCAGGCGGCGCTGCAGCCCGAAGTGGCCAAGAACAGCCTGCTGCGCAAGGTGACGGCCGACGGGCGCATCATCCAGGACACCGGCACCGGCGGGGCGTACCCCGTTTCCACCGACCGCCTGATCTGGGCCGTGGCCGCCTGGGAAATCTACAAGAACACCGGCGACCGGCAGTGGCTGTGGCAGGTGCGCCCCATCATCCGCAAGTCCATCGAAGACGATTTGCTGAACGCCTACGACCCGTTGACCGGGCTGGTGCGCGGCGAGTCGTCGTTTCTGGATTGGCGCGAGCAGACCTACCCCAAGTGGATGCAGCCAGTTGATATCTACCAGTCGCAGAACCTGGGCACCAACGCCGTGCACTACCAGGCCAACCAGGTGCTGGCCATGATGGCCGAGCAGCTGAACGACTACGACCTGGCCGGCCGCCACCGCAAGCAGGCGGCCGCCATCCGCCAGGGCATGAACGACTACCTCTGGCAGCCCGACAAGGGCTACTACGGGCAGTTTCGCTACGGCCGGCTGGCCTCGGTGCTGTCGCCGCGCAGCGAGGCGCTGGGCGAGGCGCTGAGCGTGCTGTTCGGCGTGGCCGACACGGAGCGCAGCCGCACGGTGGTGGCCAGCACGCCCGTGATGGACTACGGCATTCCGTGCGTGTACCCGCAGACGCCGGGCATTCCGCCCTACCACAACAACGCCGTGTGGCCCTTCGTGCAGAGCTACTGGGGACTGGCAGCCGCCAAAGTCGGCAACGAAGCCGCCTTCATGGAAAGCCTGGCCGCCGTGAGCCGGCCGGCCGCGCTGTTCCTGACCAACAAGGAGAACTTCGTGGCCTCCAACGGCGACTTCGCCGGCACGCAGGTCAACAGCTCGGTGATGCTTTGGAGCCTTTCGGGCACGCTGGGGCTGGTGTACAAGGGCCTGTTCGGCATGGACTGGCAGCCCGACGGGCTCACGTTCCGGCCCTTCGTGCCGCAGGCGTTGCAGGGCACGCGTCGGCTCACCGGCTTCCGCTACCGCGAGGCCCTGCTCGACATCGAGCTGACGGGCTACGGACGCACCATCCGCAGCATCACCCTCGACGGGCAGCCCCTGCCCGAGGCCACCGTGCCCGCCATGCTCGGCGGCCGGCACACCATCCGCATCGAGCTGACGAACGAAGCGCCGCCCGCCGCCCCGCAGCGCAAGGTACCGCACCACGTGGCCCCGATGACGCCCGCCGTGCGCTTCGCCGACGGCCGCCTGCGCTGGGCGGCGGTGGAGGGCGCCCAGGCGTATCAGGTGCTGCGCAACGGCGAATTCATGGGCCGCACCACCGAGCCGGAGTTTGCCGTGCCCACCGCCCCTGTGTACGCCGAGTACCAGGTGGTGGCCGTGGACGCCGCAGGTTACGAGAGCTTTGCGAGCGAGCCGCTGCCGGTGGGAGCCGCCCGGTTCCGGCGCAGCGTGCAGGTGGAGGCCTTCGCGCCGGCCGCCAAGCTGCCGTACAAGGGCTACGCGGGCAAAGGCTTCGTCGAAATCAGCCAGACGCGCAACCGCCGCGTGAGCTTGCGCGTGCAGGTGCCCACGGCCGGTCTTTACGCGGTGGATTTTCGCTACGCCAACGGCAACGGCCCCATCAACACCTCGAACAAGTGCGCGATTCGGACCCTCAGCGCCGGCAGCCGCACCCTGGGCACGGTGGTGCTGCCGCAGCGCGGCGTCGATGAGTGGTCGGACTGGGGCTACACCAACCCCGTGCTGGTCACGCTGAGCCCGGGCACATACACGTTTACGCTAAGCCTGGAACCGGCCAACGAGAACATGCACGGCGAAGTCAACCAAGCCATGCTGGACGAGCTGCGCCTGACCAGAGTGCGGTAGCACGAGTGCCCAACCGTCGGCTGACCACCCCGGCACTCCACTTGGATGCGGGTTTCCCGGCGGCTGGGCATTTTCCCGGATTCGTATATTTTTTTCATAGGAATAAACACTGATTTTCAAGCTCTACTGACAACTGTCATTGGTTCGCGCAAACGTTTGCGCTACCTTAGCCCAACCTAGCCTGCCTGGCTAGCGTATCCCGTGCCCCAGCGTCTTTGTTCTATGAAAACTGCTCCTGCCTCCGCCCTCACCGACATCGTTCGGGAAGCCGACGTCAAAACGCTCGTAGACAACTTCTGCGAGAAGGTCAACCAGGATGAGGTGCTCGGCCCGGCGTTCAACGCCACGGCCCGCCTGCACTGGCCCCAGCACCTCTTCACGCTGTACAGCTACTGGAGCACCACGCTTCTGGGCTCGGTGCAGGAAAAAGCGCAGGCCCTGCCCAAAAACCTCGGTCTGCCCACCGAAGGTCCACGCTGCCAGCGCTGGCTCACCCTCTTCAACGCGGCCGTGCGCGAAACCTTCGCCGGACCTAAAGCCGATGAAGTAGCCGGCCGGGTGCTGAGCCTGGCCGCTCGCCTGGAACGCTAGCCCAGCGGCGGCATACGCCGCCATTTCGCCTGCGGCAATGCTTTTGTCTTGCAGCCCAACCAAAAAAGCCGCGCCTCCCACCTGGGAAGCGCGGCTTTTCGCTTGTACGGCTAGGCCGTTTACACGCCCAGCAGCAGGCGCATCGGGTCCTCCAGCAGCTCCTTCACGCGCACCAGGAACGACACCGACTCGCGGCCGTCGATGATGCGGTGGTCGTAGCTCAGCGCCAGGTACATCATCGGGCGGATAACCACCTGCCCGTTTTCGGCGATGGGGCGCTGCACGATGTTGTGCATGCCCAGGATGGCCGACTGCGGGGCGTTGATGATGGGCGTGCTCATCATCGAGCCGAACACGCCGCCGTTGGTGATGGTAAACGTGCCGCCGGTCATCTGCTCCAGGGCTTACTGAAGCACCAGCCGGCGCGTCATCACCTGAGCGCCGTTGGTCAGGCGCAGCACGTACACGCCCTTGGGCAGGTGACCGAGTTGCAGCGTGGCCGTGGTCGTGGCAGTCGGCAGCGTGGCCGTGTGCACGGTGCGGCCCAGCGCGTCGAGCACCATCAGCGGCAGCGGGCGCGGCGCGGCTGGCCAGCGCAGCTGCACCTGCCCGGTGCTCGGGTTGGGGTAAGCTGCCAGCGACACCAGATCGGGCCGGACCGGTGCGGTGGCCGTTACCACTTCCAGGTCGTCCAGGGCCGCTATGTAGGGGTAGTTCACGCCCTGATTGGGACCCGACTCGTAGAAGTTGCCGAAGTAGGTGTTGCCCATGAACGCCCCGGCCACGTAAAGGTGGCCCGCCCCGTCGGTGGCCAGGCCCAGGCCGGCGTACAGGTTGCTGCCGCCGAAGGGCGTGCCCGAGCCTCCGTAGCCCTGCAGCCAGCGCAGGTCGCCGGTGGCGCTGTACTTGGCCACGTAGCCCTGGTAGCCGAAGGTGTTGGCCGTCAGCGTGGTCGTTTCGAACTGCACGCCGCCGTAGGCCGCGCCGCTCAGGTACACCTCCCCGCGCTGGTTCACGGCCACAGCCCGCGCCCATTCGGTATCGGCCCCGCGTAGCGTGCGCACCCACTGGAAGCCGCCCTGGGCGTCGTACTTGGCTACGTAACTGTCGGAGTAGCCGCTGTTGCCGGTGGTGCTGAGCGTGAGCGGCCCGAACACGCCCGTATGGTTCTGGTTGTCGCCGCCTTTATTGCCAAACCGCCCACAAACGAATACGTTGCCGGCCGCATCGGGCGCCACACTTACCGTCTCTCCGAAAGAATCAGTTGAGGCCCCCACAGCCCGGGCCCAATCAGCTAAACCCTGAGGCGAGCAACGGGCGACGAAACCGCTATAATTTGCTGGCATTATAATCACCCCATTTCCAAAATCAGTATTGCCACTACAGGCCCCGCTTATCCATAAGTCGTCAGCGGCATCCAACGCCACGGCCTTTACCTCGGAGCCCATACCGGTTATTGCGCGGGCCCATGTGTAGTTACCGTTTGCCTCGATGCGCAGATAAATGCCCATCGGCCGTCCATAAGCAGCATTGTTTATCAAAGTAGGCTGCCCACCCAAGGCCAATGTCCCGTATAGCTGTCCGCCCAGCACACAGCCGCCATTAGCAGTAACGGCTAAGCTGCTAATCAGAACAGTTGGGTCTGTGGCGCCGCTATAGCTGGCTTCTAACTTGCGCGTCCAGAGCACCTGCCCAGTAGAGGAAAACTTAACCAAGACTGTGGCGGTGCTCCGTCCGCTACCACTCACTGGCACCTGGGTTGCCCCAAAGCTGATATCCCCTGTGGCTAAATAGGCCACGTAGCTATTGCCAGCCGCATCTACGCCCGTTGCTTGAGCCTCCCCAAAGCGCGTGCTCAGGGCGGGCTGTACCCAGTTAGCTGTACCGTCCGTCTGCCAGGAACCAGCAAAGGCCGTACGGGGCTGGTATATGCCCACCATTGTTGGCTGCCCAGTGAAGGTCATTTCCTCGTGGAAGTAACCGGCCGCCGCTAGGCGGCCATTGCCCAGGGCAATGGCCGCCGTCGCGCTGTAGTTTTGGATGTTGGGGCTGGTGCCGTTGAGGCCGGTTTGCACCCAGCGGAATTCCTGGGCCTTGGCGGGTTGCACTGCCGCCCAGCAGCTTAGCAGAAAGAATAGTGTGCGTTTCATCGTCTGATCTGAATTTAGTACACCTGCAGCTTGCTCACGTACTGCCGCTGCCCCGCTACGACTTTAACCAAATACAAGCCGGTCGGTAAGCCGCGCAGCGGAATTTCGACCTGCTGGCCGGTTTTCGCCGTTGCGGCGTGCTGCCACAGCTGCCTGCCCTGCATATCCAGCAAGTACGCCTGCTCTATCGGTAGTTTGGCCATAGGGCTGGCCAGTTGGGCGGTGGTGCGGCCGGTAGCCGGGTTGGGCGTCAGCGTCAGCTGCACCGTGCCTGTTTCCGGCGGTGACAGCGGCCCGCTGGGCGGGGCGCCGGGCGCTGGCCGGGTGGGCGTGGCCCAGGGATTGTAGTTGTTGCAACTGCCTACGGCCTGCGCCGCCAGGTTGGGCGCGGCGCAGTAAGCGCCCCGCTCCCGCTCGGTTATCATTTCCACATTCATGCCCTCGGGTACGTCCAGCGTACCCTGAAAACCGATGGACAGCCCGGCCGCGAAGCCCCCGCTGCCCCCGCCATAGCCCTGGGTGCCGCCGTTGCGTACCACGTCCATCCGCAGCGACGAGCTGCCGTCGAAGCTCAGGGCGCTGGGGGCGCTGAAGTACTGGCTATACGGATTGAACACCACGCCCGTATAACTTTTGTCCAGGGGCTCCAGCGTAGAGGTACCAAACCAGTAAGGAGTATAGTCGGCCACGTCCAGGTAGCTGCGGTTTTGATACGAGGAGCTGGCCGTGCGAATGGCGTAGTCCTGCACGAAGATGATAGGCGCGGCGCCGGCCGGGGCCCCAGCCCGGCGCAATTCCACGATGACGCGCACAAACGCGGGGTACTTGTCGAGGCTGTCGGTGGGGGCATTGAAAGCCATGCCCCGGAAGCAGCCCACGTTGACGAACGGTGTGTGCACAAGGTAAAGGTTGTCTTTCTCGCTGCTCGTCGGTCCCACGTCGTAGGGTTCAGCTATCAGATTACCGGCCGCCACCTGGGCGTACATCAGGTTGTAGCGGCTGGCCGGCCACGCCTCCGCCAGGGTGTAGTGGCTCACCTTCTGCATGATGGCCGCCCGCATGGATACCACCTGCGCCCCCGACAGCTGATTGACGACCGGCTGCAAATCCGCCGTTATTGAGTATGAGCTGTACTGCTGCTCCGGCACCGCGCCGCGCGGCCCGTTGTGCCTAGCGGCCCGCGGGTAGTCGATGCGGTCAATCTGAGGCGTGGCTCGCAGATTAAACAGGCCCATCGGGCAGTCGTAGTAGGGCTGCGTCATGCGCACGTTGGCGTTGGTGCTGCCGTTGAAGTTGTGCGGTGTGCCCGGCACCTGCACGTACACGGCCTGGCCCAGCAGCGTGGAAGTGGAAATGCTGCCCGTAAGACGGATGCTGCCCGTCGAGACGGTGGGCGGGGCCGGGGCCGGGGCCGTGCTGCCCGGGGCGTCGGGCCAGAGCACGGCCGCCACGGAGCCCAGCATGCTGAACAGCCCGCCGGCCTGGCTGGCCACGCCGAATAGGGTCTTCAGGCCCCCGCCTTTTTCGCTGCCGCCCGTGGCCCCGCTGATGAGGCCCGCTACGGCACGCACGCCGCGTAGTGGCACGGCAGGCGTTTGGGGGCTGATGTTGGCTACCACCTCGTTAGCCTTTTGGTTAAGCGCCAGTACCTGGTCGGCTATGCTGTTGAACTTGCCCAGGAACTTGCTGCCCGTGGCAATAAATTGCTTAGCCCCGCTGCCCGGCGAGGCATCGAGCTGGCTGGCCGGACCCGCGAAGCCAAAGCCTTCCTGCGGCTTGGTGACAAAGCGGAAGTCGCCGCTTAGCTCCAGTGTGGAGCTGACGATGCCGTATATCTTAAACTCCAGCTTGCTCTCGTAAAACTTAGGGTCGGTGTGGTGCGGGTCGAATAGCATGGCAAACTCGCCCATAATCCACCCTTTGGAGCCGCCAAAGCCACAGATATAAGTGGTCAGGTCTTCGCCCTGATTTTGCGCCAGGTACTGGTCGGCACCCTTCACCAGCGGCTGGCCCAGCCCCGCCGCCGCCGATACCTGCCCGCCGGACTGGCTGCCCGCCACCCCGGTCATGGTCATGATGACCTTGGAAAACGTCTGGCTTTCGTTCAGATACGCGAATACCCGCAGAACACCCGTGTACTTGTTGTACAGGATAAAATTTGGCATTTCCGTTCCGTAGTTCCCCCCAAAGTCCAGCCGCACCAGTTCCCAGCCATCCGCCCGCTTATAGTCCGATTTCTCGCCAATGGCTACCAACGTTTGTGAGCCTGGATCTACCCAAGGCGCCCCCATAGCTTGTTTACTATACCCATTAACCCCTGGACTTCGTGTATACGCTGCCCAAGTGCTACAATAATCTGGTTGGAACGGGCCGATTTCCCAATCCCAACCTTGGTAGTTAGTCGGAGGGAAACTAGTCGAGGAGGTACACTGCACCGCTGGTGCCTGCGCCCACACCCTAGCTACATTGCCCAGCAGCAGCCAGCAACTGAGCAAAAAAAACACGAGACGTTGCATGGCCTACTTCCCGGTTTTGGTGGAGTTGGCCTGCACCTCCAGGACCGCTATCTTCTCGTTGAGTTGCAGCATATACAGCGTCAGCTCCTCCACTTTTCGCAGCAGGGCCGCGTTCATCTCGTTCACGTCGTAGCCGGCGCGTTGCACCTGCTCGGCACTGGGCACGTCGGGCAGGTGCCGGTAGCAGCCGATATAGTCGGCTACCTCCGCCAGGGGGCGGAGCCGGTAGGTAGGCGCGAACACGAAGTCGCTCCAGGTAGTAGGCCGGGTCACGTACAATGATTGGCTGACCAGCTTGCCCGCTACGGCCAACTTGTAATCGGCGTGGAGGCTTTGGTCGGGTTGCTGCCCGCCTATCATCACCCGCCCGTCGTTGCGGATGGTCATGCGGGTGTAGTTATCGACCAAGTTGCGGCTAGTAATGGCCTGGCCATTGCTCACGGGACCAGCCGAGGGAATGGTCAGGAAGCGCATGCCGCCGCCCACGTCGCCGTAAATCAGCGACGCACCGTTGTTGCCGGTGTCCGTGTCCGACACCCACTGCCAGGTAGAGCCGACTTGCTGCGCTTCCAGGTTGAAGCCTACGTAGCCGGTGCCGTACATAACCATGGGCGTGGCGCTGTTATCATAAGCCACACCAATGCGGACTTTACCGATGCCGGTGCCCACACCGGTGCTTTGGGCCTGCGCTGCCAACGCGCTGCAGCCTAGCGTTACTGCCAGCAGTAGTGAAAAGATGGGGGGGGGGTAGTGAGTTGTTTCATGTGTATCAGACTAGTTGAATTGAGTACCTACAATAGTTTATATAAATTCAATTAAATCCTAGCGGTTTTATTTCCCATTTTAGGAATATTCAGTACCGTGCCCCAAAGCCAGCATCATTAGTTCTTTAATTATAACCCAAGCTCAAGATCAGCACATCATCAGCCTAATGTTATTTTTTAGTATTGCATGTTTGCCATTGATATCCGGCAGTTAAAAATGCAGCTGTAAAAGCAAACGCCGCGCTCCTCAAACGGGAGACGCGGCGTTACGCGGCAGCTAGATTTGACGTTTACACGCCCAGCAGCAGGCGCATCGGGTCTTCGAGCAGCTCCTTCACGCGCACCAGGAACGACACCGACTCGCGGCCGTCGATGATGCGGTGGTCGTAGCTCAGCGCCAGGTACATCATCGGGCGAATCACCACCTGCCCGTTTTCGGCGATGGGGCGCTGCACGATGTTGTGCATGCCCAGGATGGCCGACTGCGGGGCGTTGATGATGGGCGTGCTCATCATCGAGCCGAACACGCCGCCGTTGGTGATGGTAAACGTGCCGCCGGTCATCTGCTCGATGGTGAGCTTGTTGTCGCGGGCCAGGCCGGCGAGGCGGGCAATTTCCTTCTCGATGCCGTCGAAGCTGAGCTGCTCGGCGTTGCGAATCACCGGCACTACCAGCCCTTTCGGGGCCGATACGGCGATGCTGATGTCGCAGAAGTCGTTGTACACGATGTCCGTGCCATCGATCTGCGCATTCACGGCCGGCCACTCCTGCAGGGCCACGCACACGGCCTTGGTGAAGAAGGACATGAAGCCCAAGCCCACGCCTTTCTTCTCCTTGAACTTGTCCTTGAACTTATTGCGCAGGTCCATGATGGGCTGCATGTTCACCTCGTTGAAGGTGGTGAGCATGGCCGTCTCGTTTTTCACCGCCACCAGGCGGCGCGACACCGTCTTGCGCAGGTTCGACATCCGCTCCCGGCGCTGGTTGCGGTTGCCGCCGGCCACGGCCGGAGCTGCCTGCGGAGCCGGGGCAGCCGGAGCCGCGGCGGGCTGAGCGGCCGGAGCAGCGGCCTGCGGCTGCGCCTTCAGCGCGTCTTCCTTGGTGATGCGGCCGTCGCGGCCCGTGCCCTGCACGCCCGCGGCGTTGATGCCTTTCTCGTCGAGAATCTTGCCAGCGGCCGGCGAAGGCACGCCCGACGCGTAGCTAGCCGAGCTGCTGGTGGCCGCCGGCGCGGCCGGCGCCGCCGCCTGGGCCGGAGCCGCTGCAGGAGCAGCAGCCGGCGCCCCGGCGCCCGCGCCTTCGATGCGGGCAATAACAGCGCCGATGCCGATGGTTTCGCCTTCCTTGGCCACGTGGCGCAGAATGCCGGCAGCTTCTGAGGGCAGCTCAAACGTCGCTTTGTCCGATTCCAGCTCGGCAATGACCTCGTCTTGGGCCACCTGAGCGCCGTCGGGCTTCAGCCATTTGGCCACCGTCACTTCCGTGATGGATTCGCCCACGGCCGGAATCTTCATTTCCTTGGTTGCACCGCCGGCGGCGGGTGCAGCGGCCGGAGTGGCAGCGGGCGTAGCCGCCGTCGGGGTGTTGGCCGAGCCGGCCTGCGAGCCACCGTAGCCCGACTGGTTGCTGGCCTGCGGGTTTTCCTGGCCGGCCGTAATCGGATCAGCCGCCGCCGGTGCACTGGCCGGGGCCGTCGCGGGGGCAAGAGCTGCCGGCGCAGCTGCGCCGTCGCCGCCGATTTCGGCAATGACGGTGCCGATGCCGATGGTTTCGCCCTCGGCTACGCGAATCTTCAGGGTGCCGTCGCCTTCGGCGGGCAGCTCAAAGGTGGCCTTGTCCGATTCCAGCTCGGCAATGACTTCGTCGCGCTTAACGGCTTCGCCGTCTTTTTTGAGCCACTTGGCGATGGTCACTTCCGTGATGGATTCGCCGACGGCGGGTATTTTGATTTCCAGAGCCATGTACTAGCTGGTGGGAATGATGTCGATGGAGAAGGGAAAGTTAGAAAGCCGAAGCGGAAGGTAGCGTGTAGCGCGGACTGAAGCCCGCGCTACCACTGCCCTACTAGTCCGGTACGTCTTTCTTGGCCGTTTCGGCCGTGGCCTTGATGTTCTGGGCAGCCACAGCTTCCTGCGGCTTCTGGAAAGCCCGGGCCACAATCTGCTTCTGTTCCTGCACGTGCACTTTGTTGTAGCCGGTAGCGGGCGAAGCCGAAGGCTTGCGGGCCACCACGTCGCCCAGCTCGCGGCGCATGAAGCGGAGCATGTAGTTCCAGTAGCCCATGTTCTCGGGCTCTTCCTGCACCCAGATCAGCTCGGCTTTCGGGTACTTGCTGAGCTCGGCCTGCAGTTGCTGCTGCGGGAACGGGTGCAGTTGCTCCAAGCGAATGATGGCGACGTCCTTGCGCTCCGACTTGGTTTGCTCTTCGAGCAGGTCGAAGTACACCTTGCCCGAGCACAGCAGCACGCGCTTCACCTTCTTGGCTTCGGCGTAGGTGTCGCCGAGCACTTCGCGGAAATTACCCGAGGTGAATTCCTCTACCGGCGACACGCACAGCGGGTGGCGCAGCAGGGACTTGGGCGACATCACCACGCAGGGCTTGCGGAACGACCACACCAGCTGCCGACGCAGCAGGTGGAAGAAGTTGGCGGGCGTGGTGATGTTGGCCACCACCATGTTGTTTTCGGCCGCCAGCTGCAGGAAGCGCTCCGGGCGGGCGTTGGAGTGCTCGGGGCCCTGGCCTTCGTAGCCGTGGGGCAGCTGCATCACCAGCCCGTTCATGCGCTGCCACTTGCTTTCCGACGACGAAATGAACTGGTCAATCATCGTCTGGGCGCCGTTGGCGAAGTCGCCGAACTGCGCTTCCCAGATAACCAGCGCCGTGGGGTTGGCCATGGCGTAGCCGAATTCGAAGCCGAGCACCGCGTACTCGCTCAGCAGCGAGTTGTAGATGCGTAGCTCCTCCGGCTGCCCGCCCTCGATGTGGTTAAGCGGGGTGTAGGGCGCCGAGGTCACGGCGTCGTGCAATACGGCGTGGCGGTGCGAGAAGGTACCGCGCTGCACGTCCTGCCCGCTCACGCGCACGATGTGGTTTTCGAGCAGCAGCGAGCCGTAGGCCAGCTGTTCGCCGGCGGCCCAGTTGAGCACCCGCGACTCGAAGAACATCTTGTTGCGCTCCTTCAGCAGGTTCTCGATCTGCTTGATGGGCTTGAAGCCTTCCGGAATCGTGGTCAGGGCCTTGGCCACTTTCTGCACCACGTCCTCGCTGATGCCGGTTTCGGGCGACTGGTTAAAGTCCTCGTTGGTGGAGCGACGCAGGCTGCGCCACTCGTTTTCCAGCGGCTGGTACTTATAAGGCAGCGGCTGCTGTTTCACCAGATCCAGGCGGGCCTGCAGCAGGTCGCGGAATTCGCGGTCCATCTGCTCGGCCAGCTTGGCGTCCACGTCGCCGCGCTGCACCAGGGTGGCGTTGTACACCTCGCGCGGGTTCTGGTGCTTGCTGATCAGGTTATACAGCGCCGGCTGGGTGAATTTCGGCTCGTCCGACTCGTTGTGGCCGTGGCGGCGGTAGCACACCATATCAATGAAGATATCGGCGTGGAACTGCTGACGGTACTCGGTAGCCAGCTGCACCGCAAACACGACGGCCTCGGGGTCGTCGCCGTTCACGTGCACCACCGGTGCATCAATGATTTTGGCCAGGTCCGTCGAGTAAATCGACGAGCGGGCGTCTTCGAAATCGGTGGTGAAGCCCACCTGGTTGTTGATGACAAAGTGCAGGGTACCGCCCGACTTGTAGCCTTCCAGCTGCGACATCTGCGTGACTTCGTAGCCGATGCCCTGACCGGCCACGGCCGCGTCGCCGTGAATCAGGATGGGCATGATCTTCTTGAAGTCGCCGTTGTACTGGTGGTCCAGCTTGGCGCGCACGAAGCCTTCCACCACCGGGTTCACTGCCTCCAGGTGCGAGGGGTTCGGGGCCAGCTTCAGGTTCACCTTTTTGCCGCCGGCCGCGTCCACCTCCGAGCTGTAGCCCATGTGGTACTTCACGTCGCCGTCGCCCATGGTCAGGTCCGGCACGGCCGTGCCCTCGAATTCCGAGAAGATCTGCTCGTAGGTTTTGCCCATGATGTTGGCCAGCACGTTCAGACGGCCGCGGTGAGCCATGCCGATCATGACTTCCTCCACGCCCAGCTCGGCGCCCTTCTGAATGATGGCGTCCAGCGCGGGAATGGTGGTTTCGCCGCCTTCCAGCGAGAAGCGCTTCTGGCCCAAGAACTTCGTGTGCAGGAAGTTCTCAAACACCACCGCTTCGTTGAGCTTGCTCAGAATGCGCTTTTTGTACTCCACGCCGGGGTTGAAGCTCAGTGAGTCCTTCTCCACCTTGGTGCGGAACCAGTCGAGCACCTGCGGGTCGCGGATGTACATGTACTCGAAACCAATGGTCCGAGTGTATATCTTCTGCAGCGCGTCGATGATGTCGCGCAGCTTGGCCGAGGCGCCGAGGCCTAGCAGCTCGCCGTTCTTAAAGGTCGTGTCGAGGTCGGCGTCGCTCAGGCCGAAGTCCGAGAGGGTCAGGCGGGCTTTCCGGTCCTTCCGCTCGCGCACCGGGTTGGTGCGGGCCACCAGGTGGCCGCGGCTGCGGTAGGCGTGGATGAGGTTGCGCACCGCCGTTTCCTTATCGGCCGATACTGAATCCGACGAGCTGATGGCCGTCGTGCCCAGCGTGGAGGCGGATTTGGTCAGCACGCCGGTACCGGTAGCCTGTTCGGCCCCGTCTTCTGGGTAAGTCTGCGAGAAGTCGAAGCCTTCGAAAAACTTGCGCCAGCCGAAATCTACCGATTCCGGGTCGGCCTTATAGGCCTGGTACAACTGGTCGATGTAGTCGCCGTGTGCGTTGGCGATATATGAATATGCGTCCATGAGAACGGATATGGTGGGAAAACAAATGTAAGGCTTGTAAAAGCAAGCACAAATTCATATTCGCATGCACAAATATCGCTCACTTTCAACATGAACGCAAATCACCTATCGCCCGCGCCCCCTTGTAAGAAGTACAGCCATCCAAAGTAAAACTTAAGCTAACGCAAAGGCCCGCTCAAAGTTGAGCGGGCCTCGAGTTGCCAACGCTGTGGGCTGTTACTGGGGAAGCTTCATCTTGAAGAGCCGGTACGGTTGGTTTTGCTTGCCCACTCCCTTGTTCCACGTAGGAGTTTTGTGAATGGCGGAGGCCGTCACGTACAGCGTGTTATCCGGCGTCAGGAAGTAGGTGTCCGGCCATTGCAGTCGGGGGTCCTTCGCCAGTTCCTCCATTTTTCCATCGGGGGTGCGACGGACCACCGCGTTTTGCTCAATGGCCGTGATGTACACATTGCCCGCCGCATCAATTTCCAGACCGTCGGCAGCTGGCGTTTTGCCCAAGTTTTCGACCTGCTGCCCCAGTTGGGCTTCGCTCAGCCCTGGGTTGCGCAGCGCTGCCGTCGGGATGCGGTACAGGGTATAGCCCGTGACGGCGTGGTAGTAGAGGTGCTGGTTGTCGCGGCTGAGGGCAATACCATCGGAGTGCAGTTTGGCGGGCTTGTCCGTGGGGTCGAGCATGGGGTTGCCCTCCACGTTCAGCCGAATGTCCTCCGCCTTCACCGACGGATGGTTGGTGAGTACCCGCCGGGCCTTTTGCGTTTTCAGGTCTACCACTACCAGACCGCCCTGGCTGGATTCGGTGATGTAGGCGTAGTTGTTATCCAGGTCGATGCGCACATCGTTCAGGTAAGACTTGCGCGGCGCCACCGTCTGATCAAAGCGAATGGTTTGCACCACCTGGTTGGTCTTGGGGTCGATCTTGACCAGCTTTGGCCCGCCGGGCACGGTGTATTTCAATCCGGGCGCAGCCGGGTCGAGCACCCACAGCATGCCGCTTTTGTCCACGGTGGCGGCCTGCGGGCAGATCCAGTGCTTTTCGGGCTCGTTGCGTACCGAGTCGTTCCACGTGCACCAGCCCGCATCGGGGTATGGCTTGACGGAGTTACCGGGGCCGAGAATGGCAATGGGATTTACTGGGTTGTAGTCCCAACGCGGTGACACGAGCAGCACGCGGTTGTCGGGCAGCACGGCCACGCCCACAAACTGCGGCTCGCGCAGCTCGCCTACCAACTGCAGGGGCGAATTGGCCGGCGCCGTGGGCATCTGCGTTGCGGCAGCGGACGAATCGGCCGGCGTTCCGTCCGTGGAGGCATTCCCCTTATCGGCGTTGCAGCTGCCGAGTATGATGACGGCTGAGCCGGCAATGAGCGAGGAGCGCAGGAAAATGAAGCTCATCATTAGTGGGTATTTGGCAGTGAAATAAAAGCGGATTGGTAATGCTGAAAACCAAGATTTCCAGCACCTACGCATCCAGAGGTCTGCGCGTTCGACTGCCTACCCCTGCACCCGATTTGAACCTTTCCCAAAAGGCAGCCGTTTAGACGACCCCTGCAGGCCGCTTGTCTACGCCCGAGGGCTATTTATATAATTTTAACACCAATAATTATGATTAAAGCAAATCAAATGAATATCTTCACCAACTCGGACTCTGGCAAGCAAGAGCAATTCGCCTCTTCTTCATTCATATGATTCCCGGCCGTGCGGCGGTCGGACCTTAACCTCCCCAGGTGAAAGCGGGAGTGCACGAACCCAAACGACATGTCTATCGCCCTTTTTCTGCTGTACCTTTTCCTTCCCGCCCAACCCCTTGTTCCCCGGCACTTGCCCACCGCGCATCTGGCGCCGCGTGTGGTGACAGTGAAACCTTCGCCAGCCCCGGTAGCCTATCATCCACCCAAGAAGCTACCTACTTACCGCGTCACGGCCACGATTTACATGGCTGATGCCCGCCAAACGGATGACGAGCCGCTGGTAACGGCCGACAACTCGCGCATCCCCCCGCACGCTTCAAGCAAAACCCGGTGGATTGCGCTGTCGCGCGACCTGCTGACAAAGTGGGGCGGCCCTTTCGCCTTCGGCGACTCTGTTCGGGTCCGCGGCATTTCCGCCGAGCTCGACGGCACGTACATTATCCACGACACGATGAACCGGCGCTTTAAGCACGGCATCGACTTGCTCGTGGGCAAACACGAAGATTTTTACGGACGCTGGACCGACGTCCGCATTACCCCGGTGCCGGAGCGTGAAGCCCCGAAGCCGGAGTGGCAAGCCGGCTAAGCATACTTCGCTGGCCTCTTTCCCGGTTGCTTGGCGGCTTTTCGTCTGCCTAAGCCTGCCTACTCGTTTTTTGCTGTTCCCTCCGGCTTCGCCTGGCCCCGAAGCCTGCTGCCGTGCGCCCTGTTTTTGCGACGCTCTAACCAGCCTAAGTGAAGGCTGAAGGGCCCCGCATTGCCTTCCGACTGCACCCAACGGCAGCCCGCATCAGCCCTGCCTGCGGCGCAGTCTCTGCGTCGCACCTGCTTGCCGCGGGCGTTTTGCTGCTGCTATCCACCTGAGCGCCTGCCTTATTCCTCAGAAGCCCGTCCACTCTCCCGTGCCCCACTTGGACACGGACGGGTGGGCGGGCTTTTGAGGAATAAGGCCTAACCACTGAGGTTACTTGGAAACTGCGTCAGCGTGCGGGGTTGGCCGTCGGCGTCGTAGAGGTAGCTCAACGGCTGGCGCGGATCCTGCAGGATTTCCCGCAGGCTGATCTGCCAGGGCAGCCACAATTCTTCCAGGGTTTGAGCGTAAGCCATGTTCTCCCAGGGGTTGAAGATCGAGCCAGTCACGTCGTCGAGGAATGTATCCATGACGAGCACCTCGTCGCCGGGCTTTACGGGGCGGGGGAAGTACTCGGGAATGGCGCTGATGAGGTAGGCTCCGTAGTACACCCGGGCTTTGAACTCAGCCAGCTGCACCGGGTGCAGCGGCCGGGTGCGGGCGTCGTCGTACACGCGCTGCATCACGTGGCGCAGCATGTCGTTGTCGAGCAAGCAGCTGATAACTACCACGTTGCCCAGCCGAATGCTGAACATCATGGTGGCCAAGTCATCGTCGTACGCGAAGGCCGGCTCGTCGGGGCCGACGTTTACTTCCAGCACAAAGACCGAGGCGGGCGTGAAGTCGTCGTACTCCATGGGCACGCGCAGGGCCTGCAGCACCTGGAAAAACGAGCGGAAACGGCTAAACAGCGTACGGTTCTCGGCCAGTGGGTAGCGGGGCTTGATGAGCGGCTCCTGCTCACGCGCCAGCTCGTTGACAAAGATGCCGTAGAACATCTTGCCCAGCCACAGAAAAAGCGTTTGGTCGTCCAGCTCCCGCAGGCCGGCGGGGTCGGCGGCCGTAGCCACCGCCACCCGTTCTTCCAAGGGCTCGATATGCGTGTGCTGGCAGCGCGGGCAGCAGGGAATGGTCAGCTCGCCGAAGGTGCTGGTGCTCTGGTCGAGTAGCTGAATAGGCTTGGCGGCCAGCCCGTAGCGCTCCAGCAGCCACGGCGCAAAGACCGGTACGTGGTTGAGGGCAGGATCTAGGGCCGTGCCGCACAGAAAACAATGGGGAGCAACCAGCTGCATGCGGGCAAACGGGTCGTAGAGCGTCAGATCGGGCGAAGAGGAAGCTGCCATGGCCGCAAAAATACGTTGCCCGCCGCGGCCGGAAGCTTCCGGCCGCGGCGGGCAACCCTGCGCTGCGGGGTAAGATGCTGAATGCTAGCGCGACAACGAAGAGCTGAGCTTGATGAGCAGCTTGCCCAGCTGCGCCAGCGGCGGGCCGTAGCCAGCCGAGGCCTCATCGGCCACTTTGCTGGTTTCGGCGCCCAGCAGAGCCAGGGTTTCGGCCACGTCATGGGCTTCGCTTTCCGGGTTGGTCAGCTGCTCGCGCAGGTTCTGCAGCTCCTTGATGATTTTGGCCAGGCCCGGCTTTTCACTGGCGCGCAGCACCTCGGCCCAACGGTCAATTTCGGTCAGGCCGTACTGGTTTGCGGCGTTCGGGACGCCGTCGCCCAGCAGGGCCAGCGTGTCGTCGATCAGCGCGGAGTGCTGGCCATCGGTTACTTCCAACGGCAGCTGAAACTCGGGCGTGTGTGCAGGGGTGGGCGTAAGCGAATCCATGGAAAAAGGCGAAAAGGTCAGGCGAAAAGGCGGTAGCTTCTTGGGCTATACTTCGGCGGCAGTGAAAAAGTTGAGGCGGCCACGCCGGTGGCCGCCGAGGGCCCCGTGGCCCAACTCCTCACGTTGCCGGTCGGCGGCGGCCTTACGCCAGCCCAGCCTGCTTTTTCGCCTTGCGCACGAGCAGCCCATTCTTCGGAGCGACCAGCGCAGTGCGTAGTTGGATTTTGCCCCTACGACCTTGGGAACGTCTTGGTGCGCCCCGCGAAGCGCGGTCGGAACGAAAGTTCTCCACCAGGCCTTCGTGCGCCGCCCGTGGCTTGATTTTATTTTTCGCCGCCTCAACAACCATTGAAACAAGCCCTTACCAGCTTGCCCCCGCCTCCAATCTGTTCTCGCCCCACTGGTCCCAACGCACCCGCCCGCTGCGTACGTATACACTCCCGCCGATTCCTCACCTTTGTGCCCGGCTACGCTTTACGCCGAAACCACTACCGGCTGCCGACTTCGGGCGCCGCTTTTGCCGCTTGATGCTGCACGTTTTCCTTCCTGCTCCTTTTGCCGATGCCAGCCGGCAGGCCTTGTTCGATGCCGTTCGCCAGTCATTGAGCGCCGGTTTACCTGCTGAAGCCCCCGCGCTGCTGGCCGGCAATCTGCCGCTGCGGGGCAGTGCGCCGCTCGACGCCGTACTGGTACGCCCGCACAGCCTGACGCTGCTGCTCTTTCAGCCCGGTGCAGGTGGACAGTTGCGGATTCCGGCCTTTATCAGCCAACCCTGGCTGCTCGATGGCCGCCCCGTGACAACGGCCGACCACGCCGTCAACCCTTACCAAACATTCCAAGCGCAGTGCGGCGCCGCGCTGCAGCTGCTAGGTCCCCTGTTGCCACCCGAAGCCGTCAATCCGCACTTCGTGACCGGGCTGTGGATGGCGGGTGGCCCCCTCCGCTTCGATGCCGATGTGGAGGCCAGCATGGCCGCCGCCCCGGAGGCCCGGCAACTGCAGCTGCTGCCCGACGTGGCGCGCCTGCCACGGCGCGTGGCCCAGCTGGCCACGCCCGAGATTGAACTGACGGCGGCCGACATTCGGCAATTGGCCGAGGCCCTGCCGGCCGCCCTGCCCCACCCCGCGCCCTCCTCCGGCCTCGCCGACGACGAGGCCCCGGCCAGCCTGGGTTCGGTAGTGCAGAACACGGCCCGGCAGCTGTGGCGCTGGCTGGGCGCCGACGACCTGGACGAACTGCCGCCCGATACTTACGAGCTGGCAGCCCGGGGCGAAGACCGCAAACACGCGCTGGAGGCCGAGCAAGCGGCCTTGCAGCAACAGCTTGCCGAGCAGATTCAGGCCATCGAAGCCCGCGAATCCGCCCGGGAGCAAAGCATGGCGCAGCTGCGGACCGAACTGGCCCAAGCCCAGCAGCAAGCCGCCCCCAACGCCGCCGACTTACAGGCGCGCTTGGCCGCCGAAAGCCGCGCCAAGGCGGCCGAGGACGCCAGCCTGCGAGCGGCCCAACAGGAATGGCAACGCCGCAACCAGGACCTGGACGCGAAAATTAACACCCTGGAGCAACTGATCCAGCGCCTTCAGGGTGCCGCCGACCTGCCCCCCGCCGTGAGCCCGCACGCCTCCGCGCCGCGCCACGCCGCGGCACCACCCGCCGCGCCATCCACCAGCACCACCGAACCGCCCCCGCCTGCTCAGCCCTTATCAGCGCGGCTGCAGCAGTGGTGGCGCCAGGTGCAGCTGGCCAATTGGCCCCGCGGGCGGGAGCGGTGGCGCCGTGCCCTGCCGGCTACAGACCATTGGGGGTGGCTGGCGCTAGGGGGTGTGCTGGCGCTAGGCGCCATGCTGTGGCTGAGTACCCAGGTGTTCCAGGAACGCCCGCCGGAACCTTATGAAGCAGACGGACGCTGGGGATTTGCCCGCGACGGGGAACCGGTGGTGAAGGCCCAATACACGTCGGTACAGCCCTTTCAGAACGCGCGCGCCGTGGTGGAGCGCGACGGCGCGTTCGGCTTCGTGGACGACGCAGGGCAGGAAGTGGTACCTCCCGCCTACGATGCTCTCAACCCTTACGCGGAGGGCTACGCCCGCGTGCGCATCGGCGACCTGTACACGTTTATTGACGAGGCCGGGCAGGAGTTCAGTCACTATTTCTACAACGCCTACGACTTCGCCGAGGGCTATGCGGCGGTGCTCGACCGGCGCGGCTGGTTCTACATCAGCGGCCCCGATGCGGGCGTGCCCGCCCGGCCGCGCTTGTTTCAGGAGGCGTATCCGTTTCGCAATGGCTTGGCCCGGGTGCGCAAAAACGACGCCTATACCTTTATCACGCCCGACTACCTAACGGACACCACACGCACCGACACAGAGCCCTTTGGCCGCTACGAGCAAGCCACGGACTTTGCCGATGGCCAAGCCCGCGTGCGTCAGAACGGCCGCAGTTTTTACATCGGCACCGACGGTCAGCCGGTGGATTGAAGTAGTCGTCGGCGCTGGCCAGCCCGCTCCGGCACTTCACGGCTGGGCGCCTACCGGCACAGTCCCCGCTGCTCAATCGTCGTGCTTGCGGCCGCGCTTTTTGAAGAAACGGTACCACTTTTTGCGTTGTCCGGGCGACAGGCGTAGCACTTGCTCCGCCCGCTGTACTTCGCCCGGACGGACCGCAGGCCGCGCCGCCAGGGCCCAAGTTCCCCCGGCCCCTTGCTGGCTACCAACGGGGTTGCCGCGCAAATCGCAGCCCTGGCCCTCCACCAGTGCCACGCGACGCCCATCGGCTTGCAGCACGAAGCCATCGGGGGTGACGGTGCGGCCGTTCGGCAGGTGCGCTTCGCGGGTGAGCGGGCGCAGCTGGCCGTGGCGCAGAATGTACGTAGAGCCGTTGCGGCGCAGAAATCCGTCGTTGGCCGTTTGGGCCGCCGCAGAGGCAGCCAGGCAACTCATCAGGAGGGCGATGGGCAACAGGCGGTCCAAAATCATAAGCATCACGCGTGAAGTAGCAAGCGGGCCGACACCCGGCCAGCGCCCCTGTACGCGCGGCGCCGGGCCCGCGTTAGGTGCCCTTGGGTTACCTCGGCCCGGTTTCGGCATTAAAGGTCGTTCAATCCACCAAAACAACCTACGACCATGAAAATGACCTTCAAAACCCTGCTGGCCGTGGCCGCCTTCGCCGCTTTCGCCACCACCTCGTGCAGCGAGAAAACCCAGGAAAACGCCGAAGCCACCACTGAAAGCGCTGCTAACGACGCCGCTGCCAACGTGGATGCCGCTGGCAACGCCGTAGAAGGCGCCGCCGATAACGCTGCCGCCGAAGTTGCGACCCCGGAGAAGGGCGACACGGCTGTGGTGAAAGACCAGCCCGCCAACGGCGTAGTGGAAGAAACGCCCAAGCAGTAGTTTCCCGGCCTTCGGGCCGCGTAAGCAAAAAGCCCGCTCCGGTTACCGGAGCGGGCTTTTTGCTTACGCAACAATTGGCGTTGCTACGGGCGGCGCGGCGGCCAGCTCCACCAGCTCGTCGTAGTAGGGCCGGCCCACCATGCGGGCGCGCAGCCAAGCGTAAAAGCTCATGGCCTGCAGGTCTTCGCGCTCCAGGGGCAGAAAGCGCGGCATTTCGGCTACCCGGGCCGCGAAGGCCGGCCGGCTCGCGGCGGCGGGGTCGTCGAGGATGTCGCGCACCAGGGCCAGGTAGCTCAGCACGTAGCGGTAGGCGCCGCCATCGTTGCCGAACCGGTCGCGCACGAGGCGCTCCACGGCCCGCAGGCGGTGCGTGGCCACGTCGGTGTTACCCATTTCCAATTGCGTGAGCAGCTCGCCCAGGTTTTTGTTGAGCAGCCACTCCACACCCATCTTTTCCTCGCACCAGTGGTCGGTGCGGCCGATGGCCATCAGGGTATGGGCCGTGCGCTGGTACTGGCCTTCGGCGAAATAGTGGAAGCCCAGCCCGAGGCGGGCCGTCAGCTGGTCGTTGGGCGTGAGCGAGTGGGTGCGCAGCAGCTCCTCCAGCAGCCGGATGCTTTCCGTGTTGCGCCGCAGAAAGGCCAGGTTGGCGGCCAGCAGGAACGTGTACTTGGGGAAGAATTCGTTGTGGTGGCTGCGCGGGCCGGTGCTCATGAGCTGGTGCAGCTGCTCCAGGTACTGCACCGATTCCGTAAAGCGGCGGTTGCGGTACAGCGCGTGCGCAATCATGTACAGCAGCCCGAGCTGGTACTCGCGGTGCGCGGGCTGGAAGCCGTGGCGCTTCTCCATCAGGTGGTAGCAGCGGCGCACGAAGGGCTCGAAGGAGGCAAAATCCCGGCGCACCAGCATGGCCGAGCGCGCAATGGACAGCAGCCGGTACAGCAGCGAGGGGCGCCGGCCAAAGGCGTCCTGCAGGTCGTACTCGCGCAGCACGTCCTGCATGATCTGGTCGAACGCAACGCCGGATCGGCCCTGGGTACGGGCCTGACGCAGACGCTGGCGCATCAGGCTGTAGGCGATGGCCGCGCGCTCTTCCTCTTCGGCGGCGGGTTTGTTGCGGTTGCGCCGCCGGATAATCTCGTCGAGCGGTTCGGCGTGCTCTCCGTGGGCGTGCTCGATCTGCAGGTTGTACACCGTGTTGAGCAGCTCGTACTGCTCGTTCTGGCTGGCCAGCTTCTCGGCCTTGCGCAGGGTAGCCCAGGCCAGCCGCGGAATACCCGCATCGAATAGGTACTGGGCCAGGCTTAGCTGCCCGCGTACGGTGGAGGCGGCGGTCAGGTCCTGGTCGCGCTGTTTCAGGAGCAGGAAATCAGTCACCTGCCGCAGCAGGCGCTTACGCAGGGCGTAGTAGGCGGTGGCGTTAGGCTCGTTGGGCGGATACAGCTGCGCCAGCAGCTCGGCGGTGCTGTAGTCGCGCTTGTGCCAGAGCAATTCGCAGAGCTGGGCGTCTTTGCGCCCCTTTTCCTTGCGGCGCTGGCGCTGCAGAAAACGCAGGAATTCCTTTCGGTCGTCGGGCGAGAAAGTGGCGAGGGTGGTGCGTAAGTCGTCCATGGCGCTGCTAAGCTACACGCCTAGCGCCTGGATAACTATTCGATGAAAATATTTATAACGTCACATGAAAAACAGACAAACAACTGACTTATAACCCACTGCCGAAACGCAAGCCCATGATATAAAGTCATTATCGACCACCTTTTCGAACGGGGGTCCGCGCTTATCTGCGGTAGTTGCTGCCATCTTCTTCTTTTCCAGCCTCCACCGTCATGCGCTTCGTCTACCTCTTATTGCTTGGGCTGCCCTTGTCCGCCAGTGCCCAATCCTTAGCCTCAGCCCCCCTGCCGGATGCCCCTTTGCTGGCCGCTGTAGCGCCGGCAGCTTTGCCAAGCTTATCCCTCGAGCCTGCTGATGGGTTACCAGTGGCTGCTTCCCGTAGCGTAGAGGCTACTTTCACCGACATCGAAAAGGTCTGGGAACCCAGCCCGGAAGCGGCCGCGCTGGACCAGCCCATGGACAGCGTAGCGGCACCCGATTCGGCGCGTACGGCGGCACCCGATTCGTTGTCGCCGATACTGCTGGGCCTCAACGCCGAGCAGCGCCACGCACTGGGCCGCACCGATGCCAAGCGGCACTACCGGCCTTCTAAAGGCGTTTTCTGGGGAGCTTTGGGTACGGGGGTTGTAACGCCGTTCCTCATGCATTTTTCGCCTCTGAGCCTGGCTGCCAGCGCCGGGGTAGCCGTGGCCATCGGAGCCAGTGGGCCGAAACCAGCGCGGCTGCAGGCCGGTGCGCCCCATCCGGAGCTGCTGCGTGACCAGGATTATTACCAAGGGTATGCTCGGCAGGCCCGGCAGAAAAAAATCGGCAAAGCAGCAGCGGGCTGGGGCATTGGTACCGGCGTCACCTTCGTCAGCGTATTCATCCTGGCGATTATTGCGCTCAGCAACGGCTTTTCCTGAGTTGCGCGGCCGGGTAGTGCGGAAAAAACTACTGGGCAACTACGGCTCCCAGCCTACGCGGCCCCTTCCATCCTGACGTTTGCCGCTCATGGATCTGAACAGCCACAGCATCGCGGACCGCACCGAATGGCGCGCCCGCAGCACCTGGAACGAAATCAAAGGCCAGACCACATCAGAAGTGGGGCCACCTCACCGGTGATGACCTGACCTACGAAGAAGGCCGATCAGCCGAGTGGTATAGCCGCCTGCGAGAAGAAACCGGAGAAACGATGGATGACATCAAGCGTTGGTTCCACCGCACGTTCTAAGCCACGGCTGAACCGCCCGAGTCAATGCCCTGTAGCCTATCTCTAGGTTTACGGGGCATTTTTTATGCCGTCGACGGTGCCAGGCGCTCTGTTCGTAGCTTAACTTGCCGGCTAGCATCGTGGCTGTTATGCGTATCAACCCGGAGGAGCTTTACACGCTGGGTAACAAAGCCATATTCAGGCTGCCCAAAACAGCCTTCTTCTGTTCCCGCGACTACCCGGCCGCCATTGAGCGTCAGACTTTCCTGTGGGCCATGGAGCAGCGCTACCGCGGCCACTGCATCCTATCGGGCTTTCACTCGCGGCTGGAGCAGGCGCTGCTCCGCTATTTTTTGCAGGGCGAATACCAGCCGGTGATTTATGCCCTGGGACGGGGCATTCAGCCCAGCACCCGCTTCGAGTACGAGACACCCGTGGCCGCCGGTCGCCTGCTCTTCGTCACCCCGTTCGAACCCGACGTACACGTGGTCAGCCAGGACACGGCCGACATCCGCAACCTGCTCATTACCGACCTGGCTGATCGGTTTTTCATTCCTTACCTGCAGCCCGGCGGCAACCTTGACCGCCTGCTGCGCAGCGAGGCGCTTGACAACAAGCCTATCCTGACGTTGGACCTGCCCGAGAATAGCCCCTTACGTGCCCTGGGCGCCAAGGTGTACCGGCCCGGCGGCATTTTTGGCCACCAGAATTCCTGAGCTAATCCCGGCGGCGGTTTGCTGCGTATGCCCAAGGGTTTACCTAGCGAACCTACTCTCATGGCAACTCTGACTTCCCATATTCCCAGCCGCCTGCCAGCCTCACCCTCTGACGGTATCCGCGCGCTGGCTCGCTTTGGCTTCGCCGCCAAGGGCGTGGTGTACTGCATCCTCGGGGCTCTGGCCGTGATGGCCGCTACTGGCCTGAGTGGCGGCCGCACCGCCGATAAACAGCAAGTGCTTCAAACGGTGCAAAACATGCCCATGGGCCGCTGGCTGTTGGGCTTGGTAGCCTTCGGGCTGGCCGGCTACGTGGTGTGGCGGCTGGTGCAGGCCATCCGCGACACCGAGGGCAAGGGCAACAGCGCCAAGGGCATCTTCACCCGTATCGGCTACGTAGGCTCAGCCCTGGCCTACGCCATTCTGGCGTACGTGGCGGGCAAGGCGGCCTTCGAAAATACCACGGCCGACGGCGGCAGCGGCAATACCCGGCAGTCCTTCGTGGCGACGCTCATGGAGCAGTCCTACGGGCAATGGCTGGTGGGGGCCATCGGTTTGTTCGTCATCGGCATCGGGGTATACCAGCTGATCCGGGCGTATTCCGGCTCGTTTGCCAAGCACGTCAACAGCAGCCAGCTGCCGGCCGACCAGCAGCGCCTGGTGTACCGCGTAGGGCAGCTGGGCTACACGGCCCGCGGCATCGTGTGGGGTATTTTGGGGTATTTTCTGGTGCAGGCCGCCCGCCACGCCAACCCCAGTGAAGCCCAAGATACCGAAGGAGCTTTTGACTTCCTCGGGGCCATGGGAACCGCCCCGCTGCTCATCGTAGCGCTGGGCATGGTGGCTTATGGGCTGTACATGCTGGTGCGGGCCAAGTACCCGATTCTGCGCGGCGTGTAGCCTGGAATTGGCTCTTCCTATTAATGCAAAACCGCTCCGAACGCTTGTTCGGGGCGGTTTTGCGCGGTAGCGGTAGCAGCTTCTACTGCACGGGCGTCAGCACGTCGGTGCCCACGTAGTCGCGCAGGTACTCGTAGCGCGGCAGCAGCTGACCGGCGCGGGCAATGGTGGCGCGCTCGATGATGCCGTCCGGGTCGGGGCCGAACAGGTGGGGCAGCACGTTGTCGATGAGCTGGCGGCCAAAATCGCGGGAAGCGTTGCGGGGCAGCTCGCAGGGCAGGTTGTCCACGGCCATGACCGTGATATTAAGCGGGTGCGCGTACGCCGGCTCCAGCTCCCCGGTGCGGGGGTTGTAGTCGAACGCCGGCTCGGGGATGCTGGTGCTGCGCTTGGTGACCGGGATGCTGCCGTCGATGTCGCAGGTGACGTCAGCAATGGTGTTGATGCGGAAGTTGGCGCGGCGCGTGTCCTCCTCCGTAAACAGCTTGGGGGCCTGCGGGTGCCAGTAGGCGCAGGCAATCAGCAGGTCGGTGACGGGCAGAAACTTGTCGAAGGTGGAGAGGTACTCCTCCGGGTGGTGGTGGAAGTTGGGCGTGTCCCACACCCGGCCGTCTTGGCGGGCGTTGTAATCGGAGGAGCGCAGCTGCGCAAACACCGGCTCGTCGAAATCCAGGTACAAGTAGTCGTAGACGCTAACCTGGCGGATGCCCATCTGGCGCAGCACTTCCAGCGCGCCGTTGGCCACGCGGCCCGAGCCTGTCACGGCAATCTTGATGGGCGGCAGCGCCTTCACCTTGAAGTATTCCTCCTGCATGTCGTCGAGGTCGGTGCAGCGGTAGGCGGGCTTGAGCTCGTAGAGGCCGTGCTTGCGGCCGTAGGTAAGCAGCCCGTTGTAGGCCCCCACGATGCCCGCCCAGCGCCCGAAGGCCACCACGCGCTGCTCCTCGCGGTTGGTGAGCAGCTCGTAGTCGACCAGCGTGATGTTCTTCTGGAGCACGGCGCGCAGCAGCTTGCGGTTGGCAGGCTGCTTCTTGACGGTGTGCGAGAAAAACAGGTAGGTTTTGTTGGGAATCAGCTGCTCCACGGGCACTTCCTTCACGCCCAGCAGGATGTCGCAGTCCGCCACGTCGGCCTGCACCGCAATGCCCAGGTCGCGGTATTCCTGGTCGGCGTAGCTGCGGATGTCGCTGCTTTGGGCTACCACCTGCACCTGCGGCCAGGTTTGCTGCACTTCCACGCACTTTTTGGGCGTGAGCGGCACGCGGCGGTCAACGGGAATTTTGCCTTCGCGGATAAGGCCGAGCTTGAGGGTTGCCATGGGAGAATAAGTCGGGTGGGGAAAGGCAAAACTATCGGTTTCAGCCAAAGTGCCGGCCACCGCCGCCCCGTGGTACCGACGCGCCCGGCTGCTGGTGCCCATCAAGCACTTTTTTGCCCCCGGAATGGTTTAAGCGTGAAGCCTTTTCAGCCTACCTTTGTTAGGGACTTACCAAGGTTCATTTCCCCGCCAACCCATCCGTTTTCTGTATGAAGTTGTCCTTCAAGCCCGCCGACGTGTTTGTTGACCGTCACAACGGTCCTGACGCTGCGGCCGTGGCCGAGATGTTGCACACCATCGGCGTCGCGTCGGTGGAGCAGTTGATCAACGAAACCGTGCCGGCCCGCATCCGCCTCAAGCACGAGCTGAATCTGCCTGCCGCCCTCACCGAGCGGCAGTTTTTGCAGAAGTTCAAGCAGATTGCGGGCCAGAACCAAGTATTCCGCTCCTTTATCGGGCTGGGCTACCACGACACCCAGATGCCGCCGGTTATCCTGCGCAACATCATGGAAAACCCGGGTTGGTACACCGCCTACACGCCTTACCAGGCCGAAATTGCCCAGGGCCGCCTCGAGGCCCTGATCAATTACCAGACGATGGTCATTGAGCTGACGGGCCTGGAAATTGCCAACGCCAGCCTGCTGGACGAAGGCACCGCCGCCGCCGAGGCCCTGAACATGTTCCACGGCCTGACCAAGAAGAAGAACGCCACCAAGTTCTTCGTTTCGGAGCAGGTGCTGCCCCAGACCATCGACGTGCTGCGCACCCGCGCCACGCCGCTGGGCATCGAGCTCCTGGTGGGCGACCACCGCACGGCCGACCTCTCCGACGAGGCCGTGTTCGGCGCCATCGTGCAGTACCCCGCCGCCGACGGCGAGGTGTTCGACTACACCGACTTCATCGCCCAGGCGCACGGGCGCGGCCAGTTCGTGGCCGTGGCCGCCGACCTGCTGGCCCTCACCCTGCTCACCTCGCCCGGCGAGATGGGCGCCGACGCCGTGGTGGGCAACTCCCAGCGCTTCGGTGTGCCGATGGGCTACGGCGGCCCCCACGCCGGGTTCTTCGCCACCAAGGACGCCTACAAGCGCGTCATTCCGGGCCGCATCATCGGCCAGAGCATCGACGCGACCGGCAACAAGGCCTACCGCATGGCCCTGCAGACCCGCGAGCAGCACATCCGCCGCGAGAAAGCCACTTCCAACATCTGCACCGCGCAGGTGCTGCTGTCGGTTATCGCCGGCATGTACGCCGTCTACCACGGCCCCGAGCGCCTGAAGCAGATTGCCGCCAACGTGCACCTGCTCACCCGCCAGCTGGCCACGGGCCTGCAGGAGCTGGGCGCCGAGCTGCTGGTGGAAAACTACTTCGATACCGTGTCGGTGAAGCTGGAAAGCACCGAGCTGCAGCAGGCCCTGAAAGGCGAGCTGGAAGCCCAGGGCATCAACCTGCGCTATTTCGGCACGAGCAGCGTAGGCATCTCGCTGCACCAGAACGCCGAAGCCGCGGATGTCGCCGATATCCTGTGCGCCTTCGCCAAAGTGCTCGGCAAGGCCGCCCCGGCGTCGACGGAAAACCCGCAGGCACCCGCCGCGGGCGAGCTGACCTGGCCCAAGGGCTTGGTCCGCACTTCGGAGTTCATGACGCACCCGGTGTTCAACACGCACCACTCGGAGCACGAGCTGCTGCGCTACATGAAGCAGCTGGAGAACAAGGACCTCTCGCTGACGCACTCGATGATTTCGCTGGGCTCGTGTACCATGAAGCTCAACGCCACCGCCGAAATGATTCCGGTGACCTGGCCCGAAATCGGCCAGCTTCACCCCTTCGCCCCACGCGAGCAGGCGCAGGGTTACGCGCAGATCTTCCAGGACCTGGAAGCTTGGCTGTGCGAAGTGACCGGCTTCGACGCAGTGAGCCTGCAGCCCAACTCGGGCGCCCAGGGCGAATACGCCGGCCTGCTGGTCATCAAAGCCTACCACGAGGCCCGCGGCGACCATCACCGCACCGTGGCCCTGATTCCGGCTTCGGCCCACGGCACCAACCCCGCTTCGGCCGTCATGGCCGGCATGCAGGTGGTGGTGGTGAAAAGCACCGAGAAAGGCGAAATCGACCTCGACGACCTCCAGGCCAAGGCCGAGCAGTACTCGGATAAGCTGAGCTGCCTGATGGTGACCTACCCGAGCACGCACGGCGTGTACGAGGAAAGCATCATCGACATCTGCAACCTCATCCACAAGCACGGCGGCCGCGTGTACATGGACGGCGCCAACATGAACGCCCAGGTAGGCCTGACCTCGCCGGCCAACATCGGCGCCGACGTGTGCCACCTGAACCTGCACAAAACCTTCTGCATCCCCCACGGCGGCGGCGGCCCCGGCGTAGGCCCCATCGGCGTAGTAGCCGACTTGGCGCCTTACCTGCCCGGCCACGTGGTGGTGGATGCCGACGGCCGCACGGAAGGCGCCGTATCGGCGGCTCCCTGGGGCTCGGCCAGCATCCTGCCTATCTCCTACGCCTACATCAACATGATGGGTGGAGAAGGCCTGAAGGCTGCTACGCAGATTGCCATTCTAAACGCCAACTACATCAAGGCCCGCCTGGAGGAGCACTACCCCGTGCTGTACACCGGCGCCCACGGCCGTTGCGCCCACGAGATGATTCTCGACTGCCGCCAGTTCAAGAAGGCTGGTATCGAAGTCGAGGACATTGCCAAGCGCCTGATGGACTACGGTTTCCACGCGCCCACCGTGTCGTTCCCGGTAGCGGGCACGCTGATGGTGGAGCCCACCGAGTCGGAGAGCAAGGAGGAACTGGACCGCTTCTGCGAGGCCATGATCAGCATCCGTCAGGAAATCCGCGAGGTGGAAGAAGGCCGCGCCGACCAGAAGGACAACCTGCTCAAGCACGCCCCGCACACGGCAGCCGTGCTGCTGCAGGAAGACTGGACCCGCCCCTACTCGCGCGAGCAGGCCGCTTACCCCACGGACTTTGCCCGCCGCTTCAAGTTCTGGCCCACCGTGTCGCGCATCGACTCGGCCTTCGGTGACCGGAACCTGATCTGCGCCTGCACGCCCATTGAGGCGTACGTGGACCAGGAAGAGCACCTGGTGCCGACGGACAAAGGGCCGTCGTACTAAGCACCATCCAGTAAAAAGGCCCGAAACCACCAGGTTTCGGGCCTTTTTGTATTAAGAGGCGTTGTGGTTGTTGGGATACGAGGCGCCTTAGCGCTTGCCTTTGAAGCAGGTGCGGTACATGTAGCCGGTTTCCGATTTTTCGCCGGTGGTGGCGCGCACTTTCACGAAGTACTGATCCACTGTGTCCATGATCTGCACTTCGGTACCGGAGGCAATGGTCATCAGCTGGGCCGATTCTTTTTTCATGCCGTCGTAAAGCGTGCAGTCCACCACGGTGTTGTGCGCAACGGGGGTGCTGGAGCCGCGGCTGGTATTGCCGTCGTCTTTGGCCGCGCTGCAAGCGGCCAGAAAGAGCAGCGAAAGGAAGAGTACAGGTTTGTTCATAGAGGGTGGATTATGCCGGGAATATAGCGAAATACCTGAGGCCTAGGCCGGATTTTTATTGTCGGTCTATGGTTTACCCGCAAGGCAGGCCCGGTACATGTACCCCGAGAGCATCTTGCCGTTCTTGCTGAATTCGGCACGCACAAAATGCGCGTTGGCGCTGGAATCGAGCACCTGCACGTGGGTGCCGGGTGCCACAATGGAAAGCATAGGCGCTTGCGTACTGGGGCGCACGTACAGGCCGCAAGCCGTGCCGGTGGTGCGCTCCACGGGCTTTTGGGGAATGGGGGGAATCTGGGCGAGGGCAGGCATAGCCTGAACGGCCGCAAGCAGCAGCGTGGTAGCGAAGGTTAAAGGCAGCATAGGTGTGCAGAGTGGGAACAGGAAACAACTTCTAATATGGCTGATAAGTGCATTTAATCAAAATAAAATTGGCTTATTATTTTCTAACCCTCTCCCGTGAATCCTACTTCTCGGGAACGGGCCGGGCGCCAATTCTGTTTGTTAAGTACCCCTGGGAAACACCCCGCAGCGTATTGCAGCGTCGTTTTTTGGGCTTTCCTCAATCAGACTTACTATGCAACGTTTCACCCGATTGTTTTCCCGTCCGTTGGCCCTGGCAGCCGTGGGCCTTTCCCTGCTGCTGGGCACCGCCGGCTGCGCCTCCGTTTCGCGCGTAGGCGTCTCCTCCGACTTCGACCACGCCGTGAACTTTCGCGCCTACAAAACCTGGGCGTGGTACCCCGAGCAGCCCTCCGATGCCGAGGGTGGTCCGGCCAAGGGCTACAACTCTTTCTTTGATCAGCGCATGCGTCGTTCGGTGGAAGCCGAGCTGACGCGCAAGGGCCTGACCAAGGCGGACAAAAATCCCGATGTGTACGTGGCTTACTCCGCCCGCGTGGAGGACAAGCAGCGCACCTCGCCCAACTACTACGGCGCCTACGGCTACCCCTTCTGGTACGGCTACGGCATGCGCACGCCCTACCAGGTGCAGGACTACAAAGCCGGCAACGTCATCATCGACTTCGTGGATGCCAAGCGCAAAGAGCTGGTATGGCGCGGCTACGGCCAGGCCGCCGTGGATAACCAGACCATTTCGGAGCCCGAGGTTCACCGCATCGTAACCGGTGTGTTGGAGGCCTACCCGCCCACCGACAACACCGCCCGCCGCTAACTTGAAGGCGTTGACTGCAAAAAGCCCGGCTCCTACGTAGGAGCCGGGCTTTTTTTATGCTTGCCACGAGCAATCAGCGCTTAGATCGGCACGTTCACGTGGCGCTCGGCGTGGTAGGAGCTGCGCACCAGCGGGCCGCTCTCCACGTACTTCAGACCGCGGCGCAGGCCTTCTTCCTTGTAGTGCGCGAACAGGTCGGGGTGAATGAACTCGGCTACCTCGATGTGGCGCTTGGTGGGCTGCAGGTACTGGCCCAGCGTCAGGATGTCGAGGCCGTTGGCGGCCAGGTCGTCCATCGCCTGGTACATCTCGTCTTTGGTTTCGCCCAGGCCGAGCATGATGCCCGACTTGGTGCGCTTGCCGGCTTCCTTGGTGCGGCGGATCTGCTCCAAGCTACGGTCGTACTTGGCCTGCGGGCGCACGAGTCGGTAGAGGCTGCCCACCGTTTCCATGTTGTGCGAAACCACTTCCTGGCCGCCGGCAATCATGGTGTCGAGCGCCGCCCAATTGGCTTTCACGTCCGGAATAAGCGTTTCGATGGTGGTAGTGGGCGAAAGCAGCTTGGTTTGCACCACGGTTTCGTACCACACGCTGGCGCCCCGGTCCTTCAGCTCGTCGCGATTGACGGAGGTGATGACGGCGTGCTTGACGCCCATGAGCTTGATGGCTTCGGCCACGCGGCGCGGCTCGTCGAGGTCATACTCGGTAGGGCGACCCGTGGCCACGGCGCAGAAGGAGCAGGAACGCGTGCACACGTTGCCCAGGATCATGAAGGTGGCCGTGCCAGCGCCCCAACATTCGCCCATGTTCGGGCAGTTGCCC
Organism: Hymenobacter coalescens; assembly: GCF_054783195.1. Lineage (NCBI taxonomy): Bacteria > Pseudomonadati > Bacteroidota > Cytophagia > Cytophagales > Hymenobacteraceae > Hymenobacter > Hymenobacter coalescens. Next base: position 218,696 of record NZ_BAAGRA010000019.1, on the reverse strand, counting down.
GATTCGCAGATGGTGTGCAGCTTGTGTTCGTCGACCAGCTTGCGCACGTTGGCGTAGGCCGGGCCCACAGGCAGCTTCACGCGCAGCCAATCGGGCTTGCGCGGTTTGGCCGGAGCCGCAGCTTCGGGCTGGATGACGGGTAAGGTCAGGAGAGTATCCATACTACAAAGGTAGTCGGTAGCGGGTTGTGGCAAGGCAGGTAATTGCCGCCGGTGCCGGCTAAACAGCGCGACCCGACAGGTAGTTGCAAACCCGCTCCTGCGGGCTCCAAAAAGAAAGCCGCCGGCCAGGCGCCGCAAGGGGCAGCCCGGCCGGCGGCAAACCGGTGGCGCATTTTTACTTGCGCGAGCCGATGTATAGCGTCACGTACACCGAGGTAAAAACGTTGTCGTTGATCTGGCTGTCGGGGGTGTTGCGCAGCTGCAGCGTCACCAGGCGCTTGGTGTAGGCTTCCACCAGCACCCCGGCTTCCACCCCGGCCACGGCGTCGCGGTAGCGGCCGTACTCGAAGTTCAGCGCCCCGCGCAAATGGCCGCCGATGCGGGGTTTCACGTCGCCGATGCCCGAAAAGATGGGGGCCCGGTCGTAGATTTTGCTGACGTCGTCGTGCTTGATGGGGTCGTACTGCTCGGCCCGGATGTCCTCGGTGGACGGCCCGCCCTGCGGGTCGCGCACGGTGTAGTCGAAGTAGATGTAGTAAGGCAGCAGCAGCCCGATGGAAGGGCCGGCGCCCAGCAGCGCGTCAACCTCTACGCCCGACTCCGCCGCCTTGCGGAAAATCGTGCGCTGCACGCCCACGCTCGGGCGCAGGGCAAAGAGGTAGTTGGTTTTGCCGCGCACGTACACGCCGCCGACGTTGTTTTGCACGCGCTGTTCCTTGCGGCTTTTCACTTCCACGCCCTCCAGCAGCCAGAAGCGTGCCCAGTCGTCGTTGAGCCGGCGCGTGGAGCGGATGGCCGCCCCGCCGATCAGGCCGGCGTTGGTGTTCAGGTTGATGCCGTAGGTAAACTCCTTTTCGTAGCCGGGAGCATCCTGCGCTTCCTGCGCCTGCGCGGCCGAAGAAACCAGCAGCGCGGCCGTGAGCAAGCAGGCGGAGTACAGGAACGTGCGCACGGCAGCTGGGAAAGGCAACGAGGGGAGTATACGCGCGGCCACCCGCCGGGGGCGGCCCTGTCCGAAAGTACGTAAATTTGAGCGCATCCTTCTGTAGTTTTTCTGATTTTATGAGCACTGCCACCGCCCGGTACGCCGGCCAGCTGCGCACCGAAGCCACGCACTCGGCTTCGGGCACCACCATTCACACCGACGCGCCGGTGGACAACCACGGCCGCGGCGAAGCGTTTTCGCCCACCGACCTGGTGTGTGCCGCCCTGGGCTCCTGCATGATGACCATCATGGGCATCGTGGCGGAGCGGCAGGGCCTGGACCTGAGCAGCGTAACGTGGAGCGTGACCAAGCACATGGCCGCCGAGCCGCGTCGCATCGCCGAAGTGGAGCTGGCATTTCAGATGCCCGCCTCACTTTCGGCCAAAGAACGCGCCACGCTCGAAAACGCTGCGCGCACCTGCCCGGTGGCCCTTAGCCTGAACCCGGAAATCCGGCAATCGGTTCAGTTCTCGTACGAAGCCTAAACCGCTTCGTTACAGCGGAGCTGGGCGGCTCGTCGGCGGGCCTAAAAGACAAACGTCATTCCAAGCGCTGCGCTCGGAATGACGTTCTTTTTGGGGCGTTTTGGGAGGCTTACGCGGCCACTTTCTTTTTCACTTCGCCGAGCTGAATGCTCATGTGCGAGGCGTCGTAGCGGCAGGCGCCTTCCTGGATGAGCAGCAGCTGCGGCGACTGGTGCTGCACGCCGAACTGCTCGGCAATCTGGTTGGAGATGGGGCGGTAGCGCAGCAGGTCGAGGTAGTACGCTTTCACGTTGGTGAGGCCCGCGTCGGCCCACTGGCGCTCCAGGCGCGTTTTGGCCATGGCACTGATGGAGCAGCTGGTGCTGTGCTTGAAGATGACGACGGGGTGCTCAGCCGATTCGCGCACGATGTCGGCCAGTTGCTCGGGCTGGGTCAGCGGGGTCCACTGCATTACGGGGTGTCTTTGGGTTGTTTTTTAGCCTTGCGAGCCGTGGTTACCATCTTCTGGTCGCTCACACGGGGCGTGCCAGTATTGTCGAAGCGGTAACCATCGGCGCCCTCGGCGGAGTTCCGCGCCGGGGTTTCGCCCGGGCGCAGGTCGCGGCGTTCCACCACCAGGTGGCTCTGGCGCAGGTCTTCGGGCGCGGTGTACTTCTTGGCTTCTTTCAGCGACTTGCGGGCGGCTCGCTTGTGCGACACAAACTCGGTTTGGGCAGCGGCGGGCAGCGCCGACAGGCCCCAGCAGAGCAGGCCAGCCGCAATGACGCGCATCAGCATGGAAGAACGAACCATAAGCGAGAAGTTGGATTGACGCCGCATCGTTGTACGCAGCTTCGGAACGAATGGGTAAAATCAGAACGGGAGGGTGATGCCCAGGAAACGGCGTTGCCCGCTTTTGTTTTTCAGCCGGCGCCGCTTGAGCTTGGGCTTCTTGAGCAGGCCGTTTTTGTCGTAGCTGTTTTTCTGCACCTTGGGCGGATCGGCCGAGGCATCGGTGACGGAACCGTCGGCGGCTTCCACGGCATTGGGGTCCTTCTTCTTGGTTTTCTTCTGCTTCACCACGGGCCCGGTGGGGGTGGGCAGGCGGTACGGCTTAAACAGCCGGCACCCGCTCAGCACCGGGCCGGCCAGCAGTACCAGCACAAGCAGCTGCCAGCTCAGCCGGCGCAAACGAAGCGTTTCAATCACAAGGGCAGCGGGGTAAGCCAAACGGTATCAGGGCGAAAATACGAAGGCTGAAGTTAGCAGGGCGGGGCCCGGACGCCCAAGCGACCAGGCCCCGCCCTACATGCCTAGTACGCCAGCAGCTTTTCCACGCACTGCCGCAGCCGGTTGTCGGCCAGGAAGTTCTGCTCCAGCCCGGGCGCGAAAGGAATGGCCGTATCAAGCGAGGCCACGCGCTGAATGGGCGCGTCGAGCGAGGTGAAGCAGTGCTCGGCAATCCAGGCGCCGATTTCGCCGCCGATGCCGCCGGTCAGCGTGTCTTCGTGCAGCAGGATGACGCGGCCGGTTTTCTGCACGGTGCGGCGTACGGCTTCTTCGTCCCAGGGCAGCAGGGTGCGCAGGTCGAGAATGTCGCAGTCGAGCTGCATGTCCTCGGCCAGCTTGGCGGCCCAGTGCACGCCCATGCCGTAAGTGATGATGCTCAGCTCCGAGCCCTCACGGGCGAGGCGGGCCTGGCCGATCGGCAGGGTGTAGTAGTCGTTCGGCACCGGCCCCGAGATGCTGCGGTAGAGCATCTTGTGCTCGAAGAAGATGACCGGGTTCGGGTCTTCGAGGGCGGCGCAGAGCAGGCCCTTGGCGTCGTAGGGCGTGCTGGGGTACACCACCTTCAGGCCGGGCGTGTGCACAAACCACGCTTCGTTCGACTGCGAATGGAACGGGCCGGCAGCCGAGCCGGCGCCGGTGGGCATGCGCACCACCACGTCGGCGTGCTGGCCCCAGCGGTAGTGGCTCTTGGCCAGGTTGTTCACAATCTGGTTGAAGCCACAGGTCACGAAATCGGCGAACTGCATTTCCACCATGGCCTTTTTGCCCTTGATGCTCAGCCCCAGGCCGGTGCCGATGATGGCCGACTCGCACAGGGGCGTGTTACGCACCCGGGCCTTGCCAAACTCGGCCACGAAGCCTTCGGTAATCTTGAATACGCCGCCGTACTCAGCAATGTCCTGGCCCATCAAGACCAGCTCGGGGAAGCGCTCCATGCTCTGGCGCAGCCCGTCGGAAATGGCGTCGACGTAGCGGCGCTCGGTGCTGGGCGCGTCCGGGGCGGGGGTGCGGTCCTCGGGCGTGAAGGGGCGGTACATGTCGGCCACTTCTTCCTGCTCGTCCACCGTGACTTCGGGCGTGTCGAACACCACGCGCCAGGCCTCGTCGATTTCGTCCTTGATGGTGCGGCGGTAGCGCTGCTTGGCTTCTTCATCGAGCACGCCCTGCTCCACCAGCCACCGCTCGAAGTTCTCGACCGGGTCCTTTTGCGCCCATTCTTCGAACAGCTCCTGGGGCACGTACTTGGTGCCGGAAGCCTCTTCGTGGCCGCGCATGCGGAAGGTCAGCGCCTCCAGCAGCACGGGCCGGGGATTCTGGCGCAGGTCCTCGGCGAGGCGGCGCACCGTGTCGTACACTTCCAGCACGTTGTTGCCGTCCACCTGCACGGCCTCGATGCCGTAGGCCGGGCCCTTGTTGATAAAGTAGCCGTGGCGGAACTGCTCGTTGGAAGGCGTAGAGAGGCCGTAGCCGTTGTTTTCGACGATGAAGATGACCGGTAGCTGCCACACGGCGGCCACGTTCAGGCCCTCGTGGAAGTCGCCCTCGGAGGCACCGCCGTCGCCTGAATACACCACCGTCACTTTGCCTTCGTTGTTCAGCTTCGAGGCCAGGGCAATGCCGTCGGCCACGGCCAGCTGCGGGCCCAGGTGGCTGATCATGCCCACGATGTGGTGCTCATTGGTGCCGAAGTGGAACGACCGGTCGCGGCCCTTGGTGAAGCCCGTTTTCTTACCCTGCCACTGCGCGAAGAGGCGGTCCAGCGGCAACTGCCGGCAGGTAAACACGCCCAGGTTGCGGTGCAACGGCAGGATGTACTCGTCGGGGTGCAGGGCCAGCGTGGAGCCCACCGAAATGGCTTCCTGCCCGATGCCCGAAAACCACTTGCTCACTTTGCCCTGGCGCAGCAGGATGAGCATTTTCTCTTCGATCATGCGCGGCTTCACGAGGCCTTCGTAGAGGCGCAGCAGGTCGTCGTTGGAGTAGTCTTTGCGGTCGAAGTTCATCGGGTGGAAGGAGTTCGGGGAAAGGTGGCGGCAAAGGTAGAAGGTTGGGCCGAAGCACCGCCGCGCGTTTCTCTTCCATTGGCGCACTTCTGGCCGCCCCCCGCCGCTAGGCCGGCAGCCGCCCTAAATCCGGCCGCCGCCGCGTAGCTTCGGCCAACCTTAACCCTGTCCGCGTGGCGTCACGACCTGGAATACTGCGTTGGGTGGCCCCGCTGCTGCTGGCAGGCGCCGCCGGTTTTTTGTTGTTCTGGCAGCTCGGGGGCCTGCCCGCGCAGCAGTGGGACGAAGCGCGCACCGGCGTCAACGCCCTGGAAATGCTGCTGCGCGACGACTGGCTGGTGGTGCGCTACCTCGGCGAGCCCGACCTGTGGAACAGCAAGCCGCCGCTGCACTTCTGGGCCCTGGCCACCAGCTTCCGGCTGCTCGGCCCCACGGAGCTGGCCCTGCGCCTGCCCTCGGCGCTGGCGGCCCTGCTCACGGTGGGGCTGGTGTACGTGGCCGGCCGGCGCTGGCTGCACAGCCCGGCGGCCGGGCTGCTGGCCGGGCTAATCTTGGTTACCACCGGCGGCTTCACCACGCTGCACGTGGCCCGTTCCGGCGACTTCGACGCCCTGCTCACGCTCTGCCTCACGGCGGGCAGCCTGAGCTGGATCGACTACCTGCAAAGCGGCCGCCGCCGCTGGGCCGCCCTGACCGGCTTGGGCTACGTGCTGGCCATTCTTACCAAGGGCGTGGCGGCGCTGCTGCCCGTGCCAGGCCTGCTGCTGGCCGCCTACGCGCTGGGCGCATTGCCCCGGCTGCGCCGGCCCGCGCCGTGGCTGGCGGTGCTGGGCGTGGTGGCCGTGGCGGGGGCCTGGTACGGCATCCGCGAGGCGGCCGCGCCCGGCTACTTGCAGGGCGTGGCCGACAACGAGCTGGGCATGGCCGTGGAGCAGCTAGAAGGCCACAACCGCCCGCTCTGGTATTACCTGAAGTGGCTGGCAGAGGACAAGTTTTACGCCTGGCTGGCGCCAGCCGTGCTGGGCGCGTGGCTGGCCTGGCGCCCCGCCGCCAGCGCCCCGGCCGGCGCGGCTCACCTACGGGGCGTAGCCTGCGTGGCAGGCAGCCAGCTGCTGGTGCTGTCTCTTACCCGCAGCAAGCTGCCCTGGTACGACGCGCCGGTGTACCCGCTGCTGGCCCTACTGGCCGCCGCCGGCGTGGTGTGGGCCGCCCGGGCCGTGGCCGCCCACTACGCCTGGCGCCCACGCCCGGCCGTGCTGGTGCTGCTCCCGCTGCTGTGCGTGGCGGGGCCCTACGCCGACCGCCTCACGCGCCTGCGCGAGCTGCACCAGCGGCGCTGGGAGCAGGCGCCGCTGCTCTACGGCCGGCACCTGCGTCAGCAGCACGAGCAGCTACCCACCCTCACGCGCTATGCCGTGGTCGACAACGGCGAGTTCAACGACAGCCCCGAGTTTTACCGCGCGGCGGCGGCTTACGCCCACGGGCACGAGGTAGCCCACTTCGGGCCCGCCGAAGCCGGCACGCTGCCGCCCGAGCAGGTGGTGGTAGCCTGCGGCGCGGCGGCACGCCGGCCCTGGGAGCAGCGCTACCAGACCGAGGTGCTGGTGCGCACCGACTCGTGCGTGACCCTGCGCCTGCTCGCGCGGCGCTGATCTTCTCCCGGGCTTATGCCAACGGTCTGCGTGAAGCCTGCTGGCCGGTATTCAACACCCGCGCCGCCTGCTTCCTGCTGCCCGATCCAACCCCTCCCGCCGTTTCCTGAACAGGCTTCGCCCGCTACCTTTACCACCTGAATTTCGTCGTTTCTGCTATCTGTGGCTGCTTTTTCTGCTTACTCGCCTCGCCACGCCTCCTGGTGGCTGACCGTGGCCATTCTTGGGGCTACCTGGCTGCTGCTCTTCAGCCAGCCGGGCCTGCGCGACCTGCCCATGCAGCTCTGGGACGAGTCGCGGCAGGGCGTCAGCGCGCTGGAAATGCTGCGCAGCGGGCAGTGGCTGGTGACGACCAACAACGGCGAGCCGGACCTGTGGAACACCAAGCCCCCGCTGCTCATCTGGCTGCAGGCCCTGAGTGTGCAGCTGCTGGGGCCTACCGAGCTGGCCGTGCGCCTGCCCACGGCCCTCACGGCGCTGGCCACGGCGTTGGTGGTAGCCGCGGCGGCCCGCCGCTGGCTGGGTGGCGCCTGGCCCGGTCTGGTGGCCGCACTGGTGCTGCTGACCGCGCCGGGCTACCTGCGCGACCATGTGGTGCTCACCGGCGACTACGACGGGCTGCTGACGCTCTGGACCACGCTGCTGGCGCTGCAGTGGTTTTGGTACGCGGAGCAGGGCTGCCCCCGCGACGCCTACCTCAGCGCCCTGTGGGCCCTGCTGGCGGTGCTCACCAAGGGCGTGGCCGGCGCGCTGCTGCTGCCGGGCCTGCTGCTGTTTACCATCCTCAGCGGCGCAACCTCCCGGCTGGGGCGGCCGGCCGTGTGGCTGGCGGTGCTGCTGGCTGCCGTAGGGGTGGCCGGCTGGTACGGGCTGCGCGAGGCGCTGGCCCCCGGCTACTGGCAGGCCGTGTGGGAAAACGAGCTGGGTGGCCGGGCGTTTTCGGCCCTGGAAGGCCACGCCCACAGCCGATTCTGGTACTTCGAGCGGCTGTGGCGGCACCAGTATGCCTGGTGGCTGCTGCCGACGGCGGCGGGCTGGGCCCTGGGCCTGCGGCCGCCCCGGCGCACGGTCCGTTGGCGGCTGGCTCTGCTTTCCCTGGTGGTGCCCCTCAGCCACCTGGCCATCATCTCGGCGGCCAGCACCAAGCTGGAGTGGTACGACGCGCCCATCTACCCGTTGCTGGCGCTGAGCGTGGCCGTACTGGCCGCTGAGTTGCGGCGACGGTTCTTGCCGGCTGCTCCGGCCTGGGCGCTGACGGCCGGCATGCTGGTGCTGGCGGCCGCGCCGCTGTACGGCCGGCTGCGCTTCATCGGCACGCTGCCCACGCTGGGGCGCGACGAGGCCCCGCTGTTCATCGGCGACCATCTGCGGGTGCAGCAGCAGCGCCTGCCGGCCCTGCGCGACTTCGCCCTGGCTCACCCCGGCTACCACGGCACACTGGATTTTTACCGGCTGGCCACGGAGCGACGGCACGGCGGCTGGCTGACGGCCGCCTACCCGGAGCAGATCGGCCAGCAGCCGGCGGGCCAGACGGTGGTGGTGTGCGGGCGGCGGCTGCGCCGGCAATGGGAGCAGCAGTGGCGCACCCAGGTGCTGCTCGAAACCGACTCCTGCGCCACGCTCCGGCTGGAGCAGCGCCGCTGAGCGGCTGCGGCGCCACCGGCCCCAGAAAGGCTTTGGTAGTGTCGCGGGCTTGTGCAATTAAGCGGGGCGGCGCATCTATCTTCGTCGCCGCTTCTTTTACTACTGACTATATGCATCGAATTCTACCGCTTGGTGCGCTCCTCGTATGGAGCGCCGCTGCCGCTCAGGCCCAGCAGACCGAACCGCCGCTCAGCCCCGCCCCTGCCCCTTCCGATTCGCTTTGCCTGCTGCCGGTGGTGGAATATTCCCCGGCCGGGGGCACGGTGCGCTTTGCCGATCAGACCAACCCGGCTACTACCATTCAACCCAGCCTTACGCGTGTCGCCGGCGTGCAGGTGACGCCTTACTCCGGCGCGCCCGGGGCCTGGGCCACGGTGCGCATCCGCGGGGTGGCCAACCTCACCGGCAATAGCCAGCCGCTGTACGTCATCGACGGGGTGCCCGTGTACAACAACGACGTGAAGCCGGAGCAGTGGAGCAACATGGCCGGCGCGCTGGAGCCCCTGAACAACGCCGCCACGCCGCGCACCCCGGGCGCCAACCCGCTGGCTAGCCTGCCGGTGGAAGACGTAGCTTCGGTGGAAGTGCTGAAGGGCGCCGCGGCCACGGCCCTTTACGGCATGCAGGGCACCAACGGCGTCATCCGCATCACCACCAAGCGCGGTGGCGGTTCGGCCGACGAGCCGCAGCCGCTGCGGGTGCGCTACGCCGGCTACGGTGGTCTGCAGCAGGTGCGCCGGCGCTACGAGCTGCTCAACGCCCGGCAGTTTGCCGAGGTGGCCAACGCGGCCTGGGCCAATGCCGGCGGCGGGGGCGCGCCGCCCTACAACGAGGCCACCCTGCAGCAGCGCGGCGACGTGAACTGGCAGGACCGCCTGCTGCGGGTGGCGGGCGTGCAGAGCCACCACCTCAGCCTCGACGGCCACCAGGGCGGCACCCGCTACTACGTGGCGGCCGACTACCTGCAACAGGCCGGTGTGGTCATCAACTCCAGCCTGAGCCGTTACAACCTGCGCCTGAACCTGGAGCAGCAGCTGGTGCGCAAGCTCACCCTGGACCTGAAAGTCGCTGCCACCCAGCTCGACCAGCGCCAGCCCGGCCCCGACAACGACGCGGGTCAGGTGCTGCGCACGGCCCTGCTGAGCGCTCCGCTGAACGAGGAGCCCAGCCCCTACGGCTTTTCCTACTTCAACCCGGAGCAGCGGGCCACCGAGTTTTACCGCACGCCCCGCACGCGCCGCCTGCTCACCCAGCTGGGCGCCACCTACCAGCTGCTGCCCGGCCTCGCCCTGCACGCCCGCGGCGGCTACGAGCGGGTGTACGTGCGCGAATCGAACCACACGCCCGACATCCGCTACCCCGGCGGCGTGGTGCAGCGCAGCAGCGAGCTGTCGAAAACCTTTGCCGACAGCTGGGTGGCCGAAGCCGGGGCGCGCTACCAGCGTACGTTCGGCGCCGGGCACCAGCTCTCGGCTTCGCTGACCTACCTGCGGCAAGAGTTTCAGAGCCGCCTGCGCAACGACCAGCAGCGGTACGCCATCAGCGGTCCGGGTATCGGCTTTGGCTCGAGCTACTTCGAGCTGCGGCAGAAACACCTCCCCTTCCACAGCCCTTCGGCGGCGGCCAGCTTCACCTACGGCGGCCGCTACGAGGTGCAGGCCTCGATGCGGGCCGACATGGCCAAGGCTGGTAGCAACTCCCAAACCATCTGGTTTCCGGGCGGGCAGCTCAGCTGGCACCTTGCCAAGGAGGCTTTTCTGGCCGACCAAACCGCGCTCAGCACGCTCACCCTGCGGGCCGGCGCGGGCCGCACCAGCAGCTTCTTCACCCCCGACCGCACCCGGCAGCTGGACGCCGGCCTGCTGGTGGGCGTGCTGCAAAACCGCGTGACGCTGGACGTGCAGGTCTACCAGCGCCGCACCGAGCACGCCCAGGCCATTCTGCCGGTAATCGTGCCGTCGCCGGGCGGCCTGGGCGTGCTCTACATTACTCCCGAAGCCACGCTGCGCAACCGCGGGGTGGAGCTGACCCTGAACGGGATGTGGCGGGCCGGTGCGCTGACGGGAAATTCGTCGCTGGCCGCCTCGCTGAATCAGAACCAGCTGGAAGAGCTGACCTACCGCAACCAGTCATTGGTGTACCAGGGGCTGGAAGAGGGGCATTCCATTGCCCGCTTCTTTGCCTACGAGCAGGAGGGCATTTACCCGGCCGGCACGCCCGCCGCCGGCACCCTGCGCTACCGCGACGTGAACAACGACGGGCAGCGCAACTACGCCGACGCGCGCAGCCAGGGCACTGGGTTGCCGCGCTACGCGCTCAGCTTCTACCAGCAGCTGCGCCACAAGCGCCTGGAGCTGCACGCGCAGGTGGATGGCCTCTTCGGCTACCAGGTGTTCAACTCCACGCTGCAGGCCCTGGACCTGCCCAACGGCTACACCAACAACTCGGTCCGCGCCCTGAACTACTGGACGCCGACCCGCCAGGATACCAACGTGCCCGCCCCGCTGCAGGGTAACTACATCAGCCCCCAATACGGCCGCACCCCCACCGATCAGGACCTGGCCAGCGGCAACCACCTGCGCCTGAGCCAGCTCACGGTGAGCTACGACGTGGTGAACACGGCCGCGCGCCAGCTCAGCGTGTGGGTGGGCGGGCAGAACTTGCTTGTCAGCGGCGCGTACCGCGGCTACGACCCCAACGTGAGCAGCGGCGGGGCCTCGCCCATGGCAGCCGGCCTCGATGCCAGCGTGTACCCCGTAGCCCGGGTGTGGCAGCTGGGCGTGCGCGGCCGGTTTTAAAACGGCACGGCGCCCCCGGACCGGATGCGCCGGCCCGGGGGCTTCCCGCTTCTACTCATTCTTTGCCGCCGGCCGAACCCCGCGCCGTTTTCGTAGGTTACTACGCTTTAGCGCCTCCCACACCTCTTGCCTCATGATCAACTTCCAGGAATTTACCCTGCCGAATGGCCTGCGCGGCATCGTGCACGAGGATTTTACCCAGCCCATGGCCGTGCTCAACGTGCTCTACAACGTCGGCTCGCGCGACGAAGACCCGGAGCACACCGGCTTTGCCCACCTGTTTGAGCACCTGATGTTTTCGGGCTCCGTGAACATTCCGAGCTACGACGAGCCCCTGCAGCGCGTGGGCGGCGAAAACAACGCCTTTACCTCGCCCGACATCACCAACTACTACCTCACGCTGCCCGCCCAGAACATCGAAACAGGTTTCTGGCTGGAGTCGGACCGCATGCTCAGCCTGGCCTTCTCCGAAAACGGGCTGGAAGTGCAGCGCAAAGTGGTGGTGGAGGAATTCAAGCAGACCTACCTGAACCAGCCCTACGGCGACGTGTGGCTGAAGCTGCGCCCCCTCGCCTACCAGCACCACCCTTACCGCTGGGCCACCATCGGCAAGGAAATCAGCCACATCGAAAACGCCACCACGCAGCAGGTGCGCGACTTCTTCGCCAAGCACTACTCCCCCGCCAACGCCATTCTGGTGGTGGCCGGCGCCGTGAGCCTGGCCGAGGCGCAGCAGCTGGCCGAGAAGTGGTTTGGGCCCATTCCGGCCGGCACCCGCTACGAGCGGCAGCTGCCCCGCGAGCCGCGCCAGACCGAGGCCCGCCTGCTCGAAGTCACGGCCGACGTGCCGCTGAGCGCCCTCTATAAGGTGTACCACATGCCCGGCCGCGCCGAGACCGGCTACTACCCCGCCGATTTGCTCTCGGACGTGCTCGGCCGCGGCAAGTCGAGCCGCCTCTACCAGCGTCTGGTGAAAGAGCAGGCCCTGTTCAACTCGATTTCGGCCTCCGTGATGGGGTCCCTGGAGCCCGGCCTGCTGGTCATCAGCGGCAAGCTCAACCAGGGCGTGAGCCTGGCCGAGGCCGACGCCGCCGTGGAGGCCGTGGTGGAGGAGCTGCGCCAGCGGCCCATCGAGGCCGACGAGCTGGAGAAAGTAAAAAACCAGGCGGAAGCCAGCATCGTGTTCAGCGAGGTGGAGCTGCTGAACCGGGCCATGAACCTGGCCTTCTCCAAACTCATCGGCGACGCCAACCTGGTAAACGAGGAAAGCGCCCGCGTGCAGGCTGTGCAGCCCGCCGACGTGCTGCGCGCCGCCCAGGAAGTGCTGCGTCCCGATAACTGCTCCACGCTGCGCTACCAAGCCCAGCCGCGGCCGGCCGCGGCGGAGCCCGTAGCTGCGGCCGAAGCGGCTACCGCTTGATTCCTGCCCTCATTTAGGCACAAAAAAGCCCTTCTGCCGCGGCGGAAGGGCTTTTTTGTGGATCTATCAGACCGGTCGGCGGCAACCCCGGCCCAGCTCTACTACTCGCGCGGACGCATCGAGGGCTTCTGCTCGATGGGCCGGCCGCGGTAATCGTAGCGGGTGCGGCTCATGGGGCGCAGGGCCGAGCCCGGCGCTACGCTGGTGCCTTCGATCGGGCGGGGCTCGTTGGAACCGCCGCCGTAAGCCCCGCCGCCAAACCCACCGGCACCAGCGCCGGCGGCGTCGGTCGGCGTGGTAGTGGCTGCCGCGGGAGCGGTTGCGGCGGGAGTCGTCGGCTCAGCGGCGGTTTCGCTGGCCGCCGCGGGTGCCGCGGCGGCTTTCGGAGCCACGGCTTTTTTCTTGGGCGCGGGGGCGTCCCAGCCGCCACCCCAACCACTGCTGCTACTGCTGCCCCAGCCGTCGTTGCTGGACTTGGTTTGCTTCGTGGTCGATTTCGATTTGGAGGATTGCTGCGCTTGTGCCTGCAGGGTCATCAGGCCCAGTGCCAATCCGAGAAGTGCCAACCGTTTCATGTGGTAAATCTTAAGCGTGGGTGGAATAATCAAAGGTCTTTGTACGCAAGGAAGTGGGTGCTGGCTAGCCGATTACACCCCGTTTTGCGTTGAGCACCTCCCCAACCCCAAGCCGTGCCGGACAGTTCAGCGACGCTTGCTTTTCTTGATGGGCGCCGCCTTGCCGCCGGAGGCCGTGGTGCCCCGCGCCGACATGGAAGTCGCGGTGCCCTTGGTTGCCTTGACGGGCGTGGAGGTAAGCTTGGCTTTGGGCTTGAGTGGGCGGCCCATGTAATCGGTGGTGAGGGCCAGCGGGCGGCCCAGGCGCATGCCCGGGGCCAGCTTCACGTCGTCGGACGACTTAGGCTGACTGCGGGCGCGGGTGCCGCGGCCCGGGTGGGCGGTGCGCTGGGCGTAGGCGGCGGGAAGCTCGGCCACGGCCAGCAGGCCGGTGAGCAGGGCAGGCAGGAGTAAACGGCGAAGCATGAGGATACGGTTAGTTGAGGTGGAAGGGCAACAGCCGTGGGCGCGTACTCCGTTTGCTTTCAAGCACCTACCAACGACCCGTAGCCCAGGGGGCTGTTTTGATCCTCATACGGAAGTCCGGCGGGTTTAGCCAACTTCTTTTCGCGGGACGCGGCCGGACGGGGCTGCCAACTGTACGCATCACTCCCGTTCGCGGGCTATCTTTGCCGGTACTTATGCAGGACACGATCCAACAGCTTCAGCAGGAAATCGAGGCCTACGACGTCACCACGGCGGCCGGCCTCGACCAGTTTCGCATTGCCTATACCGGCCGCAAGGGCCGCATCGCCGACCTTTTTGACCAGCTCAAAACGGTGCCGGCCGAGGAGCGCCGCGCCGTTGGCCAGCAGCTCAACGCCTTGAAGCAGCTGGCCCAGGATAAGTTTGACCAGCGCCGCCAGCAGCTCGAGGACGAAGCCGCCAGCCAGCCCGCCGACCCGGGCTACGACTACACCCTGCCCGCCGTGCCGGGCGCCCTGGGCACGCGCCACCCGCTGAGCCTGACGCGCGACGAAATCGTGCGCATTTTCTCGCGCATCGGCTTCAACGTGGCCGAGGGGCCCGAAATCGAGGACGACTGGCACAACTTCTCGGCCCTGAACTTCCCCGAAAACCACCCCGCGCGCGAGATGCAGGATACCTTCTTCCTGCCGCCCGCCGCCGGCGAGGAGCAGAACCGCCTGCTGCGCACCCACACCAGCACTGTGCAGGTGCGCCTGATGCAGAGCCAGAAGCCACCCATCCGCTCCATCATGCCTGGCCGGGTGTACCGCAACGAGGCCATTTCGGCCCGCGCCCACATGGTGTTTCACCAGATTGAGGGCCTGTACATCGACGAAAACGTGAGCTTCGCCGACCTCAAGCAGACCATCTACTACTTCGCCCAGGAGTTCTACGGGGCCGATGTGAAGATGCGGATGCGCCCGTCGTACTTCCCGTTCACCGAGCCGAGCACCGAAATCGACATTTCGTGCCTGATCTGCAAAGGTGTCGGCTGCAACATCTGCAAGTACACCGGCTGGGTGGAAATCATGGGTGCCGGCATGGTCGATCCGAACGTGCTGCGCAGCTGCGGCATCGACCCGGAGCGCTACTCCGGTTTCGCCTTCGGCATGGGCCTGGAGCGCCCGACCATGCTCAAGTACCAGATCAAGGACCTGCGCCTCTTCACCCAGAACGACATGCGCTTCCTGCGCCAGTTTGAGGCCATCCACTAGCCCCGCGGGCCCCTGGCGTGGGAGCCGCGCTCCGGCGCCAAGGCCCCGGGTACGCAGGCAACGCCGGCTTTTAGCATGCCGATTGAAAGCCCGGCGGCCTGCCTTGCAGCCGCCGGGCTTTTATTTTGCGCTGGCCGGTCTGGCCTGAACACAAAAACCGCCTTCGCGCGTTGTTACCGTTATGCAGCTTTCCATCCGACCTTCACTGCTGTGCGCCGGGGCCTGCGCGGCGCTACTCCCGCTGCTGGGCGGTTGCGGCTCCTCGGGCACGAGCGTGGAGCCGGCTATTCCGACGGCCGTCGTCAACGAAGTAATTAACCTGAGTACCCAGCAGGCCACGCCCCTGCGCTTCGACCGCGGCTACGTGTACCTGAACGCGGGCGTGCGGGGCATCGTGGTGGTGCGCCAAAACGCCCAGTCGTACCTGGCTTTTGAGCGCAACTGCCCTTACCAGCCTTACAATACCTGCGCGAAGGTGAGCATGGACCCCTCGGGCTTCTTTCTGGCCGACTCCTGCTGCAACTCCCGCTTCGACCTGCGGGGCCAGCTTACCAGCGGTCCGGCGCCGCGGCCACTGCGCCAATACACCACCGCCATCAGTAACAACCTATTGTATATCACCAACTAACATTTTTTATTAAAAAATTATTGCCAACAGTTTGCGTAAACCGCAAGTGCTGCCTAATATTGCACCCGCAACGGCAATCAAACGCCGCCATAACCGCTTCCTTAGCTCAGCCGGTTAGAGCATCTGACTGTTAATCAGAGGGTCCCTGGTTCGAGCCCAGGAGGGAGCGCAGCAACGAAAGCCCGGTAATAGACTGCAACAAGTCTGCTACCGGGCTTTCCCTTTGCTAGTGGTGCATTTCCTGGGCTATCTTGAAAGCCCAGCGACTGTTCCGCTACAAAACGTTTGCCTGAGACAAGGCCAAGCCGCGAGGCGGACTGTGCAGCTTGCAAACTGCCAAGCCGGGCCGTTGCCTGCGGAAAGCTGAAATTACTTGCGGTCCGCGCGAGGGGCAATTTTCCACACCTCGCCGCTGGCCTCATCCGTGACGACGTACAAGGCCCCGTCCGGCCCCTGGCGCACGTCGCGGATGCGTTGCTTGCGCTCGGAAAGCAGGCGCTCCTCCCCCGTCACGCGGCCCTGCTCCAGCTGCAGACGTACCAGCTCCCGGTCCTTGAGCGCGCCGACAAACAGGCTGCCGCGCCAGGCCGGAAACGCGTCGCCGGTGTAGAACTGTGCCCCCGACGGGGCGATGACCGGGTCCCAGTAGTACACCGGGTCCACGAAGCCGGGCTTGGTCGTCACGGCGTTGGGAACGGGCGCGCCCGAATACTCCTCGCCGAAGGTCACCAGCGGCCACCCGTAGTTTTTGCCCCCTTCAAGGCGGTTCAGCTCGTCGCCGCCCTGCGGGCCCATGTCCACCGACCAGAGTTGCCCGCTGGCGTCGAAGGCCAGGGACTGCACGTTGCGCTGGCCCACGGTCCAGATTTCGGGTAATGCGCCGACCTGCCCGATCAAGGGGTTGCCCGGGGCCGGCTGGCCGTCGGGGGTCAGGCGCAGGGTTTTGCCCATGTGGCTGTCCAGCTGCTGGGCCTGGGGCCGGATTTCCAGGTCCGAACGCTCGCCCAGGCTCACGTACAGCAGGCCGTCGGGCCCAAAGGCGAGGCGGGAGCCGTAGTGCTTGTCGCCCGCGTACGCCGGCAGCGCCCGGAAGATGACGCGCACCCGCTCCAGGCGCCGCTGGTCGGCGGACAGCACCCCCTTGGCCACGCTGGTGGCGTTGCCCGCGGCACCGCGGGGCTCGGCAAACGACCAGTAAACCGTCCGGTCCGTGGCAAAGCTTGGGCTCAACGCCACGTCGAGCAGGCCGCCCTGCCCCTCAGCGTACACCGCAGGCACGCCTTGAATGGGCGCCCCCAGCTGGCCCGCGGCCGATACGACGCGCAGCCGGCCGGGCCGTTCGGTGATCAGCACGTCGCCGCTGGGCAGCGGTTCCACGGCCCACGGATGCGCCAGCCCCGTAGCCAGTACCGTCACTTCGAAGGCTACGTCCGAGGGCAGCTTAGCGGCCCGGGTTTGCTCGGGAAACGTCGGGCGCTGCTCGGGCACGTTGGCCGCCCGGGTCTCAAGCGCGAGGCGGCCGGTAGCGGCTTGGCCCGGGGCGTCCGCCGGCTGCTGGGCCCGCTGTTCTTGGCCGGAGCGGTTGCAGGCGGCACTGAGCCCACCTAGCAGAACAAGAGAGGCAGTAAGTAAGCGGCGTTGGTTCATGGAAGGTGGCATTGGGGTGTGACTAGCGGCTGCGTAACAAACTCAACATAGATGGGTACGCAGCCAGCGGGGTACTGTTATGCAGATCGGTGGTCTGAAAATGATTTGCCAGTCCTATCACCGTATCTGCGGCAGAACTCTCTGAAGTCGACGGAGGCGGGCGTTGCCGTGCCCCAAGGCGAACATGGGTGGGCAGAAGCAGTACACCGACCCAAGTCATTGCCCACCTCCGCCAGCACGGCGAGTCGTGGTTGGACGACAATCCTTCTTCGATCTAGGCGGTGCTTCGCGGGCCACCAAGCAGCTTCCCGAATGGAGCGCATCTCTGACAGCCCGGCAACAGGCTATGCCGGGTCTGTGCGGGCATTGCCGGCGCTTGGGGTTCGGTGGCCGGAACACCTTTTATGGCTAGCGGCCCGGACAACAATTCGCGTCAGTCCCCCTGCTACCAGAGGTGCGCCCGCAAGATTTGGCCCGCTCGAAGCTGCCGGTATTTCAGGCTACGGCTTTCGGGTGCGGGCAAAAAAAGCCCGCGCATCGAGCAGATGCGCGGGCCAGAAGCCAACGGGTTTCGTTGGCCGGGTTGCCGGTAATGGCTTCCGGCGGCACGAACCGATAAGGGCCTAGCGGCCGGCTTCCACGAGGCTGATGGCGTAACCGCCGCCCGGGGCGCAGCTCTGCGTCAGCTTGGTTTTGCGGGTCACCGTCAGCTTGCGGATCTGGTAGGCCTGCGGGTTCCGCTCGTAGTGGGCGTCCGCGGCGTCGGCGTAGATGGTGGCCGTGTACTTCTTGCCGGGCTCCAGGAAGCTCAGATCAATCTTGGAGGTGCGGCCCTGCTCGTCGCAGGTGCTGCCCACAAACCAGCTGCTGCGGCCCTTGGCTTTGCGGGCGTAGGTGACGTAGTCGCCGGGCTCGGCTTCCAGCACTTTCGTGTCGTCCCAGTCCACGGCCACGTCCTTGATGAACTGGAAGGCGTCGAGGTGCTGGTTGTAGTGCTCGGGCAGGTCGGCCGCCATCTGTAGGGGCGAGTACAGCGTCACGTACAAGGCCAGCTGCCGGGCCAGGGTACTGTGCACAAAGGAGTTGTTTTGCGGGTTCAGGGCGCTGATGCGGGTCTGGAAAATGCCCGGCGTGTAGTCCATCGGGCCGCCGACGAGGCGGGTAAAGGGCAAGATGGTGGTGTGGTCGGCGTTGTTGCCGCCAAACGACTCGTACTCGGTGCCCCGGGCCGCTTCGTTGCCGATCAGGTTCGGGTAAGTGCGCGAGAGGCCGGTGGGGCGCACGGCCTCGTGGCCGTTCACCATGATCTTATGCTGGGCCGCCTTCTCCAGCACGAAGTTGTAGTGGTTGACCAGCCACTGGTCGTAGTGGTGGTGGCCCAGCGGCACGATGTCGCCCACGTAGCCGGTTTTCACCGCGGTGTAGCCGTACTTGTTCATGAACTGGAAAGCCGTGTCGAGGTGCCGCTCGTAGTTGCGCACCGAGCCAGAGGTTTCGTGGTGCATGATCAGGCGCACGTTCTTGCCCTGGGCGTAGCGGTTCAGCTCCTGCACGTCAAAGTCCGGGTAGGGCGTCACGAAGTCGAACACGTAGTCCTTGTGCTTGCCGAACCAGTCTTCCCAGCCGGTGTTCCAGCCTTCCACCAGCACCGCGTCGAAGCCGTGCTGGGCGGCAAAGTCCACGTACTCCTTCACGCGGGTGTTGTTGGCCGCGTGGGTACCGTTGGGCTTCACCTTACGGTAGTCCACCGAGTCGAGCTTGATGTTGTCCAGGTTGGTGTACGACCAGGAGTTGCGGCCCGTAATCATTTCCCACCACACGCCCACGTACTTCACCGGCTTGATCCACGACACGTCCTTGAACTTGGTGGGCTCGTTCAGGTTCAGCACCAGCTTGGACAGCAGAATATCGCCCGCTTTGTCGCTGACGATGACCGTGCGCCAGGGCGAGTTAGCCGGGCTCTGAATCAGGCCCTTATCCCCCACCGCGTCGGGCGTCAGGTGCGACTCCAGCGTCATCGTCTGGTCGTCCAGCTCCAGGTGCATGCAGGAATAGTCGATGAGCGCCGCCTCGTGGATGTTGATGTAGAGCCCGTCCTGGCTTTTGAGCATCAGCGGCGTCTGCACGCCCGTAGCCGAAAACGGCGTCTGCGAGGCGTTGGGCGTGGTGGCCGCCTTCATCTTGCCGCGCACTTCCGACAGCTTCGACGTGACGGTGCTGTACTCCTGGGTGTCGTAGTCGCCGGGCAGCCAGAAGGCTTTATGGTCACCGGCCAGGGCAAACTGCGTGCGCTCCTCCTTGATGGTGAAGTAGTCGAGCTTGGGCTGGCGCGGAAACTCGTAGCGGAAGCCCAGCCCGTCGTCGAATACCCGGAAGCGTACGCGCATCGTGCGCTGCGTCTCGGGCTGCGTAAGCGTCACGGCCAGCTCGTTGTAGTGGTTGCGAATGGTTTTGGCTTCGCCCCACACCGGCGTCCACGTCTCGTCGAAGCTACGGGTCTGCTTGTCGGCCTGGGTGAAGCCGGTCTGCAGGCTCGTGGTGCCCTTCAGCTCCAGCCCCAGCTTGCTGGTTTTGATGACATCGCGGCCCTTGTAGCGGAGCCGGTAGGTAGGCACGCCGCCCTGTTGCAGATCGAAGTTCAGCGTCAGCTGTCCGTTGGGCGACTTGATTTCTTCAGCGCGGGCCTCGAAGCCGAGGACGCCGAGGCAGAGCAGCAGCAGCAGGTGCGCGGCGCGGCGCGTAAGGAGTGGGTAAGCGCGGTGCTTCATGGGCAGGAAAGCGGGTGAAGGCCGGTTGGGGCGTCGGCCGGAGCTGGGCAGAACGGGAGAAAACTAAAAAAACTACGCAAGTATAACCCCATTATCGGGTAGCTTCCGAGCGTGGTGGCTTCGGGCGTGTGCCGGCACTGCGGCACCGGACCAGCGCGGGGTTGGGTCCGCAACCTGGGGCGGGGCCCGACCCGGATTGGCGGGGCGCTTCCCCCCATCAGCGACAACACTCCGCGGCTGGTACCCGCTACTGCCGCGGATGCCCTACGCCTGCCCGAGCCGCACCCGGAACGTGGCGCCCGCGCCTTCCTCGCTTTCCACCTCGATGCTGCCTCCGTTGGCCTGCACAATACGGTTGACCAAGTAAAGGCCCACGCCGGAGCCGGGGGTGTGGTGGTGCAGGCGCCGGAACAGCTGAAACAGCTCGCTCCGGTACCGGGCCGCGTCGAACCCCAACCCGTTGTCCTCCACCACCAGCACCGGCTGTTCGTCCTCCACCCACACCGAGAGGTGCACGCGCGCGGGCCGTTGGGGATCGGCGTACTTGAGGGAGTTGCCCAGCAGGTTCAGGAGCACGGTGCGCAGGTTGGCGCGGGGAAAACGGATGGTGGGCCGGGCCGCAAAATCGGTGGTGATGCGGGCCCGGGCCGCCCGCACCTGCGGCTCCAGGGTGCTCAGGACTTCCTCCGTCAGCTCGGCCAGCGACACGGTTTCGGCGGGGATGGCGCTGACGCGTTGCGCCTGCCCCAGCGCAGCCAAGTCGTCAATGGTGACGCTCAGGTGGTCTAGCGCGTCCTGCACCAGGGGCAAGAGCAGCTGCTCTTCGGCCGGATCGGCGAAGGTGACGCACCGGTGCAGCTCGTCGAACAGCCCGCGCAGGTTGTTCACGGGCTGCTTCAGGTCGTGGGAGGCGGCGTACACGAAATTGTCCAAGTCCTGGTTGGTGCGCGTGAGCTGCTCGTTGGCGGCCGCCAGCTCGGCATTCGCGGCTTCCACCTGCTGGCGGGCCTCCACTTGCTCTGTCACGTCGGTCACCAGGGTAAAGAAGCCGGCGACGCGGCCGTCCTGCACGTCGGGCACGTAGCTGGTCCGAATGTATTTGGTAAAGCCTTCGCGGTAGGGCATGCGGGCCTCGAAGTCGAGCCGCTCGCCGGCCAGGGCGCGCTCGATGTAGCCGAGCACGCCCTGGTAAGCCTGCTCGCCCACCACCTCGCGCACGGAGCGCCCCAGCAGGGCCTCGGGGGGCTGCTGAAACCACGCTTGGTAGGCGTGGTTGGCGAAACGGTACCGCTGGTCGTGGTCCAGGTAGCCGATGAGCACGGGCAGCGCGTCGGTGATGAGGCGCAGCTGGTGGGCCACGGCTTCGCTGGCCTGGCGGGCCCGCACCTGCTCGGTCACCTCGAAGGCAAAGACCAGCACCCCGTCGATGCGGTTCTGCTCGTCGTAGCGCGCCTGCTGGATGTAATTGAAGTACCGGTCTTCCAGCACCCCGTCCTCGTCCCGCGCCAGGGGCACCAGAATAGCGGATTCTTCGTGCGTAAAGCCCGTTTGGTAAACGCGCTGGAACACCTCCATTACCGAGTGCCGGGCCAGTTCTGGCACGGCCTCCAGGAAGGAGCGCCCCAGCAACGGACGGTTGGGCAAGAGGCGCTGGTAGCTCGGGTTGACGAGTTCAAACACCAGGTCGGGCCCGTTGAGGATGCAAATGGCGGCCGGGGCCTGCATGAACAGGCGCTCCAGCCGGGCGCGCTGCGCCTCTGCTTCGGTGCGGGCGGCCTGCACTTCCCGGGTCCGCTCGACCACGTGTGCTTCCAGCTCATCGTTGAGCCGGCGCAGGCGCAGCTGCGTGCGGCTTAGTTCGGCATTATTGGCCAGAAATTCTGCGTTAGCTGCCTGCAGTTCCTTATTGAGTTGTTGCACCTGAGCCTGCACCTGCCGCAGTTCCCGGTTATTAGCCAGCATCTCGGCGTTGGCGGCGGCCAGTTCCTCGTTGAGCAGCTGGGTGTGCTGCGCCTGCGCTTCCGCCCGCTGCCGCGCCTGCACCAGTTCGCTTACATCGTGGGCCATCACCAGCACCCCCCCGACCTGCCCCGTGGCATTGCACGTGGCCCGGTACGTGAAATTGAAGTACACGGGCACCCTGCGCCCGGAATTGTCACGGTCGATGTAGGCCAGTACTTCGCGGCCGTACTGGGCTTCCCCGGTGCGGTAAACGGCATCCAGCAATCCGAAAAAAGGCTGGCCGCGAAGCTCGATCAGGGCTTCACGCAGGGGTTTGCCGAGCAGCGCGCGGTTGCCGAACATCTGCTGAAATACCTCGCTGGCCAGCTGGATGCGGTGCTCGGGGCCTTCCAGCACCGCCATCAGGGTGGGCGCCTGGTCCACGATCAGCTGCAGGCGGCTGCGTTGGATTTCCATCTCGGTCAGCGCGGCGTGTTCACGCGCTTGGCTGCTGTGCAGCTGGACCTCGGTCTGCACCTGCGCCGTCGCGTCCTGCACCGTGTGCAGAAGGTGGCTGACTTGCCCCTGCTCGTCCAGCACCGGGGTGTTGCGCACGAGCCAGTGCCGCTCCATCCAGGTGCCGGGCATGGCCGGGTTGGGCACGTCGCGGCGCTGCCGGGCCATGTCGTGCGGCCGGCCGGTGGCCAGCACCTGCGCCAGCGAAGCCCGCAAGTCAGCCAGCCCCCACTCCCCGGGCCGTGGTGTCTGCTCGGGAAAGACCTCGAACAGGGACCGTCCTACCAGGGCTTCGCGGTGGGTCTGGGTGATGGCCAGGTACGCGTCGCTGACGGCTTCAATGACCAAGTCCGGCGCCAGGAGCAGGCACGCATCGGGCAAGGCATGGAAAAGCGGAAGCAGCGCGGCTACAGCAGGCATGGCGGAAGGAAAGCGGGCGGATATCTGCACGGGGCGGGGCTTCAGGCCCGCGAAGTGCTGGTAAAGATAGCGCCGGCCGGGCGTTCGGCGGGGTACGGCGCCGTGATAAGGCCGGCTGGCGGTAGCCGCCGCGGCCGGCGCTAGGTCAATTGCCGGATGATGCTCTGCAGCAGCGCGTGCACCTGCTGCCAGTGCGCAGCCTGTGCTTCCTCGTCGGGGAGCGTGCGGCGAAGTTGGTTGGCCGCGATGAGCAGCTGCCGCAGCGGCTTGCGCATAACTTCTTCCAGCTGTTCCCAGAAGGGCTGCACCAAGGCCGCCTCGGCCGCCGAGGCGCGCAGCCCGATGCACACCATTACTACCTGGGCCAGGTTTGCCAGCACGGCCTGCGGCGTGGCGCCCAATTCGCGCGGCTCGTGGTCCAGAATGCAGAGAGCCCCGATGGCGTGCCCGGCGGAGGTAACCAAGGGCTGGCTGGCGTAAAAGCCGAGCTGAAACTGATCGGCCACGGGCTGGCTCGCCAGCTCGCAGGGATGTCGCGCGCCGTTTTCGAAGATGGCCAGGTGGTCGTGAAGTACCGCGGCCGAGCAAAGGTGGTCGGTGCGGGGCAGGCGCGCGCAGCCAGCTGGGCCGGCGCCGGGCTGGAAGTGCGCTTCCCCGGCTGTTACCAGCCACACCAGTGCCACGGGTACGCCAAAAAGCCGGGCCGTGATGAGGGCTACCTCGTCGAGCATTTTGTCGCGCAGGGAACCCACCAGGTGGTAGCCACGCAGCGCGCGCAACCGCTCGCCCTCATTGGACGGTGTCATGCCGGATACCAGAGTCATGCGAATTATAAAAATAAGTCAAACAATCACACGTAATATACAAACAAATTCAAGTAACCCAC
The DNA here is from genome assembly GCF_054783195.1 of Hymenobacter coalescens. NCBI lineage: Bacteria > Pseudomonadati > Bacteroidota > Cytophagia > Cytophagales > Hymenobacteraceae > Hymenobacter > Hymenobacter coalescens. The sequence goes on along the minus strand of NZ_BAAGRA010000019.1, from coordinate 195,177 downwards.
GCTCGGCTGCCCCAGTCCACGCGCTGACCACCAACTGCCGCTCCGGCGCTGGTCGCCCGGAGCGGCCGGGGGCTGCGCTGAGCCCTTTTCTGCTCTCCGGGGCTTCCAGTGACAGATTACTACCTGCTATCGGCTTGGCAAGCCCGCTTGACTTCCGTTGGCTCCAGCCGGGAACCCTGCACCAAGGGCAGCGCAAACGCCACGGTCTGCTGGCGCTGGCGGGGGCAAGAGCAGCTGGCACCCGCCGCAACTGCGCCCCGCCGCTAAACCGGCGCAAGCTCTGCTGCGGCCCACTCAATGGGCGTCTGCGCCCCGTACGTACGTAAGCCTCAACCACCTAAAAGAAGCGGGGGCGGCACCGTAGCGCCGCCCCCGCCGGGCTTGAACTCAACGCTGCGACTAGCGCTGCTGGTTGGTTAGCTTCTGCAGTTTCTGGTAGGTTTTCTGCGACTGCGCGTACTGGCGCTCCACTTCCAGGCGCAGGGCCCCGGTGAGCGTGCGGTCCTTCAAGGCGTCCTGGTAGGCTTTCAGCGCCCATTCCTCGCCGTACACGTTGGAGCCGAGAATGGCTTTTTCGTCGTAGCCGGTGACGGCGGCTTTCGCCTCCATCCAGCCCCGGTACAGCTTGCCTTTGAGAGTAGTGCCGGTTTCGCGGCCGCCGCCCTGCTGGCGCAGGTGGGCGTTGAGCTGGTTGGCAAACTGCTGGCTCTGGCTCACCAGCTGCTTGTAGTAGCCCTTCAGCTCGGCGTCGTTGCTTTCGTCGGCGGCGCGCTGGTAGCCCTCCACGCGGTCATTGACGAAAAGCAGCAGTTCGTGCAACGTGGCCGCCTGGTCTTTGCGGCTGCGGCGGGCGCTGCCGCCGTCTACGTCCGACTGCCCTGGCCGGCTCAGCAGGTACCACCCGCCGGCCGCGATGAGGGCGCCTCCCACTACTTTTTGCGTGGTAGAAAGCTGGCGCCAGCGGTCGGCCGTCTGGCCAGCCAGGCGCTTCACCGGCTCGGGCACCTGCACCTGGGTCAGCGTGTCCTGCAGGCCGCTATCCTGCAGCCAGCGCTGGGCCTGGGCCAGCAGCGGCGAGGCCAGGCCGCCTAGCGCGGAGCGCGAGGCGCCGCCTTCCGAAGCAGGTTCGGTGCTGCGAGCAGTACTGTCCGTCGGCTCCGGCTGGCCGGCGTTGTGGTTGGCTTGGGTGTCGCCGGCTTCGGAAAGGGCACGGGCGGCGGGGGAATCAGGGCTGACGCGGGGTTTATTCGGATGGCTCATAAGGAAAAGACAAAAAGGATGACCGCCAGGCCAATGCGGCCGCTGGCGGATACCACATTCGCGGAAACCCGGCCGAAGGTTACAGCCGGGCGGCAGCGGGGCAGGGGCGCAGGGTGACCGACGCCCCGCCAAAAGCCCGGGCCTGATTGCCACATGGCAGGTATTCCGACTACTTTGGCTTCCGGTAGTTTCATGATTTCTTTTGTCATACTCAATTGCTTATGCCCACGAATACTCCCCCCGCAACGCCCCTACCGGCCGGTGGCCGTGGCTGCCCGGCCTGCTGCTGGCCTGCTGGCTCAGTAGCCCGATAAGCACCACCCAGGTCGCGCCGCCCATCAACGTGCAGGTGGGCCCCTGCTCGTTTGCCAGCACCGTGAAGGTGCTGGGCACGCCCACCGCTACCACCGTCATCAGCGGCAACACCGCCTTCAGCGGCCCCTACCACGTGGTAGGGGAGCTGCTGCTCGAAAACGGCTACTTCGACGTGCGGCCCGGCACCGTGTTGTACGTCGACGGGTACGGGCGCTCCTCGCCCGCCCGCCACGTGAACGGGCTGCGCATCCGGCTCGGCAAAAACGCCACCTTGCACGCCGAGCAGGCTATTTTCCGGGCCGCCTGCAAGACCGGCCAACAGCAAGCCGTGCTGAACCTGCGTGGCTTGCCGGCGGGGCCTTACGCCTGCACCCTAGTGATGAGCGGCCACCCGATGAGCGTGCAACGCCTGCAGGTGAGCCATGATTAAGCCAGATTGGACGGCGCGGACGGCTTCGCGCCGCTGTGGGCCTGCTGAGCGCCGCGCCGGCCGTTGGCCAACGTCCAGGGCCGCCCTGGGAGCAAGGTATAATCATGGCACCACCGGCCCGGCTGACCTTGTTCCTTGGCTTAAGAGTCGCTTCAACGCAGTATTGGATTATTGGAGCAGGAACTGATAGCCCACAATACCCAAGTTTGAGTGCTTGCTACGACACGGCTGGTACGTTGCTATGGCAGCGCCGCGGCCGGGTGATGCACACCGGTGAGCAGGACCTGAAATCCTGGCGCGGGGGCTGGGTGTTCGTGGCTACGGTGCCCGGACCGCTGCTGGGTGGCATCCAGATGACGCGGCCCTTTCTGCAGAAAATCACTGCCGCCGGCGACACCTTGCCGGGGGTCACGTACTCGGCCAGCGCCAACTGGGCTTTCCCTACCTGCGTGCTGCCCGACGCGCGCGGTTTCAGCATCCTGGGCCTGACGCTGCAACACTACGTGGGCGGCCCGCTTTCCCCCTCGCGTTATCAGTTCATGCGCACCGACACGGCCGGCACGCTGTTGTGGACGCGCTTCTACGGGTCGCCGCTGTGGTACGGCAACGCCTACGGTACCGATGCAGTGCGCCGACCCGACGGGGGATACCTGCTCATCGGCAGCGCGCAGTGTGCGAGCGGGTTTCACCCGCTGCTTATTTTAACTGACTCGTTGGGACGGGAGCACCGCCGCCGGATGCTTATTATTCGAGATTCAGCTTGGATAGAGGTGTACGACCGTTTCTTCGGTCACACGCTGGAGTTACCCAACGGCGGCGGTTACGTGCTCAACTGCCGGGTGCAGGTGCCGGTGCCCGGCCCGCTGGCCACGCCCGGCGAGGCCTGAGTGGTGGCCGTGGATACGGCCCTGAACGTGCGCTGGCAGACGCGCCTGCCCGCCGGGCGCAGCGGCTCGTCCACCATCCTGCGCGTGCACCGCCAGCCCGACGGCACGCTGCTGGCCGCCACCTACGACGACACGGCCGTGCCGGCGCCCGCCAACGTACCCACCCCCTACCTCTACATCCACCGGCTCTTAGCCGCGGGCCAGTGGCTGAGCCGGCGCGAACTGCGCGCCGGCCCCGGCACGCCCTGGATCCGCGCCTACGACTGGCAGGCGCTGGCCGGCGACTCGGTGGCCGTGGCCGTGGGCTCGGCCCCGGTGGGCGGCGGGCCGCAGGCCGGCTGGATAGCCCGGCTGCGGGCCACGGCCCCGCGCCAGGTCACGGCCCTGGCCGGGCCCGGCGCCGCGCCCCCGGCCGGGGCGCTGGAGGTGTACCCCAACCCGGCCGCCGGCGCCGCCGCCCGCGTGGCCCTGCCGGCCGGGCTGGGCCCCGGCGCCACGCTCACCCTGCGCGACGCGCTGGGCCGGCCCCTACGTGGTGGAGCTCACCGCCACCGACGGCCGCCGCTGGCGTGCCCGGCTGCTGCGCCCCTAGCCCGACCCAGCCGCCGGGTTGCGGCTTGCTCGGTACGGCGGCTTTCCGGCTTCGCCAGCCGTCATCATCCGGGCCGTGGAGCCGGCCCCGGGCGCCGCGTAGGCCATTATGGAAAAAGCCCTTCCGACCACGTGGTCGGAAGGGCTTTTTAACTTAAACCACCGGCCCCGGCAATGCGCCGGGGCCGGTGGTTGGATGCGGGAACCGGAACCCGGCCGCGCGGCAGGGCTTATTGCAGCACTACCTTGCGCGACACGATTTCCTGGCCAGCCTGCACGCGCAGGGTGTACACGCCGGCGGCCAGGCCGCGCGTCGATACGTGGTGCTCCCCGGCGCCCTGCAGCGCTTGCCGACGTACCGACTGGCCCAGGGCGTTCAGCAATTCTACCGTGCCGGCCCCCGTGAGGGTCGTCAGGCGCACCGTCAATTGGCCGGTGGCGCTGGGGTTGGGGTACACGGCCAGGGCTGCGGCCTTGGTCTGGACACGGCTGCTCAGCGGGGTGGTGCTGATGCGGAAGGTGCCCGGCGTGTCGTTGGTAGCGTAGCCCGATACGGCCACGTAGTACTGCTGACCGTTCGTCAGGCCGGTCACCGTCACGGTGCCTACCGAGGTATTGGCGGTGCCGCTGGAGGCGCAGAACACTTGCGTGAACGGCCCGTTGGCGCAGCTGGCGCTGCTGAACACGCGCACCATGCCGGCCGCGTCGCCGCTCAGGTAGAGCGGGGTGGTGGCGCCGGTGGCGGTGAAGGTGAACCACACGTCCTTCGGCGACATCGAGGGCGAGCAGGCGGGCAGCGTGATGCCGTTCTGCAGGCTGGTGCTGGCGCCGCTGTTGGAGCCTGACACCCCGGCCCCAATGGCCACGGCCGCGCAAGGCTCGTCGTTGGCCGGCATCGGCTGGTCGAAGGTCGTGGTCTGCGTGTTGTTGCTGGCGTTGCCGTCGGCCTGGCCGTTGGGCAGGCTGCCGGTTACCGTCAGCGTAAACGTGCCGCTCTGCGCGAGCACCACGCCGGTGGTGAAGGTGAGCTGGCGGGTGGCGCCGGCAGCCAGGTTCAGGCCCGTGAAGGTCTGGGGCGTGGCCGAGCCGTTGTTGAGCGAGTAGCTCAGCGTTACGGAGTTCAGCACGGCGGTGCCGCCGTTGCGGATGGTCACTACCACCGGGTTCGAGCCGAGCACGGCCGGCGTCGTCGGCGCGTCGATGCTCACCACGGCCACGTCGTTGGCAATCAGGGTCAGCTCGTAGGCGCCGGGGTCGGGGGGCGTGTTGCGCGTGGTGCCGGCAAAGTCACGCGGCACGCGTGCAAGCGTCGTCGGCGAGCCGGTCCCGTTCAGCTGCACGTTGGTGGGCACCAGGCTGCTGCCCGTGAAGAGCGGGTCGAGCTGCACGCTGTTCTGGTCGTAGGCGTTGTTGTTGGCCGTTTTCCAGTTGGCCAGGGTGGCGAAGTTCAGCCCCGTGGTGGTGCTGCTGCCGAAGCGGCCGGTGTAGTAGTTGCTGCCCGTGCCGACGAACAGGTCGTTGTAGTCCGAGACGACGGTCGACGTGGTGGTAGCCAGGTAGATGGCGTAGCGGGCACCGCTGCCGCCGCGGGTGACGCTGATCAGGTTGTTGCGCAGCTCGATGCCGCTGGCCTGCGTGGTCTGGTAGAAGCCGTACGACAGCGAGGCCGAGGTAGCGGCCGTGTTGTCCAGCGACACGGTGTTGTGGTAGTAGCGGGCGAAGTTGGCGCCGGTGTTGTAGAGGCCGTACTCCGTGCCGGCCCCGTTGAAGTTGTACACCAGGTTGTTGACCACGTCGTTCTCGGTACCGGCCGCAGCGTCGCCCGAGGTGTAGATGCCGTAGGCCGCGGAGGTGCTGGCCGCGTTGGCAGTGAACAGGTCGTGGACTCGGTTGTTTTCCACTGCCGCGCTCACGTCGCCCACCAGGTATATCCCGTAGGTCGTGGTCGAGGCCGTGCGGGTGGGGCGGTGGACGTTGTTACCGATGATGCGCGCGCCGGCGGAGTTCTCCACGTCCACGCCGTACCCGTAGAAGTCACGTACTTCGTTACCGATGACCCGGATGCCGGTGCTGCGGTTGGTGGTGCTGGCGCCCGTCAGGATGATGCCGTAGTAACCACCGCTGATGACGTTGTTTTCGATGCGCAGGTTGCTGGCATCCCCCGCATCGGAGCCCGAGGCCACGGTGCCGCTGGCGGCAATACCGGCGCTGGCGGTGCTGGTGGTGCTGGTGGCCGAGCCACGAATCACGCAATTGGTAATGCGGTTGTGGTTGGCCTGGCCCACCAGATGCACCCCGATGCCAAAGGTCGTACCGGCCGAGGCATCGATGGTCAGGTTCTGCAGGGTCACGTAGTCGGTGCCATTCAACTGCACGGCCGAGGGCACGCCCACGGCGCCGGTGTAGCTGAGCGTCTGGCTGGCGGTGCCGCCGTCCACCACAATGGTGTCGGTGGCGCTAACGCCGGGCACCACGCCCAGCAAAAACTGGTCGGTGTAGGGGCCGTTCAGCACGTTCAGGCGCACCGAGGCGGTGATGCCGCCGCCGTTCAGGCGGTTGGCCGCATCCGTGAAGCTGGCGAAGTTGGTGCCGCCCGTCGGCTGCGTCTTGTCGATGGTGTACGTGCCGGCCATGGACGTGTACAGCGTCGTGGTCTGGGTGTTGTTGCTCGGGTTTGAGTCAGCGTTGCCGTTGGGCAGGCTGGCCGTCACCGTCAGCGGGTTGGCGCCCACGCGCAGGGTGCCCGTGGTGGTAAAGGTGAGGACCCGGGTAGCGCCCGGAGCCAGGCCACCGGCCAGGGTAAACGTCTGGCCCACGGCAGCCGCGCCGTTGAGCGTGTACTCCAGGCGAACCGAGTTCAGCGGCGAGCCGCCGTTGTTGAGGATGGTCACCGTGACGGTGCCCGCGCCGGGCACTACCGGCGAAGCGGGCGAGTCGATGCTCACCACGGCCACGTCGTCGGCGGCGGGGGCAAACTCGTAGGCGCCCAGGTCGGGCGCCGCGCCGCGCGTGGCGCCGGTGATGTCGTCGGTCACGCGCGCGAGCGGCGTGCCGGCGTTGTTCAGCGGGCTGGCCGTGGGGCGGTAGTTGTTGGGCGCGGCGCCGGCGAAGGCCGGGTCAGCGTCCACGCTGTTCTGGTCGTAAGCCGCCGAGTTGGCGCCTTTCCAGTCGGCCAGCGTCGCGAAGTTGGCAGTGCCGTAGCGGCCGGTGTAGGAAGTGCTGCCCGAGCCCACCACCAGGTCGTTGTAGTTCGACGAGATGGTCGAGGTCGTGGTGGCGAAGCCCAGCGCGTACCGGTCGCCGCTGCCGCCGCGGCGCACCACCAGCACGTTGTTGCGCAGCTCGATGCCCGTGGCGGTGGTTACTTGGTAGAAGCCGTACGAATCGGAAGCCGACGCCGAGGCCGTGTTGTCGAGCACCACGGTATTGTGGTAGTAGCGCACGTTGTTCGACGAGGAATTGTACAGGCCGTATTCCGTACCCGCGCCGTCGAAGCTGTAAATCAAGTTGTTGATTACTTCATTTTCCGCTCCCACAGCGGGGTCGTCCCCCGAGATGCTGATGCCGTACGCAATGCCCGTGGCGGCTGTATTGCCGGTAAAGGGGTTGTGGATGCGGTTTTTCTCGATGTCCGTGTTGGCATTGCCCGCCCCGAGCGACACCCCGTAGAAAGCCCCCACGGCCGTGCGCGTCGGCCGGCTGATGTTGTTGGCAATGATCTGCGCGCCGGTGGTGTAGTCAGCGTCGATGCCGTAGTTGTGGAAGTCCTGGATGATGTTTTCCCGAATGCGGTAGCCGCTCAGCAGGTTCGAGGACGTCCCCACGAGCTTGATGCCGTAGTAGCCGCCCACAATCGTGTTGTTTTCCACGGTGAGGGCCGTGCCGGCGGCCCCGCCCGTCGTCGGCGAGGTGGTCGAGTTGTTGGCCACGATGCCCAGGAAGTTGGTCGAGCTCGTGGACGAGGGGCTGCTCGTAATGGTGCAGTTGCTGATGACGTTGTTATCGGCGTTGTTCAGCAGCTGAATGCCCCAGCCGTACGTGGCGGTGGAGGCTCCGCTTTCCGTGGCGTCCACCTGCAGGTTGTTCAGGGTCACGAAGTCGGCCCCGTTCAGGGTGATGACGGCCCGCTGCGCCGAGGTGTTGGAGCCGAACTGAATCTTGCTGCCGCCCCCATTGATGGTGACGCGGTTCGTGGCGCTGGTACCGGTCAGCGCGCTCAGGCTGATTTGCTCGGTATACGGCCCACCGCTCACCGTAATGGTCACGGGCCCGCTTACTCCGTTGGTGTTCAGCGCCGTTGCTGCCGCGCCAAAGCTGGCGAAGTTGGTGCCGCCGGTGGGTTGGGCGTTGTTGATGGTGTACGCCCCCGACAGGGGGGCCTGAGCCCAAGCGGAAGTGCCGCCGAGCAGTAGCCCCAGCAGCAGGGCCCAGCCGAAACGGGGGCGGCCGGTGCTGGTGGGCGTCGGTACATGGGGTAAGGGTGTGTGCATTAGGCGTAAAAGGGGTGGTAAAGGGTGAAAAGGGAAATACTGTTTTCTTGGGACACGGCACACGCCAGACCCAACCGCAAAGGGTTGGTGTGGCGCGTAGCGCATCAGGGAGTGAGAACCGGGCTGGGTGGTTGCACGGCTGCCCGTAGGACTGGTTCTGCAAACTAGGAAAAAATGATGAGGAAGCCCGGCGGTTTGGCCCCGCCGGTTGCCTGTTACCTTCGAGAACCGTTGCCACGAGGGTTGCTTGCTACACATTAATTTTTAATTAATTAGCTCCATTGCACTGCTGCTGCCCGGGCACAAAAAAGCCGGGGGCCGCCTTGCGGCAGCCCCCGGCTTGGTTCGGCAACGGCCCGCGAGGCCGCCGCTGCGAAAGGACAGTTAATTTAACCAGACCTCGGCCACTACCTCGAAGCGGTGCGGGCCGAAAGCGTTGTAGTAGGGAGCGGCGCCCTCGAAGCCGAGCACGTGGATCAGGGGCATGCCCTCGAGGCGGCTCGGCACCAGGCGGATGGGGTACAGTTGGCCCTCTTCGGGCCAGTCGCCGGTGTGGTTGACCGGGCGGTTGCTGGCGTCGACGCAGTAAGCGTAGTGCAGCACGGGCTCGTGGCGCGTGGCTTCGGCCAGACTCAGGTTGGCTACTTCGTTACTCATTACGCCAAGATACACGAAAGTCGGCTTGATGGTTCACGGCCGCAGCCGCAGCCGCGTTCCGGGCTGCCGAGCATCCGCCCCGGCCGGCAGGTAGCGCACCGCTCCCTCAGAACACGTTTCCCGGGTTGGGCGCGGCGGTCCGCCGCGCCCAACCTTTTGCAGTACCCACCAGTATGCGCAAAGTAGTTCGGCAGCCCAAACGCGGCTGTTTCGTCTGGTACTTTCTCCTTCACTGATATGAAACGCTCACTTCCCTGGCTGCCACTAGTACTTTGCCTGCTGCTGCTGCCCCTGACCGGCTGCGAAGTCATCGGCGACATCTTCAAGGCCGGTGCCATCACGGGCATCATCGGTGTGGTGGTGGTGCTGCTGCTGCTCTTCTGGCTGTTCAGCAAGTTTTTTCGCCGCCGGTAACGGTCCGGCACGCCGCATCGACAAGCAAAACGGCCGGGCTGCACAGCCTGGCCGTTTTGCTTGTCGATGCGGCCTTACTGCTTTACCACCCGGGTGGTTTCCACCCCCGTCGGCGTGCTTACTTGCACGATGTACACGCCTGCGGGCTGGGCCCGCAAGTCGAGTACCGGACGCGTGGCGCCGGCCGTGACCCGGGCCCGCAGTACCGGCACGCCCGTCGCGCTGACCACCGAAATATGCAGCACCGTACCCGGTGCGACACCGCTCCAGACTTCAAACAGGTCGCTGCCCGGGTTCGGCGCGACTGTCAGGCTCATGGCGGCGGGCCGCTGGCTGCACGGCGCCACCACAACTATCTGCGAGAATGACTCGGTGCCATCCACATCGACCTGCCGCAGCCGGTAGTACGCCGGCTGCTTTACGGGCTGCTGGTCCACGAACTGGTAATCGCGGCGCTGGGTGCTGGTGCCGCTGCCCTCCACGCGGCCGATGGTGTTAAACACGTGCCCGTCGCGGCTACGCTGCACGTCGAAGTATGCGTTATCCTGCTCCTGCGCCGTAGCCCAGGTGGCGCTGACGACCGCGCCGGTGCAGCGGGCCCCGAAGGCCAGCAGTTCCACCGGCAGCACCCCCGAGACGCTGGACGACACCCCAAAGGGCGAAAAGCTGGTGATGCCGGTACGCACCACGCTAAAGGCGCCGGCCCGCGGCTGCGTAGCGCCCGGACGGGTGCTGACCTGGTCCCAACGACCGCCGGTATGGTGGCCCACAAACGCGCGGTTCGTCGCAAAATCCGGGGCCGCATCCGTCGCGTTCCACTCCATTTGCATCTGCACGTCCACATTCGGGATGGTGGGCGTTTCCTTGCTGACAAACCACGTTTTCTTCACCACTTCGCTGGTGATGGGTGCCCCGACGGGGTTTTCCTGCGCGTCGTAGCGCAGGTAGACGTTGTCGATGACGCGCACCTCGAAGATATCCTGGCTTTGCGCCGTGTTCTGCTTAATGCCAATCGGCGTGTACGACGCCGACGACGTGCCCACCGGAAAGAGCACGGCCTGGCTCTGGTTCTGGCCGTTGGTACCGGCTACCGGCAGGCGCAGCTTGCCGCGGCCGTTGGTCACCACAAACGAATTGGGCGAGGTGCCCACCATCGCTCCCACCGACGACAGCGTCAGGTCGTAGGTGCCCAATGACACGTCGGCATTGCTGCGGAAGCTCAGCGTGTCCGTTACCGTCACGTGTCCCCCCAGGTTTTTGGCGCCTGCCCCGATGACGCGCAGGCGGCTGTACTGTTTGGGCAGGATGGTGTGCGCGTCGGTGGTGCTGGTGTACTCCACGGTACTGCCCACGTTCAGGTTACCCAGCTTCAGCGTACCGGAACCCGCTTTTTCCAGGCGCAAAGTGGAACCCGTTGCCACGTCAATGGTTGCGTCGATGTCGGCGTTGCTGGCGACCAGCAGCTTGGCCGGCTCCCCGTCCTGGCCCACCACGATCTTTGAGTTGGAGCCGCTCACCGTCCAGGTCGAGCCACCCAAACGGTTGTTGCCCAGGGCCACGCCCCGCACGTAGAAAATCTGGTTATTGGTCGTGAAGTTCGCCGGCGCGGTGCCCGTACCATCCGGGTTGGCCCCCCACGAGTTGGGGTTGTTGAGGTTGCCAGTGGTCTTGCTGTAAAAGATATTCGACTCCGGCGTCACCGTCACATCGTCCACGCCAAGGCCGTTGCCGTTGGTGGAGTTGTCCAGCGAGTATTTCCACCGCAGCATGATTTCGGCGTTGTTGGCCAGGTTCACGTTGAGGATCGTGTACGACACCGTCACCCGGTTGCTGGCCACGTTGCCGTTCTGGTTGGTAATCGGCTTGGTGGTCGACGGAGCAAACACGTTCAATTGCGACACCGGGGTCCAGGTGCCCGAGGCGTCGTAGATGGAATTGACGGCGACGTTGGCAGCACCCGTGCGGTAATGCACCTGAAAATTAGCTTGGTCGATGGTACCCGAATTGTACCACTGTTCCATGGTGTACGTCACGGCCAGGTTCCTGATGGTGGCTCCCGTCGTGTTCTTGTACCGCAAGCCGGCGTAGCCCGTGCCCGATTGGCCGGTGGCCAGCCCGCCGATGGCGCGGTCGGGGGAACCACTGCTGCCCAGGCTATAGAACTGCGCCGTTGTTACGGAGCCGTCGTTGGCCGCCACCCGGTCGGGGGTGTAATCGTAAAAACCGCTGGGAAACGGAAACGTCGGCGAGTTCTGAAAATACACGTTCGACCCCAAGTACAGGCCCGGCAGCGTTACATTGTTGGTGTACGCCGCCGGCCCCGTGCTGGCGGTAAGCGTGTTGAAATCCTGCGTATTGGGGTCAAAGGAAGACAAGGCGATTTGGGCTTGGGCGGCCCCCGCCTGCACCACCAATCCTACCATCAAGCCGAAGCGGTACAGTTTGCGCATGCTGACATTGTTAAAATATGGTACAACAGGCGGGCATCGACGCAACACCCAGCCTCCCTAACTGCGAAAGTATACAAAGGCCAGAGCCAACTTTGGCCATTATTTCAAAGCACCGGGTCAAATAGCCTTCTGTCCACAACGCGCTTTCTACGGATTGGCCATTGGCCGCCCCGGTTTGCCCTCGGTTACGCGCAAGCCACGGCCCCAACACCGCCGCGCCCGCTCTACGGGGTGTAGAGCGGGCGCGGCGGTGTTGGGGCCAGTCGGAGGCTACTTCGCTTCCGTCTTGTTGCCGGGCATGGTGCCGATGATGTGGTCCCAGATGGTGGTCGACACGCCAAAGGCCACTTCATCCTGCCGGTAGTGGTGCTGGGCATGGTGGTGCCACCAGAATTTCAGGAAATTCTTCGGCGGGTTATACACGTGAATGGCGTAGTGCACGAACAGGTACAGCGCGTACCCGAACACAAAGCCAGCCAGGATGCCGAAGCCGGCGTTGCCGAACACGAAGCGGAAGATGAAAAAGAGCAGCGAGGTCACGAACACCGTCAGGATGGGCGGCATGGCCAGGCGGGTTTTGTCTTTGGGGTACTCGTGGTGCACGCCGTGCATGGTGTACTGAAACTTGGCCTTGGCGGGCGTGTTCGTATCCATGTGGTACAGAAAGCGGTGCATCAGGTACTCTACCAGCGTGAAGCCAAACCACCCCACCAGAAACAGCCCAAACGCCGATAGCCCGCTCAGCAAGCCCTGGCGGAGGCTATAGTAAAGGCTAACGGCAGCAACGCCGAAGAAGATAGACAAGGGCGCGGCGATGTGCGTGTGCGTCATGCGCTCCAGCACAGGGTTGTCAAACAATTGCGCCGAACCTTTGTGCTTGGGCTTGTGAAGTTGGCCCGACGCAGGAGCAGCCTTTTGTTCCATAAGGGGTAAGGGAAGGTGTGATTCCATGGCAAAAGTAGCCACCAGCGCGCAAACGCACCCACCGCGAAAAGGTTAGGCCGTGGCTTGGTAGCGTGTAATCAACGCGTGCACGGCTTCCAAAGTACAATGCACGCCCTGGCAGCGCAAAGCAGCCCGTGCATAAAACTGCTGCCGGGCCGCCAATGTTTCCCGCAGCCGCGCTTCCAGCGCCGTCGCGTCGGGCAGTTCGGCCAGCAGCGGGCGGGCAGCGGCGGCGTGGCGCAGGCGCGCCACCAGCTCGGGCACGGGCACGTCCAGCCACAGCGCCACCCCGGTCTGGTTTAAAAAATCCGCGTTCTGGTGGAAGCAGGGCGTGCCGCCGCCCGTGGCCAGCACCACGTCGTCGTGCCGCGCTACCACGGCCCGCAGCGCGGCGGCTTCGGCCTGCCGGAAATACGCTTCCCCGTCCTGCGCGAAGATGGCGGGAATGTCGCGCCCCTCGCGCCGCACAATTTCTTCGTCCAGATCCACGAACGGCACTTGGTAGAGCACGGCCAGGCCGCGCCCGAGGGTAGTCTTGCCGGCACCCGGCATCCCGACGAGGAAGAGTCGCATGATCAAGAAAGGAGGCAGGATAACGAAGGGTGGCGGGGCGGACCGCTGTACGCGGCGCGACCATCCTCATGCTTCGGTCTTAGCTCAGCTTGACCCGCGGGTCGAGCACGGCGTAGAGCACGTCCACGGCGATGTTGATGACCACGAACAGAAAGGCCACGAACAGCGTGGCGCCCATCACCACCGGAAAATCCAGGTTTTCGACGGCCCGCAGGGTAACCGTGCCCAGGCCCTTCCAGTTGAATATGTACTCGATAAAGAAGGCGCCGGCCATCAGCGAGGCCAGCCAGCCCGACACGGCCGTCACCACCGGATTCAGCGCGTTCTGCAGGGCGTGGTGCCACACCGTGCGGCCCTTGGAGAGGCCCTTGGCGCGGGCCGTGCGCACGAAATCCTGGGAAAGCACGTCGAGCATGGAGCTGCGTGTGAGCTGCACGATGACGGCCAGCGGCCGCACACCCAGCGCAAAGGCCGGCAGCAGCAGGTTGCGCCACACCACGTGCGACTCGGCCGTAAACGGGTCGGTTTCGAACAGCTGCCCCGTCAGGTTCAGGCCCGTCCAGTGGCTCCAGTAGAAACCGAACGTCATGGCAATGAGAATGCCCGCCACGAACGAGGGCACCGAAATGCCGAGCACCGACACGGTCATCAGCACCCGGTCCAGCCAGGTGTGCGCCCGCAGCGCCGCCACGATGCCGAAGCCGATGCCGAGCACCGCCGCCAGCAGCATGGCCGCCAGGGCCAGCCACAGGGTGCCGTCGAAGTGGTCGAGCAAAATGTCGAGCACGTCCTTGTTTGACTGAAACGAGCGCCGCAGGTAGGGCTTCTTCAGCACCAGGGCCTTGTCGCTGCCCAGCGGCAGCACGGTCAGGCCGCCGTAGCGGGCCACGCCGGCCGAGTCGCGCGGGTGCACGCCCACCGGCGATACGTCGTTCAGGTAGCCGGCCAGCTGCGCGGGCACGGGCTGGTCCAGGCCGAGGTCGGCGGCAATGGCGGCGCGGGTGGCCACGTCGCTGCGCTGCCCGGCCAGCAGGGCCACCGGGTCGCCGGGCAGCACCTGAAACAGCAGGAATACCGTGAGGGCTACGCCGGCCAGGATCAGCACGCCGTGCAGCAGGCGGCGCAGGATGAAAAGAAGCATTCGTCAGTTATCAGTTGCGGGTTGCCAGTTGTTAGTTCGTTCCGACAGCCGCTTTTGCTCTGACACCTCGCAACGGACAACTGCCAACTCTCTTACAGCAATTCCTCCAACTTGGCGCGGCTGGGAATGTCGTGGTAGTGGAATTTGCCCTTCACCACGCCGTCCTTGAGCAGCAGAAAGCCGGGGTTGGAGCGGATCATCGACTTGAGCACCGTCGCATCGGCGAAGTAGTACTTGCCGGGCAGGTTCACCTCGTGGCGGAACACGTCGAACTCGGTGGGCGAGCTGCTGGTGATGGTCATGGGCGTAATCTGCTTCTTCGACGAGTCGGCGCCGGCTAGCGTCAGGTTGATCTGGTCGAACCGGTCCCGGTCGGCCTTGTCGGTGTTCTGAATGATGAGCAGCAGCTTGTTGCCGGTGAGCACCTCCTTGGTCATTTCCTCCTGCTCGGCGCCCCACACCCGGAAGTCGGTGATTTTCGGGCCGTCCTCGGGGTTTAGCGCCACCATCTGCTTGAACTTCCAGAGCGTGTCGGTGGGGTACTCGGTGAATTCCTGCGTCGCGCCGTTCTTCTCCATGATGTACTTGTAGCGCAGCGGCGCCGAGGGCTGCATGAGCTTGCCGATGTCGTTGCCCACCTTGTAAGGCAGGAAATCGAAGTAGGGCAGGTGCCCCAGCGCGTACACGCCGATGCCCACGGCCACGGCCAGCGCAAACGTCACGTACATGGTGCCCAAAGTGCCCTTGGCAAACACGCGGCGCAGGTAGCGCTGGTTGAAGAACACCACCACCCAGAGGCCGAGCAGAAACAGGTCTTTGAAGAAGGATTGCCAGGGCTTCAGCTTGATGAAGTCGCCGAAGCAGCCGCAGTCGGTGACCTTGTTGAAAGCGGCCGAGTAGAACGTCAGGAAGGTAAAAAACACCAGCAGCACCAGCAGGGACCAGAGCGTGGTGCGCAGGTTCCAGCGCAGCAGCAAGGCCACGCCCAGCACCACTTCCAGCGAGCTGAGCGTGATGCTCAGCGTGCGGGCCATGTTCTTGAAGTAGAGGAAAAACGAGCCGAAATCAACGGCAAACACCTCGAAGTATTCTTCCAGCTTGTAAGCCGTGCCGATGGGGTCGTTGAGCTTAATCAGCCCTGAGAAGATAAACAACGCGCCGAGCAGCAGCCAGCAGAGTCGGACGAACGTGCGCATGACGTGGGACGGCTGGCGGCCAGCCGTCATGGCCGTGGAAGCAGGTGCGGTGGAAGTGGACATAGTACAAAGTAAGCGGCTGGCTAACGGCCGGGCAACGCGGATTGTTCGGGGCAGAGGAGAAATACAGCAGCGAGCAAGCAGCACGCCCCGACAGCAGCTGCAAGAAGTCCGCGAGACCGTTCAGCAAACAGCGGCGTGAGCCCAAAGGCCGTCATGTCGAGACATGACGTTCGGCTGATTTTCTTCAACCCCTAAACCCAACCTCGCCCCTACCCCGCCTCCTGCGCGGCGCCGCGCAGAATCAGCGCGAACACCGCGTAGTTGAGCATGTCGCGGTAGTTGGCCTCCACCCCTTCCGAGGCCAGGGTGCGGCCGTGCAGGTCCTCGATCTGCTTGGTGCGGTGCAGCTTCATCAGGATGATGTCGGTGATGCTGGATACGCGCATCTGCCGCCAGGCCTCGCCGTAGTCGTGGTTTTTGGCGAACAGCAGGCGGCGGTTCTGTTCCACCTGCTCGTCGTAGGCCTGGGCCACGGCGGCCGGGTCCAGGTCGAGCGGGGCGTCGGCGGGCAGGCCCAGCTGCATCAGGGCAATGACGCAGTAGTTCACGATGGCCACGAACTCGTCGTCGATGGGGTCCTGTACCAACTGCTGGCCCTTTTCCTGGATGGAGCGGATGCGCTGCGCCTTGATGTAAATCTGGTCGGTGATGCTGGGCAGGCGCAGGATGCGCCAGGCCGTACCGTAGTCGTGCGTCTTGGCCAGAAACAGCGCCCGGCACTGCGCAATCACCCGGTCGTATTGCCGCGGGGTTTGGTCGTTCAACGTGAAAAAGCTATTTTTAAGACAGTGCTTGGTGCTTCGTGCCTAGTGCCTAGGCCGTTGCCATTTCAGCCACTTGATGGCTGCGCTGGTTTCGCGGCTCCCTAAGCACCAAGCACCGGACGCCAAGCTCGAATTTCCATGACTGGTCTGGTTGCGCAAGATACGCTATTTCGGGGGCGGCAAACGCTGCGTTGCCCCGGCGGCTACGTGCTCGACCTGAGCCGCCCGCGCGTGATGGGCATCCTGAACGTGACGCCCGATTCCTTCTTCGCCGGCTCGCGTACGGCGGCCGAAACCGACTTGCTGCAGCGCGCCGAGCAGATGCTCGCGGCCGGCGCAGCCGTGCTCGACGTGGGCGGCTACTCCTCCCGCCCCGGGGCCGACGACATCACGCCCGACGAGGAGCTGCGCCGCGTGCTGCCCGCCGTGGAGGTCCTGCGCAAGCGCTTCCCGGAGGTATTTTTGTCGGTCGATACGTTCCGGGCGGCGGTGGCCGAACAGGCCGTGCAGGCCGGGGCCAACATGATCAACGACATCGGTGGGGGCCTGCTCGACGAGGCCATGTTCCCCACCGTGGCGCGCCTGCGGGTGCCCTACATCCTGATGCACATGCGCGGCACGCCGCAAACCATGACCCAGCTGGCCCACTACGACGAGGACCTGCTGCTGGAGCTCACGCGCTACTTCCGCGACCGGCTCGCGGCCCTGCGCGCCCTCTGGCCCGCCGCCGACGTGGTGCTCGACCCCGGCATTGGCTTTGCCAAGACGCCGCAGCAGGGCTACGAGTTGTTGCGGCGCCTGCCGGAGCTGCGCACCGTGTTGGACTTGCCACTTTTGGTAGGACTTTCCCGTAAGACCCTCGTCTGGAAACCCCTGGGCCTCACGCCCGACGACGCCCTGCCCGGCACCATCGCCCTGAATACCCTGGCCGTGCTCGGCGGGGCCGCCCTCGTGCGCGTGCACGACGTGGCCGAAGCCGAGCAGACCATCCGCCTACTCGAAAACACGCTTAGCACCTGAGACTTAATTACCGCTCCCATGTTTAACCCCGTCGCCATCGGCTTCCTGCGCATCGGCTGGATCGACGTCGTCGACGTGGTGCTGGTAACCATCCTGTTTTACCAGATCTATAAGCTGCTCACCGGCTCGGTGGCGCTGCGCATCTTCCTGGGCTTCCTGTCCATTTACCTGGTGTACCTGGTGGTGAAGGCCGCTGGCATGGAGCTGCTGACCATGATTCTGGGGCAGTTTATGTCGGTGGGCGTGCTGGCGGGCATCATCCTGTTTCAGCAGGAAATCCGCCGCTTCCTGCTCAACATCGGCAAGGTGACGGCCCTGGAGCGCATGCGCATGTTCTCCTGGCGCCGCGAGACGCCGCAGCAGCGCATGTCGGTGACGCCCTTCGTGGAGGCAGCCAAGAGCCTGGCGGGAAAGAGCACCGGCGCGCTCATCGCCTTTCAGCAGGCCTCGGACCTAAAGTTTTACGCCGAATCGGGCGACCTGCTCGACGCGGCCGTGAGCAAGCGCCTGCTCATGAGCATCTTCAACAAGACTTCACCCCTGCACGACGGGGCCGTCATCATTGCCGGAGGCCGCATCAAGGCCGCGCGCTGCATCCTGCCGGTCAGCGAAAACCCCGACGTTCCCGCATCCATGGGCCTGCGCCACCGCGCCGCCATCGGCCTGACGGAAGTAACCGACGCGGTGGTGCTGGTGGTGAGCGAGGAAACCGGGCAGATGTCGCTGGTGCGCGGCGGCGAAGTGCTGCGCAACCTTTCCTCGGCCGATCTGCGCGGCAAGCTCAACGAGTTCCTCTTCGACGCGCAGCCCCGGCCGGCCGCTTCGTCGTCCTCGGCCCGCTCGGCCGCGGAGGTGGCAGCGTAAGGCTGCCCCGCCCCTTACCGATACAGCAGGTACTTCTTACGCATCTGCTTGTACTGGCTCAGGCCCGGCTCCCAGGAGGCACGAATCTGCTGGGCGGTCTGGCCCGCTTCGATCTGCTTTTTGAAGTCGGCGGTGCCGGCCAGCTTGTCGATGCTGCCGATTTCCTTGCTCTGGGTTTTGTCGAAGAACTTCGCCTTGTCGGGGTAGGCCTGGTAGAGCGTAATCATCCAGGCCAGGTTGATGCGGCCGGTTTTGCGCAGCTCCCGCACGTCGTACTGACGCAAGTCCAGCCCGTAGCACGCCTGGTTCATGTGCAGCGGCGTTTCGCTCATGCCCGGGATGCTGACGGGGGTGAAGGAGAAGCGGTACTGGCCCTGCAGCGCCGGGGCGCCGAGCACGGTGAAGGGAAACTGCGTACCGCGGCCGAGGTTGAGCACCGTGCCCTCAAACAGGCAGGTGGACGGGTACAGCAGGATGCTCTGCTGGGTGTTCAGGTTGGGCGAAGGCTTCACCGGCAGCACGTACTCCAGGTCGTGCCGGTAGTTTTTCACCGGAATGATCTTGAGCCGGCAGGTTCGGCCCTCGGGCAGCCACTTTTGGCCGTTCACCATCTGGGCAAATTCCGCAATGGTCAGGCCGTGCGCGATAGGAATGGGAAACTGCCCGATGCCCGATTTCAGCTGCATATCCAGCACCGGGCCGTCCACCAGGTAGCCGTTCGGGTTGGGCCGGTCCAGCAGCAGCAGTTCCTTGCCGTGCTCGGCGCAGGCGTCCATCACGTCGCGCAGCACATTGATGTAGGTGTAAAACCGGCAGCCCACGTCCTGCACGTCGAAGATCATCACGTCCACGTCGGCCAGATCGGTGGCGGAGGGCTTGCGCTTCGGGCCGTACAGGGAAATAACCGGGATGCCCGTGGCCGGGTCCTTTTCGTCGGTGACTTTCACGCCCGCGCTGGCGTTGCCCCGGAAGCCGTGCTCCGGCCCGAAGATGCGCACGATGTTGATGCCCCGGGCCGCGAGACTGTCCACCAGGTGCCGCTTGCCGATGATGGTGGTGGGGTTGGCCAGGATGGCCACGCGCTTGCCCTTGAGGTAGCTCACGTAGGCCTCGGTCTGGTCGGCGCCATTGACGATGTTGCTGGCTGCCGGGGCCGGGGGCGCTGTGGGCGGCTCGGCGGGCCTCACCAGGGTAAGGTAGGCCGAGGCCACGCCGCCGACCAAGAGCAAGGGCAGTACAAAAGGCAGTTTCATGGCACCAAAGGAAGTTGGGTGAAAGAAAAGACGCCTTGGAAGGTAGCTTTTATCCCCGAGGGCCGGATAGAGCCGGCGGCGCTCGGCCAGGGCCTTTACGCGTGCACCAGCTCGGCGGCCCGTGGTTGCGGCCAGTGGGCCATGTCCACGCCCTTCACCACCAGCCACAGCGCCAGCGAGGTTTCTGCCACGAGCGGGGGCAGCATGATGAAGGGAAAAAGTAGCCCGGCCACGCTCGGGGCCGCAATCAGCGCGCAGCTGTTGACGATGTAGCACAGGCCGGCCACCAGCATCAGCCAGCCCAGCAGCCGGGGCAGGTATTGCGCGCGCACCATCAGGTAGCCCCAACCCAGGCAGGTAAAGCCGAAAAACAGCAGGCCGATGCCAAAGCCGAAGCTGTGCGCCTCGATGAACAGGTACGCCAGGCTCTGCCGCTGCGCCGGCTCCAGGCCCCGCAGGTAAAGCGCGTCGTCCAGCAGAAACGTGGGTATCAGCAGGTTCAGCTTGTTCAGGGCCAGCACCGCCGTCTGAATCACGTTGAAGATCAGGGCCATCAGCGCCACGCCCCGGCCCTGGGGCCTGAGCAGCGAGTAGAGCACGAACATCACCCCGACGTCGAGCACGTGCATCAGCAGGTCGCCGGCAATGCCCGCCCGCCACAGCCCTGCCGACTTGGTGAGGCGCTGCGCCGTGGCGGCCGCGTCGCCCGGCACCACCAGGGTACCGCGCACCAAGGCTTCCCCCAGCAGCCCGGCGGCAATGATGATCAGGTAAGCCAAGCCCCCCAGCCGGGCATACTTCGTGGGCGAAAAAGCCGGCGCTTCGTCAGACATATAGCGTTTTATATATTTTCTAAATGTATTGATTATAACCTGACTTGCCCCATCTGCCACTAGCAAATGTCCTGGACAGACGCTTTCGAACCCTGCCCCCTACCTGTTGCGCCCGCCGCGCCGGGTAGGCTACGCCCCCGACAAAACACCGCGGCCCGCCGATGTTTCGGCGGGCCGCAGGTTTACAGTTAGGGCTCGGCTTACGCTCACGGGGTGTTCTGCACCACCTGGCCGGCTTCGGGCTGCTGGGCCTCGGGCGCTTTGATAGTCCCCAGCTCGCGGCCGACTTCGATAAAAGCCTGGATGGCTTTGTCGATGTGGGCACGGGTGTGGGCGGCGCTGAGCTGCACGCGGATGCGGGCCTGGCCTTTGGGCACCACCGGGAAGTAGAAGCCCACTACGTAAATGCCCTTGTCGAGCATTTTGGCGGCGAATTCCTGGGCCAGCTTGGCGTCGTAGAGCATGACCGGCACGATGGGATGCTCGCCGGGCTTGATGTCGAAGCCGGCGGCGGTCATCTGCTGGCGGAAATACTTGGTGTTTTCCTCCAGCCGGTCGCGCAGCTCGGTGCTTTCCGTCAGCAGGTCGAGCACGCGGATGCTGGCGCCCACGATGGCCGGGGCCAGCGTGTTGGAGAACAGGTAGGGGCGGCTGCGCTGGCGCAGCATGTCGATGATTTCCTTGCGGCCCGAGGTGAAGCCGCCCATGGCGCCGCCCAGGGCCTTGCCCAGCGTGCCGGTGATGATGTCGACGCGGCCCATCACGTTGCGGTACTCGTGGGTGCCGCGGCCGGTTTTGCCGAGGAAGCCCATGGAGTGGCACTCGTCGATCATGACCAGCGCCTCGTACTTATCGGCCAGGTCGCAGATCTTGTCGAGCTGAGCGATGGTACCGTCCATAGAGAACGAGCCATCCGTCACGATGATGCGGTGGCGGGTGCCCTTGGCGGTGGCGTCCTGGAGCTGCTTTTCCAGGTCGGCCAGGTCGTTGTGGTTGTAGCGGTAGCGCTGGGCCTTGCACAGGCGCACGCCGTCGATGATGCTGGCGTGGTTCAGCGCGTCGCTGATGATGGCGTCCTGCTCGTTGAACAGGGGCTCGAACACCCCGCCGTTGGCGTCGAAGGCGGCGGCGTAGAGGATGGTGTCTTCGGTGCCCAGAAACTCGGCCAGCTTGCGCTCCAGCTCCTTGTGAATGTCCTGGGTGCCGCAGATAAAGCGCACCGACGACATGCCGTAGCCGTGGGTATCGATGGCTTCCTTGGCCGCCTTGATGACCTCGGGATGCGAGGAAAGGCCCAGGTAGTTGTTGGCGCAGAAGTTCAGCACCTCGCCGGCCTCGTCGGTTTCGATTTCGGCGCCCTGGGGCGAGGTGATGATGCGCTCCTTTTTATAAAGGCCGGCTTCCTTGATTTCGGCCAGCTGCTGCTGGAGGTCGGGCTGAAGGGTGGTGTACATCGGATTGGGGTCTTGAGGAATCGGTAGGCGAAGGTACGGCCGCCGCGCGGGTTGGCAGGCGGCAGCCGTAATCAAAGCTACGCCCTGGCGGGCAATGATTCTCCATCCCGCCGGGCACCGTCCGCAGTGGGGTCGGCCAGCCGACAAACGTCATGTTTTCGAACCAGCCCGGCCTCTACCTTCACTTCCCAACCGGTAGCCGCGGGGCTGCCCAACAGCTTACGCAGATGAAACACTGGGTAAAACTAGCCGGAACCGTGGTAGCCGGCCTGGCGGGCGCGGCGGCCGTGTGCGCCGCCTACTGGAACCGCAGCACCGCCCGCGCCGTGGCCCAGCTGCGGGCCGCGCCGGGCCCGGCGGCCACTTACTCGCCCGAGCAGCTCAGCGGCCTGCCCGCCCCGGTGGCGCGCTACCTGCACTTTGCCCTCACGCCCGGCCAGCCGCTGATTCGCAGCGCGCGCGTGCAGGAAAAGGGCGAGTTTCGCACGGGTCCTGCCCGGCCCTGGAGCCCATTCACGGCCGAGCACCATGTACGAACCGGGCCGCCGGGCTTCGTGTGGGACGCGAGCATCCGCATGTTACCGGTGCTGCCGGTGCGCATCCGCGACTCCTACCTGGCCGGCGTCGGGGCCATGCAGGGCCGGTGGGCGGGGTTGGTTCCGGTAGTCGATGAACGCGGACGGCCTGAGCTCAACGCCGGCGCCCTCATGCGCTACCTGGCCGAGGCGCCGTGGTACCCCACGGCCCTGCTGCCCGGGCAGGGCGTGGTGTGGAGCGCCCTGGATGAGCGCTCGGCCCTGGCCACCCTTACCGACGGGGCCACCACCGTGGCGCTGGAGTTTCACTTCGGCCCGCAGGGCGAGGTCACGCGCGTCTACACCCCCAGCCGCTTCCGCGACGTGAATGGCCGCGGCGTGCCCACGCCCTGGGGCGGCAGCTTCCGCGACTACGCCCGCATCGGCGGCATGACGCTGCCGCAGGAGGGCGAAGTCAGCTGGTTTTTGCCGGAAGGCAAGTTTACCTACTGGCGCGCGCGGCTACGCTTCGGGTACTAAGCGGATCGGCGGTGGGCACCGGCAAGGCAAATGTGCTGGCTGGCGCGTGGCCGCTGGCTACTTGTTGAGCAAGGTGTTGACCACGTAGTCCAGGCTGGCTTCGGGAGCCACTTTCACATCGGGGGCTACGCCTACCAGGTCCAGCCGCTTGCCGTCGGCGGTGTAGTAATCGGCGGTGGGCACGCGCAGCACGAAGGGCGCGGGCAAATCGAACCGGTCGCCGCTGAGCATGGCGCCGGCGGTGTTTTCGCCCACCACCACCGCGCGCTGGTTGTGCTGGTAGCTGTACACCAGCGGCTCGCAGGCGCTGGCCGTCTCTTTATTGACCAGCAGGTACACCTTGCCCTGGAACGCCTGTGGGTCGGGCGGGGCAATCAGCGAGAGGCCCGGGGCCTGGTGCATGGCTTCCTGAATGCCCGCGTAGCTGGCTTCGGAAAACGGCTGCAGGCGCTGGTACTGGGCGGGCGTGGGCGGCACCGGGGAGTGCGCAAACCAGCGGCGCGTGACGATGGCGCCCAAGTACACCGTGTCGGGCGAGAGGTAGCGGGCCAGGGGCATCACCGCCTCGATGGAACCGCCCTGGTTGTCGCGCAGGTCGATGATCAGGTGCTGGTAGGGCTTGGCTTTGAGCAGGTTTACCACGCTGTCCATTTCCGCGCGGGTGCCGCCAAAGGAGCGCACCTGCAGGTAGGCCGTTTGCGGCGACAGCGCCCGCAGCGCCACGTTGCCCGCCGGGCCGGCCGTGGTGGCCGTGGAGGTGTTGCTCCGCGCAGCCGGGGCCACGGCCGTGCGCCGCACCGAGAGGTCGAAGTGGCTGAAGGGCAGGCGGGCCGCGCCGAGCGCAAACACGGTTTTGAGCTGGTAATCGTCCAGAATGGTGCGGCGCTGGCGGCGCAGCTGCTGCTTAAACGCCAGCCACGGCGCCTGCTGCAGCAGGTGGGGGTTGTAGATTTGGCGCTCCGTGGTCTGAATGGCGGAATCGATGATTGCCGCATAGTTCCGCAGCGGCTGTTTCTGGCTCAGGCGGCGGCCCTGCAATGCCGTGCCGGCCTTGCCTTCGGCGAAGATGCGGCCCCGAAAGACCCCGCGGTGAATGGTGGCGCGGAACTGCCGCTGGCTGTGCACCGACTGGTAGTGGCCCTCCAGCACCAGACTGTCGCCGCTGCGGCGCGCCTGCCCCGTCATGTAAATCAGGCTGCCGTGAATGGTTTTATTAGCCAGATGGTCTTTGTCGGCCGCTGCTTCCTGGGCATACGGCTTCAGGGCCCCTGGCTGGGAGCAGAGGCGAAACGCGCCGCGGTGTAGCTGGAGCGTCCAGAGGTTCAAATCGCCCGAGGCGGTGTTGACCACCTGCCAGTGCGACTCGGCCGGCAGGGCCTGGGCGGGGGCGGCGACCGGGGCGGCCCCGAGGACCAATAGGGAAAGGAAGGCTGCTTTGTTCATGGTGCTTCGCGAAAAGGAATGAGGGGTTAAGGCGGCTGCATCATCGGAGGTACTGCGGGGCGGAACGCCGGCCGCAGGCCCTCGACATGCCGCCAGACTTCGCTGGCCGCCAACCCGTTGCCTGACCACATGTATATGTGAGGCCCGGCGGCCAACCCCGCGGGGGCAGATGCTTCACGGCCGGCCCTGCCTGCGGAGCTAGCCGGGCGGCCCGGGGCCGGAACGGCCTGCGTATACTTGCGCACCGCCCACCGCTTCCTGCCGTTCCCCATGCGCCTGCCCCTACCCAGCCACCTGCTCCGCCTGGCCCTTCCGCTGCTCTTGCCTGCCACGGTCCAGGCCCAGAGCCAGCCCGCCTTTACGCCACAGGTGCGCGAGTTCATTCGCACCGACGCGCCGCTCATTGCCCTCACCGACGCCAAAGTCATCGACGGCACCGGCCGGCCGGCGCAGTTGCACCAAACCGTGCTGCTGCGCGGCGGGCGCATCGAGCAGGTGGGGCCCGTGAAGAAGGTGAAGGTGCCCAAGGACGCGCAGGTGATTAACTGCGCCGGCAAGACGCTGATTCCGGGCCTGGTGATGCTGCACGAGCACCTGTACTACACCATGCCCACGGGCCAGTACTTCAACATCGCGCAGATGCCCTACTCCTTTCCGCGGCTGTACCTGGCGGGCGGGGCCACCACCATCCGCACCGCCGGCAGCATCGAGCCGCAGACCGACCTGGCCATCCGGCGCATGGTCGCGGAGGGCAAGCTCATCGGGCCCGACATCGACGTGACGGCGCCCTACATGGAGGAGCCGGGCCTGGATATTCCGGCCCTGAACACCATCAACGGCCCCGCGGACGCGGCCCGAGCCACCAATTTCTGGGCCGACAAGGGCTGCACCTCCTTCAAGATGTACATGCACGCCACCCGCGCCGACCTCGCGGCCGTAGTGCAGGAGGCCCACCGGCGCCAGCTCAAAGTCACCGGCCACCTCTGCGCCGTCAGCTACCGCGAGGCCGCCGAGCTGGGCATCGACAACTTGGAGCACGGCTTCCTGGCCAGCTCCGACTTCGCCGCCGGCAAGCAGGCCGACAATTGCGACTACCCCGCCGCCCGCCGAGGCCTGCTGGCCTTGCCCGCCAACGCGCCCGAAATGCAGAGCCTAATCGGCTTCCTCATCAGCAAGAAAGTAGCGCTGACTTCTACGCTGCCTGTGTTCGAGCCCTACACCGGCCGCGAGGTGGTGCTGGGCGGCGGCCTGGAGGCGCTGATTCCGCAGCTGCAAGAGCGCGAAACCAAAACCTGGCAGCAAAACCAGCGCAAGGACTCGGCCAGCACGGCCCTGTTTAAAAAGGAAATGGGCTGGGAAAAGCAGTTCCACGACGCGGGCGGGCTGCTGGTGGCCGGCACCGACCCGACGGGCGCGGGCCGCACCATTGCCGGCTACGCCAACCGCCGGCAGGTGGAGCTGCTGGTGGAAGCGGGCTTCACGCCGGTGCAGGCCATCCGCATCAGCTCCCTGAACGGGGCCATCTACCTCGGGCGCGAGCAGGAAATCGGCTCCATCGAAGCCGGCAAGCAGGCCGATCTGGTGCTCATCGACGGCGACCCGGAGCAGGACATCCAGCAGCTGCGGCGCATGGAAATCGTGTTCAAGCGCGGCGTGGGCTTCGACTCCCGCAAGATTTTCGAGTCGGTGAAGGGCAAGGTGGGCCTGAACTAAGCTCCGCCGCCACCTACTGGCCGGCGGCGCGCGGCCGGCAGTGAACTTAACCTTACGCCCGAACTGTCGGTATTGTCACAGCTCGACCGTAAACGGCGCGGCTAGCCGGCCGGTTTGCCGCCGAATTCCCTCCTTTGCACGATGTACGCTCCCCTGCAGCAAATTTTAGATACCCCGCTTGCCTCGCTGGCCATTGTCGGCAACCTGATCATCATCGAAAGCCTCTTGTCGGTGGATAACGCGGCGGTGCTGGCCACCATGGTCGGCGACCTGCCCAAGGAGCAGCGCCAGAAGGCCCTGCGCTACGGCATCATCGGCGCCTACGTCTTCCGTGGGCTCTGCATTCTGTTCGCCTCCTTCCTCATCGAGTTCTGGTTTCTGAAGCCCCTCGGCGGCCTTTACCTGCTCTACCTGGCCTATGACCAGTTCCGCCCCAAATCCCGCGGCGGCGGCGACGACGAGGCCGGCGGCCCCGACAAGGAGCAAAGCTGGCTGTACCGGCACACGCTGGGCCTGTTCGGGCAGTTCTGGGCCACGGTGGCGCTGATTGAGCTCATGGACCTGGCCTTTTCCATCGACAACGTGTTTGCCGTCGTCGCCTTCACCGACAACATCATCCTCATCTGCCTGGGCGTGTTCATCGGCATCCTGGCCATGCGGCTGGTGGCGCAGGCCTTCGTGCTGCTGATGGCCAAATACCCCTTTCTCGAAACCTCGGCTTTCCTGGTCATCGGCGTGCTGGGCCTGAAGCTGCTGCTTTCATTGGTGGAGCACTTCTTTCCGGCCTCGGGCTTCAGCCGCTTCCTCGGCAGCCACGCCGCCGACGCGGGCCTGACGGTGCTGACGGTGCTCATGTTCGTGGGGCCGCTGGCCACGTCGCTGCTCTTCAACGTGCCGCGCCACCAGCGCCTGCCCGAGCGCTAAGCCGCCTTCCCGTCTAACTGAAACTGAAAAGCCCGGCCAATGCGGCCGGGCTTTTTCGTGGACTTATCCACACGGTTTTTCACCCGTGGGGGCCCTAGGCCACGGCGACGCGGCGCGGCGCCTTTTTGGCTTTGTTGAGCCGGCCCCACCACACCAGCGTCCCCGTTACGGGCAGGCTGGCAGCCAGCAGGCTGCCGAGAAAGGCCACCACCTTGCCGCCCGGCCCCAGCAGCTGGCCCACGTGCAGGTCGTAGTTCATGTCGGCGAACTTGGTGCCGTTGCTCTTGCGGCTGTGCGGAATGAACTGCAGCACCTCGCCCGACACGGGGTGGAAGCCGTACTCATCGCGCAGGTAGTAGTGCAGCGTCTTGCCGTAGGCCCAGCAGTACACCGGGTCCTTGCCCGTCCCGACGGGCCCCATCAGCACCATTTCGGCCTGGGGCGAGCGGCGGCGCACCGTGCGGTAAATAACGTCGGGCAGGGGCTGCCGGGCGGCGGGCACCGTGTGCAGGGTATCCACTTTGGCCGCCATCTTATCCTGCGGGTACCGCCGCCCGCCGTTGATGGCGAAGATGGTCGAGTCGAGCATCCAGGGGAAAATCATGAACAGGCCGGTGAGGGCCAGCAGCAGCGCGATGCTGGCCACGTAAAAGCCCAGCACGTTGTGCAGGTCGTAGTTGACGCGTCGCCACCGCGCGCCCCACTTGATGGTGAAGCGCTGCTTCCGCTCCTGCTTGCGCTTGGGCCACCACAGCACGATGCCGGTGCCCAACATCACCACGAAAATGCTGATGCTTCCGCCTATCACCCACTTGGCCACCGCTTCGGGCAGCAGCAGGTGCATGTGTATTTCCTGGATGATGGTGAAAAAGTGCGTCCGCAAGTCCAGCTCGTGCAGCACCCGGCCGGTGTAGGGGTTCAGGTACACCAGCAGGGGCGCGCCGGTCTTGTCCACGAAGTACACCGTGGCCGAGCGTTCGGGCCCGAAGTAGGTGGTCCAGCAGTCCTTGGCGGCCACGCCGGGGTGCGCGGCCAGCGCCGCCGCCTGCAGCTGCGAGGGCAGCACCATGGCCGTGGTCTGCACCGGCACCTTGCGCCAGGGCTCGGTCAGGTCGCGGATGTCGTCCTGAAAAGTGAAGATGGCCCCGGTCAGACTCACGATAAACACGACCAGCCCGGACGTCAGTCCGAGCCAGAGGTGAATTTTGCCGATGGCTTGTTTGAAGCGCGTCATTGGCCAAGCAGTAAAGAAAAAGGTACAAAGCCCGTCGGCAGCGCCGCTGGGGGCGCCGGTCCGAGGTCAGCAGCGGCCACCGTTCACTCACTACTTCGCCGCCGCTGCCCCCGAAACCGCCGCCCCCGGCGGCGCTGCCGGTGCGGCCTAGAACTTGTAGCTGATGCTGCCGATGATGCTGCGCAGCTTCTGCGGGTTCATGGTGGTGTAGCCGGTCCAGTACTGCTGGTCGGTGAGGTTGTCCACCTTGGCTGCGAGGCGAAACTTGGGCTGGTCGTAGAAGATGCTGGCGTTGAGCACCGTGTAGCTGGGCAGCGTAAACACGTTGGTGGCCGTGTTCTGAATGCGGTTCTCGCTGGCGTAGTTGCCGCCGAAACCCGCCCCCAGGCCGCGCAGCGCGCCCTCGGGCTGCCGGTAGCTTACCCAGGCGTTGGCCAGGTAGGGCGAGGAAGCGGTGTTGGGCCGGCGGCCGTTGATGTCCTCGGTGGCTTTTTCAAACTTGGAGTCGTTGTAGGCAAAGCCGGCCACCACGTTCAGGCCCGTCACGGGGTTGGCCGTCAGGTTGAGCTCCACGCCGCGGCTGAGCTGGGCGCCGTCCTGGGTTTGCAGGTTGAGCCCCTGCACCGTCTGCTGATTCAGCGGCAGGGTGCGCAGCATGTCTTTCACCTTGATGTCGTAGTAGCTCACGGTGGCGCTGACGCGGCCCTCGGCGGCATCCAGCTTCACGCCGGCCTCCCACTGATTGGCCTGCTCCTGCTTGGCCGTCACCGAGGCGCCGCCCAGCCCGAAGTAGTTGCCGTCGGTGGGGTTTTTAAAGCTGTTCTGGTAGTTGGCGAAGAAAGCCACCCGGTCTTTTACCGGCTGAAACACCACCCCGAACTTCGGCGACAGGGTTGTTTGCTTGTACGGCGCGTTGGCCGAGTAGTAAATGCCGCCTTTGTTGTCGTAGTGGTCGAGGCGCAGGGCGGCCAGCACGCTCAGGTTGTCGGTCAGGTTCAGCACGTCCGAGGCGAAGGCGCTGTACGTGTTGGACTTGGTAACGACCAGGTAGTGCGCCGGGGGCGTGGTGGCGTAGGCGGCGGCCACGCGGGTGCCGTTGAAGTCGCGGTAGCTGCCGGCACCCCGCGTGAGCGGCACCGCGTCGATGACGCCACCCAGAAAGTCCTGGTTGGAGTCGAAGCGCAGGAAGTCCAGGCCCAGCACCACGCGGTTGCGCAGGCTGCCGATCTGAAAGTCGCCGTTGAAGAGCTGCTGCACCTCCCACACCTGCCGGCGGCTGTTCTGCGTCGATTGGTCGGCGCGCGCCAGGGTCAGCGAGTTGACGGTGTTATCAGTGCCCGGAATCAAGTAGAAATAGGGCCCGTTGCCGTTGGAGTAGCTGTGGCTGCTGGTCAGGTAGGTGGTGGTGGTGAAGCTGGGCGAAATGCGGTACTGCACCTGCCCAAACAGGTTGGTGCTGCGCGAGTCCTGAATCAGCCCCGGCCCCTGGTACGACTGCCGGTAGTCCAGCGGCAGCTTGTCGGCACGGTCGGCGCCCAGCTGGGCCGAGGGGAAGTAGAAGAAAATCATCTGCCGGCCCGTGCCCGACGCCTTGTGAATTTCGGCGTCGAGGTTGACGGTCAGCTTGTCGGAAGGGCGCCACTGCAGGCTGGGCGCCACGGCCAGGTTCTTGTTGAAGCCGGCGTAGCCCCGGTTCTGGAAGTTGTCCTCGTAGGTGTAGGCCGTGTTCAGGCGGAAAGCCAGCGTCTTCGGCTCGTCGGCCGGCGCGTTCTGGTCCACCAGGTTCACGTCGGCACTCACGCGGTGAAAGCCGTAGGAGCCGGCGGCCACGGCCACTTCGCCCTGGAAGGTGTCGATCGGCTTTTTGGTCACGCGGTTGAGCAGGCCGCCGTACGAGGTCAGCGCCGAGCCGAACAGCGTGCCCGAGGGCCCTTTGATGACCTCCAGCTTTTCCAGGTTCACCGCGTCGATGTCGCCGGTCACGTTGCCGGCCACGCCGTTGCGCAGCTGGCTCGATACCACGAAGCCCCGCGAGGCGTAGTAGGCGCCCCCGTCGCCGCTGCGGCCGGTGGCTTCCCACATTTTCTGCAGGCCCGGCACGTTGCGCGTCGCATCGTCGGCCGTAAACACCAGCTGCTCGGTCAGCAGCTCCTTGCCCACCGTGGCGTACACCTGCGGGTTTTCGAGGTTGGTGAGCGGCATCTTGTTCACGTCCACCGACTCGCGGCGCACGAACTTATTGATGCGGTTGCCCTGCACCGTCACCTCGCGCAGCTGCTGGGCGTTTTCGGCCAGCACGAAGTCCACCGGCCCGGCCTGCCCGCCGCTGACCGTCACTTGCTGCTCGGCCGTTTTCAGCCCTACGGCCGACACCACCACCGTGTACTGCCCGTCGCGTACGCGCTCAATCACGAACTGGCCCCGGCTGTTGGTGATGGCGCCCTGGGAGCGGCCCTTCAGGCCCACCGTGACGGCTTCGGCGGGTGAGCCGTCCTGGGTGGTAACGGTGCCTCGGATGGCGGCGGCTTGCTGGGCCCAAGCGGGCGACGCAGCGGCCGAAAAAACGGCAGTTAGGCCAAATAGATAAGATGAGTTCATGCGGCAGCTTTATTTGGAATAATTCCAAAGAACACCCAAAGCAAAGCCCTAGCCTCCGATTAGTAAAACCCAAACGCCACTTTATGATAAAGTTGACACAATTGATTAGAATTATTCTAAATAAAATCGTTTGCAGTGGCTGCTTGCCCGCCAACCGGACGAGGCTTGCTCCCGGACATCGCCGCTTCGTTATGCTGTCTGCACCGCCGGCCAACTCTTGGGCACACCACCGCTTGCCGCGCCGCGGCCGGGGCTAGGCCCCGAAACCTTTTTGTCTCCCTGATCCTTCCCGCATGGCCCGCCGCGGCGAAAACCATCCAACCGTTACCGCCTTCTGGCTGTGGACTGGCCTTCCCAGGAGCGTTTGCAGGTAGCTCACCCAGCGCCGCCTGCCGCAGGGTAAGCCCTTATCAAAGCCGCCTAGCCGGCCGATAAAACGCCAAGCGCCCCTCCGGCCGTCTGCCGGAGGGGCGCTTGGTCATGGGTCAGCTTCTCGGAAGCTGGCGCATTCGAGCCGCTCGCCGTGCATGGTTACCACACCTGATTCCCATGCATGTTGCCGCATTTGACGAGGGCTACGAGTCCTTTTACGCAGCCCCTGGGCCGGTAGCGGTGCTATAAATGCGGTTTTCAGCCTGGAAAATTGCGGATTTTGCACTACGTAGTTACCGCCGTACCTGCGCCCGCTGCACGAAGGCCTGCACGCCGGCCCGGCCGCTGTCCATGAGCTGCTTCTTCTCCGCGTCGGACATGCGCTTGATCTTCGGGCTGAACCCGGCCGTGTTGATGCTGATGGTGCGGCTCCAGTCGCAGGCCTGGGTGGGGTTCAGGTTTTCCTCCGTCAGGTTGTAGAGCGCCCCGATGTAGGACGGGAAGTCGTGGATTGCGTAAGGGGCCAGGGCCTGCCGGCCGCTGGCGAGGGTGTCCAGCGCAATCTGCTCCGGCCGGTCGACGCGCAGGCCCAGCGTTTCGGGGTTGAACACGTTGCCGCGGGCATCGGGCGGCGCCGGGGGCAGGCCAGCGGGCAGGTAGCGCGGCTTGTCGAACAGGTCGACGGGGTAGTTGGCTAGCATCCCGCCGTCGACCATCACCTGCACGGGCTGGCCCTTGGCGGGCTTGCCGCGGATGACGTTGTTCTGCTCGTCCAGGAGCACGGCGCGGAAGTACAGCGGGATGCTCATGGAAATGCGCACCGCGTCGGCCACGCGCATCTGCGGGTGGGTTTCGTAGCTGAGCACCTGCACGCGCTGCAGCGTAACATTGGTGCCGGTGGTGTACAGGTCGCGGAAGCGGCCGGGCTGCTGCTGGGCCAGCTGGTGCAGCTGCAGCAGCGTGAGGTCGGGCTGGCCGGTTTTGCGGGCCACCAGCCGGGCCAGGTGCTCGGCCAGCGCGTCGCCGCGGTACCAGCCGTACTGCTTCATCATGCGGTGCGAGCCGCCGAAGAACATGAAGCGGCCGTCGTTGAAGCGCTGAATGGGCGTGTTGTTGACTTCCTGCACGATTTCGGCCGGCGAAAAGCCCACGGCCAGCAGGGCGGCCTGAATGGCCCCGGCCGAGGTGCCGCCCACCCGCTCGATGCCGCGCAGGATGCCCTGCCGGTCGAGCTCTTCGAGGGCGCCGCCGTAGGCAATGCCGCGGATGCCGCCGCCTTCCATCACCAGGTTGCGGTACGTAACGGGCGCGGCCGTCTGGGCCCGCGCGGCCGGCGCCGCGGCCACCGCGAGCAGCAGGCCCCCGAGCAGTCCCCAACGGCGGCAGCGCGCCCCCGCTTCGCGTATCGTGTTGTGCATCATACCCCAAAGATAACCGTACAGGCCTCGGCAGTTGCACCGCCCGCCGGGAAGTTCCGCGGCGCCAAACCCGGTATCTTTGCCGCGGGCCGTTCCGGCCCGTTGCACAATCCTGCCCTGACCTGCATTCCCCCACCCTTTCCCCGCTTTAGTATGAGCACAACCGGCACAGGCGACACGATTCTGGTAATCGGCGCCGGCGGACAACTGGGCTTCGAGCTCACCCACGAACTGCGCCAGCTGTACGGCGCCGCCAACGTCATTGCGGCCGACGTGCGCCTGCCCAAGCACCCCGAGCTGGCCCAGGCCGGCCCCTTCGAGCAGCTCGACGTGCTCGACCGCGCCCGCCTCGGGGAGGTGATGCAGCGCTACAAGCCCAAGCAGATTTACCACCTGGCCGCCCTGCTCTCGGCCACGGCCGAAAAGAACCCCGAGTTTGGCTGGCAGCTGAACATGGACGGCCTCTTCAACGTGCTCAACGCCGCCGTGGAGCACGGCACCGGCCGCGTATACTGGCCCTCGAGCATCGCCGTGTTCGGGCCCAACACCCCGCGCGACAATACCCCGCAGTACACCGTGATGGACCCCGGCACGGTGTACGGCATCAGCAAGCAGGCCGGCGAGCTGTGGCTCGACTGGTACTTCCGCCGCCACGGCCTCGACGTGCGCAGCCTGCGCTACCCTGGCCTGATCGGCTACAAGTCGCTGCCCGGCGGCGGCACCACCGATTACGCCGTCGACATCTACCACCACGCCGTGCACGGGCTGCCCTACGAGTGCTTTCTGCAGCCCGACACGTATCTGCCGATGATGTACATGCCCGACGCGCTCAAGGCCACGCTGGACCTGATGCACGCCCCGGCCGAGCAGATCAAGATCCGCACCTCCTACAACCTGGGCGCGATGAGCTTCTCGCCGGCCGAAATTACCGGCAGCATTCAGCAGCACCTGCCCGGCTTCCAGGTAAGCTACCGCCCCGACTCGCGCCAACAGATTGCCGACTCCTGGCCAAAGAGCATCGACGACTCGGCCGCCCGCCAGGACTGGGGCTGGCAGCCGCAGTTCGACCTGCACCGCATGACCGCCGACATGCTCCAGCACCTGCAGGCCGAGCCGCAGTACCTGGCCCCGCTGGCCGCCGCAGCGAAGTAAGCCCCCGATGGTGCCACGACCCGAAAGTCGTGGCACCACTGCTTTTAGGTGCCCGGCAAGTACGGGGCGCCCGCTCCGGGGTAAACGTAGTGGCGCCACGCGTATCCGGGCTGCCGGCCGGTGCGTATCGCAAGCACCACGCTCCGCATACGCCCATGATTGTCAATTACACCGCCGCCGGCTGGCAACTCATCTACCAGCAGGCGCACGCCCTGCTCGCGGCCCAGCTGCTGCACCAGTGGCCCGCCTTTCTGCCCCTCGACCGGTGGGTGGGCCTGCTGGCCGCCGCTGCCCAGCACGACGACGGGCAGCGCCGCTGGGACGGCCGCTACGCCCTGACGCCCGCCGGCGCTCCGGCCGACTTTACCACCAAGGAATTTTCGCCGGAGCAGGCGGCCGAGGTGATGCGGCAGGCGCGCTTTCAGGGACGCTGGCGCAGCCTGCTCACCAGCATGCACCTGAGCTTTCTGTACGAGGAGCTGCGTGGGCAAAGTAAGCCCCTCGATGCCTTCCTCGACGAGCAGCGCCAGTGCCAGCAGCGCTGGCGGCGCGAGCTGAAGCTGAAAAAGGACGAAGCCCAGCGCGCCTACGCCCTGCTGCAGTGGTGCGACCGGCTCAGCCTGATTTTGTGCCGCCACGAGCTGCCCGAAATGGAGCGGGCCCTGGAAATCAGCCAGGGCCCCGACGGCCGCCGCTACGACGTGCGCCAGGCCGCCGACAAAGCGGTGCAGGTAAACCCCTGGCCCTTCGCGGCGGCCGAGTTTACCGTGTCGGTGGAAGCGGCGGCGGTGCGCCAGCTGCAGTTCCGCCACGACGAGGAGCTGAGCGCCGCCATCAAGGCCGCGCCCGTCGAAACCCTGCAGTGG
This sequence comes from Hymenobacter coalescens, assembly GCF_054783195.1. Lineage (NCBI taxonomy): Bacteria > Pseudomonadati > Bacteroidota > Cytophagia > Cytophagales > Hymenobacteraceae > Hymenobacter > Hymenobacter coalescens. The sequence goes on along the minus strand of NZ_BAAGRA010000019.1, from coordinate 160,802 downwards.
ACGCTGCGCCGCTGAAGCCCGACGCCAACACCGTTTGCCGGCTGCCCGTAGTACCGCTGAAACTATTCCTGCCCGCACGGGCCCGTACCCATGGCTTCTTCGTTCAGCTTTGCTTCCCTGCCGTCGTTGGTGAGCAATACGTTTGCCCAATTCAACGAGAACAACTCCCTGCGTCTGGCCGCGGCATTGTCCTACAACGCGGTGCTCTCGCTGCCACCGCTGCTGCTTATCGTGGTGGTGACGGCCGGTGCGCTGTTTGGCGAGGAGGCGGTGCAGGGCCGCCTGTTCGGGCAGCTCAACGACATGGTGGGCGCCAACTCGGCCAAGGTCATCCAGGATTCCATTGCCTCCATTCACCAGCAGCAGCAGGGTGGTATTTCGGCAGCGCTGGGCATTGGCACGCTTATTTTCACGGCCACCACGTTTTTCGTTACGCTGCAGGAATGCCTCAACAGTATCTGGAACCTACGCGTGAAAACGTCGAACAACGTGGGCGCGGTGCAGCAGTTCATCCGCGACCGGGTCATGTCCTTTGGGCTGATCCTGAGCATCGCCTTGCTGCTGCTGATTTCCTTCGTCATCAGCGCCACGCTCAGCTTTTTCACCGATTACCTGCAGAAGCTGCTGCCCGACCTGGCCGTGTTCTTTATCCGCTTGGTCGATTTTGTGCTGTCATTTGGCGTCACCACGGTGCTGTTCGCGCTGATTTACCGCTTCCTGCCCGACGCCATCATCCGCTGGCGCGACGTGTGGGTGGGTGCGCTGGTAACGGCGGGGCTGTTTGTGGCTGGCAAATACCTGCTCACTTTTTACATCGGCACTTCCAATCCGGGCTCGGCCTTCGGCGCGGCCGGCTCCATCATTGTGCTGCTGGTCTGGATCTACTATTCCTCGCTGATTATCTTCTTCGGCGCCGAGCTCACCCAGCAGTACGCCGACTGCTACGGCGCGCACGTGCAGCCCAAGGCCCACGCCGTGCGCATCGAGGTGCGCGAGGTGCCGCCAGGCGAAAGCGAGGAAGAACAAAAGACCGGTCGGCCCCACGCCGAGGGCCGCTGGCGCAGCTAACCCGGCCCGCCTCCGGCAACATGTATGATTGTGGCGGGAAAAAATTAGCTTGAGGCACATTTCCCGCCCCATGCGCTATTCCTACCGGCTGCTGTTACCGCTGCTCCTTTACCCGCTGCTGTCGGCACGGGCCCAGTCCGTTGCGCCCACCGATACCGCGCGGCTGCTGACCATCCACCCGGCCGTGGGCCCGGTTATCGACGGCCGCGAAAAGGCCGCGTACGGCCTGTTTCCCTACTATTCGGCCGACAACTTCCAGGAAGCCCGCTTTTACCGCGCCCTGCGCCCCGACAGCGCCTTAACGCTGCACACGCTGCTGCGCGACGGCCGCACGGCCCTGCGGCCCTTCAGCCCTCCCGAGCTGGAAGCCGTGCGCGGCCGCATCACTGAGGCGGTGGGCGGAGCGCGCCCCACTTCCCCTGCCGATTCGGTGGGCCGCACGTACCGCGTAACGTTGCGCTCGGGCACCTCCTTCGTGGGCGTGCTGCGGGCCCGCCGCCCACAGGAGCTGGAGTTCGACACCCCCGACCTGGGCCGCGTGGTGACGCCCCTGGCCACCATCACGGCTATGGAGGTGGTAGATACGGCCCGCCGCCCGCGCTGGGAGTACGTGGGCAACGGGCACCGCCTGTTTTTTGCCCCGACGGCCCGCAACCTGCGCCGCGGCGAAGGCTACGTGCAGGACATCTGGATATTCCTGGTGGGCGCCAATTACGGCGTCACCGACAACTTTTCGGTGGGGGTGCTGGCCTCGGCCATTCCGGGCCTGCCCCTGCACAACCAGGCCCTGTCCATCACGCCCAAGCTGAGCTTTCCGGTGACGCCCCGGCTCAGCGTCGGAGCCGGCGCCCTGTACGCCCGCATTCCCGGCGCAGGCTCCTACGACCGGGCCCTGGGCGCCGGCGTGGTGTACGGGCTGACTACCTACGGCAGCGCCAACCACAACCTGACCCTGGGCCTGGGCTACGGCCTGACGGGCACCGACGGCTTCGGGCAGGCTCCGGTGGTGATGATTGGCGGCACCACGCGCGTAAGCCGGCGCGTGTCGCTGGCGTCGGAAAACTACCTGCTCAGCAACGTAGGCTTCGGCGGGCTGTACGGCGTGCGCCTGCACTGGCCGCGCGTGACCTTCAACATCGCCTCCGGCTACCTGGCGCCGGTGGATAGCGAGGTGTTATTCGGCTACCTCTACCCGCTGTACCTCGACGTGTCGCTTCGCTTCGGCCGCATCAAATCGGCGGCGAAATAAAGCCGGGCGCGTACCAATCCGCGCCGGCGGGCGTTGCGTTAGGTAATAATCCGCCGCTGCCCACTATGAAACTCCGCGTCCTGTTGACTTTGCTGGCCGGCCTGGCGGCCTGCTCCCCCGACCAGGACGTGGCCACGCCCGACCCGGGCGCCGCCACCTACCGCGTCACCTTCGAGGCGACGTGGAGCGCGGCCTCGCACCCGCAGGCCTACCCCGCCGGCGCGCATTTTTCGCCCTTCATCGGCCTGTCGCACACGCCCGAGGCGCGGCTGTTCGTGCCCGGTACGCTGGCTAGCCAGGGCATCCGCGACATGGCCGAGCTGGGCCACAACGGCGCCCTGCGCACCGAGCTGCTGGCCATGCAGCGCGCCGGCGCCGCCCTGGCCGTGCTCGATAACCCGACAGCCTTCAACTCGCCGGGCCGGGTGGCAGACACCATTCGTGTTGACGGGCAGCACCCGGCCGTGTCGCTGGTGAGCATGGTGGCCCCCAGCCCCGACTGGTTTGTGGCCCTATCCGCCCAGCGCCTGCTCGGCGACGACGGGCAGTGGCAGGCCCACCTCATCGTGCCCGCCCAGGCCTACGACGCCGGCACCGACAGCGGCTCGGACTTCACCTCGCCCAACCAGCCTACCGTGCCCGCGCAGCCCATCGACCGCATCGGCAGCGGGCCGCTGGCGCCGGGCGGCACGGCCGCGCCGCTGGGCACCTTTCACCTGGAACGCATCCGCTAAGGCAGGCTCACGCCACTCTGCCGCCGCTGCCTTATCTTGCGGGGATGAAGCTATTCTACTCCCTCGTATTTCTTTGCCTGTTTGCCGCTACTACCGGCTGGGCAGCTGCCCCGGTAGCCGCCGGCGACACCGCAACGGGCCACACCCGGGCGGTGCGCATCCTGTCGGCCGCGCTCTGCGCCAAAATCGTTCAGGCGGGCGAGCAGCGCCCCTTGGCCGACCTCTCGGGGGCCGAAAGCAAAGCGCTGCTGACGCAACTGATGACCGAAACCATGGGCGAGCATATGGAGATGCTCACGCCGATGTTTGCCGAGCGCAAGAAAAACCAGGCCGCCAGCGAAGCCCTCGGCCGGGATATGGTGCTGCGCCTGGCCCGGGAGTGCTCGGCGGCGCAGGGCCTGGTAATGCGCATGGGCATTGCGGAAGTGAAGGACAAGCCCGTCGTCAACGACAACGAAAAAGCGGTGCTGAGCCTTATCACGACTGATATCTGCCAGCGCCTGGAGAAGAAGAACGCCGAGCATCCGCTGGACAAGATGACCAAGGCCGAACGTGAAAGCACCTTCGCGACGGCCATGCAGGGCGCCATACTCGCGCACATGGAGGACCTCGCTAATACCTACGGGCTAAAGTCGATTCAAAAGCAATCCGAGATGGAGCGGGTCGGCAAGAAAATTGGCTTTATGATGGCCGAACAATGCTCCAACTACCTGTTGATGCTGGGGCTGGACAGCGTCTCCAAGTAGGGCGACAACCCAACATCAACCCGGCCCCGAAACCTGTGAGCCCCGAACGACAACGGCCCGCCGTGCAGCACTTGCACGGCGGGCCGTTGTCGTTGGGAGCGGCGGCGCTTAGGCCGGCTGCTTTTCCTTCACCGCCAGCTGCCCGCAGGCCGCGTCGATGTCCTTGCCGCGCGAGCGGCGCAGGTTTACCTGCACACCGCGGTCGGCCAGGTACTTCATGAAGGGGATGAGGCGGTCTTCGTCGGCGTTCAGGTAAGCGGCGTTGCTGATGGGGTTGTACTCGATCAGGTTGACCTTGCAGGGAATCCACTTGGTGATTTCCAGCAGCGCCTTCGCGTCCTCGATGCCGTCGTTGATGTTGTCGAACACGATGTACTCGTACGTGACCATGCGCTCGGTGAGCTGGTGGTAGTACTGCAGCGCCTCCTTCAGCACCGGCAGCGAGTTCGACTCGTTGATGGGCATGATGGTGTTGCGCTTCTCGTCGGTGGGCGCGTGCAGGCTCAGGGCCAGGTTGGCCTTCACCCCGTCGTCGGCCAGCTTCTTGATCATCTTGGCAATGCCGGCGGTGCTGATGGTCAGGCGGCGCGCGGCCATGCCCAGGCCCTCCTTGTTGTCGGTGATGCGCTCCACGCTTTTCACCACGTTCTGGTAGTTGAGCAGCGGCTCGCCCATGCCCATGTACACGATGTTGGTGAGCGGCTTGCCGAAGTTTTCCTCGGCCTGGCGGGCAATGATGGCCACCTGGTCGAAGATTTCGGCCGCGTCGAGGTTGCGCTTGCGCTCCATGTAGCCGGTGGCGCAAAACTTACACGTGAGCGAGCAGCCCACCTGCGACGACACGCAGGCCGTCATCCGGTCGTCCTTCGGAATGAGCACGCCCTCCACGATATGGCCGTCGTGCAGGCGGAAGGCCGACTTGATGGTGCCGTCCTTGCTCTGCTGCGAGGTGTGCACCTGCACCGCGTTGATGCTGAAGTGCGCGTCGAGCAGCTCGCGGGTGGCCAGCGAGAGGTTGTTCATCTCGGCAAAGGAGTGGGCCACGTTGCGCCAGAGCCACTCCATCACCTGCTTGGCACGGAAGGGCTTTTCGCCGTGCTCCACCAGAAAGGTCTTGAGCTCGTCGAGGGTGAGTTTGCGGATATCCCGCTTGGTGACAATGGGCAGCGTAATCATAGCACAAAGGTACAACCAAACAGCGGCTTAGGTTCCCGCTCGGGCGCAGGCTTTTACGGCCGGGCAGGCGGGCCTACTACCCGGCGGCGAGCCGCGCGGCCGCTTCGGCGGGCAGTCCCCGCAGTTTGCGGGTGGTATAGTCGAAGCAGAGCATGCCGGTTTTGGCGCGGGCCACCTCGCGGCCGGCGGTAGTGTGCACGTGGTACACCACGTCGAAGCCATACTTGTGCAGGTCGGTGGCGGCCATCTGCACGCGCAGCACGTCGCCGTAAAACCCTTCGCCCTTGTACTCCACCGCGAGGTCGGCCATGATCAGGCCCTGCCGGGTGACGGGGTCAAACTCGGGTAGCTGCATCTGGGCCAGAAACCGTACGCGCGCCTCGTGCAGCAGGCTCACCAGCGCGTCGTTGCCGAGGTGGGCCCCGTAGTTCAGGTCGGTGATGCGCACGGGCAGCTCCGTGACGACGGAAAACGCGGCGGGCAGGGCAACTTTGAGGCGGGCCATAGCAAAAAAATGAGCGGTACTGAAACTTGCCGGCCGGCCCGTACGATTAAGGGCGGTTGAGCGGTTGAAACCCACGAAACGCCGGCGGCGCAAATATCGGCATGCCGAATTGGTGGCGGTTTAATTTGCTGTATCTTACCTTCCCCGTACCGGCCGCAAGGACGTTCCGTTCCCCCCTTCTTCTTCACCGTTCCCCATGATTGTAGAAGTACGCCCTACCGCCGATGGCTCCAGCACCCTCTACGTGCCGGCCCTCGACGAGCATTATCATTCTACGCACGGCGCCGTGCAGGAAGCCCTGCACGTGTACCTGCAAGCCGGCCTGGAACCCGCCCTGGCTAAGGCCACCGGTCCGGCCCCCGTGTGGGTACTGGAAATCGGCTTTGGCACGGGCCTGAACGCACTGCTCACCCTGCAGCGCAGCCTCAGCTCCACGGCCCCCATTTTCTACGACACCATCGAGAAGCACCCGCTGTCGGCCGCCACCATCCGCAAGCTCGGTGCCGAGCGCTACATTCTCAATCCGGAGCTGCTGGAGTGCTACGAGCTGCTGCACGAAGCCTCCTGGAACACGCCCGAAGCCCTGACGACGCAGTTTGCCCTGCTGAAGATTCCGGGGGCTCTGCAGGACCTGCCCCTGGCCGAGGACACCTACCAGGTTATCTATTTCGATGCCTTCGCGCCGGAAAAGCAGCCGGAAATGTGGACCGACGAGGTGTTTGAGCAGCTGTACGCGGCCACTACCTCGGGCGGCTGCCTGGTCAGCTACTGCGCCAAGGGCTCGTTCAAGCGCAGCCTGAAAGCCGCCGGCTGGCAGGTGGAATCCTTGCCCGGCCCGGCGGGCAAGCGCGAAATGACGCGGGCCTGGAAGCGGTAGCCGCGCCGGCAAATCAAGCCCGCATCAGTACCCTGGGCGTCGTTTCCGCGGGCGGAGGCGGCGCCCGTGTTCTTGTACGCCTAAGCATCTGGATGAAAATTGGCCGCCTCGACCAGCTTACCGAATTGCAGTACCGGCACCTGCTGGCCAACTACCACCACTACTCGGACTTCAACTCCCTGGGCCTATTCCGCAGCCTGCTTGAAAACGAGAAGCTGGACGCCACCCAGCGCCTGCGCCTACGGGACGCAGCCATCGAGGTATTTCCGAAGTTTTTCGAGTTTCTGCAGCTGAAAGACCCGCGTACGTACCTACGCCTGCAGGCCCTAGGCCAAGGCTTAACCGTGGCCGACGAGCAGGCCGCGTGGGAGGAGCTGCGGCGAAATCAGCAGCGGCTGCTGGCGGACAAGCGCATCCGGCACCGCAACCTGGGCACCTACGGCCGCCACGACTGCGGCTACCCCGATTGCCCATTTAATGGCCTGATGGTGCGCCAGAACACCTGGCTGGCCGAAAGCCGCCTGCACTTCGACTCGGACCGGCGCAGCCGCTGGCAGGCCTCGGAACAATCCCGGCAGCGGCGCCAGGGCCGCAAAGCCTTCAACGCCGGCCGCAACACGCGCCTGCCAGAGGACCTGTAGCTCGGCCGTAGCCGGACCGGCGTCACGCAAACGTGGTTTTAGCCGTAAGTTGAAACCGCATCATGAGTCAACAATTCCTCGAAACCGAAGGCCCGGGTTGGGTCGAGCGGGGCATTATCAGCCCCGAGCAGCTGCGGCAGTTGCAGGCGCTGTACCCCGAGCAGCCGCGCGCCATCGGGCTGCTGCCGCTGCTGGGCTCCTTGCTGGTGGGGCTGAGCGCCCTGAGCGTGGTGGCCGCCAACTGGCAGGACTTGCCAGAAGCTGTGCGTCTGGGCCTGCTCATCGGGGCCTTGGTGGGCGCGTACGCGGCCGGGGAGCATTTTCTGGCCCGCGGGCACCGCGGGCTGGGCATCGGGCTGGTCGGGCTGGGGCTGCTGCTGTTCGGAGCCAGCATCGTGCTTACCAGCCAGCTCTACCAGCTCATTGGCTACGACATGACGGGCCTGGTGGCCTGGGTGGTAGCCGGCGTGGGACTGACCTACCTCTACCAAAGCCGCTCGCTGCTGCTGCTCACCGTGGGCATCGGGGTGCTGGCGCAGGGCTACACCGTGGGCAGCCTGAGCACTTACAGCTACGCCACGGCGGGGCTGCTGGCCGGCGGGCTGGGCTACTACTGGTGGCGCCGCCCCGACGGCTTCTGCGGGGCCGTGCTGGCCACCGGGCTGCTGTGGCAGGTGGCCTTGCTGATCAGCCACCTGCACCTGAAAATCACCTGGTTTTTCGTGCCCGCCATGCTCATCTACGCCCTCGGCGACTGGCAGCCGCACCGGCCCGCGGCCCGCGCCTGGCAGGCCCCGCCGCTGGTAGCCGCGTTTCTGTTCATGCTCGGGCTGGCCATGTTCGGCGAAGCGGGCAGCTACACCGACCGGCTGCGGCCCCAGTGGATTGGTTTCCTGGGCGCGCTGCTGCTGGTGCTGCTGATTTCGGTGGCCGGTAAGCGCGCCCGCGGCCGCCTCAGCAGCGCGGCCGACTGGCTTCTCTTGCTGCCGGGCTATTACTTCCCCGGCGGGCTCCCCTTAGCCGTGGCCGCGCTGGTAGTGCTGTATGCCTACTCCGGCTCGGTGCTGTACCGCGGCTTCCGCGAGCAGGCCGCCGACCGCGTCAACCTCGGCACGGTGCTCTTCGTGCTGACCACCATGGTGGCTTACTTCAAGCTGACGTGGGGCTTTATGGATAAGTCGCTGTTTTTCCTGCTCGGCGGGCTCTTGCTGCTCGGCCTGAGCTGGTACCTGCGCCGGCAGGCCCGCAACCTGCCCACCACCGATCAGCCCACCGCCCCCCGGCCATGACGACTGCGCCCCTGCTTTTCTCGCCCGCCCCCGAGCGGCGCCCCCGCTGGGTGCGGCTGGCAGTGGCCGCTCAGGTGCTGTTTGTGCTGCTGGTAGCGGCGGCGGGCTACGCCGTCAGTCGCTACGGGCAGTCCGTCACCCTGCGCACGTCTCCCGTCGACCCGCGTGCCCTGCTGCGCGGCGAGTACGTGTCGCTGAACTACGACATCAGCCAGTTGCCGCGCCGCTTGTGGCGGGGCGAGGAACCGCCCCGGCGGCGTCAGCCGGTGTACGTGGAGCTGCGCCCCACCGCGGCCGGCCACTACGAGGCCGTGGCGGTGTACCCCGCCGCGCCGGCCTCCACGCCCGCCGGCCACGCCGTGCTGCGCGGCTGGATTGCCAACGCCTGGCGCCAGGGCCTGCAGGTGCGCTACGGACTGGAACGCTATTACGTGCCCGAAGGCACCGCCCTGCAGCTGGAGCGCCGGGCCCGACGTGGCCCGCTGCGGGTGCAGGTCAGCATAGCCCCGTGGGGCCAGGCGCGCATTACGCAGGTGGAAAAAGCCGCCGCGAGTCCCACCGGGCCCTGAAGCACCCACCGACCCGACGCCGGCGGCTCGGTATCCCGGCTGCGCTGAGAGAGTGTTGCTTACAATCCGCCCGCCCTTAGCGTGCGGTTTCAGTCAACAAAGCCAGATCTTGCGCGTCGGTGTCCACCACAGCGTACTTTTTCTGGCCGGTGATGGTCATTTCGTCCAGCGCGTCCACCATGTCGCCGTAAGTCGCGGCCGGGGTAGTTTTGATCAGCACCGTGATTCTGGGGTTGCGCTGCCGCTGCTCCAGCAGCACCCGCCGCAGTCCTTCCGCGCCAAAGTTGGTGGTGTGCAGTTCGGGCCGGGCGTTGGGGGCATTCTGCCCGAAGAAATAGTGCACCTGCTGGTTTTTGTCCAGCAGCAAGGTCAAGGCGTTCTTTTGCCCAACGGACGTCGGTTCCCCGTGGCTGTCGGGCATGGTCAGCTGCATCACGTTGGGCCGGGCGAAAGTGGTGGTGAGCATGAAAAAGGTCAGCAGCAGAAACGCCAAATCGACCATGGGCGTCATGTCGAGGCGAAACGCGTGCTTTTTGGCGCGGGGCTTGGTGCCCCGGGGCTGGGCGGCGGCTTGGATTTCGGCCATGGGGGATGAGGGTTCGAAAGCGTGAACGACACCTTTCCCAACGGTTCCGACCTGACCGGTATTGCCCACTAAGCCTGGTTATCCGCCGCAAAATGCCACACCCGCTCCGGCGTCACGCAGGCGTGCAGCGGCACGTCGCCGGGCCACACGTCGGTGATGCGCGTCACGGGCGGCTCCAGGCTCAGTCCGATGCGCCGGGCGTGCGGGCAATCGAGCAGAAACCGGTCGTAAAAGCCCTTGCCGTAGCCCACGCGCTGCCCCTGCTCGTCGAAAGCCAGCAGCGGCAGCAGCACGGCGTCGATGTCGGCCGGCGCCACCACCGGGGCGGCCACCGGCTCCGGGATGCCCCAGGCGCTTGCATGCAGCGGCGTTTCGGGCGTGAGCCGTTGGTGCGTCAGCAGGCCGTCGGCCTGCACCACGGGCACGACCACGCGCACGGCCGGCCACTCGGCCCACAGCCGCCGGATCAGGGGCCAGGTGTCCAGCTCCTGCCGCCGCTGTATGGGCAAAAAGACGTGGACGGTGCGCCAACTCCCCACGTCGAAGCCGGCAAACAGCTGCGCGGCCACCTGCGCGCTGCGCCGGGCCAGCTCGGCCGGTGGCAGCGCCCGGCGCCGGGCCAGCATCTGCTGGCGCAGTTCGGCTTTGGTCATGGCCGGGGCAGGGCGGCGGAGCCGCGAAGGCGGTGCATGACCTCGTCGCGCTCCGATTCGATGCCCAGGTAAGCCCAGGGGTAGGGCGTAAACCGCGGCGCCAGCTGCTCCAGCAGCGCGTCGCGGCGGGCACGTTCGCCCAGCAGGTGGTAGAGGCAGGCGAGGTAGTTGTTGGCGTACACCGCGACCAATGAGTTGTCGACGGGCAGCGGCGGCTGGGCCAGCACCCGCTGCAGCAGCTCTCGGTGCGCGGCGTACCAGCGGCTCTGGGCCGTCGCCTCGTCTTCGGTGTCGGCGTCGCTGTACATCTCGACCAAGTACATCAGCCACAGCGCGTACTGCACCTGCGGCTCCGCCACGGATTCGATGTAGCCCAGCAGCTCGGGCTGACTGCCGAGCCACTTGGGCGAGGCTACTTTGAAGAGGTGGTGATGGGCCCAGAACTTGCCCGGATCCAGGGCAACGCTTTCGTGAAAGGACTCCACTGCCGCGTCGGCGTCGCTGAAGCCCATTTCTACCCGCACCAGGCGGGCGCGGGCCTCGCAGCGGTAGGCGGGCGTGGGAAATGGACCGCTGAGCTGCTCGTGCGCCAGCTGCAGGTAATGCACAAAGCCACTGACCTCGGCTTGGGTCAGGTCTTTGCCCCACTTGCCGGTGCGGGCCTGCCAGGCGCCGTAGAGGTGCCAGGCCCCCAGTACCAACTGCCCAAACTCCGTCGGGGCGTCCGCGCGCAGCTGGTATAGCTCCTGGCTGTACTGCTCGGTCAGGCACAGCCCATCAAGCAGGCGGGAAAGCTCGTCGCTCGTAAGGGTGGCCGCCACGGCCGCCACCTGCTCCCAGTGCCGGGCGCGTACCAGGGCCGGGATGCCGTGGCAGCTGAGCAGGCCAAAGGAAAGGTCCCGCTCCGGCTCACGGCCGCGGCTGCCCGCAAACAAAGAAGATAGAAAAGAGCGCATCCGCGAATTGAGTCAGGAAACCACCGGTCCCGAAAGTACACGAATCGGCCCGGTCCTTTACTCTTCTTCGATGACGGTGAACTGCAGCGCCAGCGGGTCGAACGCATCCACGAGCAGCGCGACGAAGCCGGGGTTGTTGACCACGATGCTGAGCACGTTGTCGTGGCGCTCCTGCAGGCCACCGGCCGGAAACAGCTTCTCCTTCAGGCCGCTCAGCTGGTTGTACACCGTCTCGTGCTTGGTTTCGGCGGCCTTGCTCAGGCGCTTTTCCAGCCCGGCCACGATGCCCGTCACCTTCTGCTGCTCGGCCGCCACGGTCTTCACCAGCGTCGGGTCGAGGCGCTGGGCCAGGGCCGACACGGCCGCGAAGGCGTCGGCCAACTGCTGCTGCTGCGCGGCCAAGCTTACCTCCTCCTGCCCCACCAGCGCGGCCACCTGCTTTTTCAGCTCGGGCAGCGGGCGGAACAAATCGTCGGTCGAGAGGCCCAGCTTGCGCAGCTTGCCCAGGTGGGTGCGGCCCACGTACAGGGCCGAATTGCGCAGCAGCACCAGCGGCATGGGCACCTGGTAGTGCTCAAACACGCCCCGCAGCTGCAGCCAGTAGGCCACTTCGGCACCGCCGCCCACGTAGCACAGGTTGGGCAGCAGCAATTCCTGGTACAGGGGGCGCAGCACTACGTTGGGGCTGAAGCACTCGGGCCGGGCCTGGGCGTGGGTCACGGCCTCCTCGGTGCTCCAGCGCAGATCGGCGTTGCGCACCACCACGTGGCCATCTTCCAGCTCCAGCCGCTCCCGCTTGCCCGCATCGGTGAGGTAAAAGAGGTTGAGCGGGCGCGTATACACCTGCGGCTTGTAGCCGGCGGCGTCCAGGGCTTCGTCGGCGGCTTGCACGGCATGGTAGGCGGGCTGGGCGCGCAATTCTTCGGCCAGCACCGGCGCCAGCACCGTTTTCAGCTCCGCGTCGTCGGGCTCCACGCTCACCACGCCGTACTCCCCGAACAAGGTGTGCACGAGGCGCCGGGTGGCTTCCGCCAAGGTGTGGCTCTGGGCGTAGGCTTCGCGGAAGGCGGCGGGCACGTCGGCGGGCAGCTGCTCGAGTACCTGCTCGGCCAGGCCGTCGAGCTTCATGCGGCCGACGGGCCCGCCCGTTTGCTCGGCCTGCCACTCCAGGCGCTTGCCGAAGAGGTGCAGGTGGTTGATTTCGGCAAAGTCGTGGTCTTCCGAGGCCAGCCAGTACACCGGCACGAAATCGTACTGCGGGTATGCGGCCTTGAGCTGCCGGCAGAGCTTGATGACCGTCGCAATCTTGTAGATGAAGTACAGCGGCCCGGTCAGTACGTTGAGCTGGTGGCCGGTGGTGACGGTGAAGGTGGTGCTCTTTTCCAGCAGGGCCAGGTTGGCCTGCACGGCCGGGTGAACTTCGGGCAGGGCCTCGTACTGGCGTTGCAGGGCCTGGTGCAGCAGCTCGCGCGTAGCGGCCGGGTACTGCGCCCGCTTCTCCTCTATCTGCTCCGCAAAGGCCGCCAGCGTCGGAAAGCGGTGGTAGAACGGCTGGAGGCGCGGTTCCTGGTTCAGGTAATCGGTCAGAAACGAGCTGAACGCGCCGGTGGCGGCGTAGGGCAGACAGTGCACTGGCATGGGGCAGACGGGGGACGTTGCAGGCTGCAACGTTCGCGAAAAAACCGCGCCCGGCGCCGAATGTTCACCGGCAACTTTCTTTCCCCGCTTGCGTCATGCAAATGCAGCTGCGATTCGTTATATTGCTAAGCCGCCCCACCACCTCTTTTCCACCCAGTTATGCACCTATTCACCCTCTCCTGGGTCTGGCTAGCGGCCATCGTGCTGCTGCCGTGGCTCTACACGCTCTGGCACATCCGCAGCGGCGAATTTCCCGGCCGCTGGGAGCGGCGACGCTGGTTCCAGGCCGTGGCGTATCTGCCCTTCATCGGCATGTGGCAATACTGGACCAGCGGCGTGCACCGCCGCAACCTCTCGCACTAGGAAACCCTACCGAGCTGAGCCCAACGCGTCGTCCGGTGCTTGCGCAGAACCTTGCTCGGACCCCGCCCCCACGAAACAGCGCAGCCACTACCCGAAACGGCAGTGGCTGCGCTGTTTTATCCGAAGCGTTATATCCGACCGAAAGAGCTTTTACTCGATCGGCGGTGCCGGGTCGGCACCATGTTCCTCCCTTGGCCGGATAACGTTCTTTTCTCCTGTTTCCTACTTCACCACCTCGCCGTAGAGGTCGAAGTCCGAGGCGTCGGTGATTTTTACCTGGGCAAAGTCGCCGAGGCGCACGTACTGCTCGGTGGCGGGCACCAGCACTTCGTTGTCGACTTCGGGCGAGTCGTACTGGGTGCGGCCCACCCAGTAGCCGCTTTCCTTGCGGTCGAAGAGCACCTTGTAGGTCTGGCCCACTTTGGCCTCGTTGAGCTCCATCGAAATGCCCTGCTGCAGCTCCATGATGGCGTCGGCGCGCTCCTGCTTGACTTCGGCGGGCACGTTGTCCTCCAGGGTGTAGGCGTGGGTGTTTTCCTCGTGCGAGTAGGTAAAGATGCCCAGGCGCTCAAACTTGGTCTTCTCCACGAAGTCGTACAGCTCCTGGAAGTCCTGCTCGGTTTCGCCGGGGTGGCCGGCAATGAGGGTGGTGCGCAGGGCAATATCGGGCATGCGCTGCCGGATCTGATCGACCAGCTCCACCGTGCGGCGCTTCGAGATGCCGCGGCGCATGGTCTTGAGCATGTTGTCCGAAATGTGCTGCAGGGGCATGTCGAGGTACTTGCACACGTTTTCGCGCTCCTGCATCACGTCCAGCACTTCCATCGGGAACTGCGAGGGGTAGGCGTACTGCAGGCGGATCCAGTCGATGCCGCTTACGTCGGAAATGCGGCGCACCAGCTCGGCCAGCTTTCGTTCGCCGTATTTCTCCAGGCCGTAGTAGGTCAGGTCCTGCGCGATGAGAATCAGCTCCTTGGTGCCCAGGCGCGCCAGCTTGGTGGCCTCGGTCACCAGGTCGTCCATGGTCTTGTCCACGTGCTTGCCGCGCATCAGCGGGATGGCGCAAAACGAGCAGGGACGGTTGCAGCCCTCGGCAATTTTGAAGTAGGCGTAGTGCTTGGGCGTGGTCAGCAGCCGCTCGCCCACCAGCTCGTGCTTGTAGTCGGCGTTCAGGGTCTTGAGCAGCTGGGGCAGCTCCAGGGTGCCGAAGTAGGCATCCACCTGCGGAATTTCCACTTCCAGCTGGTCCTTGTAGCGCTGCGAGAGGCAGCCGGTCACGTACACCTTGTCCACCTTGCCGGCTTCCTTGGCGTCGGCGTACTGCAGGATGGTGTCGATGCTTTCCTGCTTGGCGTTGTCGATGAAGCCGCAGGTGTTGATGATGACGATGCCCGACTCGTCTTTGGTCGATTCGTGCGTCACGTCGTAGCCGTTGCCGCGCAGCTGGCCCATCAGCACTTCCGAGTCCACCAGGTTTTTGGAGCAGCCCAGGGTGATGACGTTGACCTTGTTGGCCCGATTGCCTTTTACTTTCATTCTGCAGAGGGCGCGAGCGTGTAGCTCGCGTATCGTTAGGCGGTGCACCGGCTCGGGAAGCACCTAGTTCTGAACAAATTGCCCGCTTTTTGCCGAGGGCAAAAATGGGAGGGCAAAGGTACGCAGACGCCAACGCCTTTTCCTACTGCGAACGTTCCTTCCAATTAAGGACGCTCCACCGGCAAGGGCCGCTTCATCAGGATGTCGGTCTGCGCGTCGTCGCCGAGCCGGAACACGTGCTGGCCGAACGCCACGAAGCCATTTTTCTGGTAGAAGCGGATGGCGCGCGGGTTTTCTTCCCACACGCCCAGCCACACGTACTCGGCCCGGGCCTGCGCGGCCAGCTCCAGAGCCTGGTCGTGCAGCCGTTGCCCCACCTGCTGCCCGTGAAAGGCCTGCAGCACGTAAATCCGCTCAATTTCCAGGGCGGGGGCCGCCTGCGCTTCGGTTTGCGCCGTGCCGGTGTTTACTTTCAGGTAGCCGATGACGCGGCCTTCCTGCTCCGCGAAGTAAAAGGCCGAATCCGGATTCTGCAGCTCCGCCGCCAGCTTGTCGCGGGCAAAGCCTTCCGCCAGATACGCCTGCATGTTCTGCGCGGAATTGCCGGCCGCGAAGGTTTCGAAAAATGTCTGCCGGCCGATCTGCTGCAGCGCGGCTACGTCGTGCACGGTAGCCCGGCGGATGGTAAACTGGTTCATGGGTTTGTTGGGTAGTAGGTTGTGAGGAGGCCGCGCGGCGGAATTGCCGGCGCCGCTGCTGACCTTCGGGGCTGCGGCCATTCATCGGGCCTTCGCCCCACCTGCGCATGATGACGCTATCCGAGATTCTGCAAACCATCTACCCCTTGCCGCCCGCCTCGCTGGCGAAGGTCCTGGCGTTGGCTGAATACGTGGAGCTGCCGAAAGGAACCTTGCTGTTCCGCGACGATCAGCTCGCGCACCACATCTACGTGCTGCAGCGCGGCCTCGCGCGGGCGTATGCCCGGCAGCAGGAGCGGGAAGTCACCTTTTGGTTTTCCGACGAAGGCGCGGTGCTGGTTTCCATCCGCGGCTACACCGAGCAGGCCGTGAGCTACGAAACCATTGAGCTGCTGGAAGACAGCGGGCTGTTTCGGCTCAACATGCGGGCGCTGCAGCAGCTCTACCAAACGGACGTGCACCTGGCCAACTGGGGCCGGGTAATGGTGGAGCGCGTGTGGTTGCAAACCGAGCAGCAGCTCATTGCCCGGCAGTTTCGCACGGCCGCTGAGCGCTACGCCGACCTGCTGCGCCAGAACCCGCAGCTGCTGCAGCGCGTGGCGCTGGGGCACATTGCGTCGTACCTGGGCATCACCCAGGTCACGCTGAGCCGCGTGCGGGCTCAGCTGAAAAAAACGCCGCGCCTCTAGGACGACACCGCCTTCAGCCCGAGCACGGAGCCGATCAGCGTAACGAGGAAGAACAGGCGCGGGCCGGTCAGCGGGTCGCCGAACGCGAGGACGCCCAGGGCGGCGGTGCCTACCGCGCCGATGCCCGTCCAGACCGCGTAGGCGGTGCCCAGCGGTATCTGCGTCAGGCTGAGGTTGAGCAGGTAAAAGCTCAGGGCCGCGCAGCCCGCGAAGGCAGAGTACCACCCCACCGATTCGGCGCCGGCGGCCAGCTTGGCCTTGCCCAGGCAGAACGCAAATGCAACTTCGGCCAAGCCGGCCAATATCAAAAACACCCAATGCATGGCAAAAACGAAACGTGTGGCGCAAAGGTCCGGCCCCCGCCCCGCGTTTCTTTTTACCGATGTTAAAATCGAACTGAGCTGGTAAAAGCAGTTCTCAACTACCCAAACAGACGCCTAACGGCTTTGAGCCCTGCAACACACCGGCTATAAGCGGATGCTAGAGCCCGCGGCCGCCCGTCAGCACGCCGTACACACCTGGTACCACGCGGCGCAGCGCTGCCCCGAGCAGCACCGCCAGAGCCACCACCACCAGCGGCAGCAGCAAAAACGTGAGCAGTTGCTGCTGCGGCCAGTTACCCAGCACAGCTTCGGTGGCGTAGTTGACCAAGGGCACGTGCAGGGCGTAGACGATAAACGAAAAGCCCGTCAGCCACACAAACCAGCGCCGGCGCATGGCGGCGCGCACCACGGCGTTGGAGCCAAACCACATCACGCCCACGCCCAGCAGCTCGGCCGCTTTGTGCAGCAGCAGCATGGGCACAAACGGCGGCTGGTCGAAATAAAAGGCCAGCCAGGTTTTGAGCGCCACCATGCCCAGCCACAGCAATGCCAGCGGCCCCAGCCAAAACCAGCGCGGCCGCAGCAGCACCTCCGCCCGGCGGCGGCGCAGCCAGATGCCCAGCGCGAAGAACAGCAGGCCGGTGCCTTCCAAGAATAGCACGTTGAACTCCGTCAGCCAGAGCAATGCGGCTACGGCAAAGTACACCGCCGGGGTGCGGTCCAGCACCCAGCGCAGGGCCGGGTAAGCCAGGTTGTACACCAGCAACGTGCGCAGAAACCACAGCTGAAACGGCACCGGCAGCAGCAACCAGCGCAGCAGCAGTTGCCCCGGCGAGTACCCGCTAACGAAGGCGTTGTCGGGCCCAAAAACGCTCAGCGACGCCTGCTGCACCAGCTGCCGGGTGTACGGGTGCTGCTCCAGCGCCCAGGTGAAGGCCAACCCAATCAGGCTCCAGAGTAGGTAAGGCAGCAGCAGGGTGCGCAGCCGCCGCTTCACTCGCTGCCCGTGCGGGGTACCCACGTCGTAGTGGGCGAAGAGGTAGCCGGAAATGGCGAACAGAATGGGGATGCGGAACCGCAGCAGCCCGTTGGCCAGAAAGTACTGCAGGAAAGTGGCTGCCGACAGCGGTTCATCGACCGGTGTCCAGGGCTGCAGGTAGCGGGAGTGCAGATTGTACGCGTGCACGTACACCAGCAGCACCATGGCCACCAGCGACCAGAACCGCAGCTTCTGGCTCAGAAACGGGTCGAGGCGCTCGGGCTGCACCGGCGGCGGGGCGGGGGCTTGGTAGACAATCTGCATAACCCGATAGATGCGCCGGCCGGCGCGTCGGTTGTCTAGTTTGGCAGATTATCATTCGGCGCGCGGAGCCGGGTGCCGTCCGCCAGTTCCTCCGCGCCTTAACGTGCCGGTTGCGCCTTGGCAATCAGCGCCTGCATCAGCTCTTGCGCCGCGGCCAGCACCGGGCCGCCCAGCGCGTCCTGCCACAGTGCCGCAAACGATGCCTAGCCGAAATGCAGGCCCGCAGGCGTCAGCATGTTGATGCGGGCTGAGCCCTGGGGCGGGGCAGCAGGCCGGGGCTGCTCCCAGGGGCCAATCTGGCCAACCACCCGCTCTCCGGCCGCCAGCAGTGCCTGCACCGGGGCGGCCAACGAATCGTCGGGCCGCTCCCACACCACGCCAGCGCCGCTGTAGTTGTAGTAGCGGGCGGTGCCATCGGCATAAGCCGCCACCAGGTCGAACCCTTGTTCCATGCCCACTTCCACCACCACGCCCAGCACACGCTTGGCTTCGGCCGGCGGTGGCCGGTGCCCCAGCTCCCGCAGCGCCTGCCAAGCCTGCAGGTACTGCCGCGACTCCAGCCCCCCCCGGCGGTCAGCACCCGGCGCAGGGCGTGCTCAGCCGCCGCCGGGTCGTTTTGCAGCAGGGCCTGCCGGGCCGCCACAAACCACGTCCACCGCTCAACGGCTCCCAGGTCGTAGTCGGAGCGTAGCCACTCGGCCAGGGGCAGGTCGCCAAACAATACCTCGCGGATGCCGGAGGGCGGCGCTGGGTTGACGCCGTGAAGCAGGGGTCGAAACATGGGAGTCAACGGAAGATGCGTCGGGCCAATGTAACGCCAAAGCGCCCCCGGCGCGGGGCCGGGAGCGCTTTGGCGGAGCAGGACGGCGGGCCGCCCTTATTTTTTCGAAAACAGCGAGTCGACGAACGTGCGGCGGTCAAACAGCTGCAGGTCGGTCATTTTCTCGCCGACGCCGATGTAGCGCACCGGCACGTTCAGCTGATCGGAAATGCCGATGACCACCCCGCCTTTGGCCGTGCCGTCGAGCTTGGTAATGGCCAGGGCCGATACTTCGGTGGCCTTGGTGAATTCCTTGGCCTGCAGGAAGGCGTTCTGCCCGGTGCTGCCGTCGAGCACCAGCAGCACCTCGTGCGGCGCGTCGGGAATCACCTTCTGCATCACGCGCTTGATCTTGCTCAGCTCGTTCATCAGGTTCACCTTGTTGTGCAGGCGCCCGGCCGTGTCGATGATGACCACGTCGGCCTGCATTTCCACGCCCTTCTGCACGGCGTCGTAAGCCACGGAGGCCGGATCGGTGTTCATGCCGTGCGAAATGACGGGCACGCCCACGCGCTGCCCCCAGATGATCAGCTGGTCGACGGCTGCGGCGCGGAAAGTATCGGCCGCGCCGAGCACCACTTTCTTGCCGGCCGAGTGGAAGCGGTGGGCCAGCTTGCCAATCGTCGTGGTCTTGCCTACGCCGTTGACACCCACGACCATAATGACGAAGGGATGCCCGTTGTTGCCGGCCTGCTCGAGCACGGCCGTGGAGCCGGAGTCGTTCTTTTGCAGCAGCTCGGCAATTTCCTCGCGCAGGATGCGGTCCAGCTCCGAAGTGCCCACGTACTTGTCACGGGCCACCCGCTTCTCGATGCGGTCGATGACTTTCACCGTCGTGTCGATGCCCACGTCTGCGTGCACCAGCACCGTTTCCAGCTCGTCCAGCACCTCCTCGTCGACGGTGCTCTTGCCGACTACGGCTTTGCTGAGCTGGTCAAAGAAGTTGGTTTTGGTTTTTTCCAGCCCTTTGTCCAGCGACTCACGCTGCTCCTTGTTTTCCTTGTCCTTCTTAAAGAAATCGAAAAGTCCCATGGGGTTTATTGTAGAGGCGCTTGCATACGCCTCATCGTTGAACGATGATGAGAAGAGCCGGTCTGCACCTACGCTTGAGCCGCCCAAGGAGGCGGCTCTGCCCGTCGTTCAACGGCTTCAGGAGTACGCCCTTCCACAACGCAAAAAAGTCCCACGGAAAGGCGGGACTTCTTCACTTAACTGACGGGCGCGCAACGGTTGCCCCATAGGGAACCGGATGGGCGTTGGCACAGCCGTTCGACCGTACGCACCCGAAAAGGCCTTATTTGGTGCCGGAAGCGATGAACTCCTGCACTTTGTCCACGGGCACCATTTCCTCCTTGAAGGTGTAAGCACCGGTTTTGGGCGAGCGGACGGCACGGATAACCTTAGCCCAGTCCTTGCCGCCCGAGGTTTTCAGGGTAGCTACTACTTTCTTAGCCATGACTCAGCTTACTTGATTTCCTTGTGGACGGTCATTTTCTTGAGTACCGAGTTGTACTTCTTCAACTCGATACGCTCCGGGGTATTCTTCCGGTTTTTCGTCGTGATGTAGCGCGAGGTGCCCGGCTGGCCCGAGTTCTTGTGCTCGGTGCACTCCAGGATTACCTGCACCCGGTTTCCTTTCTTGGCCATCGTGGTACGGTCAGGGCGTGGGATTCGATTTTAGGACTGCAAAGATACGGGTAGTTTTTGAAAAGTCAAACAGTTAGTTGTCAGTTGTTAGTTGAAAGTTGCCGGAGCAAACGTCCAGGCAGATAAACAACCCGCAGCTGACACCTGTCGACCCTGCTATTTCAGCGTCGGCAGCTTAAAGTCATCCAGGGCGCTGGGCTTGGCCATCATCGCCTCTATTTCGGCCACCGTGCGCGGCGCGTCTTTCGACAGATTATCGTAGCCGCCGGGCGTTATCAGCAGGTCATCCTCGATGCGCACGCCGATGTTCCACCACTTTTTGTCGCAGGGGCTGCCCTCGGGAATGTAGATGCCCGGCTCCACGGTAATCACGTTGCCGGCCACCAGGGGCCCGTAGCGCCCCCGGTCGTGCACGTCGAGGCCGAGGTAGTGCGAGGTGCCGTGCGGGAAGTAGCGGCGCACCTCGTCGTCGGCCTTGATGATGCCGAGCTTTTTCAGGCCGTCGGCAATGACTTTCTCGGCCGCGTTGTGCGGGGCGCGGAACTCCACGCCGGGCTTGCAGGCCTGAAAGGCGGCGTCCTGCGCGGCCAGCACCAGCTCATAGATCTGCCGCTGCTCGGGGTTGAACTTGCCCGAGGGCGGGGCCGTGCGCGTCACGTCGGCGGTGTAGCCGTGGTACTCGGCACCGCAGTCCATCAGAATCAGGTCGGTGCCGATGCGGGGCTTGTCGTTGGTTTCGTAATGGAGCACGCAGGCGTTGTTGCCGGCCCCCACGATGCTGGGGTAGCCCTCGAACTCGGCTCCGTACTTTTTGTACACGTACTCGTGCAGGCCCTGCACTTCCATCTCGCCCATGTCGGGGCGCAGGGCTTTCATCACCTCCTGCTGGCCCACGGTGCTGATGCGCACGGCCTGCCGCAGCAGCTTGATTTCCTCGGGCGTCTTCACCTCGCGCAGCTGGTCCAGCGCCTCGCCCAGCGTGGAGGCGTCGAAGCGGGTGGCCGGGCGGGCAGCCACGGCCTTCTGGCGGGCCGCGTCGTTGTCGGCCTTCAGGTAGGCCTGCACGTAGGCGTCGGCGGCCACCTGCGGCTGCGCGCTGACCATGCTGGTCAGGTAAGGCCGCAGGTTGTCCACGTTGGTCAGGCCGTAGCGCTGAATCAGCTGGTGCGCCTCGGCCACGCGCGGGTTGAAATCCACCGGCACCTTGGCCTGCTGCCGGAAGGTGGCCACGAGACTGAAGAGGTCGGCGGGGTTGTCGGCGTCGTCGCGCACGTCGCTGGGCAGGTCCAGCAGCAGCAGTTGGCTGAGCTTGTCCCAGGCAATGCCGGCGGTGGCGAAATCCTTGCCCTCGGCTACGTACTGCAGGTTGAGTTCCTGCCGGGCGCCGTCTTTACCCAGCCGGCGGCCGGTCCACAGCTCGCGCTTCGGGTCCCGGGCCTGCACGAACAGGGCCTCGGTCACGCCGTTTTGGCCGCCCAGCGTCTGCGGCTCCTTGAAGAGCACCAGTACCCCGTCCGGCTCGTCGTAGCCGGTGAGGTAGTAGAGGTCGGGGTTCTGGTGGAAGATGTAGCTGACGTCGTTGGCGCGGTTGCGCACGGGCGCCGTAAACAGCACCGCCGCCGAGCCGGCGGGCAACAGCTGGCGCAGGGCTTCGCGGCGGCCGCGGTGAAAGGCCGGGTCCAGGAAATCGGCCGGGCGGCCGGGGCCGGCGGCGCGCTGGGCCAGGGCGGGTTCGGCCCCGAGCGCGCCCAGGCAGAGCAGCGCGAAGGCTCCCTGACGGAGCCACGACGTAAAGGTCAGCATAACGGTAGAGGCGGTGAAGCCCGGCGCCGAGCCGGCGCGGCAGGGCCTAAGGGGCCGGGCTATAGCAAAGGAAGAAGTTTCGGGCAGACCGTTGCGCCGCTACGCGCAAGTTCCGCGCAAATTCGGCTGGCCCGAACGCAAAAAAGCAGTCGACAGCCGGGCCCGAGGCCCAGCTGTCGACTGCCCGATACCGAAAGCGGTACTACCTAGTAAACTACGTAGCCTTCCTGCTTGGCTTTCTTCAGCACGGCCATGATGCCGTTCTTGTTGATCGTGCGGATGGTGGACGTGGCCACGCGCAGGGTTACCCAAGCATCCTCTTCGGGGATGTAGAAGCGCTTCTTCTGCAGGTTCGGGTAGAACTTGCGCTTGGTTTTGTTGTTGGCGTGCGACACGTTGTTACCAACGCGCGTGCGCTTGCCGGTCAGATCACAAACTCGGGCCATGGCTATGTGTGTACTTAGGAGTGACGATGCTAGAAAAAGGGACGCAAATATCGGCAAAAGTCTGGATTAGTCAAACTAACCCTGAAAAATAGTGCGTTAGACCCGCTCAGCGCCGGGCCTTGACGGCCTTCTGGGCCTGCCACGGGCAATGCCGGCAGCCGCTGCCGCAGCAGGTACCGCGGCGCCGGTGGTACTGCTCGGTGAAGACCATATAGCCTTCGGGGGTGTAGTAAAAGTCGCCGGGCTGCAGCGGCTGGGGCTTGGCTTTCATCTGGGCCCCTTAACCCCGCAGCGCGGCAATACATTCAATTTCGACCAGGGCCTCCAGCGGCAGCCGCGACACTTCTACGGTCGTGCGGGCCGGGCGGTGCGCGCCGAATACCTCGGCGTACACGGCGTTCATGCGCTGAAAATCGGCGAAGTTTTTCAGGAACACCGTGGTCTTGACGATGTCGCTGAGCCCCAGGCCCTGGGCCGACAGCACCGTGGCCAGATTCTGCAGCGCCTGCCGCGTCTGTTCCTCGATGGTGCGGGCTTCGATGAGCATGGTAGCCGGGTTCAGCGGCGTCTGGCCCGAGCAGAACACGAGCCCGCCGCTGACGATGGCCTGGGAGTAAGGCCCGACGGCGGCGGGGGCATCGGGGTGGTGGAGGATTTCCATGCGAGGGGCAGCGTAAGGTGGGTTGCCCCGCAAAGGTAGGTGCGCAGCCGGGCTCCGTTACTCGCCCTCACGCGGAATGTTCTTGAGCTCCTGCAGCGAGCCTGCGCTGTTGAAGTTCAGGCGCGTGTCGCGGGGATTATGCTGCCCGGCGGCCACCACGGCTACGCCCTCCAGGTCGTAGGGCGTTTTTTCGGCCTTGAACAAGGCTTTGAAGGCCACCTTGGGCCTGGCCTTGGGCTGAAAGCTGACGTGAATGGGCATGATTTCGGTGCCGCGCTTGCGAAAGGTCACGTCTTTGGTTTCGAGGCCCCGCACTTCCATGTCGTCGCCGCCGATGCGGAAGCTGTACCTCACGCTGCGGATGGTCACCGGAAAGGGGTTGTGGTTGGTCACGCGCAGCTTCACGGTGGCCTCGCCGTGCCTGAGGCCCAGATCGGTTACGTCCAGGTCGGCCACTTCGATTCTAGGCATTTTCGGCACGTACACCTTTTTGGACACGCGCACCGGAATCTTCTCCACCCCCACCAGCGGCAGGCGGGTGTACAGCTGCAGGGCCATCTGCACCTCCACGCAGTCCTGCTGAATCTCCCTGATTTTGCGTTTGAGCTGGCTCATGTCGACGCTGACAGGCAGCTCGATCTGGCTGCTGCCGCGGCGCTTCACCACCGTAGGCTCGTTCTGCCGGCCCTGGGCCATCCGTTCCCCGTCGATGCGGGTGACGTAGCTGAAGCTGTCGATGCGCAGCCCGACGGGCGCATGGTTGCGCAGGCGCACCTGCACCTGCGCCTTGAGCGAGTCGGCCGTGATGTTGCCGACGTTCATGCGGGCATTTTCCAGGGTGGGCAGCAGATCCTTGCCGTTGTCGGTGGCCCGGTAACCGATGAAGCCACCGGCAATCAATGCGATAAGCAAGCCGAGCAGCAGGCCGAGCACGGGATGCCGCCCGAAAAATGACTGGTTAGCCATGATCGGAAGAAAGGATAGCAGGATCGGCTATGGGAGAGGGCGTCCGGCGCGGCCCGGCAGCGCCCCGTTCCGGACTTGTTCACGGCACCCGCAGTATTTTGTTATTGTTCAGCCAGTTACTACCGAGCACCTTCCCTACCCGTTTTCCGTACTTTTGGGCACTCCGACCCGATTTCCCTACCCAACATTTCCTGCCATGTCCGTCAGCACGCCCCCCGCCACCGCCGCCCCCATTCAGCTCAGCAGCCACGATCTGATGCAGCTGGAAGACCAGTACGGCGCCCACAACTACCACCCGCTGCCGGTGGTGCTCAGCCGCGGCGAGGGCGTGCACCTCTGGGACGTGGAAGGCAAGCACTACTACGATTTTCTCTCGGCTTACTCAGCCGTGAACCAGGGCCACTGCCACCCGCGCATCATCAAGGCCTTGACCGACCAGGCCCAGAAGCTCACGCTGACCTCGCGCGCCTTCTTCAACGACCAGCTCGGCCGGGCCGAAAAATACCTCTGCGAGCTGTTCAACTACGATAAGGCCCTGCTGATGAATTCGGGCGCTGAAGCCGTGGAAACGGCCCTGAAGCTGGCCCGCAAGTGGGGCTACGAGCAGAAGGGCATTGCGCCGAACCTAGCCCGCATCGTGGTGGCCGAGCACAACTTCCACGGCCGCACCACCGGCATTATCTCCTTCAGCACCGACCCGGACTCCACGGGCGGCTTCGGCCCCTTCGTGCCCGGCTACCAGGTGGTGCCCTACGACGACCTCGGGGCCCTGGAAGCCGCCGTGCAGGACCCGCACGTGTGCGCTTTCCTGGTGGAGCCCATTCAGGGTGAAGCCGGTGTGGTGGTGCCCTCCGATGGCTACCTAGCCTACGCCCACCAGATCTGCAAGAAGCACAACGTACTGCTCATTGCCGACGAAATCCAGACCGGGCTGGGCCGCACCGGCGAGCTGCTGGCCTCCTGCTACGAGGGCCTACACGCCGACATTCTGGTGCTGGGCAAAGCCCTGAGCGGCGGGGTGCTGCCTGTGTCGGCGGTGCTGGCGCGCAACGAAATCATGCTGGGCATCAAGCCCGGGCAGCACGGCAGCACCTTCGGCGGCAACCCGTTGGCTTGTTGCGTGATGGTAGCCGCCCTCGACGTGCTGCTGGAGGAAAAGCTCACCGAAAACGCCCGGGCCCTGGGCGAGGTATTCCGCGAGCGGATGCGCCGCGTGCAATCCAAGCGCCCCGAAGTGGTGGAGCTGGTGCGCGGCAAGGGCCTGCTCAACGCCGTGGTCATTAAGCCCCGCCCCGACGGCCGCACCGCCTGGGACGTGTGCGTGACCTTGATGGAGCGCGGCGTGCTGGCCAAGCCCACCCACGGCGACATCATCCGCTTCGCCCCGCCGCTGGTCATCACCGAGGAGCAGCTGCACGAAGCCTGCGACGTGATTGAGAAGGTGATTCTGGAATTCTAGGCACCGCCGATTTAGGCCAAGGCCCCGTTTACCGCGGTAAACGGGGCCTTTTTTATTGCCTCCGCGCGCCGCCCCGTTGAGTCAGCGCTTGCAGCGGGGCGGCAGCTAGCTTCAGGCTGTTTAAATACCTGTTCGACAAGCCCGTGCGGATTTTCACACAGCTGTGGAACGGATTCAGCGAGGTTGGCGGTTTGGCGGCTGCAGTGCCGGCTAGTTTTGCACTGCTTCCACCTATCAACCGCCCTTATGCTAGTCCGTTGCGCCCTGCTGTTGACTTTTTCCGCGCTGTCGCTGACCAGTTGCCAAACCACCAAGTCGGCGCTTACTTCGCCCAGCTGGGAGCTTTCCACCGCGGAGGCTACCGACTCGACGAAGGCGGTGGTGCTGATGCACAGCTCGCAGGGGCCCGAGCCGACGCGAGTGGTGGTGTCGGCAAGCGAGGCGCGGGCGCTGCAAGCCGAGCGGAACAGCGTGGAGCGTTAGTCGCGTAGAACCGGGAATGAGTGTTGGGTGCGCCGCGCTGGGCCTTGGTTAGGGCCCGGCGCGGCGAACTGCTTTGCGGGCCGTGCGTACCTAGGTCCACTGCGGCTTATGTGGGCGCAGGCTATGCTACTTGCTGATGCGTTTTTTTACTCCGCACCTTCTGTCGTCTGTCCTTTGCGCGGGCTTGCTGAGCGGCTTGTTGGCTAGCTGCGCCAGCACCCAAACCACATTTATCTTCCGGCCCGGACCGGCCACTGCTGAGCCCGCACCAGCCGCAGCGACGCTGGCTCACCTGCCGGCGGAAGCGGCTACGCTGGTTACCCCGGCCCCCGCAACGGCTCCTTCGGTTGCGGCCGCTTTTCGGCGACCACCGACGACGGGCACGCCCGCTGCTGCCCGGCCACGGGCGCGCCACCGCACACCGCTCCTCCGACCGCAGCGGCAAGTGAGCCGGCACCAGGCCCGCCGGCCGGCAGAGGACGAGCCCCGACCTAATACCCTGCACATCATCCTGGGGGCGCTGCTGGTCGTGGGCAGCGTGGCGGTGGGCCTGTGGCTGGGCGGCTGGCTAGGCCTGGGTGTGGGCGCCGCCATCATGCTGCTCGGCGACTATTTCTTGGTACTGGGCATCGGCGGCAAGCACGCTTGGCTGGAAATCTTCCAGGAGTTCTTTAACATGTGAGGTATTGTGCCCCGCGTGTTATGCCCTTCCGATTCCGCCGCCGGTTTGTTCCGGCGCTGTTGCTGCTGTTCGGTAGCTGCCAGGGCAGCCGGCCGGCATTTACTTTTCGACCCACCGCATCTTACCAGGCCTCACCGCCGGAAGCAGTGCCGCCGCCCCCAGCAGCCGGGCCAGCCGTGGTGGCAGCCGCACGCCCGGCTGCCGTAAGCGCCCCGCGCAAAGGTGCCGCACGACCTGGGGCGGCGGCCTCCGGCTTGCCCCGTCGGCTTCCTCATGCTTCCCCGCCGCTGGCCGCCCAAGCCGCCCGCCCACTTTTCAAATCAGCGGCGCAGCGCACCCGCCGGCCGCTACGGACGCCTCAGCTCAGCCAGGGCAGCTGGTACCAGCTACTGGCCTGGGTGCTCGGCCTGGGCGGGCTGGGGCTGGGAATTTTGGTGGGCGGCTGGCTCGGGGCCTTGGTGGCGGTGGTGCTGATAGTCGGGGCCATTCTGCTGGGCCTGACGGGCAGCTTCCTCAACGGCAACATGCCGTAGCGCCCGGCAACTTTATCTTTGCCCCGGCTGTTTTGCCCGGTTGATTAATACGTTCTCATGGCACTAATCCCCACGCACCGCCCCCGGCGGAACCGCAAGTCCGAAGTCATCCGCAACATGGTGCAGGAAACCACCCTGTCGGTCCATGACTTCATCTACCCCGTGTTCCTGATCGAGGGCGAGAACAAGACCATCGAGGTCACGTCCATGCCCGGCATTCACCGCTTCACCGCCGATCGGCTTATTGACGAAATCGGCCAGTGCGTTGAGCTCGGCATCAAGGCGTTTGCCCCGTTCCCCAGCATCGACGACCGGCTCAAGGACCGCCTCGCCCAGGAAAGCCACAACCCCGACGGGCTTTATACCCGCACCATCGCCCAGATCAAAAAGACCTTCCCGGACATCGTGCTGATGACCGACGTGGCCATGGACCCCTACTCCTCCGACGGCCACGACGGCATCGTGGACCCGGACTCGGGCGAAATCCTGAACGACGCCACCCTGGAGGTGCTCGGGCAGATGGCCCTGGCCCAGGCCCGCGCCGGCGCCGACATCATCGGCCCCTCGGACATGATGGACGGCCGCGTGGCCTGGATCCGCGACGTGCTCGACCGCAACGCGTTCAGCCACGTGAGCATCATGAGCTACACGGCCAAGTACGCGTCGGCCTTCTACGGTCCCTTCCGCGACGCGCTGGGCTCGGCCCCCAAGAAGGGCGATAAAAAGAGCTACCAGATGAACCCGGCCAACCGCCGCGAGGCCCTGCGCGAGCTGGCCCTGGACGAGCAGGAAGGTGCCGACATGGTGATGATCAAGCCCGCCTTGAGCTACCTCGACGTCATCCGCGAGGTGCGCGACAACACCCAGCTGCCCGTGACGGCCTACAACGTGTCGGGCGAGTACGCCATGGTGAAGGCGGCGGCCCAGAACGGCTGGGTCGACGGGGAGCGGACCATGCTGGAGGTGCTGATGAGCATCAAGCGCGCCGGCGCCGACGCCATCCTGTCCTACTTCGCCAAGGAGGCCGCCCAGGTACTGCGCCGCGGCTAACCGGCGGTCAGCCGTAAAGCGCTTCGTCATGTAGGCAGATGCCGAGGGTCTTACCGCGGCGTCTGCCTACATTTGTTTTGCGGCTTACGGTATTCGGTTGATTGGTATGAAAATGATGCGCTTGGGGGGCCAAATGGCGGCTACGGCCGGCATGGTACTGCTGATGGGGTGGAGCCCGGCGGCGCTGGCGCAGACGCCCAAAAAACCGGCCGCGGCGGCCGCTCCGTACGCCGCCGTGGACCGCAAGATGGCGCTGGTGCCCGACTCCTCCACGCGCACGGCCGCGGGCCTGGCGCGCTACATCACGGCATCCTTTGCCTCCGAGGACGACCGGGCCCGCGCGGCCTTTGTGTGGGTGGCCCGGCAGATCCGCTACGACCACGACAACCAGTACCTGCTGGAGTTTGAGCGGGCGCCGGCCGTGGTGGTGCAGGAAACGCTGGACAAGCGCCGGGGCGTGTGCCGCCACTACGCCGAGCTGTTCAACGCGGTGGCCAACCTGGCCGGCCTGAAATCCTACGTGGTGCCGGGCTACGCCAGCCTGCGCGACCCGGTGGGCCACGCTTGGTGCGCCACCCGCATCGACGGGCAGTGGTACCTGATGGAGCCGACCTGGGCGCTGGAAAAGCGCACCGTCAACGGCAAGCCCTACGTCAGCCTGCGCAATGACTATTACCGCATGAAGCCCGCCGTGGCCATCGAGTCGCACATGCCCTTCGACCCGCTGTGGCAGCTGCTGAAAGCGCCCCGCACGCCCATGCAGTTTCAGTTGGGCACCGTACCGCCCCCGCCCGCGCGGCCCTTTCACTACCTGGATTCAGTGGCCGTGTACGAGCAGCAGGACCCGCTGCAGCGCCTGCGCGCCACCAACCGCCGGGTGGAGCAGAACGGGGTGAAAAACGGCCTGATCTTCCATTTTCTGGCCAACAACCGGGTGCGCGAGGCCAACTACTTCATTCACCAGGACAACCAACAACGCGCCCTCTTCAACGAGGCCGTGGACGTGTTTAACCGGGGCGTGGTGAAGCTCAACGCCTTTGTGGAGTATTACAACCAGCAGTTCCAGCCCCGAAAATCCGACGAGGAGATGCGGCAGATGCTGCCCCCTATCGTCGAGGATTTTACTCGTTCGCGGGCTTTGCAGGCCAGTATTCACTTCCAGGACCCGGGCCTTCACGCCACGTACCAGCAGCAGCAGGAGCTAGCGCGCCAGGCGGAGACCCGGCTGCGCAGCTGCGAGATATTCATGGCGCGCTACCTGCGAGCCGGCAAACTGCTGCGCCCTCTCCTGTTTGGCGGTCAGCTAGACGAACCCGGCGCGGCCACGCCCTGATGGCAAAAAACCCGCCTCAACGCTGAAGCGGGCTTTCCAGGAAAGCCTTGCCCCAACGGCCGGCTTTTCGGTGAGTGGTGTGGGACTGGTGGCCAGCGGGGCCTGGTGAAATGCGCAGTTGCTGGTGCGCCTTGATCAATCGGGAAATGCAGGAAGCCGGACCGCCAACCAGCCACAGCAAACAGAAACTTGTGGCGGTGGCCCTAACGGAGTAAACATAGCTTAAACCATAGATTTTACAAAATAAATTATATAAAATAACTTGGCAAAGTACAGTTAGCACCGGTCAGTCTTCCTCAGTGGCAGAGGCAATAGCGACGTCTGCTGCTTTCAAATGCCGGCCAAGGGGCTTTCGGCGTTCTGGATTTATTCCGTGCGCCGCGGAGCGAAAGGCCAACGGCCCTGGCGGCGGCTCCAGAGCAGAAAGATGCCGGTGCCGAGGCCCATCATCAGCAGCGCAGCCACCTGAAACGGCAGAAACAGCGGCGTACCCGCTACCTGGCCCAGCGGAATGCCGTCCCGGATGCTGCTGAATACCCACAGCCACACCACCACGGCCACCAGCACCGGCAGCGGGTACAGCGGCATGCGGAAGGGCAGCCCTTGGGTACCCCGCCGGCGGCGCAGCAGCATCAGGCCCACGGCCTGCCCCACAAACTGCACCAGGATGCGCATGGCCAGGATGGCGCTGATGACCTCGCCGAGCTTAAACAGCAGGCTGAACACGAAGCCCAAGCCGCCGAGCAGCAAAAGCGAGACGTGCGGAAACTGCTTGGTGGGGTGCGTGCGGGCAAACAGGGGCAGAAACTCCCCGTCGGCGGCGGCGGCATACGGGATGCGCGAGTAGCCCAGCAGCACCGCAAACAGCGAGGCAAACGCCACCCAGAGCACCAGGGCCGTGGCGGCTTTGGCGGCCGTAGCCCCGTACAGGCGCTCCACAAAGGTGCTCACGATGAACTTCGACTGGCTGGCCTCCTGCCAGGGAATGACCGAGCCCACACTCCAGTTCAGCAGCAGGTACAGGGCCATGATGCCGAGGATGCTCAGGAAGATGCTGCGCGGAATCACGCGCTGGGGCTCCCGGATTTCGCCGCCCAGGTGGCACACGTTGTAGTAGCCCAGGTAGCTGTAGATGGTCTTGACGGTGGCCTGCCCCATGGCAGCCGAAAACAGCACTCCGGGCAGGGCAGCCGTGCCGCCGGCCGGCAGCCAGGCCACCGGGTGCGCGGCGTGGGTGAGTCCGCCCACAATCAGCCAGCCCATGAGCCCAAGCACGCCCACCCACAGCAGCACGCCCAGCCGGCCGATGTCGTCGATGCGGCGGTAGAGCAGCGCGATGAGCAGCAGCACCACCACGCCCGAGACCAGCTTAGGTTGCCACCATTGCTCCAGGGGTACGAGGTAGCCGAAATACTGCGCGAAACCGATGGCGCCCGAAGCCACCACCAGCGGGGCCTGCACCAGCGTCTGCCACACGTACAGAAAGGACAACAGCCGGCCCCACTTCTGCTCGCCGTAGGCCAGCTTCAGGAAGCGGTACGAGCCGCCGGCCTCGGGGTAAGCGGCGCCCAGCTCGCTCCAGATCAGCCCGTCGACCAGCGCCAGCGCGGCGCCCACGGCCCAGGCCAACAGGAAGTAAGGGCCCATGAAGCCCATGACTAGCGGCAGCGTCACGAACGGCCCGATGCCGACCATGTCAATCATGTTCAGGGCCGTGGCCGAAAGCAGGCCCAGTTCGCGGCGCAGGGGAGCCGAAGCGGTCGGCGGAGTAGAGGTAGGCTGCATAGGCGGAGGCGGAGTGGGCGAACTTGCGAGGCGTAAAAGTCGCAGAAAAGCGAAATGTTCAGTTGGCGTGCCTCTGCCGCGCCGCGCTTAACCCCAGCGACCCGGCCTGCGTAGCTGTGCACCTCTGCTGAACAATAGCTTATGGGCTACGACGCCAAATCCCCAATTGTCCTCCGCGAGGCCAGCCAGGCCCTTGCCCTCCCAGGTTCGTGGCCGCCGCCCTCACCGGCCGTTTGTCGGCCCGACCCCGGGGCGTATTGGATTGGGGTTGGTGGGCGCGGCCATCTTCGTGTACCAGCAGCCCCGAGGCGCGGCGCTGGCCGGCGACATTGATTTCCGCCATAACTTATCAGCTCCGAAAATCGCGGCGGCCCTCGACCAGCTACCGGCTGCATCGGGCTAAGCGTCTGTTCACCGAAACCAAACCCAGTGCCCCAGGCACGCTTGTCGCCGCGGCGTAGCGCCGCCAGCCCCGCTCTCCGTTCCTATCCGCATTCCCCCGATCTGCCGCTTTCCTGCCGTTCGGCCACACCGCCGGCGCGGCCTCCACTTCCAGTTACCGTTCATGACCTACTTCGACGAGCGTGCCGCGGCGCGCCGCCCTTCACCGTTCCGCTCGTTCTGGATGGGCGGCTATGAATGCACCGATCAGCAGAATTGCTTTGGCCACCGGGTTGATTTCCTGCACCTGACCGGCCACTACCAGCTCCTCGACGAGGACTACCAGCGCCTGCAGCCCTTCGGCATCGGCACGGTGCGCGAGGGCATCCGCTGGAGCCAGGTGGAGCGCACGCCCTACCAGTACGACTGGAGCACCGTGGCCGAGCTGCTGGCGGCCGGCGCGCGGCACGGCGTGCAGCAGCTCTGGGACCTGTGCCACTTCGGCTACCCCGACGACCTGACGCCGCTGCACCCGCAGTTTGCGCGCCGTTTTGCCTCGCTGTGCCGCGCCTTCGTCGATTTTTACCGCTCCGTGCGCCCCGAGGAGGAGCTGATCGTGACGCCCATCAACGAGGTGAGCTTCATGAGCTGGCTGGGCGGCGAAGCCCGCGGTACCGTGCCCTATTGCGTGGGCCAGGGCTGGGAGGTGAAGTACGGGCTAATGCGCGCCTACATCGAAGGGGTGGCCGCCCTGCGCGAAGCCGACCCCGGCATCCGCATCCTGACCACCGAGCCGCTCGTGAACATCGTGCCGCCGCTGGGGGCCACGGCCCGGCAGCTCCGCGAGGCCCGGGAGCGGCACCAGCACCAGTACCAGGCCGTGGACATGCTCAGCGGCCGCATGTGCCCGGAGCTGGGCGGCCGGCCCGAGTACCTGGACCTGCTCGGCTTCAACTATTACTACGACAACCAGTGGGACAGCGCTACCGGCCTGCGCCTGGGCTGGGCCAATGAAACCAACGACCCGCGCTGGCGCCCCTTGCGCAGCCTGCTGCTGGAGGCGTACCGTCGCTACCAGCGGCCGGTGGTCATCACCGAAACCAGCCACCCGGCCGAGCACCGGCCCAACTGGATGCACGCCATAGCCACCGAATGCGCGGCGGCCCTGCAGGCGGGCGTGCCGCTGCTGGGCGTGTGCCTCTACCCCATCGTGGACCGTCCCGACTGGGACTTTCTGGACCGTCCCTGGCACCGCGCCGGGCTGTGGGACGCCGAGCCGCAGCCCGAGGGCCCGCCCAGCCGCGTGCTCTACCAGCCCTACGCCGAGGCCCTGCTGGAGGCCCAGCAGCGCGTGGCGGCTGCCGTGCCGGCCCCGCAACCGCCCAAGCCTGCCCGTACCAAAGCGGCGCCGCTTATCTTGCCGGCATGAGCCCTGCCCTGACCGCTGCCAACGATCTGCTGCTTTCCCGCTTCCGCCTGGCCCTGCACGACGCCACCCTTTCGGCCGATGAAGCGCGCCTACTGCGCCGCGAGGCCGCCACGTTCGGCGAGCAGGGCGGCGACGTGACGCAGCTGCGCCGGCAGGTGTTTGAGCTGGCCAAGGAATTTGTGGGCACTCCGCTCGACAAGGCCATCATCAACTGGCTGGCCGGGGCCACGGCCCTGCTGCCAGGCGCCGAAGCGGCTAGCCCGCAGGTGTTTTTCAGCCCCGGCGAGGCCTGCGTGAATGCCATTCGCCGCTTTATCGGGCAGGCCGCGCACCACCTGGACGTGTGCGTGTTTACCGTGGCCGACGACCGGCTGACCGAGGCCCTGCTGGCCGCGCACCGCCGCGGCGTGCGGGTACGCCTGCTCACCGACAACGATAAGCTGCTGGACCGCGGCTCCGACGTGCGGGAGTTGCACCGGGCCGGCGTACCCGTGCGCGTCGACCATACCGCCGACCACATGCACCACAAGTTTGCCGTGGCCGACCACCACGCCGTGCTCACGGGCAGCTACAACTGGACGCGCTCGGCGGCGCTCTACAACCTCGAAAACCTGCTCATCACCGACGACCCTGTCGTGGTGCAGCCCTACGACCGGGAGTTCGAGCGGCTCTGGGAGCAGATGGCCGTGTTCGAAGGCTAGCGCTCCAAGTTAGGGTTACTGATTGGACCCCGGCGTTCCTTGCTCCGCTACCGGCTGCCGCCGTGCCGTCGTGGGCTCGGCCCCCACGAAGGGTAGCAGGTGCTGGTAGATAACGTTGTCGGTCCAGTAGAGCTGCAGCACCATGGCCGCGTGTTTCTTGCCGGGCAGCACGTGGTAGGCCGGCGCGGCCCCGACAGCGGCCAGGCGCTGCCGGAACTGCTCGTTGCTGCGCGTGATGGACGGATACGTCTTGCCGCCCACAAACACGAGGAAGGGCGGTACCCCGGCCCGCACGTGGTACAGCGCCGACACCTGCCGCCAGCCGGCCGGCTCCGGCCCGAAGGGCACGAGGTACTGCCGGTCGTCGGAAAACTCCATGCGCTGCAGGTAATCGTACATATCAAGGCCGGCGGCGTCGTCCAGGATAACGCCGCGCACCGGGTTGCGCGGCTGGCCGCGCCGGGCGAACAGCTCGTTATCGGTGGCCAGCAAAGCGGCCAGTCCGCCGCCCGCGGAATGGCCCAGCAGGAAAATGCGCCGCGCGTCCCCGCCGTACTCCCCGATGTGCGCCTGCACCCACAGCACCGCCCGCACGCAGTCGTCGGCCATCTGGGGCACCCGCACCCGGGGTGCCAGGCGGTAGTTCAGTACCACTGCCACCACACCTTGCCGGGCCAGCCGCCGGCCCACAAACAAGTAAAAGTCCTTGTTGCCGCTGTCCCAGCTGCCGCCGTGAATGAACACCACCACGGGGCGGGACGCGGCCGGGCCCGCGGGGGCGTACACGTCGAGGCAGTGGCGCTGCGCGTCGTACGCCGAATCAGCGGCCGGAACGTAAGCCACGTCGGTTGTACGGTAGCTGGCGAGGGCAGCCGCGTATTCGTTGGCGGCAGCCAGCAGCAGCGGCAGGCCCAGTAAGGCCGGCAAAGCCAACCAGCGGAATAAGGTCATAACAACGGGCAAACAAGTCCCCGGGGGCGGGGTGCGGGCACTTACGCAGCCGGCTCCGGGCCGGATGCCGCATCCTCGCCCGGGCTCCTGGCCGGCCGGGGCAATTTTGCGGGCGGGGCGGCGTTTGAAGCCGCAACGGCGTTGCGTGGCGGCGCCTTACCTTTAGGATTCCGGGGCGGCCCGCTGCGGCCCCGGCTAGTGCTGATGAAACGAATTTCCCTGCTTCTTCCCCTCCTCACGACGACGGCTCTGCTGCTGGGCAGCCCGGCCGTGGCCCAAAAAGTCAAAACGAAAACCAAGGGCGGCAGCGCCGCGGCCGACGTGTCCGCGGCGGCTCGGCGGCAGCTACCGCTGTTCGGTGGCCTCACGCCCGAAGCGGCTCAGCAGCTGGTAGGGGCCGGCTTCTTGCAGAGCGCCGACCAAAGCTTTCCATCTCGCACCGAAGCCAGCCGCTTCTTTGCCAGCAAAGGCTACGAATACCTTTCCGAAGGCAAGGCCGACACGGCCCTGTACCGCTTTAACCTGGCCTGGGTGCTCGACCCGAAAAACCCCGCGGCCTACCGCGGCCTGGGCCTGCTGGCCGCCAGCGCCACCCCCGACCAGGCCATCGGCCTCTTCAACCAAGCGCTGGCCCTGGCGCCCAACGACGCGCAGCTGCTCGGCGACCTGGGCGCCAGCTACCTGCTGCGCTACGGCCAGGCGAAGAAGCCCAAGGACCTGAAAACCGCCGAGGAACATCTGCGCCGCGCCCAAGGCGTGGAGGCCAACAGCGCGTATCTGTGGCAGCAGATGGCGTGGGTGCAGTATTACCGGGAGGATTACCCCGCCGCCTGGGAAGCCCTGCACAAAGCCCGCGCCATCGACTTCAGCGGCATTGATTTTGAGCTTATTACCCAGCTCAAGGAGAAGCTGCCCGACCCCCAGGGCATGTTCAAGTAAGCTTGCGGCCGGCAACGCCCGCCCGGCGGCGGGCGTATCGGCACTCTCACCATTGCTCTTCCTCGTGCGCATAGCCTCACTTCTTCTCGGCGCGGCGCTGCTGGCGCCGCTGGCCGGTGCCGCGCAGTCGGCCCGCCGCCACTACGACGCCCAGGGACGCGCTTTTTACCGCGGCCCGCTACGCGCGGCAGCTGGCGGCGGCGTGGCCATCTACCGCGGCGACCTGGGCGGGCTGCGGCCCGGCCCCACCTTCAATGCCGGCCTGATCTACACCTGGCGCCCGCACTGGTCCGTGGGGGCCGATGTGACGTGGTTTCAGCTGGCCGGTACTGATAAGCTCACCGAGCGCGGCCTCGCCTTCCGCGGCCGCAACCTCTCGCTCGCGGGCTTTCTGCGTTTCGAGCCGCTGAATGACCCGGCCTGGTACGCCAGCACGCGCTACCAATACGCCCGCGTGAAGCCCTTTGTGCAGGCCGGCGTCGGCTACGCCATTTACAACCCGAAGGCGTACAACGGCGACAAAGTCCCGAACGAGCCCGCCGGGTTCCTGGCCCCGGAGCGGCCCGATTACCCGGGCACGGCCATCATTGCCCCGGTGGGTGGGGGCCTCACGTTCAACCTTGTTAAGCGCCTGTGGCTGACGGCGCAGGGCACCTACGTGTTTACCAGCACCGACCACCTCGACGACGTGAGCCGGCGGGCCAACCCCGAGCGCAACGACGGCTACGGCTTGGCGGAGCTGAAGGTGGAATATCAACTTAAATAAGCTGCCCCATGCCTTTTCCCGCTGATGCGGCCACCCGCTGGTCGCTGCAAGGCCGTGTGTTCGTGGTAACCGGCGCCTCGGCCGGCATTGGTGCGGCCGTAGCGGCCGAGCTGCTGGGCTTCGGCGCTACCGTGGTGGCCGTGGCCCGCCGCCCCGAGCCGCTGCAGGCAGCCGTAGCGGCCTGGCAGCAGCAGGGCCTCGACGCCCACGCGCTGCCCGCCGATGTCAGCCAGCCAGCGGGCCGGCAGGCGCTGCTGCAGGAGGTGCAGGCCCGCTGGGGCCGCCTCGACGGGCTGGTGAACAACGTGGGCACCAACATCCGCAAGCCGACCACCGAGTACTCGCCGGAGGAATACCAGCACGTGCTGCAAACCAACCTCGACTCCGCCTTTGGACTGTGCCAGCTCGCGCACCCGCTGCTCAAGGCCAGCGGCGCGGGCACGGTGGTCAATATTTCGTCGGTAGCGGGCCTCACGCACGTGCGCACCGGCGCCGTATACGGCATGACCAAGGCCGCGCTGGTGCAGCTCACCCGCTACCTGGCAGCCGAGTGGGCCGCCGACGGCATCCGCGTCAACTGCGTGGCGCCTTGGTACATCCAGACGCCGCTGGCCGCCGGTGTGCTGGGCAACGAAAGCTACCGCCAGGAAGTGCTCAGTCGCACGCCCTTGCGCCGCATCGGCGAGCCGCAGGAGGTGGCCGCGGCCGTGGCCTTCCTTTGCCTGCCCGCCGCCAGCTACATCACGGGCCAAACCCTGGCCGTTGATGGCGGTTTCGTCGGCCACGGCTTCTAAACAACAGTAGCCGCTGCAGTCACGGCGCGGCGCCGCCGAATCGGAGGGCGACGTAGGCAAGCCACCGAAGACGTTAGCCTTGCGTCAGCGGCACCGTCGTTACAACTTAGTCCAAACGGCGACGCCCGAAACCACACGCGCTGGGTTCGGGCGTCGCTATTTGGGGGCCGTCGGGCGGGTACCGTGGGTGCCACGAACGGGAAAACTGCCGCGCTCGGCCCGGCATGACGCGCCTCTTTACCGCAACAGGCGCAGCAGGGCGTCGGCGTAGCGGGCGTAGGCGGCGGGGCCGCCGGTTTCCAGGTACAGGAACGGCTCGATCAGTTCCAGCTCCATCAGCCAGAAGCCGCCTTCCTCGGTTTCCACCCCGTCGACGCGAGCATACAGGCAGCCGGGCGCGAAGCGCTCCACGATGTCGGCGGCCGTGCGCTGAATGGCCGGCGCGGGCGTTTCGGCGTGAATGCTGCCGCCCAGGAAATGCTGCACGCGGAAGTCACCGGCCTTGGGCGTTTTGCGGACGCAATGGCTCAGCTGCCCGCCGAAAAACACCAACGACCATTCGCCGGTCGTTTGAATCTGCGGCAGAAAGGGCTGGGCCAGGAAGTCGTATTCATCCACCAACGCTTGCAGCTGCGCGGTGGCGGCTTCGGCCTGCGGCGCGGTCAGCGCGAAGGTGTCCTTGGCGCCGCCGCTGACGGTGGGCTTCAGCACCAGGCGGTCGGTGGCCAGCTCGGCCAGCAGTTCGGCCGGGCGCACCTGGCTGCCGCGGGCCAGCCAGCGCGTGGGCACGATGGGCACGCCGGCCAATTCCATATCGCGCAGGTAAGCCTTGTCGGCGTTGTGGCGCACGATGTGGGTAGGGTTGAGCAGGCGCACGCCGCGGGCGTCCAGCTCGTCGAGCCACCGGTGAAACTCCGTCGGGCGGTCGAAGTAGTCCCAGGGCGACTTGAGCACGGCCGCGTCGTAGT
This sequence comes from Hymenobacter coalescens, assembly GCF_054783195.1. Classification (NCBI taxonomy): domain Bacteria; kingdom Pseudomonadati; phylum Bacteroidota; class Cytophagia; order Cytophagales; family Hymenobacteraceae; genus Hymenobacter; species Hymenobacter coalescens. The sequence continues at coordinate 122,606 of NZ_BAAGRA010000019.1, read as the reverse complement.
CCTGCCAGCGCGCGGCGGGGTCGGTCCAGACGACGGGCGTGACGCGCACGCCGCGGGCCTGCAGGTAGTCGGTGAGCAGCTGATCTTCGCTGGCGACGCCGGTGGCCGCGTACTGGGCCAGCGCGTCGCAGGTAACAAGGGCAATGTGCATAGGAGCGAACAGACGATGAGCGGGCGGCGCAGGACGCACGGCCGCGCCTCCGAACCCGCAAAAAAGCCCGCCGTGTTCCACACGGCGGGCTTTTTATTCCGCAAGCGGAATGTCGCGGGTCGGCTATTCCTTCACGAAGCGGGTGCGGAAGGCTTTCTGCCCGTCCGAAATGCTTACCTGGTAGATGCCGGCGCGCAGCGTGCTCACGTCGAGCTGGCCGCGGTCGAGCACGCGCACCTTCACTTCGGCGCCGCGCTGGTCGTACACTTTCACGGCCTGCACGGCCGCGTTATCGGGCAAGGCCAGCGTCAGCAGGCCGGCGGTGGGGTTCGGGAAGGCGTGGGCCTGACGGGCTTCTTCATTGCCCAGGGGCGTCGCGCCGCTGATGCCGGCCAGCGTGGTCGGAGCCACGGCGGCACCGCCGGTGATATTCAGCGTGTAATCTTCCGTTTCGCCGTAGCTGAACGCACCGCAGCTCGTGGTGGCCGAAGCGTCGCTCATGATGACGCGCAGGCGCGTGGTGCCGCTCTTGGCGGTGGCAGGCACCGTGAAGGAGGCGCTCAGCGTGCCCGCACTCGACGAGGAGCCCGACACGACCAGCTCACCCGCGTCGGTGAACACGCCGTTCTTGTTGTAGTCGATGTACACTTTCCAGTACTCCGTGTAAGCCGTGCTGGCGAAGCCGGCCGAGAAGTAGATGGTCTGGGCCGAGCCAGCCGCTACCGAGGTGCTGGTGGCGGTGCCGTTGTAGTAGCCGCCGGCGTCCTTGCCGGAAGCGCGGTTGATGGCGCCCAGCTGCACCAAGTCAATCCACTCGTAGCCCTGGTTCGTGCCGTTGGAGGCGCAGTAGGCAACGGTGGTCGGGGGCGGGGTGGTGCCACCGGCCGCGGCACCCACGCCCACGGCGTACCAGGCATTGGTCACGGCCGTTACCTGGGCCGAGCCGGCCCCGTAGAGGTCGGTGGCGGCGTTGATGGAGCCGGTGCGGGCCGCGGCGTAGTTCGATGAAGACGTCAGGTACACGGTTTCGGTGCGGTAAGCAATGCGGGCGGCCGCGTCGATGCCAATGCCGGCCACGGAGTAGGCATTGCCCTTGTCGTTGGTGCCCGAGCCGCCCTGCGTGAGCAGGTAAAACCAGAAGTTGAGCACGCCCGAATTAGTGTGCACCCCGCCGTAGTCGTTGGCCTGGGTGGGCGAGCTGGTCGTCGGTTTCCAGTAGGTGCCCTGGTAGGTATCGGGCTGGCCGTAGGCGTTGGGGTTGCTCATGGAGCGCAAGGCGCCGCCCGCCTTCTTGATTTCCTCGCCGATCAGCCAGGTGCTCTTGCCGGTCAGGCTCAGCTGGCTGACGGCGCGGGCTTCTACGCAGGCGCCCCAGATGTCGGAGAAGCCCTCGTTCATGGCCCCCGACTCGTTCTGGTAAGTCAGGTTGGCGGTCCGCTCGCACACGGCGTGGCCGATTTCGTGGCCGCACACGTCCAGGGCCGTCAGCGGCTTGAAGGTGCTGGCCCCGTCGCCGTAGGTCATAACCGAGCCGTTCCAGAAAGCATTTTCGTAGCCCACGCCGTCGCCGGGCGTGTCGTCGAAGTGCACGTAGCTTTTGATTTTGGCGCCGCCGTTATCGTAGGAGTTGCGGTTGAAAACGGCCTTGAAGTAGTCGTAGGTGGCCTGCGCGCCGAAGTGCGCGTCGCCGGCCACGTTGTCGAAGTTGGTGTTGTTGTACTCCGTCCAGCTGTTGTCGGCGTCGGTAAAGTCCACCGAGTTGGTGTAGCTACTGCCCTTGCGGGAGTTGTACGTCTCGATGCCGAGGCCGCGGGTGTATTCGCGCAGGCGGTAAGCCGTGGTGCCGGCCGTGGTGGTATAGCTTTCGTTGGCCAGCGCGCGGGTACCGGAGTAGGCGGTGGCAAAGGAAGCCGTGGTGGCGGCGTGCTTGATGATGGCGTCCTGGTTCACGATTTCGCCGCTTTGAGCGTCAACGTAGATGTAGGCACGGCTCACCGGCTCGGCGGCGTACACATCAAACTTCCAGGCCAGCGTGAGCTTCCCGGCTTTGGCTGCGTCCATGCTCATGGTGTTGCGCACCAGCACCAGCTCACCAGTGGGACGGAAGGTCTTTTTACCCTCGGTTTCCTGAGCAAACTGGGCTTCGCCCGCGGTCTGCCACATGTACTTGCGGGCCCGCACGAAGCTCAGGGCCGCGTTCAGGGCCGCGTCGGCCGACAGGGCCGGCCGCACGCTCAGGTCCGCCGGCAGCTGCTCGAAGTCGCCGCTCAGGCTTTCCACGGCGCCGTTGCGGCTGTGGGCAGTGTAGGAGGCGTGCTCCACTTTCACGCCCTTGAAGAATTGCTGGAATTTTTCGTGGGTAACTCCCAGCTCATCGGCTTCGGCGCGGGCGGGGCGCAGCTCGTCGTTTTGGGTCAGCGGCAGGGCGGCGACTAGCGCGGCGCGGGCGTTGGCAGGGCGGGCGGCCGCCGGAAACTGCACGAACTCGGGTTGGCCGTCGGCACCGTCGACGCGCTGTCCGGCCGGGCGCGTATTGTTCTGGGCTTGGGCGGCAAAGCTGCTGAGCAGCGCCAATCCCAAAGCAGAGTATTTATTAAGCATGAACAGTGGAAAGGGTTTGGGAGACTAAAAGAAGTTGTACAAATACCAGAACAGCATCTGGCGAGGCTTAAATTAATAATTTTTTAATTATTGCAATATCTTCAAGCTTTTACTTCGAAAATATTTTTATTTTCATCAAATACCCAACATCCGTAACATACCAACACAGCATGCGTAGCGACGCGCAAAAACAAACGCAAGCATTAGAACTGCACTATTTAAAGCGACGCACCGATACTGCTTCCTTCATCTGCCAGGGAGTTCCGGCTGGCTACTCCAGCAACACCGTGTATGCGCGGCCAGTAGCCAGGTAAAAAGCTGGTGCCGGGCCGGGCTCTGCGCTTGGCAAAGCCCGGCCCGGCACCGGTGCAACAAGCAGTAAATGCGTTACTGGCCCGCCCCGCTCAAGTAGTCGAAGGCCAGTTGGGCCAGGGTGCGCACCCCCAGCTGCAGCCCGCTGTCATCCACGAAAAAGCCGGCCGTGTGGTGCGGGGCCGTGGTGGCCGGATCGGTTCCGCGGGGCATGCCGCCAAGGTACAGGAACAGGCCGGGCACTTTCTCCTGGTAGCAGCCGAAGTCTTCGGCGCCGGTCACGGCCTTCATCTGCGTGACGTTGGCCGCGCCGGCCACGCGGCGCAGCGTGGGCAGCATGCGCTCGGTCAGGCGCGGGTCGTTGTAAGTAAGCGGCGCGGCGGGGCGCACTTCCACCTCGGCCACGGCGCCGGCGGCCTCGGCAATGTTCGTGGCGACGCGCCGTACGCTTTGAGCCAGTTGGGTGCGCGTCTGGGGGTTCAGGGCGCGCAGGGTGCCTTGCAGCTCCACCTGTTCGGGAATGATGTTGTTGCGCACCCCGCCGTGCACCATGCCCACCGTTACCACGGCCGCATCCTCGGTCAGCTGCACCTCGCGGCTGACGATGCTCTGCAGCGCCACCACAATCTGCGCCGCCGTCACCACCGGGTCCACGGCCAGCCAGGGGTACGCGCCGTGCGCCGATTTGCCCCGGACGCGAATCTGAAACACGTCGGCGCTGGCCATCATGCCGCCGGGCCGGTACTTGATCTGGCCCACTTCCGTCTGCGCATTGATGTGCAGGCCAAAGACAGCCTCCACGTTCGGCTTCTGGAGCACGCCCTCCTGAATCATGAGCTTGGCGCCGCCTTCTTCGCCGGGGGGCGGGCCTTCTTCTGCCGGTTGAAACACGAACTTGACGGTGCCCGGCAGGTCGGCCTTCAGCTGGCTGAGCACGTTGGCGGCGCCCAGCAGCATGGCCACGTGCGTATCATGGCCGCAGGCGTGCATTACGCCCACTTCCTGCCCGCTGTACTGGGTCCGTGCTTTGGAGGCGAAGGGCACTTTGGCTTCCTCCGTTACGGGCAGGCCGTCCATGTCGGCGCGCAACGCTACCACCGGGCCGGCCTTGCCGCCGCGCAGCACGCCTACCACGCCGGTTTTGCCCACGCCGGTCTGCACTTCCAGGCCCAGGCGCTTCAGCTCGGCCGCCACCAGGGCAGCGGTCCGCGTTTCGCGGTTGCCCAGCTCCGGGTGCTCGTGAATGTCGCGCCGCCAAGCAACCACCTGCGGCTGCATTCGGGCGGCCGCTGCTTCAATTCGGGATGCGAGGGCAGTAGTTTTTTGGGCCGTGGCAGACTGGGAGCCGGCCACCAGCAGGCCACAGGCTAGCAGAACCGGAAAACGCAGAAATTTCATGGGGACCGGCTAAACGGGATACGCCCCAAGGTACAGCGCGGCGGATAATAATTGCATCCTTGAGTGGTTGAACCACTCCTCTGATCAGAATGCTATTGATGAAATGTTATAGCCATTGAAAATTTCATAAACAGGCCAAACCGCCGCCACGCATTGCACTCGTTTTTGGATTTAATTAGGTGATTTATTTCCGTACTGTATTGATTTACTTTGCGATAATTTTCAAAACCAGTTGTCGCACCACCATTCCACAATGAAAAAAACGTACGCTACTCTAACGCATCTTCTTAAACGGGGAATCTTGCCCGGGCTGTTCACCATTGCTGCGTTTGGGGCAGCCGAGGCAGGCAGCATCCGAGGCCGGGTGTTCGAGGACGTTAATTACGGCGGTGGCCGAGGCGCCAACTACGCCAACGCTTCCGGAATCGGCCTGAATGGCGTTCGGGTGGAAATTTACGAGGACGGCACCTTCGTCACCTCGACCACCACCGCTGGCACGGGTGCCAACACCGGCACGTACGGCTTCACGTTTTCTGGCGACAACCACCAATATGTGATTCGGGTGGTCAGTGGCACCGTGCGCTCCACACGCGCCGTAAATTCCGGCCAGACGCTTTCGAACGCGGTGGCCGTCCCGACTTTCCACGTCATAACGGGGGCTAACGAAAGTAAATCCGACGACCTAAACTACGTAGGCGGGCAAAACCCCGCGCGCGTGGACGCGGGCAACGGCAGTTCGGGCACGACCCTAGCCTCGTTGAGCACAGCTACCACGGTTGCACAGGTACAAACGAGCTTTACCGATGCCGATAACAATGATGACTACACTGGAATTGACTTCGGCTTTAACTTCAACACAATAGTTAATACCAACGATAGTGGCCAAGGCTCGTTGCGGCAGTTTATTATTAACAGCAACACACTGTCTAACACCAGCTTGGACCAGCGCGCCAACAGCGGCAATGGAGCCGGCGGAGGTGGGGTAGCCAACGCTTACTCGTACAATCCAGCCAGCGAAGTCGAAACGGCTATTTTCATGATTCCGAACGGGGAAGACCAACCCGGCATTAATGGTGGCACCGGCACGCGGACTCTGCCGGCGCGCCAGCTGACCGGCGACGCTTCCGCAGGCCTCGACCGAGCCTTCATCGTTCTGGCCAGTGCCCTGCCCGCCATTACCGATCCGGTGTCTCTCGATGCGACCACCCAGAGCAAGAACGTGCGCCGGGGTGGCAGCGACGCCAACACCAGCACCGACACCAATGCCGGGCAGCTGGGTACGGGTGGTTTTGTGGGCACCGACAACGTGACGCTGCTGCAAGTCAACCGCCCCGAAGTGGAGCTGGCCTTTCCGACCGGCGTGACGGGCCTCACCTTTTCGGCCAACAACAGCTCGCTGATCGGGGTGTCGGCCCGCGGCGGGGCCGTGACGGTGCTGGCCAACAACAACATTGTCAGCTTCAGCGTCCGGGAGTGCATCCTCGGCACAGCCGGCACGTCGCTGGAAAATCCGAACAACGCGGGCTACGGCACCAGTAACCTGACGCTGCAGCTGCTGAACTTCACGGGCACGATTCAGAACAACATCATCGCCTACTCGGGCAGCTCGGGCATCAACTACTCGGGGGGGGCGGGCACGGCCGGCTACACCATCAAGCAAAACGAGTTCCTGCAAAATGGCTGGTTGACGGCCGGCGGCGACAACATCACCATCGGCGACAACGGGGCCGCCGGCCCGGTACTCATCGAAGAGAACTTGATCCGCGAAGCCAACAGCAGCGGCATTCAGTTTGAAATCGGGCAGGTAAGCAACAACATCGTGCGCAACAACACGATTATCAACAACGGCAAGGGCGGCACCGCTTCCCGTCTCGAAGGCTCGGGCATTCACTACCTGCAGCGCAACGGCTCCCGCCTGAGCGCCAACACCGACCTGATCGAGAAAAACATCATCACTACCAACCAGTCGTCCGGGGTGGTGATTAACTGGGGGCAGCGCAACGTGCGCATCACGCGCAACTCCATCTTCGGCAACGGCGACGGCACCACCGGCGGCGTGGGCCTGCTGGCCGTCGACTTCACGCCCGCTGGCTACCAGGTGGGCTGCAATTGCCCCTACGGGCAAGGCGACGGCGTAACGCCCAACGACGGCCTGCTGGACGCCAACGCCTCCAACGGCGGCCTGGACTACCCGGTGATTACGCGTAAGTTCGTCACGACCAGCGGCGCCAACACGCAACTGCGCGTGACGGGCTACGTGGGCCGCAACTTCGGCCAGGCCGCCTTTGCCGGCGTGACGGTGGAGCTCTACAAAGGCGACAACGCCACCGACAACAACCAGAACGGCCCCATCATTGCGGGCGACGGGCAGAGCATTCCGCACGGCGAGCCGAAGCAGTACCTGGGCTCGTTCGTGACCGGCGCCGACGGTACCTTCGACGCCACGATTACCTTCGCGACCAACAGCGTGAGCCCGGCCCTGACCATCACCGACCCCATCAACTCGGTGGCGTACCGGGCCGACCTGGGTACGTCGGAAGCCGGCATCAACCTGATTCCGAATACGCTGCCGGTGGAGCTGGTCGCCTTCGACGTGAAGGCCAGTGGCCAAACGGCCCAGCTGAGCTGGCGCACGGCGCAGGAGAAAAACAACGACCACTTCGTGGTGGAGCGCAGCCTGGACGGGCGCACCTTCGCCGCCGTGGGCAAAGTGCAGGGCCAGGGCACCAAAACCAGCGCCACGAACTACCGCTTCGAAAACGCGTACGCCGGCCGCGGCCTGGTGTACTACCGCCTCAAGCAAGTGGACACGGACGGCACCAGCACCTACTCCGACATCCGCACGGTGCAGTTCGGCTCCGCTGCCGTGGCCACGGCCCCATCGGTATTCCCGAACCCGGTGGATCAACAGCCCGCTACGCTCGATCTGAGCGGGCTGGCCGCCACGGAATACCTGCTGACGCTGAGCAACGCGCACGGCAAAGTCGTGTACCAGGCCCAGGTGCTCGGCGGCCAACGCCACCCGTTGCCCACGGCCGCCCTGGCTGGCGGGGCATACTTCGCCCGCCTTACCGGCCCGGATGCGACGTTGACCATTCCGCTGATCAAAAAATAACCTCGGCACCCTGTTGTTTGCCGAAAGCACACGGCCCCGTCGGTAGTCCGACGGGGCCGTGTGCTTTCGGCGCGGGCAACCGCCTGCAGTAGCACTGCGCGCTACTGCACCGCGCGGGTACAGCGGCGAGGGGCTTTGCGTGTGCGTAGGCTCATACGGCCCGGCCATACCAAGCACGCGGAGCCCGCGCCGCCGGGAGGCCGTTTCCAGGCGCAGGCCACGCGGGGCCACATGCGTCCGTCGTGCACGGTTAGGCGGCCGGCTTCGGTTTCGGCGGGCAATTCGCGCCGGCGCGGCCAGGCGACCGGCAGACGCGGCAGGGCCAGCGCCCCGGCGTGGCGTACCTGTCTGGTGATTTGCGTATTTTCGGCAGCCCGCACTATGCTCCTGCCCTCTCCACCTGCTTTTGTGTCCCGCCCGATTCGCCTCACGTGGCTGCCGCTGGCCCTGTGCCTGCTGCTGCATTTGCCGTCCCGGGCCGCCGCCCAGGCGGCGCCCGAGGCCCGGCTGGTGCCTTACCGCAAGGGGGCCCAGTGGGGCTACGCCGACCGCCGCGGGCGCGTGGTGCTACCGCTGCGCTACGACGAGGCCGGGCCCTTCGTGGATGAAATAGCCTGGGTGCGCGTGGGCCAGCGCTACGGCTACATCGACGGGGCCGGCAACCCCGTCACGCCCGTGCAGTACGAGCGGGCCGGCACCTTCCGCAACGGCCGGGCCACCGTGGCGCTGCCCGGTGGCGAAGCCTTCGATATCGGCCCCTCGGGCCAGCGCCTGAGCACTCCGCCCGAGGTACTGGAAGAAGACTTTTTGGCCCAGGGCGACCCGGTGCGGCAAAACGGCAAGGTGGGCTTCCGCTTCACGGTGGGCTCGGCTGTGGTGCCGCCCGTGTACGACGAAGTGCGCGACCTGTACCATGCCGGGCTGGTGCTGGTGCGCCAGGGCCCGAAGTGGGGCGTGGTGGACAACCGCGGCCGCCTGCGCCTGGCCCCTGAATACGATGCCATTCGCGCCGTGGAGCAAAACGGCTATCAGCTGCCCATCGTGGAGCAGCAGGGCCGCTTTGGCTACCTCGGCCCCGACGGCAAGCTGCTGGTGGAGCCCAAGTACGCCGCCGCCGAACCTTTTGAGGCCGGCGTAGCCCGCGTGACGACGGTGGCGGGCCAGACGGGCTACATCGACAGCGCCGGCCGCGAATACTTCGAGTAGCGCGGCCAGCGAATACGGTCACGCGCGGCTGTAGCGTTGAGCCAGCGAAGTTAGATTGTTCGCTCAATGCTGCACGCACTGCCCATCACCAACGTCCGCCTGCTGGCTTGCCCCGAGGACTGGGCCGGCATGACGCCCACCGCGCAGGGCCGCCACTGCGCCGCCTGCAACCGCGAGGCTATAGACTTCACCCAGGCATCGGCCGCTGAGCTGGCCGTCGTCCGCGACGCGACCCCTGACGGGCGCGTGTGCGGACGGCTGCTGGGCGGCCGGCCACTACGCCTGGGTCTGTGGGCGCGGGGGTTTGTGGTGGGGCTGATGCTGGTATTCGGGCAGGGACTAACGGCGCGGGAGGCCGTAGCGCAAGCAAAGAAAACCGCTAAACCCGCGTCCGGTACTGCTCGCCGGCCCGGGGCTGCCACCCCGCGCCGCGCCGTGGAGGCCATCGACCATAGTCCGCAAGTCGGGACCGGGCTGATTACTGTGACCGTGGCCTCCCACAGCATGCCGCCCGCCCCTATCGATACAGTCCAGATCTATACTTACGTGGAGCAGATGCCACTGCCACCCGGCGGGATGGAGGCGCTGGTGGCCGTCCTGCGGCGCCCACTGGTGGCCGGAGGGCCGGCCGGCAGGGTGTTCGTCGGCTTCGTGGTGGAGCCGGATGGGCGGCTGACGCAGGTGCGCCTGATCAAGGGCCTGACCGCTGCGGCCGATACCGAAGCCCTGCGGCTGGTGCAGCAGCTACCGCGGCCCTGGGCGCCGGGCCGCCAGAACGGCGTACGGGTGCGGGTGCAGTACACGGTGCTGGTGACGTTTGGGGCCGACAAGCCGTAAGGCTCGGGTCGGTAGGCAGCAGCAGCTTGCTGCTTGGGGTTAGCCCCCTAGCATTCCACCCGGAAAGTCTTAAACTTATACCCGCACACCCGCGCTGCCGTACCACAGCCGCTACCCATCTTCCGAACCCTACCCCGGCCATGATCTTCACCCCGAGCCCCATGCTGCTCAAGCTGCTCTACACACGTGGCAGCCTGCACAACCTCCCCGACAACGGCGGCGTCGCCTTCTCCCTCAAAAACCGCCTCGACACGGTGCGCCTCACCCGCCTCGACCAAGTGCGCGTGGACGGCCGCACCCTCGGCCCCGAGCAGGTAACGCTGGACCTGGGCGACGGCAACGTGCGCCCGGCCACCGAGCTGGGCGAAGACGGCGGCGTCGACTTCCCGGTGGGCCAGAGCATCACCATCCGGCTGCACACCGAGCCGCTGCCCGAGGGCATGCACCCGGTGCACCTGCAGTTTCAGACCGACCCCTTCGGCGAGCTGAACGTGGAGGTGGAAGACGCCATTGTGCACCAGGAAAACTCCCGGGTGCGCATCCCGCGGCAGGAGCAGGACGATTACTCCGAAGCCGCCATCAAGGCCCGGCAGCGATTCGCCCAGGAGTTCAGCGGGCAGGAGTTTGAACACCTGACCAAGTACTCCTTCGACCCGCACATGCTGCAGGGCAACTGCGAGCATTTCACCGGCGTGGCCCAGATTCCCATCGGGCTGGCCGGCCCGTTGCGCGTCAACGGGGAGCACGCCCAGGGCGACTTCCTCATCCCGATGGCCACCACCGAGGGCACCCTAGTAGCCAGCTACAACCGCGGCATGCAGGTGATGAACCTCTGTGGCGGCGTGAAGTGCACCGTCATCGGCGACGCCATGCAGCGGGCCCCGGTGTTCGTGTTCGACGACGCGCGCGGCGCCCGCGACTTTGCCCAGTGGATCGAGCAGGAAATCGGGCCCATCCGGGCCGAGGCCGAGTGCACCTCGCGCGTGGCCAAGCTGCAGTACATCGACACCTACCTGGCCAACAAATTCGCCTACCTGCGCTTCAACTACAGCACCGGCGACGCGGCCGGGCAGAACATGGTGGGCCGGGCCACTTTCGCGGCCTGCTCCTGGGTGCTGGAAAACTACAAGGGCGCCCCCATTCGGCACTTCTACCTGGAGTCGAACTTCGCCACCGACAAGAAAGCCTCGCAGATCAACGTGATGCGCACCCGCGGCAAGCGCGTGGTGGCCGAGGCCGTCATCAAGCGCGACATCCTGCAGCAGCGCATGCGCGTGACGCCCGAGCAGCTGGCCTACCACGGGCAGGTAAGCAACGTGGGCGCCTTCCTCTCCGGGGCCAACAACAACGGCGCGCACTCGGCCAACGGCATCACGGCCATGTTCATCGCCACCGGGCAGGACGTGGCCAACGTGTCGGAGTCGTCGGCGGGGGTGGTGTACTCCGAAGTGACGCCTGAAAAAGATCTGTACCTGAGCATCACCATTCCCTCGCTCATCGTGGCCACGCACGGCGGCGGCACCGGCCTGGCTACCCAGAATGAGTGCCTGCGCATGCTGGGCTGCGTGGGCCGCGGCACCGTCAACAAGTTCGCCGAAATCGTGGCCGGTGTGGTGCTGGCCGGCGAGCTGAGCCTGGCCGCCGCCATCAGCTCCTCCGACTGGGTCAGCTCGCACGAGCAGTACGGCCGCAACCGGTAATAGCTCGAATGAGGAATGAGGAGGGACGAGACGAATGAAAAATGCCCGGCGGCCAGATGCGGCGCCGGGCATTTTTCACTTGTTTCCCGTCCTTCTGCCTTCAGTTACAAAGGGTCGGCCGTGACTTTGAATTTGTAATTGATGCGCATGTTAGTGCTCTGCGTGGTGGCGCCGCGGAAAGTTGGCTCCACGGTCAGGGCGTAGGTTTGCGCTTTCAGGTACTTGTCCATCTTCGTGTCGTTCGTTTCAAGGCGGATGGTCGTAACGCCGCGCGGCACGTTGGTCAGCGAGGCCATCTTCACCTTGTCGGTGCCCTGCGCATCGGTGCTGATGTAGAAGCTCACGCTTTCGAGAAAGTCAAAGTTGGCGCCGGCCGGCCCTTCGATGGCCAGCGTCAGCTCGTCGAGCTTGACATCCTTCACCAAGTTGGCGGCGGTGTTGGCCTTGCGAAACTCCTCGGTAGCGTCGGTGCTCGTGGTGAAGGGCGGAGCAGCCACCGTTTGCCCGCTCAGCACGGCCGGCACCATGGGCAGCGAAAACGCGTAGTCGTCGGCGATGTAGAAGGTCAGCAGCTTGTCGACTTCCTTCTCCACTTTTTTGCAGCCGCCCAGGCTCAATACAGTAACCGCCGTCAGGAACAGTAAGAATTTTCTCATACCAGAAGTGAGGGTTGAAATAGTGCGGTTAAGGTACAGGATTTGATGGCATCAGTCCTATTTCCTGGGCGCTCTGAACCGCGCGCCAACGCCAACGCGCCCGCCCGGCCGGCACGAAGCCAACCGAACGGGCGCGGCACTGGCAGCGGACCGGAATACTTACAGCGGGTCGGCCGTCACCTTGAATTTCGAGTCGGCGCGCAGGTTGATGTCCTGCGACACGGCCCGGCGTATCTTGGCCTCGGTGGTGAGCGTGTAGCTCGCGGCCTTCAGGTACTTATCCAGCTTGGTGCCGCTGGACGTCAGCTCGATGACGCGCACGCCCTGGGGCACGCTGGCCAGCGACGCCAGCGGTACGCGGTCGTTCTGATCGGTGCTGATGTAGAGGGTGATGCTCTCGAGGAAGTCGAAATTGGCCGTGCTCGGGTCGGTGATGGTGAGCGTGAGCTTGTTCAGGCTCACGTCCTTCACCAAGTCGGCGCGGGTGTCCTCGTTCTTGAAGCGCTCCTCGGACCGGGTGCTGACGGCAACCGGCGCAATGGGCAGCGTGGAACCGATGGGCAGGCCGCTGCCGGCCACGCGAATGTTCTGGGAATCTTCGATGTAGAAGGTCAGCAGCTTGTCGACCTTCTCGCAGGCCGTGACGCCCAGCAGGAGCACGGCGGCAAACAGAAACAGGATTTTTTTCATGTGTAGGAAAGAAATGTGGCGCAACATACGGAACCCCGCCGGGGCAGGGTTTCGCCTCAACGGGGTCCGGTAGTCGATTCGTTCCGTAGTCCTAACGCACAGTGAAATGGTGAAATGGCGAGGTGGTAAACCGGTGAGTTCCGTTCTGGCTTTCCAACCGTCAGCTCCCCGTTCACCGCCTGCTTATTTCACCGCCTCAGTCCATCATGTCGGCGGGCTTGGGGCCGGCGTGCGGGTAGTCGGGGTTCCAGCTCAGGGGGTAGCCGGTGTCCTCGTACTGCAGGGCCACATCGGTGAGATAAAGCGGGCGGAAGGTGTCCACCATCACGGCCAGCTCGTGGGTTTCTTTCTTGCCGATGCTGGCCTCCACCGTGCCCGGGTGCGGGCCGTGCGGCAGCCCGGAGGGGTGCAGCGTGAACGAGGCCAAATCCACGCCGCGCCGCGACATGAAGTTGCCGGCCACGTAGTACAGCACCTCGTCGGAGTCCACGTTGGAGTGGTTGTAGGGCGCCGGAATGGCCTCGGGGTGGTAGTCGAACAGCCGCGGCACGAAGGAGCAGATGACGAAGTTGTGGGCCTCGAACTGCTGGTGCACGGGTGGCGGCTGGTGAATGCGGCCGGTAATGGGCTCGAAGTCGTGGATGCTGATGGCGTAGGGGAAGAAGAACCCATCCCAGCCCACCACGTCGAAGGGCGAGTGGGTGTACACCAGCTCGTGCAGGGCGCCTTCGCGCTTCACCAGCACCCGGTACTCGTCGCGCGCGGGGTCCTCGGTGACCAGCTCGTGGGGCGGGCGAATGTCCCGCTCGCAGTAGGGAGAGTGTTCCAGCAGTTGCCCGAAGTGGTTGCGGTAGCGCCGGCACGTCTCCACCGGGCTGAACGACTCGATGATGAGCAGGCGCACCGGCTCGTCCTCGAAGTGAAACTGGTGAATGATGGTGCGCGGAATAACGATGTAGTCGCCGGGCTCAAACGCGACCTTGCCCAGCTGGCTCCACAGCTCGCCGCGGCCTTCGTGCACGAAGATGACCTCGTCGGCCAGGGCGTTCTTGTAGTAGTAGTCCATGCGCCGCTGCGAGGGGTTGCAGATGCTCAGCATCACGTCGGCGTTGCCCATCATGGTCTGCCGGGCCGCCAGGTAATCGGTACCGGTGCTGGTCTGGGGCAGGGTGCGCAGGTGGGTGGGCTGCAGCGGGCGGTCCTTCAGCAGCCGGGGCGCGTAGGGCTGGGGCGTGCCCACGCGCTTGATCTGGGTGGGCGGGTGCTGGTGGTAGAGCAGCGACGAGACGCCGTGGAAGCCCAAGGTGCCCACCAGCTGCTCGGCGTAGAGCGAGCCGTCGGGTTGGCGGAATTGGGTATGGCGCTTGCGCGGAATCTGACCGAGGCGGTGGTAATACGGCATAATCAGACAAGAAACGGGGTGGGAATGCGGCCGGCGGCCGGGGGCGGTGAAGGTACGAAAAAGCCGTGCGGAGCGGCTACGGCCGGCCCGCCCATTCTGCGCTGCCAGCGCCGGCTTTCACATCAATATGCTATTTCACGCCCCCGCCCAGCGCCCTTATTTGCAGCGGCTTTACCTGACCTCGCTGCCATGCTGCTCCGCCCCTCTGCCCGCTACCTGCTCGCGTTTGCGCTGGCCGTGCTCGTTTTCACCGAGCTGCACGAACTGGCGCACCTGAGCGTGCTGGGCCGCGTGTGCGGCTGCTTCGGCCCGCGCGACTTCAACGAGTGGCAGAGCTGTGCCACCTGCGCCCACCCCGCCCTGAGCTACCTGGCTACCGCGGCGGGCCCCCTGTTTTCGTACCTGATGATGTGGCTGGGCGTGGCGTTGCTCGGCGCCGGCACCGCGGCCCGCCGCAGCCTGGGCTTCACGCTGATTTTCGCCAACCTCCCCTTCGCCCGCCTGTTCACGGCGCTGCTGGGCGGCGGCGACGAGCTGACCATCGTGCGCACCGTGTTTGCCGACAGCATCCACCTGAGCACTTACCGGGTGCTGATGACGGCCGTGGTGGCGGCCCTCTCCGTTCCGCCCATGCTGCTGGCCTACCGCCGCATTCGCAATCCGCGGCCCTGGCGCTGGCTGCTGGGCTTCGCCGTCGGGCCGCTGCTGTTCGAGTTCGGCTACCTGTTTCAGCTGATGAACGGCCTGCTTCACCGGGGCCTGCTGGCCGAGCCCTGGGCCCTGGGTACGCCCGCGCTGATCTGGGGGCATACGGCCCTGTGCGCGGTGCTGCTGCTGGCACTGCGCCGGGCGCCGGCCACCCTCGAGGGCGGAGCGGAGCGGCCGCTGCAGCCGGTGGGCGCCGCCCCGGCCGTAGCCGGTGCAGTGTAGCCGGCACCGGGGAGCCACCTAAGCAACTGGTTTTTGGTCGTTTCGGCCCGGGTGGCGAACTTGGGGCAGCCAAGGCCGGGCCCGCATGCAAACGCTGCGGCGCCCGCCGGCTTGCTTTCCTTTCCCCAAACGATGAGCGACAACCGCGTGCGCATCCTGCTGGTCGAAGACGAGGCCGTGCTGGCCCTCGACCTGAGCGAGCTGCTGGAAGCCGAGGGCTACGCCGTGGTAGGCCCCGCACGCAACGGCCCCCGGGCCCTGGAGCTGGCCGCGCAGCAGCCCGTCGACCTGCTGCTCTGCGACATCAACATTCAGGGCGAGTGGGACGGCATCGAAACGGCTACCCGGCTGCAGGCCCGCCGCCCGGTCCCGGTTATCTACCTGACGGCCCTCGGCGACAAGGAAACCGTGGACCGCGCCCTGCAAACCCGCCCGGCCGCCTACCTCACCAAGCCCGTGTCGGTGGCCGGCCTGCGCGCCGCCGTGGAGTTGGCGCTGCGCTCCTTTGCGCCGCCCCTGGCCGCCGTGGCGCCCCCGGCCGTGCCGCCCGACCGGGAGCCGCTGACCCGCGAGTCCATTCTCAAGCTCGACGAGCACGTGTTCATCAAGCACAATTACCAGTTTGTGCGCGTGCCCCTGGCCGATATTCTGCTGCTGGAAGCCGACAACACCTACACCACGCTGGTGACGGCGGCGCGCAAGTACGCCCTGCGCCTGCCGCTGGGCACCGTGCTCGAGCGGCTGGGCGTGCCGCAGCTGGTGCGGGTGCACCGCTCCCACGCCGTCAACATCAGCCAGGTGGAGTCGTTCAGCGAAACCGAAGCTACTGTATCGGGCCAGGCCGTCCCACTGGGCCGCCAGTACAAGGAGGCCTTCCTGCAGCACTTTCAGTACCGCTGATTTCGCCGGCCTACCAAACCCGGTTGTTCACTGCTGCCCGGCCGCTGCTCACGCCCCAGCGGCGGCGGCCGGCAGCGGCGGCTTTTACCTTGCACCCGCGGCCGGACTTCGCCGGCGCCCGATGTTTACGTTCATGCGTCCGTGGTTTTCGCTTTGCTGCCTGGGTCTGCTGCTCGCCGCCCCCGGCCCAGCCGGCGCCGTACCCCCCGCCGATACGGCCCAGGTGCGCCGCTGGAGCCGGCAGGCCCGGCAGGAGCTGTTCAGCCGCAACGACTCGGCGCTGCGGCGCAGCCGGCGCATCATCGGCGCGGCGCGGCAGCTGGCGTTTCCCGAAGGGCTGGCGCAGGGCTACCTGCTGCTGGGCAGCGCGCTGCGCAACAAAAGCGCGTTCGACTCCAGCCTCTACTACGGGCAGCAGGCGCTGACGCTGTTTGAGCGGCAGGCCGACGCCGGCGGGCAGGCCGCGGCCTACAACCTGATGGCGCAGACCTACAAGCGCCTCGGCGATGCGCAGGCGGTGCCGGTGCTCACGCGGCGCGCCCTGCGCCTGGCCCACCAAGCCGCCGCGGCCGCCCGCCGCAGCGGGCAGTACTCGGAGCTGAGCCGGGCCTTTCTTACCCAGGGCATCGTGTACCGCGACCTGAACCAGCTGGACTCGGCCCGCCAGTGCTACCTGCGGGCCATGAACGTGGAGCAGCGTCACCGGCCGCAGCCTTCTTTTTTGCCGGTGTGCTACGCCAACTACGGGCAGTTTCTGATGGACAGCGGCGCGGATCTGGCAGAGGCCATCCGTTACTTCCAGCGCGCCATTCCGCTGTACGAGCAGCAGAATAACCGCAACGGCCTTGAGCACGCCTACCGCAACCTGAGCTGGGCCTACCGCCAGCAGCAGCGCCCCGGCCCGGCTATCGAGGCGGCCGAACGCAGCCTCGCCCTGGGCCGCGCCTCCGGCGACCCGCACCGCCTCTGTAACTCCCTGCAGGCGGCCTACCTGGCCTACCGCGCCGCCGGCCGGTACCAGCGCGCCGTGGAGCTGCTCGAGGAGTGGAAAAAACGCCAGGACGCGCTGGTCAGCGTGGACATTACCCGGGCCGTGGCCTCGGTGGAAGCCGCCTACGCGGCCGAGAAAAAGGAGGCGCAGATTGCCCACCTCGCCGAGGCCAACGCCAGCCAGCGGCGGCAGCTGTGGGGCCTGGGCGCGGGGGCCGGCCTGCTGCTGCTCCTGCTGGGCGTGTCGGGGTGGCAGCAGCGCGTCATCCGGCGCACCAACGGCCGCCTGCGCGCTACCAACGACACGATTTCCGCGCAGCACCAGCGCATCAGCGAGCAGGCCGCCCGGCTCACCGTGCTCATGAAGGAGCTGCACCACCGCGTCAAAAACAACCTGGCCATCGTATCCAGCCTGCTGCGGCTGCAATCGAACCGCCTCACCGACGCGGGCGCCGTGCGGGCCGTGCGCGAAGGCCAGCAGCGCGTGGAGGCCATGGCCCTGATTCACCAGCGCCTCTACCAGACCGACCACCTGGGCAGCGTGGACATGCACGCCTACGTGCACGACTTGGCGGGCGGGCTGCTGGCCGCCTACGGCCACACGCCGGCGCAGTTCGAGCTGACTGTGGACGTGCGCCACCCCCACCTCGACGTGGACTGGGCCGTGCCCCTGGGCCTTATTTTGAATGAGCTGCTGACCAACGCCTTCAAGTACGCCTACGCCGATGCCGAACGGCCCGCGCTGCGCGTGTATTTCGGGCCCGACGCGGCCGGTGACCTGGTGCTGGAAGTGCAGGACAACGGCCCCGGCCTGCCGCCGGCCGCCGGCGTGGCCACGCGCTCCTTCGGGCGCAGGCTAGTGGCCTCGCTGGCCGAGCAGCTGGGCGGGCAGCTGGAACAGTACAACCACCACGGGGCCTGCTACCGTTTGCGGCTGCCTTCGGTACCGGCGGCCGTCCACCCCGAAGCGCTGCAGGCGGTGCCGGCTTAGCAAGGGTGCAAACAGGCCACGATTGGTTTTTGCGGACCGCAAATTTCCGGCTGGCCGGGTGCCTAATCCGCCGCTCCGCTCAGGGCGAGCTTGGCGTTGGCGTCCTGCAGGGTTTGCAGGGCCTGTTTCAACTCGTGGTCCTGGTCGCGCAGCACGGCGAAGTACGCGTCCTTGCCGTACGCGCTGCGGGCCACCAGCGCCTTGAGCTGGTGCCGGAGCGCGGGCGTACAGCGGTGCAGGGCGGCCGGATTGGCCCGGATGCCTTCCTGCGCGCCGCGGGCGGCCAGGGCCTGCAGCTGGATGTCGCTGATGTCGAAGGAGCGGTGAAACTGCTCGAAGGTGAGCTGCTCCAGTTCCTCGCGGTGCTCCTGGTAAAGCGTGAGGGCAAACTCGCGCACCAGGTTGGCGCCCTGCAGGCGGGCGTAGTAGCGATTCTGCGTGGTGCTGTCGCGCGGCACGAACACGTCGGGCATGATGCCGCCGCCGCCGTACACCGTGCGGCCGCGCGCGGTGCGGAAGCGCAGGTGCGGCGCAAAGTGGATGCTGTCGGCGTGGAAGGCTTCGCCGCGGGCGTAGCGCTCCTGAATGTCGCGGTCGTAGGCGGCCACGCCGTCGCGGTAGGGCTTCTGGATGCTGCGGCCCGAGGGCGTGTAGTAACGCGCGATGGTCAGGCGCAGCTCCGAGCCGTCGCCCAGCGTGATGGGCTGCTGCACCAGCCCCTTGCCGAAGGAGCGGCGGCCCACCACCAGGGCGCGGTCCTGATCCTGCAGGGCACCGGCCAGCACTTCAGAGGCCGAGGCGCTGCCCTCGTCCACCACCACGACCAGCGGCCCGTCCTCAAACTCGCCCGCCACCCGCGAAAACGTCTGGGTGTCGTATTGGTCGCCCTTGCCGTCGGTGTACACAATTTTGCGCGTGCCGCCGATAAACTCGTCGGCCATCTTGGTGGCGCGGTCGAGGTAGCCGCCGGGGTTGCCGCGTAGGTCGAGCACCAGCCGCGTCATGCCCTCGCGCCGCAGCCGGCTCAGGGCTTCCTTGAACTCCTCGTAAGTGCCGGCGGCAAAGCGGCTAACCTTGATGTAGCCCGTCTGCCCGTCGGCGAGCAGCGCGGCCACGTCCACCGAGGTGTTTGGAATGCGGTTGCGGGTGAGGGCGAAGGTAAACGGCCGGCCCTGCCCGCGGCGCAGCACCAGCAGCCGCACGGTGCTGCCGCGGGGCCCGCGCAGCCGCGCAAACACCTGCTCGTTGGTCAGGTGCTGCCCCGATACGCTTTGCCCGTCGACGGCCAGCAGCCGGTCGCCGGGGTGCAGGCCGGCCTGCTCGGCCGGGCCGCCGCTGAGCGGGGCCACCACCGTCACGGTGTCGCGAAACAGGTTGAACTCCACCCCTACCCCGTCGTAGTCGCTTTGCAGAAAGGCTGCGGCCTGCTGTTGCTCCTTGGCCGGGATGTACACCGAGTGCGGATCCAGCTTTTCCAGCATGCGCTTGATGGCGTAGTCCGACAGCTCCTCGGCGTTGACCGAGTCCACGTAGTCGCGGTCGACGTAGCTCAGGATTTCCTTGAACTTCAGGTAGCCGCGCGCGGTGGCGTCGGAGTTCTGATCGGACGGCCGGAAGGGGTTCGAGCCCAGCAGCACCCCGCTCAGCAGCGCCGCGCCGAGCAGCAACGGCTGCCGCCAGCGCTGCCACAGGCGCCGCGCCGGACGCACGGCCGCCGGGTCCGGCGACGAAGCTTCGGGGCGGGAAGCGGGGTTCATAGCGGAAGCGGGCGAGGAGAAGTGGGCGATAAGGCGCGGGCTGAGTCTCAGAATACTAGTCAAATTTACTTCAACTATTCCGAGACGATTGGGCCGGGGCGGCCAGCAAGTCTATTTTCCAATAAAAAGACAATGCTATATCCGATTAAACCAAGCGCCAGGAGCTCAGCGGCAGCCGCGGAGCAAAGGTCGTACTACCAGCCCCGGACGTCAATCACCTAATAGGGCGGCCCGCAGCTGGCGTCAGAGCGCTGCCTCATGCGTTATCGGGCCATCATACCGGCCGCGCTCCGGTCAGTTGCGGGGCGGGGTACTACCCGCCAGCCTCCTCTTCCTCCCGGCGTACCGGCACTTCCAGCGTGACGGTGGTGCCGCGGCCGGGGGCGGCGTCGAAGTAAGCCTGGCCGCCGAGGTAGGCCATGCGGGTGTGCACGTTGAGCAAGCCAATGCCGGCTTCTGGGCCCAGCGCCCGGGGGTCGAAGCCGATGCCGTTGTCCTCAACGACCACCGTCAGCCATTCCTCGTTCTGCACCAGCTGCACGGTAACTTCGGTGGCGTGGGCGTGCCGCACGATGTTTTGCAGCAATTCCTGGATGACGCGAAACAGCACGCTTTCCACCGTGGTATCCAGGCGCTCGGGCAGGCCGTGGGCATCCACGGTCACGCGCAAGGGGCCGGCGGCGGGCAAGCGGGTAGAAAAATCGCGCACGGCCTGGGGCAGCCCGCGCCGGGTCAGGGCACTGGGTGTGAGGTTGTGGGAAATGCTGCGTACCTCCCGGAAAGACTCGTTGACGATTT
Organism: Hymenobacter coalescens; assembly: GCF_054783195.1. NCBI lineage: Bacteria > Pseudomonadati > Bacteroidota > Cytophagia > Cytophagales > Hymenobacteraceae > Hymenobacter > Hymenobacter coalescens. The sequence continues at coordinate 102,172 of NZ_BAAGRA010000019.1, read as the reverse complement.
CCACCGCGTTGTCGAGCAGCGGCTGGTGGCCGTTGAGCTGGCCGTTCAGCTCGCGGCGCAGCTGCTGGTGCAGGGCGTGCAGGTTCAGCTTGGCGGCCGAAAGCAGCTGGCCGATGCCATCGTGCAAATCGGAGCCGATGCGGCGGCGCTCTTTTTCCTCGGCCTCCAGCACGGCCGCGTGGCGCTGCCGCTCCAGCCGCTCCCGCTCCCGCGCAAACTCCACTTCGCGGCGCAGGCGGCGCCGGTTCAGCAGCAGGTACAATAAGAGGCCCAACAGCGCGGTCATGATGAGCGCGACCAGCAGCACGTTTTGCCGGCGCGCAGCGGCAGCCTTCAGCTGCTGTTCCGCTTCTTCCTGCTCGCGCATCTGTTCCTCGAAGGCCAGAGCCTGCACATAGGCCACCTTGCGCTGGCTGAAGAGGCTGTCGCGCGTGGCCACGGCGGCCTGCAGAAACCGGTAAGCCGTGGCGGCGTCGCCGCGGGCGGCGTGGATTTCGGCCAGGTAGCTGCTGGCATCCGACACGCCCTTGGCGTAGCGGCGGCTTTGGCTGGCCTGCAGCGCCTGCCGGGCCAGGGCCAGGGCCTGCGCGGGCCGGTGGTTGGCGCTGGCCAGCCGCGCCAGGCCCAGGTAGGAGCGGCACAGCGCGTACGACACGGGCATGGCGCGCGCCCGCTCGATGGATTGCCAGTAGTAGCGGCGGGCGGCGGCGGTATCGCCGCGCTGCACTTCCACGTCGCCGAGCAAGGCCAAATCGCCGATTTCGCTGTGCAAGTCGCCGAAGCGCAGGTCGAACTCGTAGCCGCGGCGGATGTAGTGCAGGGCCGAATCGGTGCGGCCGGCCTGCAGGTGCGCCTGCCCCATGTTGCCCAGAATCGGGGTGAGCAGCACGTAGTCGCGCTTCTGCTCGGCCAGCTTCTGGGCACGCCGGTAGTAGCGCAGGGCCGCTACGTGGTTGCCCTGCTCGGCGTAGGCGTAACCGATGGCGTTATCGGCGTGAATCAGGCCGCCGGTAAACCGCACGGCTTCGGCCAGGCGCCGGGCCTGCAGTTGGATGTGAACGGCCGTGGGGTAGTCGCCGGCGCGCAGAAAAGCCCAGCCCAGCATCAGGCGCGCCCGGCACTCGCCCCGGGGCTGCCCCAGCTGCCGCGCCAGGCGCAGGCCCTGCTGCCCGTACCGGATGGCTTCGAGCGGGTCGTCGTCGGTACGCTCCCAGGCCAGCTGAATCAGCAGCTCCACGCGGTTGGTATCGGGGCGGCTCGTGGCCAGCAGGCGGCGCAGGCTGTCGGCGCGGGCATCGGGGCCGGCGGCCCGGGCAGGGCCAGCCAGCAGTAGGGCGGCTACCAGCGCGAGCCAGCACCAACCGCTCCGGGACCTAGCCTGCCAATGAGCTAAACCGTGTTTCACCTTGCTTTTTGCCTTGGAATCAAGCCCCAGAAAATCTGAATTTAACGATAAATCCGTTTTCTGCTCCACCCAACCAGGCCGGCGCGGGCCGGAGGGTCGCCCCGCGCCCGGTGGGCTGCCGGTAGCGCGCGCGGCGACGTGGCGGGCCGTTCGACAACGGGCCGCGGAGAAGGGCAACGAAAAGCAGCGTGCAAACAAGGTGTGTTCGGGATGGTAGCGGGCAGGGGAATCCCGCAACTGGCTAAAACTAGTTAAAAGGAATGCGTCTAACCGATAAAGTATTATTGTTTCTTCGTTTTCAGCAAGATCGATGTGCCGGTTGGCGGTAGCGGCGGGCCACCGCAATCTGCCCGGCTGGCCCGGCCGCATATCCACTGCCGGCCGGGCGCCGTATCTTTGCCGGGTCGGCACCCTGCGGGAGCCGGTTGTTTTCATCGTCAAGCTCTTTTATGGCCCGCCTTCTTGCCATCGACTACGGCCACAAGCGCGTGGGGCTGGCCGTCACCGACCCGCTGCAGCTCATTGCCACGCCGCTGGACACGATTCACAGCAAGGACCTGTTCGAGTTCGTGAAGAAGTACCACCAGCAGGAAGGCGGGCTGGCCGCCATCGTCATCGGCATGCCGCGCACGCTCCTGAACGAGGCCACCGACTCGACCTCCGCCGTGGTGGGCGTGGTGCGCAAGCTGCGCCGCGAGCTGCCCGAGGTGCCCGTGCACGAGGTGGACGAGCGGTTTACTTCCCGCATGGCGCACCAGGCCATGCGCGACGGCGGCCTGGGCCAGAAAGCCCGCCGCGACAAAGCCCTGGTGGACCGCGTCAGCGCCACCATCATTCTGCAATCTTTTCTCGATTCTCGCCCCGTATGATTTACCCCATCGTGGCCTACGGTGACCCGGTGCTCAAAGCCCGCGCCAAGGACATCCCGGCCGATTTTCCGGCGGCTGAGCTGCAAAAGCTCGTCGCCGATATGTACGAAACCATGTACTACGCCCACGGCGTGGGCCTCGCGGCCCCGCAGATTGGCAAGAGTGTGCGCCTGTTCGTCATCGACTCGGCCCCGATGGTGGACGACGACGAGGACGACGACGCGCCGGCCGAAACGGGCATCAAGCGCGTGTTCATCAACCCGGTGCTGCTGCAGGAAAGCGGCGAGGAATGGCCTTTTGAGGAAGGCTGCCTGAGCATTCCCGGCATTCGGGAGCGGGTGTTTCGCCAGCCTGACATCGTGCTGCGCTACGAGGACGAAAATCGGCAGGTGCACGAGGAAGCCTTCACGGGCATGACGGCCCGCGTGATTCAGCACGAGTACGACCACCTGGAAGGCGTGCTGTTCACCGACAAGATTTCAGCCTTCAAAAAGCAGATTATCAAGAGCAAGCTCACGCGCATCGCTAAGGGCGACGCCAAGGCCGACTACCGCATGCGCTTTGCGGGGCAGCGCGGGCGATAAGCCAGCTGCTGTTTCTATCTTACCAGCCCAGCCAGAGGAATCCGGCTGGGTTGTTTTTTTAGGCTTCTTTTGCTTGTGAGTCAATTCCGTAGCTTTCTGCTCGGGCTGTGCGCCTGCGGCTTGTTAACCTGCCAAAGGGGGCGCCCCGACGATGGACTGGTAGCCCCCGGCGCGCCAAGCCTGCCCAGTGCGGGTACCTTGGGTACCGCTTCGCCGCAACTGCTTGAATCTGCTTTCAGGGCTGGTACCGAAGTGCGACAGGATTCAGCCACCCTGCGCTTGAAGCCGTTGTTTTTAGGGAACCTACCTATTACCTCTGGTCGCATTGTGGCTTACGACGGGGTTGCGGGAGGTCGGGCATTTGCTCAGCAGTTTCCGCGGGGCAGCTTCCCGGTTGAGTTAGCCTTGGCCCAGTTTGCCGACGGCGACGAGCGGGTGGCCTTTGCTCGCATCCGGTTTTCAAACCGACCGGTACACCACTGGCAAATGGCCGTGTGGCCCGGGCAACAGCCCCAGCCCATCAACGGGCAGGCCTACTACGGCTACGGCGTGGACGCAGGCATGGGGTTGTTCATGGACGAACAGGCGATGCTCGTCCTTGACCAGCGGCTACGCCAAACCCAGAACAGCTGGGAGCAAATCTTCATCACCAGCTTTGCATTCGAGGGTCCTACGCCACGTCAAGGCTTTCTGTATCGCGTCGCGGGGCAAACCCTCGCCGCATTTATGAGCGGTTTCGGCGATGGTTCTTACGCCAGCTACATCGGCTTCGACACGGCCGGACAACCCTGCCGCCTTTTAACTGATTTTCAAGTCATCAACTGGCAAACAAATTAACTTTGGCGTTGCCCAAACTATCTCGCTATGCTTCGCCGCCCTGTTTCCACCGGTTTCCTGGCTCTGCTGCTGTGGCTGGCACCACCGCAGCCCGACTCCCGCGCCTGGGGCTTTTTCGGGCACCGCAGCATCAACCGACTGGCAGTATTCACCCTGCCACCCGAAATGGTGGGCTTTTATAAAAGCCGCATCGAGTACCTGACGGTGCAGGCCACGCGGCCCGACTCGCGCCGCAACGTGGTGCCCGGCGAGGCGCCGCGCCACTTCATCGATTTGGACGTGTACGGCGACTCGGCCGCCTACAAGCTGCCGCGCAGCTACGCCGACGCCGTGGCCCGCTTCGGGGAAGATTCGCTGCAGCGCCACGGCATCGTACCCTGGCACGTGGTGCGCATGAAAGGCCAGCTGACCGAGGCCTTTCGCAGCCGCGACGCGGAGCGCATCATCAGCCTCTCGGCCGACCTGGGGCACTACGTGGCCGACGCCTGCGTGCCGCTGCACACCACCCACAACTACAACGGGCAGCTCACCGGGCAGCGCGGCATTCACGGGCTGTGGGAGTCGCGGCTGCCCGAGCTGCTGGCCTCGGGCTACGACTTTTTTACCGGGCCGGCGCCCTACCTGCCCAAGCCTACCGACGCCATCTGGGGCGTGGTGGCCCGCTCCAGCGCCGCCGTCGACTCGGTGCTGCGCTTCGAGCGGGAGGTGACGCAGCAGCTGCCGACGGACCAGAAATACGGCTTCGAGGAGCGCGGCGGCCGCACCATGCGGGTGTACTCGCAGGAGTTCAGCCGCGCGTACCACCAGCGCCTGGGCGGGCAGGTAGAGCGGCAGATGCGCCTGGCCGTGCGCATGGTGGGCGCCTTCTGGTACACATGCTGGGTGGATGCCGGCCAGCCCGACCTGCGCAACCTGCCCAAGCTCACGGAGGCGCAGGCGCGGCAGCTGGCGCAGCAGGACCAGGAAGAAAAAGCCGCGCCGGCAGTGGAAACCCGCGGCCACGTGGACTAGGCTGAGGCCGGCCCGGCACCCCAGCAGTTCTCTTGCCGGTGCCGCACTCCCGTTTTGCCGCCTCGGCCGGCTGCTATATTTACGACCCTTTTTATCTGCCTATTTCGATGACGGCGTCTTCAATCCCCAAGCTGGTGGCCGCTGGTGCCATGGCCTTACTCACCCATTCGGCGGCGCTGGCCCAACAATCCTTTTACCGACCCGGCTACGTGGTGCTGGCCGCCGCGCCCGCCGATACCGTGCGCGGCGAGGTGGATCTGTTCAAGGCCGACCGCGCGCAGCCCGAGGTGCACTTCCGCACCGCCGCTGCTGCGGACGTCCGCGTGTACGGCCTCGGCGACCTGCTGGCCGCCGGCGACGACAGCGGCCTGCACGTGCGCCGCTGCACCGTACCCAGAGGCGAAGCCAACGTGCCGGCCCTGCTGCAGGTAATGGTGGCGGGCCGCGCCAGCCTGTATCTGGACCCAACCGGTAAGCTCCCCGCCACTTATTACCTCGATAAACCCGGCGTAGCACCTATGCCGCTGAAGCCCGGGCAGTTCGCGCAGGTGTTGCAAACCTCCTTTGCCGATTGCCCGACGGTGAACACGCAAGTGGCATACGCGGGCAAATACGTGTACTCGGCCGAGTCGCTGCGCCGGTACGTCGTCAACTACAACCGGTGCGTGTTCCCGACGGCCCCCGTCCGCGTGCAGCCGCTCGCCCCCAAGCAGACCGTGAGCCGGCATGACCGCAACCGGGAGCGGATACGGCTGGGCATGCAGCTCGGCGCTGCGCAGGTGTACATGTACTACCCCTTCACCTCTCAGAAGAAAGCCGTGGCGGGGCCGGTCACACCCACTTTCGGAGTGCTGCTGACGCTGCCCCTCTCCAATTACTTTGGCTTTGTCACCGGCATCACGCATAGCAGCTTCCGCTCCGACAACACTATTGAGCGCCCCCTGGACGGCATGACCCACATCCGGGCTACCCGCTACCAGACCGAAGGCTCGCTGCTGCGCTGGCCGCTCACGGCGCGTGTTACGCTGCGCCGACCCGAAAGCAGCTGGCGGCCTTACGCGCAGGGCGGCATTCAGATGAGCTACCTGCTCAATGCCCAGATGTTTCGCAAGACCTACTACGTAGACAAGGACCCCGAATCGTCGCTGGACTCCGCTAACGGCCTGGGTCGTGGCCTATTCGCGGAAACGGGCATGCTGTTTCACTGCGGCTCGGCCCAGCTCGGCGCGGGCGCGCGGTTTGAATCGACCAGCGGGTTTCCGGTGCGCGGACGCGCCTTCCTTACCAACTTCCGCCAGGTGAGCCTCGGGCTGACGTATTACCACTAGGCGCGAGGGGCACCGGCAGCCCACGCGCAGGCCGGCAGCACCGAGCAGCAGCTTTACCGGGTGGCCGCTTGCCCCACTTTTACTCCACTGATTGTACCCATGAAAGCCCTCACCACCGTCTTGCTGCTCTTTGTTTCCAACCTGTTCATGACCTTCGCGTGGTACGGGCACCTGTACTTCAAGAAGCTGCCGTGGTTTGCCAAAACCGGGCTGATTGGGGTCGTGCTGCTGAGCTGGGGGCTGGCCCTGTTCGAGTACGCCTTTCAGGTGCCGGCCAACCGCATCGGCTTTGCCGACAACGGCGGCCCGTTCAACCTGTTCCAGCTCAAGGTCATTCAGGAAGTCATCACGCTGACGGTGTTCACGCTGTGCGCCGTGTTCGTGTTCAAGTCCGACAAGCTGGCGTGGAATCACCTGGTAGGTTTCGGGCTGCTGGTGGCGGCGGTGTACGTCATCTTCCGCAAGTGGTAAGCGCCTGCACCGGCCCCGCCTGAGGCCCTTGCCGCGACCATAAAAAAAGCCCCCGCTTTATAAGCGGGGGCTTTTTGCTGCCTCGGTGGTGTCGTTACTGGGCCGCCGTGAGCCGGAGCACCTCGGTGCGGCCGTCGTGCTGCAGGTGCAGGGTGTAGAGGCCGGCCGGCAGCGCGGGCAGCTGCAGCCGCAGCTCGGCCGCGCCGGCGGCCACCGGCCGCTCCAGTTGCTGCACCAGCTGACCCAGGCCGTTGTACACGCGTACCGTGGCCCGCTGCGGCCGGGCCGTTTCGAACCGGACCGTTAGCTCGCGCGCAAACGGGTTTGGGAAAGCGGCGGTGGTAGCGGCCGGGCGGTGGTCGGCGGCCTTCAGGATGCTGGCAAAGGGGCGCAGGCTGCCCCAGGTTTCGGTGCCGGTGCTGGTGGGCAGGTTCACCTTGCGGTAGCCGATGAGCGTGTTGTAATAAGTGTAGTAGATGCCGCTCGTGCAGGACAGCACCTGCCCCAGCCCCACGGCGTAGCTGGCCGTGGTCCCGTTGTCGAGGATGTCGCTCATTTCCACGCTGTCGGCGGGCGTCGCCGACGGACATACCTGCCGCGTGATGGTGTTCTGCACGTTGCGGCCGTGAAAGTTGGCCGTGCGTACCCCGGCCAGCGTGAGGTTGCGCCACACCACCGTGCCGCTGGTAAGCGTGTGCGTGAGCAGGGCCAGCGGGTTTTCGTCGTTGACCGCCACCGCCAAGCTGTGCACCGAGCCGGGCGTGAGCGTGGTGCCGGGCGTGTTCTGGCAGAAGCCGCCCGGGGCCGAGGGCGAGCCGTAATTGCGCGTGAGCACGCGGCGCCAGATGGTGTAGCGCACGGTATCGGCGGCGCGGCTGAGCGTGCGCGTGAGTACGCTGTCCCGCACCCAGCTTTCCGAGCAGATGGAGCCCGTTTGGGTGCCTTCCTGCTTGTTGTAGCGCAGAAATACGTCGCCGGGCTGGAAGTCGTACATGGCGGCCGGGCCAACGGCGGGCTGCCCGAGCCAGCGCCCACCCGTGCCCAGGGCCGTGAGCGTGAGGCGGCGCGGCGGCTGCCCGTTCAGGTAGCTGCCCAGCGCCGGGCCTTCGATGAAGCCGTACGTTTTGCTCAGCCGCAGCGTCTGCCCGTCGGAAAAAGTGATGGTGGTGATGGAGTCGCTCACGCCGAGCACCGTGCCCACGCCGCGGGCGGTGGTGCGGGCCGTGAGGCCGGCGGCGGTGGCCGCCCACGGCTGGTTGAGCGGGGCCTGCGTCTTGAGCAGCAGCGTGCGCCCGTTGGCCGCGCGCAGCAGGTACTCGTGGCGCCGGAAGCCGATGGTAACGGTGGCCCCGAACAGGCCGTCGGGCCGCAGCACGTGACTCAGCCACGGGCACGTGGTGGGGCGGGCCGGCACGCGCACCGTCCGGCCGTTGAAGCGGCCCAGCGAATCGGGCGCGGGGTGCGGGCCCGCGTAGCTCAGGCGCACGGTGTGGGTGGTGTCGCCGGCGGTGCCCGCTTCGGCAAACTGGTACACTACCCCCGGCCGCAGCAGGGGCCGGTAAATGGTTTGGGCCCGGGCCCCGAAGGCCAGGCACGCCAGGGCCAGGCAGGCGTATAGGTGTTTCATGACAAGCAGATAAAATGAGGCGAACAATACGGCTGCAGATTACGCAAAACAAATCTGACTGGCAAGTAAATGCCGCCGTACAACCCGGGTCCGGGGCCTGCGTACCTAGCGCGTTGCACGCCTGCTTCCCTCCGTTTATATGACCCGTTTTTTCCGCCTCTCGCTGGGCTTCTTGTTGCTTGTACTTGCCACCCTGCCCCGCCCGGTCCTCGCCCAGAAAGTAGGCCTGGTGCTCAGCGGCGGCGGCGCCAAGGGCCTGGCCCACGTGGGCGTGCTCAAGGTGCTGGAGAAAAACCAAATTCCCATCGACTACATCGTAGGCACGAGCATGGGCGCCATCGTGGGCGCGCTGTACGCCTCGGGCTATTCGCCCCGCGAAATCGAGGAAATCGTCATCAGCCCCGAGTTTCAGGACTGGGTAACGGGCCGCCCGCTCGAGGGCAAGGTGTTCAATTACTACGACGCCGACCCCTCGCCCGCGGCCCTGCACCTGCGCCTGGCCCTCGACTCGACCCTGAAAGCGCGCGTGACGCCCAAGCTGGTGGACGACGTGACGCTGAACTACGTGCTGGCCACGATGCTGGCGCCGGCCGGTGCCATTTCGGGCTACGACTTCAACAAGCTGCTGGTGCCCTACCGCGCGGTGGCCTCCGAAGTGTTTACCCGCGAGCGGGTGGTGCAGCGCAGCGGCTCCCTGTCCGACGCGGTGCGCAATTCCATGGCCTACCCGCTGGCTTTCCGCCCCATCCGCCAGCCCGACGGCCGCTACCTCTTCGACGGGGCCGTGGTCGATAACTTTCCCACCGGCGTGATGCGCGACGAGTTCAAGCCCGACGTCATCATCGGCGTAAACGTGGGCGACGTGGCCTTCGGCAAATACCCCACCGGCAAGGACGACCAGCTGCTCACCGGCACCCTCATCTTCCTCGGCTCGAACGCGGCCGATACGCTCTCGGTGGGGCGCAACGGGGTGTTTATCCAGCCCAACCTGGAAGGCCTGACCGCCGGCGACTTCGGCAAGGTGAAGAAGTTCATCGACCTGGGCGAGCAAGCCGCCACCGAAAAGCTGGCCGTGGCCCTGCGCCGCATTCCGCGCCGCGAAGACACGCTGGCGCTGCAGCAACGCCGCCGCGAGTTCCAGAACCGGGCGCCCAAGCCCGAGTTCAAGGACATCCGAGTGCAGGGCATTCCGCAAATGCAGCAGGGCTTCGTCACGAAGTTTTTCCGCCGCACGGGTTCCACGTACACGCCCTCCGACATCGAGGAGGGCTACTACCGGCTGGTCAACAACGACTTCTTCAACAACGTGTACCCGCGCATCCGCTACGACCGGAAGCTGGAGGGCTACGTGCTGAGCGTGGACGCGCGCCAGAACTCCAACCTGACCACCGACCTGGGCGTGCTGCTCTCCACGCGCTCCATGAGCAACTTCTACCTCGGCGGCGCCTACCGCTACCTGAACCGCTACCTCTACACCGTCAAGGCCGACGCCACCATCGGGCGCTTCTACAACGGGGCGGAGGGCTCGTTCCGGGTGAGCATCCCCGGCCGCGTGCCGTTCTACGTCGAGCCGACCGTCATCTTCAACAACTTCAACTTCCAGGATACGGGCGGGCTGATCGGCACCGGGCGGGCAGCTCAGAACACGGCCCTGCAGCAGCGCGACCTGAAAACCTTCGTGCAGGTGGGCATCAGCCCGAACTACCGCAGCCGCTACGTGCTCAGCTTCGGGGCCTTCACCAACCGCGACCGGTTTGCCAACACCGACGAAATCAGCACCAACGAGGATTTCGACCAGAGCCGCTTCCAGGGCTTCACCGGGGCCTTGGCTTTTCAGCGCAACTCCCTGAACCGCCGGCAGTACGCCACCAAGGGGCGCCGGGCCGAGTTCAGCTTCCGCGCCGTAACGGGCCAGGAGAAATACGAGCCCGGCTCCACGGCCGAAGACCTGATCGGCCGCACCCGCAACCACCGCTGGCTCAAGGGCACGCTGTTTACGGAGCAGTACTTCAGCCTGAACAAGGCCGATACCGTGGGCGCGCGCACCCACGCCTGGGGCTTCATGACGGAACTGGTGGCCACCACCCAGGGCGTATTTTCAACCTACCGCTCCACGCTCACCATTTCGCCGGCTTTCCTGCCGCTGCCCGACTCGCGCACCATCTTCCTCGACAACTACCGCGGCACGGCCTACGCGGCGGGCGGCCTGCGCTACGTGCGCGGCATTGCCGGCACGCTGGAGTGGCGCACCGAAGCGTACGTGCACGCCTTCGTGCGGCCCTGGGACCGGCGCGACGACAACCCCTTGCTAGCCCAGCGCACCAACTTTCTGAGCCGCCCCTACCTGACGGTGATGACCGGCCTGCAGTACCAGACGCCGGTGGGGCCCGCGGCCCTGCAGTTCATCCACTACGACGAGCGGGACCACCAGTTCGGCGTGTTTGCCCACATCGGCTACGTACTGTTCCGCGACCGGGCCCTGGACTAGCCCCGCCCCCCCCGCGCGTGCCACCGGCCGCCACTTCCCGCTTCGGCGGCTGAAGCGGCGGCCGGCGTCGTTATGCGCGCCCACGGCCCGGCCGGCAACGCCGCGTTGCCGGCCGGGCCGTGGCCTTACCAAATGCCGCTGTTGACCGCCCACCAGCCGCCGTTGACTGCCATTGGCCCGCCGCGCCCGCGCGCAAAGCCCTTCTTTGCGCAGCGTCCGAAAAAGCCGCTCCCTGGCCTCAACGCGCGGCGGCCCCACTTTTTCCGGGGCCTGCCGGCCACCAGGCTTTCCGTTCCCTGGCCCCTCGCTTGTTTTTCCTTATGGCTTCAGCGAAATATAGCCCGCGCAAATTGTTTTTAATCCATCTATTTTTAGCACATTTACGACCCCGATTGTGCTTTACGCGGCTGCCTTATTGGCAAAAGCCCGCTTAAATCGCCGTTGTGTTTACCGCTCGGATACGCTGCCGCCGCCCCGGCGCCGGACGCCCCCGACGGCCCCGCCCGCCTGCCCCCGCCTTGCCTACCTATTGCAACGAGCTGACTTCCCGACGGGCCTGCGCCCCTCGGCTGGCCGTGCATTTCCCGCCTGCAAAGGCTGTTTCCATCCACTTTCTCCTTTCCAACACCCCTTTCTATGGACCCAATTCTGGGAGAAATCCGCGCCGTCGGATTCAATTTCGCCCCGCGGGGCTGGGCTATCTGCGACGGTTCGCTGCTGGCGATTCGCTCCAACACGGCCCTGTTTGCGCTGCTGGGCACGCAGTACGGCGGCGACGGTAAAACCACGTTTGCCCTGCCCGACCTGCGCGGCCGCGCCATCGTGGATGCCGGCGCTGGCCCCGGGCTGACCGCGTACTTCCCCGGCACGATGACCGGCACGGAAACGGTAGCGCTGACTCCCGACCAGATGCCGGCGCACGTGCACGCCCTCGAGGCCACGCTGAACGTGAATGCCACGGGCTCGAACGCCAGCTCGCCCGCCAATGCCTACCTGAGCGACACGACCGACAACCAGTACGGCGAATTTGCGGGCAGCGGCACCATGGCGGCGGGCTCGGTCAAGGGCGTGTGCGCCTCCGTGGGCACCTCGCAGCCCCACGAAAACCGCCAGCCTTTCCTGGTGCTCAACTACGTCATTGCCCTGCAGGGCATTTTCCCGCAGCGCCCCTAATCGTTTCGCCTTTCCCCCTCTTTTTCGCCCGTTTACCATGGATAATTACGTCGGAGAAATCCGCATTTTCGCCGGCAACTTTGCCCCGGTCGGTTGGCTGTTCTGCCAGGGCCAGCTGCTGTCCATTGCCGAATACGAAGCACTGTATACGCTGCTGGGCACCACCTACGGCGGCGACGGGCAGAGCACCTTTGCCCTGCCCAACATGGCCAGCCGCGTAGCCGTGGGCCAGGGCCAGGCACCGGGGCTGTCGCCTTACACCATCGGGCAGATGATGGGCACCGAGACCGTCACGCTCAGCGCCCTGCAGCTGGCGGCGCACCAGCACCCCATCAGCGGCACCGTCAACGTGCTCACGGGGGCCCCCACCGGCCAGACCAGCCCCGACAACGCCTACTTCGGCGACAAAGGCGCGGCGGCCTACAACAGCGCGCCGGGCACGGCTACGCTGGCCCCGGGCGCCGTGACGGGCCAGACCAGCCTGGCCGGGGGCGCGCAGCCCCACAAGAACATTCAGCCGGTCACGGCCATCAACTACATCATCGCCACCGAAGGCGTGTACCCGCAGCGGGACTAAGCGACGCCGCGCTCTTTCCTCCTTTTTTTTCCTTCTTCCGATATGGATCCATTTATTGGCGAAATCCGCCTCATGGGCTTCGACTTCCCGCCGAAAGGCTGGCTGTTCTGCCAGGGCCAGACGCTTCCGATCAACCAGAACCAGGCCCTGTTTTCGCTGCTCGGCACGCAGTACGGCGGCGACGGCGTGCAGACGTTTAAGCTGCCCGACCTGCGCGGCCGCGTAGCGCTGGGCATGGGCGCCGGCCCCGGCCTCGCTACCTACACGCTGGGCCAGGTGGGCGGCGCCGAAACCGTGGCCCTGACCCCGGCGCAGCTGCCGGCGCACGACCACACGTTCACGGGCACGATCAAGACCTGCGCCGCCGCGGAGGGCAACCAGCCCAGCGGGTACTTCCCCGCCCCGGCGGGCGTCACGCAGTACTCCGCCGGCGCCTCGAACGCCGCGATGGGCGGCAACGCCCTGGCGGGCAGCACCTCGACCGCGGGCGGCTCGCAGCCCCACGAGAACCGCCAGCCGATGATAGTGATGAACTACGCCATTGCCGTGCAGGGCATCTTCCCGTCGCGCAGCTAACGGCCGCATCCTTCCCTTTGCAGCAACCGCGCTGGCCGCCGGGGCCGTGGCCCGCCGGGCGGCCAGCGCGGCTTGTTTGCCGCTTGCTTTTCTCTTTCTATGCAACTAGCCGTTATCATCAGCAGTACGCTGGGGCTGCCCGCCCTGCAGGCCCTGGCCGCGCAGGGCGCCGTGGCGGGCGTGGCCGTGCCGCTGCTGCCCCAGGCCCCCGACGAAACCGAGCAGCTGGTGCAGGCCGCCGCCGGTCTGGGCCTGCCCGTGGTGCGCCTGCGGCGCGAGCGGCTGGGCCCGGCTCTGGCGGAGTGGCTCACGCCGCTGGCCCCCACGGCCGTGCTGGTGTTTACCTTTCCGTGGCGCATCCCGGCCGGCGTGCTGGAGGTGCCCGCCCACGGCTTTCTCAACTTTCACTTTGCGGCGCTGCCGGGCTACCGCGGCCCCGAGCCGCTGTTTTGGCAGCTGCGCAACGGCGAGGCCGCCGGCGCCGTGACGGTGCACCGCATGGCCGCCGACTTCGATACCGGGCCGGTGCTGCTGGCCGAGCCGGTGCCCATCGGGCCGGCGGATACGCACGGGCTGCACCGCGCCCAGCTGGCCGGCCGGGCCGTGCCGGTGGCGCTGCGCCTGCTGGCCAGCCTGCGCGGCGAGGCCCCGGCGCTGCAGCCCCAGCCGCAGGACGCGGCGCTGGCCCGCTACTGGCCGCGCGCCACCCTGGCCGACGTGTGCGTGCGCTGGGAAGAGCCTGCCGCGGCCATCGACCGGCTGGTGCGGGCCGCCAACCCCTGGAACCGCGGGGCCCTGGCCACGCTGCGCGGGCAGCCCCTGCGCCTGCTGGGCGTGACCCCGCACCCGGCCGCTGCGGCCGGCCCGGTGCTGGCCGGCACCGTGCTCCACGCCGATGCGGCCGCGGGCCTGTGGGTGGCCTGCGGGCACGGCGAGGCCCTGCGCCTCGACATGCTGGCCCTCGACGAAGGCTACTTCACCGGCGCGCAGCTGGTGGCGCTGGGCATTGGGCCGGGGGAAGTTTTGGGCGCCTTTCCCATAATGGTCCACCAATAACTTTCAGTGCCCCGCGCTCGGCCGTACCTTTGTTTTTCACTAGCCCAATCTTGATATATGAAAATAAACCTACTCTGGGCGCTGCTGTGCCTGCTGACACTGGGGACACAGGCGCAAAACCTGTCCTATCAAGAAAGCTTCGAAACTGACGGGGAAGGCACGCGCTACACGTCGAACACGTTTGACTTGCGCAGTGCGTCAGTTACTACTCAGTATTTTGTTCGAGGCACACTGCCATTTCAAAATCCCGCTACTGGCCTTGCGTCGTTAGGGCCTTTTTCTGGAATCGACGGCAGTTTTTTCTGGGCAGCTGAGGGCGTGCGTAGCGGCAGCGATGTGCCGAATGCTGCTGACCGGGCACCTGGTTTTGTGCAGCTGCAGGCATTAGCTGTTACCGGGCGCACCAACCTCCAGGTAACCGTGGCTTTGGCTGCGCCGCGCGGCCCAAGCAGCAACGGCGTCGAGAATAACGACATCGTGAGCGTGCAGTATTCCCTGGACAACGGCCCATTCGTGACCATTGGCCGCTTCATGGGCGATGAGTCGCAGGGCGCCGGAGCCGGCGGCAACTGGCGACAGGATGCCAACCTAAATAACTCCGCTTCCGACGACCGTACGGCCGCTACGCCTTCCCCCGTGCTGACGGCTGCCCTGCAGAACTTCACCTTCAACGTCGGGGCCACGGGCGGTTCGCTGCGCGTGCAGGTGGTGGTGGATACCCGCAACAGCACCGCCGAAGAAATCGTGTTCGACAACATCCGGGTGACCGGCACGGGCAGCAGCGTGACGCCGCCGGCCCTGGCCGCCATCGAAACGGCGGCCATCAACTACAACGAGGGCGCTCCGGCCGTGCAGGTAACCAACAGCCTGACGGTGGCCTACCCGGGCGGCACCAACCTCACGGGGGCCACGGTGCAGATTACGAACTACGTAGCCGGCGAAGACGAGCTGACGTTTACGCCCGCGGGCAACGTAACCGGTTCGTTCGCGGGCGGCACGCTCGCGCTGAGCGGCACCGCCGCGCCCGGCGTGTACCAAACGGTGCTGCGCTCGGTGCGCTACCGCAACGCCGACGCCACCGCCGCCACCCGCGGCACGCGCGTCATCAGCTTCAGCGTGCGCGACGGCAGCAACCTGAGCAACGGCCAGTCGCGCAACATCGTCGTCAGCAGCTTCCTGAACGACGTGGCCGCGCTGCCCTACACCGAGGACTTCGAAACCGACGGGGAGGGCACGCGCTACGAGTCGGGCACGTTCGTGGTGTCCGGCAACCTGGGCTTTTTCCGCACCGCCACCCAGCCGCCCTTCAACGGCACCAACTCGACGTTCAGCAACGTCAATGGCAGCGGCTACTGGTACGGGGAAGGCACCAACTCCCTGTCCAATGCCACCGTGCCCACGAGCACCGTGCAGCTGGCCCCGGTGGATGCCACCGGCTACTCCGACCTGCGCTTTACCCTGCGGCTGGGCCGGGGCCAGGGCGCCGGCGCCGACGGCTGGGAGGCCATCGACTACGTGCGCTTCTACTACCGCGCCAACAACGGCACCTGGACGCTGTTCGGGGCCTTTTACGGCATCACGGCCTCGGGCGAGCTGCGCCGCGACGCCGACCTGAACGGCGTGGCCGACCCAACGGGCCAACTGCTCACCTCCGCGCTGCAGGACGTGGTGTTTACGGGCAGCAGCGTGCTGCCCAACAGCGCCGCCGTGGCCAACCTGGAGTTCAAAATCGAGCTGCGCAACGACGCCACCGAAGAGCTGGCCTTCGACTACATCCGCATTGCGGGCGTGACCCTGCCGACGGTAACCACCGCAGCCGCCAGCGCCATCACGGCCGGCGGGGCTACGCTCGGCGGCAACGTGACCAGTGAGGGCGGCGGCACCGTGACGGAGCGCGGCGTGGTGTACCTGCCGGGCAACGGCACGCCTACCACCAGCAACACCAAAGTAGCCATCGGCAGCGGCCCGGGCGCCTTCTCGCAGGCCGTGACGGGCCTGGCGGCCGGCACCACCTACTCGGTGCGCGCCTACGCCACGAACAGCGCGGGCACCGGCTACGGCAGCGTCGTCGCCTTCAGCACGGCCACCACGGTATCGTCCATCGTGCGAACCGGTGCCAGCCCCACCAGCGCCGCCAGCGTGGGCTACACGGTCACGTTTGCCCACGGCGTGAGCGGCCTGACGACCGGCAATTTCACCCTGACCACTTCCGGCGGCCTCGCCGGCGCCAGCATCAGCAGCGTGGCGGGCTCGGGCACCACGTACACGGTAACCGTGAACACGGGCACGGGCAGCGGCACGCTGCGCCTGGACCTGGCCACTGCCAGCGGCCTGACGCCCGGCGTGGCCAACGCGCCCTTCACCACCGGCGAAGTATACACCCTCGACCGGACCGGGCCGGCCGTAACCAGTGTGGGCGTGCCGCCCAGCGGCACCTACAAAGCCGGCGACGTGCTCAGCTTCACCGTCAACTTCAACGAGGCCGTGGTGGTGACGGGCACGCCGCAGCTGAGCCTAGTGGTGGGCGCCACCACCCGGCAAGCCAGCTACGCGGCGGGCAGCGGTAGCTCGGCCCTGGTGTTCGGCTATACGGTGCAGAGCGGCGAGCAGGACGCGAACGGCATTACGCTCGGCAGCCTGGCACTGAACGGGGGCACCCTGCGCGACGCGCTGAACAACAACGCCACCCTGACGCTCAACAACGTGGCCTCCACCGCCGGCGTGCTGGTGGACGCCGTAGCGCCGACGGTCGTCGTTTCTTCGTCGGCGGGCAGCTCGGGCAGCAGCACCAGCGCTTCGCCCATTCCCTTCACGGTGACGTTTTCGGAACCGGTAACGGGCTTCAGCGTGGCCGACCTGACCGTCGGCAACGGCACGGCGTCGGGCTTTGGCGGCAGCGGCACAATGTACTCCTTCAGCGTCACGCCGACCGCCGCGGGAACCGTAACGGTAAACGTGCCGGCCAACGGCGCACAGGATGCCGCCGGCAACGGCAACACGGCCGCTACCCAGTTCAGCCTCACCTACCAGCCCGTAACGGCTGCCCCGGTGGTGCTGACGCCGGCCAACAACAGCTCCGTGCCCACCAACACCCCGACTTACACGGGCACGGCCCCGGCCGGCAGCACCGTGACGGTGTACGTGGACTTCACCAACCGCGGCACCACCACGGCCGATGGCTCGGGCAACTGGAGCTTCACGCAGCTTACGGCCCTGACTACCGGTAGCCACACGGTGTATGCCACGGCCCAGCTCAGCGGCTTCGCCCTGAGTGCCAACAGCAACACCAACACTTTCACGGTGCTGGATGCCGCCACCTACGGCGGAAGCACGGCGGAGCAGGCCAGCACGCGCGGCCTGCCGCCGGGCAGCACCAACCAGGCTATTCTGCGCGTGGCCGTGACCGTGGGCGGCGGCCCGGCCAACCCGCTCGTCGTGCAGTCGTTGGGCTTCACCACCACCGGCAGCCAGAACCCGGGCACCAACCTGGCGGCGGCCCGCGTGTATTACACCGGCACCAGCGCCGCGTTCGGCACCGCCACGCCCTTCGGCAGCACCGTCGGCAGCCCCAACGGGGCGTTCAGCGTGACGGGTACGCAGCAGCTGCAAACGGGCGTCAACTACTTCTGGCTGGTGTACGACGTGGCCCCGGGCGCCCAGCTGGGCAACGTGCTGGATGCCACCGTGTCCACCCTTCGCCTGAGCGGCACCGACTACGTGCCGTCGAACCCCAACCCGACCGGCAGCCGCCGCATTATCGGCCCGGCGCGGCAGGCCGGCCAGGCGCTGCGCCTCGCCGGCACGACCGGCCTGGTGGATTTCGGCACGACCAATTCCAACCTCGTGCTCGGCCCGCAGTACACCCAGGAAGTGTGGATCCGGCCGAATAACGGCGGCGGCAGCGCCGTGTACGGGGTGCTGGGCTACCAGCCCGGCGCCGACGCCACCCGCTCGCCCTACATTGCCGTGACGGGCAACGGCCGCATCGAGGCGGGCTTCGGCACCGGCACGGCGCTGCGCCGCATCGAAACCAGCCCCAGCACCATCACCGACAACGCGTGGAGCCACGTGGCCGTGACCTACACCGGGACGGTGCTCACCATCTACCTGAACGGCGTGAGCGTGCAGACCGGCAACTTCACCGATACCCCCGTGGCCACGCCGGTGCGCTACGTGGGCACGTTCAGCGGGGCCGCGCCCTTCTACACCGGCGACATCGACGAGGTGGCCCAGTGGAACCGCGCGCTGACCCAGCAGGACGTGCGCCGGCGCCGCCACCTGGTGCTCAACGGCGACGAGGCCGACCTGACTTCCTACATCCAGTTCAACGAAGCCAGCGGTCCGGCCGCCGACCTGATCAGCGACGCCTCGGGCACGCTCAGCGGCAGCGCGGCCCGCGCTGCCAGCACGGCCGCGGTGGGCTACGGCGTGAGCAACCTGCAGACGGTTTCGACGGGCAATGCCAGCCCCGTGTTTGCCGGCACCAACGTGGACATCAGCTTCAGCGGGGTTACGGGCTCGTTCGATGTGGTGGTGGCTCGCCTGGAAGGACGGCCGTCGGGCACTCAGCCCAGCCTGGCGCGCACGTTCAACGCGGCTTACTGGATCATCAATCAGTACCCCGGCGGCAGCTTCTCCTCGCCGGCCGCCGTGCGCTACACCCTCACCCCCCGCGACATCAGCCCCGACGACGCGGCCAACGCAGCAGCCCAGCTGCGGCTGCTGAAGCGTCCCAGCAACAGCGACGGCGCGTTTGAATCGCCCATCAGCGCCACCTCGGCCAGCGCGGCCGCCGGCACCGTGACGTTCCCGGTCACCTCGTTCAGCCAGACGGTTATCGGCACGCTGGGCACCTCGCCGCTGCCGGTGGAGCTGGTGCGCTTCACGGCCGAGCGCCGCGGCGCCGATGCGTGGCTGCGCTGGACCACGGCCCAGGAAACGAACAATGCCTACTTCGAGGTGCAAGCTTCCGTCGACGGGCAAGCCTTCCGCCCCCTGGGCCGGGTGGCCGGCCACGGCACCAGCGCCGTATCGCACGAGTATCAGTTTGTCGACCAGAACCTGGCCCGCTACCACCACGCGGTGGTGTACTACCGCCTGCGCCAGGTCGACCTCGACGGCAGCCAGCACGAATCGGACATTGTGACGCTGGCCGTACCGGCGGCCGGACTTACGGCCGAGGTGTTTCCGAATCCCGCCACCGAGCAGCTCACGGTACGCCTGGGCGGACGCAGCAACGGCTTGGTGGGCGCCCGGCTCTACGACGCGCAGGGCCGCCAGGTGCTGGACTTCAGCCAGCAGCGCACGGCTACCTCCGGCTCCGATCTGCGCGCGTCGGTGGGCCACCTGCCGGCCGGCGTGTACACGCTGCGCCTGCAGCTGCCCGACCGCGTGCTGCACCGCTCCGTGGTGATAAGCCACTAAACCCGAGTCGGGCTCATGCACAAGCGCCCCGGTTACACCAGGTAACCGGGGCGCTTTTTGCTTGGGGCTGGGCCGCCCGTCAGCAGCGCGCTGCGCTGGGGCCCAGCCGGCACGGCCGGCCTAGTAGCGCACCAGCGGCAGCGACACCACGCGGGTGGCCCCGCTCAGCCGCACCACGTAGCTACCGGGGCGCAGCTGCTGCAGCGCCAGCACTTGCAGCCGGGCTCCGCTTACTTGCTGCTCCTGCACGAGGCGGCCCGTCACATCCAGAATGCGGACGGTGTAGCGGCCGGCCGCCAGGCCGCGCAGGTCCAGGGTAGCCTGCTCGGAGGCGGGGTTGGGGTACAGGCGCACAGCGGGACCCTCGGAGCCGAACTCCACCACGCGGATGTCGGAGTAGGTGCTGGTGCCGTCGGTGTCCACCTGCTTGAGGCGGTAGTAAGCCGTGGCGCCGTGGCGGGCTGCCCCCGCATCCAGGTGGCGGTACTCGGTGGTCGAGGAAGTGGTGCCGCGGCCGGCCACGGTGGCCACCCGCTCAAAGGCTTTGCCGTCGGCGGAGCGCTCCACCTCATACCGGTCGTTGTTTTTCTCCTGGGCCGTGCGCCAGTGCAGCACGGCATCGGCGCCCTGGGCCCGGGCCCCGAAGTGCACCAGCTCCACCGGCAGCGGGGCGTTGCCAATGGCCGTGGTCACGGAGGCCGAGTTGTTGGCATCCACCGGATCGGGCACCGCCGAGGAGGCGGCCGTGGCCAGGCCGGCCACCGGGCCGGTGGTGGGTGCGCGGAAAGTCACCGAGTTGGTCACGGCCGTCGTGCTGGTGCTCAGGGTGCTGATCGGCCCGAAGGTGACCCAGCCGCTGGCCGGGTCGTAGCTGCCGCCGGGGGCCGTTACGTTGGTGGTCGGCAGGCCCGCGGGCAGCTGCAGCCGGGGCACCACGTTGGTGGCCGGGAGGCCGCCGGCGTTGGCCGTGCGCATGGCGTAGGTGATGTTGGTGCCGGCCGTGGCCGTGGCCGGGCCGGTGACAGTGGTGGCCACGTCGGCGCCCTGCACCGTCACGGTGATGTTGGCCGGGCTGGAGGTGTAGTCGCCGCGCAGCACCGATTGCACCGTGTAGGGCGCGGCAGCGGTACCGGCCCAGTTGCCGCTGGGGGTGAACGTAACCACGCCGCTGCCGTTCACCGCGAAGGTGCCTTTGCCCGGTACCGTCAGCGAAGTTTGCACCCCGGTGGTGTTGGGGTCCAGGTCCACGGTGGCCGGGTCCAGGTTGCTGCCCGGGGCTACGTCGTTGGCCAGGATGGGCAGTGTTACGGCGGCGTTGTAGGCGGTGGTGGCCGCGTCGTCGCTGGCGAAGGGCACCTGCACCAGGTTCAGGTTGCGGATTTCGTGCACGTTGGTGCTGCCGCCGGTGGAGCCGGCAAAACCCAGGCGCAGGTTCTGGGGCGGCGTGGGCACGGTGAAGTTGTCGATGGCCGTGTACACGGACGTGCCGTGCTGAATGCGCACCGTGATGCGGTAGGTGGTGGTGGCGCCCACGGTGGTGGGTACCACGTCGATGTAGGCGCGGCGGTAATCGGCCGAGCCGGCCTGGGCGCGGGCGGTGTTCACGTCCAGCGTAAAGCCCAACTGGTTGAGGCCGGTGCCGGTCAGGTACGGGTAATCCGTGCTCGACGACCCGTTGCCGGCCCCGCGAATGGCCACCGCGTTGGGCACCTTGCCTTCGCTGTCGCCCGTGGCCGCGCCACCTGAGCGGCCTTCGCTGCCGGCCGAGTAGTTGCCGAATTCGTCGATGCCGATGCCGATGTAGCCGCGCGAGACGCCCGGGGCTATCGGATCAACAGTCTTTTGCGCGTAGCCCAACGAGCCGCCCGACGCCCCGATGCGGAAACCCGTGCTCGGCTGGTTGGCCGCATCCACTAGGAACACGCTGAAGCCGTCGGCGCCCTCGGTGGTGGTGCGGCCGTAGGAGAAGAATTCGAACGAGATGGTGAAGCCCGCCCCGGCCGGGAAGCCCACGTTGTCGATGGCGTACCCAGCCTGGTTGGTCACCGCGTCGGTGAGGCGCAGGTAGCCCTGGCCCACCGCGTCGTTGCCCGCGCCGCCGGTGCCGGTCAGGCGCGCCGCGCCGCCGAAGGTGAAGTTGCTTACTGAGTTGCCCTTAAAGGGTTCATTGCGCGGAAACGCCGGCGTGGTCTGTGCCGCGGCACCGGAAGCCATGGCGCAGACGACGGTCGAGCCCAGCACGAACGCATTGCCGCTACGCTTCAAGGCATTACCCAAAACCGAAAGAGTACAAGTTGTTTTCATAGGAAGAAGTAGAAGAAGGAACGCCTGCAGACAAATTAAATTTGCACCGAAATGTAAGCGCACGTTGAACCAGCCCGCAATAGCACATCCTATCACTTTCTTTGTTAAGCCATATTATATGTGCATATTCTTGCCCCCGCAACGGTTTTTGTTGCTTTAGTTACATCATTAAATTTTTAATCATATTCTACGACATAACCCTGCCTTATCACTAATAATTTGCATTATCCGCACAATCGCCCCTATTCACACCTACTCAGGCAGCCACTTTCAATAATTCAATAATCCTAACAGCCCTGCGACATCCGCCAGCCCCGTTCCGGGCAGCAGCAAAAAGCCCCGGCCAGGAGGCCAGGGCTTAAGGCAGTGGAGCCGCGTGCCCGGCAAGGGCTACTATGGTGCTTCTATCAGCGCTACCGCCTTCTCCAGCGCTTTCGCCGGTGCGCGGGTCGCGCTGTTCCATTTCGAGGGCCGCGCCCAGCTGGGCATGGGCCGAAGCAGCGGCCCCGAGCAGGGCCAGCAGCAGTAACAGGGATTGACGCATCGTGCAATCGAATAAGACGGAACGCCGCGCGGGCAACGGCCAAGCTAGCCGTTTTCGGCTGCCCGCCCGCCGGAGCGCAACGTTGCGGCCTTTTTTGCATCCTTGCACCCGTTTCCCCATTCTTCCTTTGCTCATGCAACACGCGCTGCGCGCCGGCCTGCTGGCCACTTTGCTTTCCACCGGCCTCGCGGCCCAGGCCGCGCCGAAGGAACTGACCTATACCGTCACCATCGACCCGGCCAAATCGACCGACGAGTTTCAGGTGACGCTGCAGCTGCCCAAGCTCAAGAAGGAGCAGGGCATCTACCAGTTTGCCTCCACCGCCCCGGGCACCTACCAGGTCATGGACATGGGCCGCTTCGTGCGCAAGTTCGAGGCCTTCGACGCCAAGGGCAAGCCCCTGGAAAGCAAGCAGGTATCGACCAACCAATGGCAGCTGAGCAAACCGGAGAAAACCCGCGAAATCCGCTACACCATTGCCGAAACCTGGGATACGCCCGTCAAGGAGCACCGCATCTACCGCATGTGCGGCTCCTCGCTGGAGGCCGACCACGCCCTGCTCAACGGGCAGACCATCCTGGGCTACCCGCAGGGCATGCAGGATGACCCGTTGCGCCTGAAAATCAACTACCCCAGCGGCTGGCAGGCCGGCTCGGCCCTCACACCCGACGCCGAGGGCTACTACCACGCCCAGGACTACGACCACGCCGTGGACTCGCCCATTCTGCTCGGCCGGCTCACCCAGGCCACGACCAAACTCGGCGACGCGGAAGTGGCCTTGTACTGCTACTCCAAGACCGATTTGATCAAGGCCGAGCCGCTGCTGGGCCACATGCAGAAGATGCTCAACGCGGCGCAGAGCTTTTTGGTGGAGCTGCCCGTGAAGCGCTACGCCTTCCTCTACCACTTTGAGGACCAGAGCCAGGGCGCCTGGGAGCATTCGTACAGCTCGGAATACACGCTGAAGGAGGAGCCCCTCACGCCCGAGTACGCGCAGAGCATTACCGACATGGCCGCGCACGAATTTTTTCACATCGTGACGCCGCTCAACATCCACTCCGAAATCATTGAACGCTTCAACTTCGTGCAGCCCACCGGCTCGCAGCACCTGTGGCTGTACGAGGGCACCACGGAGTGGGCGGCCCACATGATGCAGCTGCGCGGCGGCCTGGTTTCGCTGGACGACTACCTGCAGACGCTGCACGACAAAGTGGCCTACGACCACCTGCGCGCCGACACCACGTACTCGCTCAAGCGCCTCGGCCTGAACTCCTTCTCCGACGAAGGCCAGCAGCAGTACGGCAACATCTACCAGCGCGGCGCCATGACGGCCGCCCTGCTCGACCTGCGCCTGCTGGAGCTGTCGGGCGGCAAGCGCGGGCTGCGCGAGGTGCTGCTGGAGCTGGCCAAGCAGTACGGGCCGAGCAAGCCGGTGAGCGAGCGTCACTTCTTCGACGACTTCACGAAGCTGACCTACCCCGACATCCGCGACTTCTTCCGGCGCTACGTGGAAAACGCCGAGCCGCTGCCGCTGCGCGAGTACTACGCGAAAGTGGGCATCCGCTACGACGCGGCCCGGCGCCCGGGCCAGAAGATGGCCTCGCTCGGCACCAACGGCTACGCCGCGCAGGCAGCGGGCGTGCAGTTCTCGGAAGTCAGCCCTGTGCTGCAGGCCTGCGGCGTGCGCCCCGGCGACCAGTTCGTGGCGTTCAACGGCACGGCGGTGCAGCCCGAAACGCTACGCGCCACCCTCACGGCCATGCAGAGCGGCCAGCCCGGCGCCGAGGTGGAGCTGACCGTGCGCCGCGACGGCAAAGACCAGAAAGTGCGCTGCCGCACCCAGGAAAAGGACGTGGTGCAGCGCTACCACTTCGCGGTGGATCCGCAGGCCACGCCCGAGCAGCTGGCCCTGCGCACGGCCTGGCTGAAAAACCTGTAAGAATCCGCCTACGCCCTCAAAAAGCCCCGGTTGCCCCGCAGCCGGGGCTTTTTGTATGCCAACGCCTGGCTTTGGTATGCCTGAACGTGGCTGACAACGTGCAAACCTCAGCTATAAATCAGAATTTTACTATGCGTTCCATTGTCTCACCTCACCTCCTGCTATGAATTACCGCTACTCCCTGCTGCTAAGCGCCTTGCTGCTGACGGCTGCCGCCCGGGCCCAGAACGTGGGCATCGGTACCAACGCCCCGGCCGGCGCCGCCGCCCTGGAAGTGCGCGCCACCGACAAGGGCTTCCTGCCCCCGCGGCTACCCGCGGCCAGCGCCATTGCCAACCCTGTGCAGGGCCTGCTGGTGTTTCAGACCAATACCCCGGCCGGCTACTACTACTACACCGGCACGGCCTGGACCCAGCTCAGCACCGTGGGCGGCGACTGGGCCACCACCGGCAACGCCGGCACCACGCCCGCTACCAACTTCCTCGGCACCACCGACGCGCAGCCGCTGGTGGTCAAGACCACCGGCAGCGCCGCCACCAACGAGCGGATGCGGTTCCTGACCGACGGGCGCATCACCGTCAACCGCGCCTCGGCCCAGAGCGGTGACCTGTTTGCCGTGTACGGCTCGGGCTCGAGCGGGGCCATCAACAGCTCCGCTAACCTGCTCGACTACCCCATCAACGGCTACAGCAGCGCGGCCTTTAGCAGCATTTACGGCGAAAACACCGGCACCGGGCAGGGCGTAACGGGCTTCAACAACAGCACCGGCGTGGGGGTCTACGGCCTCAACAACAACGCCAACGGCTACGGGGTGTTCGGCCTCAACCATGCCGCCGGCATTGGTCTGGGCGGCCTCTCGACCGGAGGCGTGGGCGTGAACGGGGCCACCAACAGCGGCTCGCAACCGGGCATGCGGGGCTTCAACCAGCACGCCAGCGGCACCGGGGTGGTGGCCCTGGGCAACAACATCGCCGCCGGCACCCTGCTAAGCCAGGGCTCGGGGCTGGCCGCCAACGGCACCGGCGTGGGCGCTTTTGGCATGGGCACCAGCGCCGGCAGCGGCATCGGGGTGGTCGGCACCGGCAACAACCTGGCGACGTTTGAAAACCTCGGCACCGGGGTGGGCGTGCTGGGCCAGAGCCTGAGCTACGGCATGGTGGGGTTTGTGAGCGGCACCACGCCCGCCAACGACCGATGGGGCGGCTACTTCGATTACCGCGCCAGCGCCAACGGCTACGCCTTCGTGGGCGGCCGCGCGGGCAACACCGATTACGCCATCCTCTCGCAGGGCACCAAGAGCACCATGGTACCCGACGAGCAGGGTCGCAACCGCGTGATGTACTGCACCGAGGCGCCGGAAGTGCTGTTTCAGGATTTCGGCAGCGGGCAGCTGCGCGACGGCCGCGCTCATATCACCCTCGACCCGCTGCTGGCCCGCAACGTGGCCGTGTCGGAACAGCACCCGCTGCGGGTGTTCATCCAGCTCGAAGGAGACTGCGCCGGGGTGTACGTGACCAACAAATCGGCCGCCGGCTTCGACGTGGTGGAGCTGCACGGGGGCCGCTCCAACGTGGCCTTCACCTGGCAGCTGGTGGCCAACCGCGCCGACGCTACCGACGCCCAGGGCCGCGTCACCAGTGAATTCGCCAACCTGCGCTTTCCCGTCGGCCCGGCCCGCGTGCCCACGCAGCCCCAGGAAACCGCGCGCGCCGCCGCCCCGGCCACCCCGCCCGCTCTGCCCGCTAAGCTGAAACGCTAAGCGGCCGAGGCACCCCGGGTTACCTGTCCGTCCAGCCGCCGGCTCAGGGCGCCAGTTGGTATTGATTCATCAGTCGCAGCAGCACGCCGTTGGTCCAGCCGAAGCCGTCCTGGGTGGGGTATTCGCCGCCGCCGGCCAGCACTGCGGGGTCTTCCACGTTGTACTTCTCCAGCAGCTTGCCCGTCTGCCGGAACACGCGCGCGTTCAGCGCCACCCACCGCTCGGCCACGGTGCGGGCCAGCTCACGCTGCCGGTAGCGCTCCAGCCCCTCGATGGCCACGTACTGCAGCGGCGCCCAGCCGTTGGGCGCGTCCCACTGCTGCCCGCTGCGGGTGAGCGTGGTGACCAGCCCGCCCGCCTTCAGAAAGTCGCGCTGCAGGCCGGCGGCCACTTGCCGGGCCTGGGCCTTGGTAGCCACTTCGAAAAACAGCGGAAACGCGGCGGCCAGGGTACGCACCTTGGCCGGCTGCCGTGCCGCCAGGTCGTAGTCGACAAACCAGCCCTGCGACGCGTCCCAGCAGTAGCGCAGGATGGCCCGGCGGCGGGCCTCGGCGCGGCGCTCGAAGACCCGCGCGCCCGCCGCGTCGCCCTGCTGGCGGTAGCCGCGGGCAATGGTTTGCTCCAGGCCGTAGAGGAGGCAGTTCAAGTCGACGGGCACCAGCTCGGTGGTACGGATGGAGGCCAGCGTGCCCCCTTCGCCAAACCAGCGGGTGCTGAAATCCCAGCCCGAAGCCGCCGCCGCGCGCACGTGGCGGTAAAACACGGGCGCCGGCCGCGGGCCCTGCCGGGCCGTGGCCACGTCCTCGGCGTAGGATTCCTCGCGGGCGTAGTCGCCGGCGTCCCAGTAGCGGTTCAGCACCTCGCCGCCGGGCAGGCGCACGGCCCGCCGCGTGGCCGTGGCGGCAGCCAGCGAGTCGGCGCCGGCCATCCAGTAGGCGTGCTCGCGCAGCAGCCGCGGCTGGTAGCGGCGGCGCACCGAGTCGCCCTCGGTCTGGGCCAGCAGCTCCACCATCAGGGCGAAAAAGGGCGGCTGCGAGCGGGTGAGGTAGTAGGTGCGGTTGCCGTTCGGCACGAAGCCGTAGCGGTCGATCAGGCTGGCGAAGTTGTCGACCATGCCCCGGATCAGCGCCGGGCGGCCGCTTTCGCGCAGGCCCAGCATGGTGAAGTACGAATCCCAGTAGTATACCTCGCGGAAGCGGCCGCCGGGCACCACGTAGGGCCGGGGCAGCGGAATCAGCGAGCTGTAGGGCCCCACGGAGTCCTGCGGCTGGCGCTGCAGCACCGTCCAGAGCGTGTCGAGGTGGGGGCGCAGGCCGGCGGCCACGCGGCTGCGGTAGGCGGCGGTGGCGGCGGCCGGCAGCTCGAAATACGCGCCCACGAAGCGGCGCAGCTCGAAACCCGGCCGCCCGCGCTGCTGCTGGTACAGCCGCTCGATGTCGGCCGGCGCTACTTTGGGCCGGGCATCCACGAAGGTTTTGCTGTCGGGAAAGATGCCCCCCAGCTGCACCGCCTCGAATAGCGAAGGGTACAGCTGCCGGGGCGAGGGCTGCGCCGAGGCCGCCAGCGCGAGCAGCAGGCCGAGGCCGCAGAAGAGAAGTCGTTTCATAGGCGAGGATGCAGAAAAAGCGCCGGCCGCTGCGGGTGGCCGACCCGGTCACCTTGGCGAGGGGCCCGGAGCATTACCCAACGCCGGCGCGCTGGTATGCGGTACGCGAGCGAAGGCCGATTGGCCAAGAAGTCCCGTCACTGCCCCACCGGCGCGGGCTGCGGGCGGCGCGAAGCCACCCCGCCAGTGACCAGCCGCGGCCAGCCGTCGGCGGTGTACTCCAGCCGGTCGAGCAGCAGCACGCGGCGCGAGTAGCCCTGGTCGGCGTCGATGGCGTCGAAGGTGGGCTGGCCAGGGTCGATGGCGTGGTAGGCCAGCCAGTCCTGCCCGGCCGCGTCCGTCACCACGCAGTTGTGGCCGGGTGCCCGCCAGTCGGCGTTGCCTTCCAGGATGGTGCCGGGGCCGCCCGTAGCCGTGGCCAGCGTCTCGAAGGGCCCGGTGGCATGGCGCGAGCGGGCCACCAGCACGCCGTAGTGCGCCTCGGGCCCGCAGCAGTTGTCGCCGGAGTAGAAGAGGTAGTACCAGCCGTGGCGCCGCAGCACCCAGCTGCCCTCGAGCAGGCGCTGGTAGTTGGCCGGGTCGTCGTTATCAATGGGAAACAGCAGGTCCAGGGCTTCGCTGCCCGGCTGGAACGACACGCGGTCGGGCGCCAGCTCGCGCACCCGCAGCGGCCCAAAGCCCGAGCCCCAGTACAGCCAGCGGCGGCCGGTGGCCGGGTCGTCGAAGGCCATCGGGTCGATATCGGCGAAGCCCGGCAGGCCGGTTTGCAGCAGCGGCCGGCCGCAATCGACAAACGGGCCGGCGGGGGCCTCGGCCGTAGCCACGGCCAGGCACAGGCCGGGGCCGCTGTCGGGCAGGGCCGAGTAGTAGAGGTAGTAGCGGCCGTTGTGCTGGCTGACGTGCGGGGCCCATATTTTCTGCGAATGCTGCGCCCACACCGGCTTTTCGGGCAGTCCTTCGCCTAGGTAGTCCCACTGCACCAAGTCGCGGGAGCGGGCCACCTGCAGGTTCACGATCAGCCCGCCGGGGCGCTTGGTCTGGGTGCCGTAGGCGTAGTACCAGCCGTCGGGGGCGCGGATGATGGTCGGGTCTGGGAAGTCCGCGTCGAAGACGGGGTTTTGGTAGAAGCCGGGAGCAGCGGTCATGGCAAAGCAGCGGTTGCGGTTGCTGGCTCTACGTAGCCCAGGCGGCGCGGGCTGTGCCGGCCGCTCGCCTCCGCCCCACACGCACGCGTCCCGGCCGGGCAAGCAGCTCAGCCGGGGCGCGTGCGTGTGGGGGCGCCGGCTCAGCTCAGCACCTCCAGCAGGCTGGCCACCTGCTCCTGCGAAACCGGCTGGCCCAGCCCGCTCAGGGACTGGTGCAGCTCGGCCGCCGTGGGGGCCACGGGCAGGGCCAGCCCCGCCTGCAGCGAGGCGACCGGGCGCATAAACCACGTGCTGGCCGGCCCCGGCGCGGGGGCGGTGCTCATCACCCGGAAGCCCTGGTGGCCGCCGTGGTTGTCGGCCGCGCCGTTTACGCTCAGGTAGCAGCCGTTGAAGCCCTGCAACCGCACGAACAGGTCGGCGAAGGTCAGGGTCAGGATTTCGTCGCGGCCCACGCCGGTAATCCAGTCGGCGGAGTGCGGGGCCTGCACCTGCACGTAGTAGTTCCAGTCGTCGCGGACGCTGGCGTAGAGGCGGCGGCCCTGGTAGCCGTCCTTGGGCGTGAGCGTCACGTGCTGCTCGTCGAGCTTGTTGACCACCCACAGAAACGTGGAGCCGTCGTTGGGGTCGCAGTTCAGGGCCGAATACAGCCAGTTGTAGGTGACGCGCAGCCGGCCCTGCTGCGAGAGCGGCAGCAGCTGTACCTCGGCCACCGGGCCGGCCTGGGCGGCCTGCCAGAAAGAAGTTAACATAGTAAAGAAGAATCAAGCGGTGGAACGATGGCCTAGACCGCGGCGGGCTGGGCCGGCTGGCCCATCAGGTTCTGCTGAAAGCCCGCCACTTCCTGCCCAATGCTCTGCCAGGTCAGCAGGGCCATCTGCAGCTGCAGCGAAAGCAGCACGGCCAGGGTCAGGTCGGCCGGGCTGATGGTCAGCTCGTGCAGGTCGTCGGCAATGGCGCTCCAGTCGCCGAGCACGCTGCCGGTAGCCGCTTCCACGGCCTGGACTGCGTGCGCAACGGGCGCCCCCAAGAAGCCCAGCTGGCCGGCGTAGCGCTCCGCCTCGGTGTCCACCTGCCCGTTGACGAGGCGAAACTGGCTAATCTGGGCTTTGAGGCCGTCGAAGGCCTGCTGCAGCGCCGCGGTGCTTTGGCTGAGCCGGCTCAGCGCGGCCTGGGCCTGGGCGCGCACGGCCTCGGGCAGCGGGGCGTTGGGGTCGAGGGCGGCCACGGTGGCGGCGAGCGGCGTGAAGTCCTGCTGGGCCTGCGCAGCATAGGCCGCCAGCTGCCGGCTCTGGGCCACGATGCCCGGAAAAGTGGTCGACTGCCACTGCTGGCACACGGTCACCAGGTCGGGGAAGTGCAGGAGCATCTGCTGGATTTCGGCGGCCATGGGCTGGGCCATCAGCGTGAGGCTGACGCGCTGGTGAATGGCCGCCCATACGCTGGCCGGCACGGTGTAGAGTTCGGCCACGGAGGCACTGGCAATGTTCAAGAGGCTCGGAAGGCTAAGGGTGAAGAAGGATAAAACGAGCGGCCACCGGATGCCAAAGGGCGCCGGAATTCGGGCCTTGCGGCCCGCTTTCCGACGCCCCCCGGCGGTGGAGACCGGTGCTCTTAAGCGGTGGTTTCGGCCACGAGGCCAGCCGGCGCGGCCGGGGCCCGGCGGCCCACCACCGTGCCGATGGCGCTGCCCTCAAACTGCAGCGTGACGCGGCTGACCTGCGAGAGGTCGAGGCCGGCGTTGGCCGGGGCCGGATTCACCTGAATGGTCCACTCGGTGAAGGGCGTGGGCTGGAAGTAGGCGTACTTCACCTCGTTGTCCACGCGGCCGTCCAGTTCCACGTAGCCCAGCGTGCCGTCGGCAAACTGCCAGTCGGGGTTGGGCTGGTGGCCGGCCGGCGCTTCCACGTGGTACTCGAAGGCGCGCTTGAGCGGCCCGCTCGAGAACTGGTAGCCCGTGCCGTCGAGCTGGTCGCGGTAGCTGCCGGAGGTGC
This sequence comes from Hymenobacter coalescens, assembly GCF_054783195.1. Classification (NCBI taxonomy): domain Bacteria; kingdom Pseudomonadati; phylum Bacteroidota; class Cytophagia; order Cytophagales; family Hymenobacteraceae; genus Hymenobacter; species Hymenobacter coalescens. Next base: position 71,458 of record NZ_BAAGRA010000019.1, on the reverse strand, counting down.
GGATGCTCAGGCTGATTTTCTGCCGCTCCGGTGCCTGCGCGCCCTCCAGCCAAGCCCGCACCGCCGTGATGCGTACGCGGTCCAGCCCCAGAAACTCGGCTTCGGCGGCGGGCAGGGCCCAGGTAGCGGGCTGCCGCTGCCGCAGCGCCTCCAGGAAGGCCGCGTCCGTGATGGTCACCTGCTTGTTGGCCATGGCCTCGGGCGCGGGGTTGAAGTGCTCCAGCGCTGCGGCCTGATCCAGGGCCATGGCCGTGAGCGACTGCAGCCCGGTTTCGAGGCTGTTGACGGTATCGACCACCTGCGGACGCACCTGCGAGGGGGCCAGCGCCCAGTAGAAATAGGAGGCGCGGTAGTTCTGCAGCGCCGCCAATAGCGACTCCTTCGAGTCGAGGTAGCGCTGGTAAAACTGCTGCATCACGCCGGCCGTCACCTGCTGGCCCACCTGCAGGGCATCCACGTACGCGTCGAGGCGGTCCTGCTGCTGCGCGGCCAGCTGCTCCTGCAGCAGCACGCGGGCGTACTCCTGCCCGGCCTGCACCGCCGCCAGCTGCGCCGACGACAACGACTGCCCGTAAATCACCAGCACGTCGAGGGCGTCCTGGTAGTCCTGGGCGTAGCCGATGCCTTTCGCAATGGGCTCGGCCAACACCCGGTGCACGTGCAGGCCGAAGATCTGCCAGGCGTCGGAAGCCGAAAGGTCGGCCCCGTCGGTCACCAGATCCATGGCCTGCAGCTGCTTCACCATGCCCTGCGCGCCTTTGATGTCGCCGGCCGCCTTCACGATGGCCGTGGCCAGGGTGTATACCTTCTGCAGGCCTTCCACCAGCTTCTTGAGCGTCTTCATCACCTCGGCCAGGTCCTTGGCCAGCTTGGCGATGGTGGAGGCCGTGGTGGCGGCGGCCGAAACGGACTCGGCCGTGGCCACGGCCGCGCCGGCCGCCGCGGGCGCCGCTTCCTCCTGCCCCACCGCCATCAGGGCAATGGCGCCGGTGAAGACCACCACCGCCCCGACCAGCTCGAACACGGCCGCCACGATGGCTTTCCGCTCGTACTCCGGCAAGCCGATCTGCTCGAAATCGATGCCCACCAGCTTGGCTTTCAGCTCCTGGTCGTTGAAGTTGCGCAGGGCCTTGTCCACGGCGGCCTGCGCGTTCTGGTAGTTGGTGGCTGCCTGCTGCTTGAGGCCCTGCACGTAGGCGCTCTGGTACTGGGCGTTGTCGCGCAGGGCCTTGGCCTGCTCGATGTTTTGGGCCGTCAGCACGCTCTGCGTGTTCAGGGCCATGTAGTCGGCCTCGTACTGCCGGGCCTCGGCCACGAAGGCCTCGGCCAACTGGGTGTACACGGCCGCCGTGAGGTAGGGCACGAAGGCGGCCCCGTTGGCCCGGGCGTTGAGCTGCGAGGTGAGCAGGGTGGCCAGGGAGGCGCTGCGCCAGAACAGGCCCGACAACTCGTCGGCCTCGGCGGCCCAGTTTTTCACCCAGCTCATGATGCCCAGGGCCAGCGGCGGGTTCTGGTCGTAGAGCAGCGAGCCGAACAGGGAGGCGTTGGTCAGGGCCAGCGGCAGGGCCTCGGGCAGTTGCAGGGCAGGCATTCCCTGCGCGTAGGTCAGCGGCTGTAGCTGGGGCTGCCCGTCCGGGCCGGACAGGCTGAGGTGCACCCCCGCCCCCGCCAGCGGCGCCGCCAGCGCGAAGCTGACGGGCTGAGGCTGGCCGGCCGTGACGGCCTGCGCCGTCCAGGTGCCGCTGCTTTCGGCCATGAAGAGCACCAGGCTGGCCGTGCGGCTCTGGCGGTAGTCTAGCACCACGGCGGCCTGCGCGCCGGCTTCCACGCGGCGGGCCTGCACCACCAGGGCCGTGCCGTTGAGCACCCAGGTGAAGTGGTCGGGCACGGTCAGCACGTCGGCGTACAGCGTTACCACGGGCGGCACGGGGCCGGCGGCGCTGAGCTGGCTTTGCACCGCCTGCAGATCGAGGTACATGCCCCGGAAGGTGGCGCTGGCGGGCGTGATGCGGGCGTCGGTGGCGTGGGGCACGCGGCCCTGCACCTCCAGGGTGGTGTAAAGCGCCGCCCAATCGGCGGCGCTTTGGGGTAGTTGCGGATTGCTTGCCATGGTCGTGCAGCGGCCTTAAGCGGTGGCTTCGGCGGGCTGGGCGGCCACCGTAGCCGGAGCTTGGGTTTTGCCGTCCACGGTGATGTAGGCGTTCTTGCGGTAGGTATCGGCTTCGTCGGCCACGTCCTTCCAGGCCTGAATGGCCTCGGCAATGCCCAGGTTCATGATGATGGGCAGCGCCTTGCGGATGTCCGCGTCGATCAGCGCCACGATGCCCTGCAGGTCGTCCTTGATGGCGCCCCACAGGCCCTGGATTTTCTGAATCACCGGCAGGGCCTCCGCCAGCTCCTGGCCAATGGCGCTCATGCCGATTTCGGCGTTGTGAATGGCAATCATCAGGTTGGCATCGGCCGCCACCTGATCCGTCATGGTCTTGATCTTGGCCTGCGTGGCGTGCATCAGGTCCAGGGCATCGGTGGCGCGCTTGCCGTACACGCCCGCCACCACGGCGGCGGCGATGGTGCCCGCCGGAAACACCCAGGCGTAGGTGGGCGAAGTGGCCGCCACGATGACGTCGTGGTTGTACTCGTCGGTGGCGCTTTTCAGGATGGCCTGCTGATCGGCTATCTGCTTGGTGAGCTGCTGCACCTCAGTGCTGGTGCTGCCGTATTTGTCGTTGTATTTCTTCACCAGGCCGCTGTTGCCATCGGGCCCCAACAGGGTGGTTTTGTCGGCCGCGGTCTGGTTGGCGAAGTCCTGAATCTGCTTGTACACGCGCGCGGCGTTGTCGGCGTAGGTCTGGGCCTGCTGCGTGAGGTTGTCCAGGATGCCTTTGAGCGCCTTCAGGGCCGCCGCGTTGTCCGGATCATCGATCAGGATGTCGGCTTCCTTCTGGATAGCGCCGTAGTACAGCGGCGCCTTGCGGCTGCCGTAGGCGCTGACGTCGCTGGCCAGGCTCACGCTGGCCGGGTAGGTTTCGTTTTGCCAGGTCGTGCAGTGGGCGTTAATGCCCTTGTAGCAGTCGATCAGCGACTGAAAATCGGATAAGTCACTCGGTGCGCCGGCCCCCAGCGACTTGCGGAAGGCGTCCGGGGTGATGGGCAGTGCCAGCGCATCGGTCACATAGGTCTGGATAGCCAACCACTCGGTTGTGGAAAGAGCGAATTTGGGGCCGCCCGGGGTGCCGGGGCTGGCCAGTGCGCCGGGGGCGAGGGTGGGTGTGGAATCGGCTGACATGTTGTAGAGGATTTTAATGATGGATTGAATGGAAACCTGAGCCAATCTTACCACCTCCCCCAGCCGCATTACAGGAAGAACCTGACTCCGCTGTGACTATGACTTTTGAGGCGCGGCATAGCAGTCCTCACGTTCACAGGGCAAACCCCTCTATATATATGAAAACGCATCTACTTACATGACAAGCAAATACCTATAAAATTCCCAATTAAAGAATCGCCAAGTACTATTACACCTTCCGTAGATACCATTTAGACACGGTGATACTGGACAAAAAACCCCGATTTTGTCTGCTGTTTCCCCCTACCTATCTCATAGCTTTCGAGTTACGCGCCGGGTCCGGCGTGTTGATGCCGCAGCCATACGTAAGCCGAGGCCACGTCGTCGAACGAGGCCACGACGGGGCGCTGGATAAACCGGATGGCGTTTTCGGTGGCCTGCCGGGCCTCGAAGTTGCGCGGGTACACCCAGGCCACGTACTGCAGGCCGGCGTGCATCATCTCGCCGAGCCACCACCGGCTCCAGGGCGTGAGCTGCATGGTTTGCCGCGTCACGCTGGAGTTGTCGTTGAGAATCTTGCGGCAGGGGTGCCGGCGTAGCGCCTCCAGCATCAGCAGGCAGCACGCCTGCGACGATGCCTGGTCGTGTTCCCCACGCCAATCGGTGTACAGCCACTCGTTGGCCGCGTCGTATCCGATGGCCAGCCCGGGCGTATCCACGAAAAACTGTAGCGGCATGGTGGTGGCGGAAGAAGTCCCGAAAACGCGAACTACCCCATTACGCAGTCGGGCGTACGCAGGATTTACTGGCGCGGTGCCGCGTGGCCTTGCTCGGTCAGGCCAGTCCGACCATTCGCGGGCCGGGCGCGTATCTTTCCCACCTTACTTTTCTCCTCATTGCTATTTATGGAAGGCCTGGCCAAAATCGAAGATCTGGGAAAGCCGCGCGTCGTTATCGTGGGCGGCGGCTTCGGCGGGCTGGAGCTGGCCAAGGCGCTGCGCCACGCGCCGGTGCAGGTGGTGCTCATCGACAAGCAGAACTACCACACGTTTCAACCGCTGCTCTACCAGGTGGCCACCGCCAGCCTGGAGGCCGACACGGTGGTGTCGCCGTTCCGCAAAATCCTCGACGAGCAGCCCAACTTCTATTTTCGCCTAGCCGAGGTGCAGTGCATCGACGCCGCGCGGCAGGTGGTGGAAACGTCCATCGGGCTGGTGCGCTACGACTATTTGGTCATTGCCACCGGGGCCACCACCAACTACTTCGGCGACGCGGAGATGGAGCGCAACGCCATTGCCATGAAAAGCGTGGAGGATGCCATCGAGCTGCGCAACACGGTGCTGTCGAACTTCGAGAAGGCCCTGCAGCTCGGCGACGAGGAACAACTCAACAGCCTGCTCGACTTCGTCATCGTGGGCGGCGGGCCCACGGGCGTAGAAATTGCGGGGGCGCTGAGCGAGCTGCGCAAGCACGTCTTCCCTAAGGATTACCGCGAAATCGACTTCAAGCAAATGGACATCCACTTGATTCAGAGCGGCAACGCGCTGCTCAAGGGCATGTCGGCCGACGCCTCGCGCAAATCCCTAGAGTACCTGGAGCGGTTTGGCGTGCAGGTGCACCTCGACAAGCGCGTGAAATCCTACGACGGTTATACCGTCACGCTCACCACCGGCGAGCAGCTCATTACGCGCACGCTGATCTGGGCCGCCGGCGTGGCCGGGGCGCCGGTGCGGGGCCTTGCGCCGGAGTGCCTGCGCAAGGGCGGGCGCTACGCCGTCGACGCCCACAACCGCGTGCAGGGCTACCCGAACATCTTTGCCATCGGCGACATCGCGGCCATGGTATCGGCGGAGTACCCCGACGGTCACCCCATGATGGCCCAGCCCGCCATTCAGCAAGGGCAGCTGCTGGCCCGCAACCTGGAGCGGCTGCTGGCCGGCCAGCCCCTGGAGGCCTTCCGCTACCACGACCAGGGCTCCATGGCCACCATCGGCCGCAACCACGCCGTGGCCGACCTCAAGCTGGCCGGCCGCGAGCTACGCTCCCAGGGCTTTCTGGCCTGGCTGATCTGGATGTTTGTTCACCTTGTGTCGCTAGTAAGCTTCCGCAACCGCCTCTTCGTGCTCCTGAACTGGATCTGGAGCTATTTCACCTTCGACAAAGGCCGGCGCTACATCATCGGCCGCGTGCGGGAACCGGTGCCGGTGGAAGCCACCGCCGAAAAAGCCATTGTGTAGCTCCAACGGCAAGTCCCCCAATACCCAGCGCGCCCCGGCCACCACGTGACCGGGGCGCGCTGCTCATGGACCACGCAGCCGGCCGCGCTTAACGGTTGCTGCCGCGCTTCAGGTCGAAGGTGCCGTTGCTGATGGTCACGGTGCTCTGTTTCATTCCGTTCTGCATGTCGGTGTAAGTGCCCGTGCCCTCGAAAGTGCCCACCACCCGGCTGCCGTAGCGCGTGATGGTGACGGTACCCTTGTCGATGGGCAGGTCGCCGATGCCGCCTTCGCCGGTGCGCATCACCACGCCGCCGCTGATGGGGTAGGTGCCGGGCTTGTCGGCCGGGGCTGAGGGCACGCGCAGCAGCACGCCGGTAGGCTTTTCATTGACGGCATCGAGCTGAGTGCCCATGTCGCGCTGCGCACTCCAGAAACCGATGGCGGCGCCGGGCCGCTGCGGGTCGGTGGGGTGTGCCACGGCCACGCGCAGGTTGCTGAAGGGGCCACCGTTTAGCGTAAAGGCATACGCCTCCGCGTTGATGGGCGCAATGTTCTCCGGAGCGTCAGCGGGCGCCGGGGCATCCGCGGCGGCGGGCTTGGGCACCTCAGCTGCCGCAGCCGCCACCGCGTCGGGAGCAGGTGCTTCGGGGGTGTGCGTGTCGTTTTGCTCTTTGGCCGAGCAGGCGGCCAGGCCCAGCAGGCTGGCAAGCAGAAAAGTGCGTGGCTGATGCATGCGCAGAAGAAAGAAGTGTCCCGCCGGCCGGGGCAGTTGCCGGTTTTCGCTCACAGGCGATTCCGCCGCAAGGTAGAACGGCCCCGCTATGTGGCGCATCACATCATTGGGGGAAACGTGAGCAGCGCCGGGCTTACATGCCCGCCACTTTTTTGCTGCGCCTCGGCCACCAGCGCCCCAAGCAATGATGCTTAGACCATCCATTTATTTTACTTATTCAAATATTTATTTGCACATAATTATTATTAAAAGCATATTTAACCCATCCTAAATACTATAACGGCTTCCACCATGCGCCACCTCTGCACTGCCAGCCTTTTCGCGGGACTTCTCCTTTCTATGTCTGCGGCCACTGCCCAGTCCACTGCGGCTCCTGGTCAGGCCGCTGCTCCCACGCCCCCCGCCGCACCACAGGTCATTCATGGCCAGGTCCTCAATGAAGAGGGGCAGCCGCTCCCTGGAGCTACCGTTCTGCTTAAGGGCACCAAACGGGTTTACAGCACCAATGCCGAAGGGCTGTATTCGTTTAGCTCGATGCTGCCCGCGCAGCCGGTACAGGTGAGCATGATCGGCTATGCCGACGCGGAACTGGCGGTACGTTGCGGGGCAGCCAATGCCGTGACGCTGCAACTGCTGCCCGGTACGCGCATCAAGCACGGCGGCCGAAACAATGGTAAGTTGCTGGCGGTGGGTCGCAAAGAGGAATAAGCGCTTTGCCGCCGCTACGGCTTGTCAGAAACTAATGTCTTGTGGTGACAGCCTCAAGGGTATCAGGGCCGTGGCTTCTGCGGTATACCGCTGGTATGCCGGGCCGCTTGTGGCTGCACGCCATCCAGCCCTGAGGCCACTCAGTAGCGCCGTTGCGCGGGTCCGCATCAGCCGTTCCTATTGCGCTGCTCTTCCATAAACCGCTACACCTGGCAAGGTCAGCCGTCGAAACAGCGGAGCGGTGGCAGAGTGGTATCGGCCGTTCTGCGGGGAGAAGGGGTAAGCGAGGTAAGCCAGCAGCGCGCGGCTACCCAGCCGCAGAGTGCTGGCAATGCGGAATGCCCTCCATTATCCAGCATAAGTGCGTACGCTGGCGGCCGGCCACCAGGCTACTGCCGTACACTGCCGGCTCCCAGCAACGCAAAGCAGCTTACCTGCAATTGATCGATCAAGCAGCGCAACTGACTGCGCCCAGCGTCGCATCAGCACTCATACTTTCGGCCGACACCTAATCGGCAACTTCGGGAGAAGGCAGAATCGCCATAGCACCAGTGGGAAAAACCCGCTTCCAAGCAAGTCCCTGCCCTTAACAGCTTTGGCCCTCCTGGACGACGCTTCGCGGCATTGAGGCGCTGCCGGGGTTGAGGGCCAACCTCGGGTGGTTTACACTTACATTGAGCCCCCGCCAACTATAACTTATCCCGTAAAATATATTGCAAATCATTTATATATAAAGGATATTGCCGGCACTGCGCCCCACCAAAGTTTGCCGCTTTGGATCCTCTTTTTTGCACACCTATTGTTACTGCCGTTCTCAACTGTATGACTGTACACTTGGCCAACACCTATGCCCGCCTCCGAAAGCTCGATTTTGGTAGCAGCGCCTCCCTCCCTATACCGCCAGGGCCTGCTCACTACCTTACACGACGCTTGGCCTGATCTAGCCTGCACCGTTACGCCCGACGCGCACGCGCTGCCGGCCCTCATTCGTCGGCACCTGTTTGCCCTGGTCATCCTCGACAGCGCGCTGGCGGGCCCACCACTCCCCCAAGTGGTAGCCCAGTTGTACCGAATCCGTAGCCAACAGACAGTACTGATTCTGACCGGACGTCGCCTTTCAAGCCTCCACCGCCGGGATCTGCAACGCGGCGGCACCCCGCTGCTGCTGCCCCACCACGCGACGCCCCACGAAGTAATTACGACCGTGCAACCCTGGCTGCGTGGCGATACGAACAGCCACCTGGCCACGACGGTACCGGTTGCGCCGTCGCGGCAGGCTCCTTGCACCCCCTTCAGCCGCCGCGAGTTAGACGTACTGCGCTTGGTAGTAGGCGATTATTGCAACCAGGAAATTGCCAATCAACTGTGTCTGAGCGTGCGCACCGTGGAAAGTCACCGCCGGGCGCTGCTGCAAAAAGCCGGCGCACGCACACTGGTAGGCTTGGTGGTGCAGGCCGTGCGCGAAGGCTGGGTAATGGCCTAACACCCGCTACCTGTGTGCATGCCCGACAGCCCAAACTGGATTGCCGACCACCCTATCGCAGCAAGGCTAACGATAAGCCACCGATAGGGTTGCTGGTAAGCCAATTGTTGCCAAACGGCCAACCCGCCCGGCGCGCTGGCGTGCCTTATTATAATTCAATATCCCACTGTGAAACCGGGTTGGCGCTTACTGGTTTTTGTGCTATTGCCCCGTCACTATCTCGCCGTTACGCGCGCAAAAAAAGCCGCCGCGTACCCATTAATGGCAGCTACGAAAAATTGCTGCTATATTAGCCAACGCCTGTTGCTGCGAGTTGTCCAATTTTCTTCTCCCCAACCCCAGAATCCATTTGATCCAGCAGCCGGCTCGGCGCCCTTCGCCCATCTTGTATACAGCTATGAAACGCTTTCTTCTCCTGCCCCTGGTTTCGCTGCTGTCCCTCGCGACGCAGGCCCAGCAGCTACCTGCCCGGCCCGATACGACCCGGAGCGTCGCACCGGCTACCGAGCCCGCCGCGCTTGAGTGCACCACGCTTACGGGCCGCGTGAGCGATAAATTTGATTACCCGCTGACCGGTGCCACCGTCATGTTGCGCGGCCGGGGGTCTGGCTTTAGCACCGACGCGTTTAGTACCAACGCAGAGGGGCGCTACCTGGTCACGTCGAAGAAGCCAATTCCGCGCGACGCGGTCCTGCAGATCACCGCCGCCGGCTACACCAGCCTCGAACAGCCGCTGGCCAACTGCAAGCCTTTGGACGTGACGCTGGAACCGCTCCCCGGCACCAAGTTTAAATCGGACGGACGAATTAAGAAAACCAGTAATACGGGCAAAATCCGCTGAACTGTGCTGCTGGGCAGGTGGCGACGAACTCATCAGGCGCAGCGGAACGGGCCACCCGGCCGACACCTTACGGTAGGCTTACTTCGCCACTACTTTGATCAACGACCCGGCGTTGACCTGCTCGTTGAGCTGCATGCCGTTGAGGATAGCCATTTCTTCCAGCCGGGCCTCGGGTACGCCGTTGCTGCGCAGGGCCTGGGCGAGGTTGCTGCGCAGCTTCAGCGTTTTGATGCGCACCCGCTCCGGCTGCCGGTTGAGCTTGTCGGGGTCGGAAAGCGGGCGGAAGCCCTGGGCGGTGCTGGTAAACTGCGGGGCGTAGGCCGCAAAGTCCTGGGGGCTGCTGGCGCCCAGCAGCACGTAGTTGGCGTTGCCGTAGCGAATGAGGTGCAGCAGGGTGCGCGCCGACACCTGGGCGGCCTGCTGCTGGGGTGCGCCTTCCTGCTGCTGGGCCACCTGATCGGCTACCACGGCCAGGGCCGGCAGCCCGTTGATGGTGGTGCTGTTCGACTCGACCACGCGCAACTGGTACTGCTGCACGAGCTGCTGCGCGGCCGCCTCCAGCGTTTCGCCCGGGGCCAGGGTCAGCATCAGCAGCGCTTTGCCGTCCTGCGGGGCCATCTGCACCTGCTGCGGGGTGTTCTGGTACTTCCAGCCCTGCGGCACCGGAAACTGAAACTTCAGCTCGGGGTGGTAAAACACGCTGTTTTCCACGAAGCCCTGCTTGGGGTCGTCGCCGTACACGATGCCGTCGATCAGGCGCAGGTAGGCGTCGCGGTTGACCTGCAGACTGGTCGAAGCCGGGCTTTTCTGTTGCCACTCCGTGGCCAGCTGGTGCACCGTGTTGTACCGGTCGCCGGGGTCGGGGTGGGTGGAGAGGAAGGGCGGCAGGGCCTCGCCGCCGGCTTGCTGCTGCTCGCGCTGCAGCGTCTGGAAGAAGTCGGCCATCTGGTGGGCATCGTAACCGATTTTGGTGGAATACTCCACGCCCAACTGGTCCGCCTCCCGCTCGTCGTCACGCCCGAACTTCAGGAAAAGCAGGCTCAGGCCCTGCTGCGCCTGCTCGGCGTACTGCCCGAGGCGCGGCGAGGCAATGGCCCCCGCAATCAGCCCTACCTGCGCCAGCGTGGCCTTGGTTTGCTGCTGGGCCGAGTGCCGGGCCGTCACGTGGCCGATTTCGTGGCCAAGCACGCCGGCAAACTGCGCTTCGTTGTTGAAGTGCGCCATGATGCCGCGGGTGAGGTATACGTAGCCGCCCGGAATGGCAAAGGCGTTGATGACCGGCGAATCGACCACCTTGAACTCGTACTGCAGCCCCGGCCGGTGCGACACGGCGCCCATTTGCCGGCCTTTTTCCTGCACGAAGCGCTGCAGGGCGGCATTTTCATACAGCCCGTACTGGGCCACAATCTGCGGGTCGGCTTCCTTGCCCAGGGCCACCTCCTGCCCTTCCGACATCAGACTAACTTCTTTTTTGCCGCTGACGGGGTTGGTGGAGCAGGAGTTCAGCAGCAACAGGAGCGCCGCGCCGGCGGTTGTCATTCGAAAGGTTTGCATGGGAGAGGAAGGAGTGCGGTGGGAGAAAGTAGCCTGCGGCCGGCTGGTGTTGCAACGCGGCCCCGGCGTCGAGGTTGCATGCTGACACTTCCCATCGACACCGCCTCCCTGTTCAGCAGCGCCCGCGCCGCCTGGGGCCGTCCTGCTCAGCATCCCCGACTGCTGTCCGCACAACTGCCCGTACAGCCAGTCGAGTCGGCGCCGCTGCGGCCTAGCCTCGCTGGGCCCGGAAGTTTTCCCGGCTGGGCTGCCACGCGGGCTCGGCGGGCAGACGCAGAATTTGTCCTTCGAAGCGACGGATGCCGTAATCCTGGCCGCTTTGCTCGCGAAAACACTGGGCCATGCGCACCCGGAAGTCGTCATCAACCCAGAACAGTCGGCGGTCGAAGGCACGGTGCAGGTTGGGGCACAGGGCCACTCCGTTGCTGATGCGGTCGTCGTAGCTCACTGCCCAGGGCACGATGTGACAGGCATCAAGCAAAGGATTGGGGGCGCCTTGGGTGCTCACCAGCCGCAGCCCCGACACGGCGCAGGTGAAGTCGTAGGCTTCCAGCACCACGCGCTTGAACACCCCGCTGCGAATGGCCACCTGCAGCTCGTCGGCGGGCGCTTGCCGGATCTGGTAGAGCGCAGCCGGCTCAGCCAGTATGTGCTGGCGCAGGGCCAGCACCTCGGCGGCCCCGGCGCGGGGTTGGTAGCGAAAGCGCGTCTGCGGGAAGTAGCGCCCGAGCAGGGCCTGGCGCAGCTCCTCCCGCGCCCCGGTTTCCTGCAGCAGTGCCCACAGCGGCTCGTCGAGGTAGGCGTACTCGACGGTGTCGCGCAGGCTGCGGAAGCTTTTGACCGAGCGCGAGGCCGTCAGCAGCACTTCCAGCCCCGGCAGGGTGCGCAGGTGCCAGAACCCGTCGCCCGAGAGGTGGTAGAAGGGCAGGGAAAAGTCGTTGGCCCGAAACAGCGCCGAGGTGCTCAGGTCGCGGCAGAGGCTGCGGAAGGCGGCCAGCAGCTCCGGGGTGATGTAGATGCGGTTGTCCTGGATGCTGCCGTCTTCGATGCCGTCGAGCACGGCCAGCAGCAGGGCGGGCTTGTACGGGGCCTCGCCGTGCTGACGGCTCGTGGCCACGCGCAGGTGGGTGAAGCGGTGGAGGTAGGACTTGGAAGCGGTGGACACAGCAGCTTTGATGTAGCGGCGGCTAAAGTAGAATTGGAAAAAGAAATGCCCCGGCCGATACCAGCCGAGGCATTTCTTTTTCTAAAATCAAACAATCCTTAGTTCAAGCTCCGGTAGCGCACCCGCTTGGGCTCTACATCTCCGAGGCGCTTCTTCTTGGCCTCTTCGTAATCCGAGAAGTTGCCCTCGAACCACACCACCTGCGAGTCGCCCTCGAAGGCGAGGATGTGGGTGGCCAGGCGGTCGAGGAACCACCGGTCGTGGCTGATGATGACGGCGCAACCGGCGAAGTTTTCCAACGCGTCTTAACGGGCCAGCAGATCAAACAAGGGCTGGTTGATATAGTAGTTCGATACCCCCAATTTTTGCTTTTGCAGCAAGCCATCGGCTGCCAGTTGGTTTAAATAGCCAGCGGCCGTGATACGGCTTACGCCCAGCTCTTGCTGCACAAACTCAATGCGGGTGTAGGGGTGGCGAAAAAGGTTGTTGAGCAAGTCCTGGCTGTAAAAGCGGTAGTTGCGCAGCTGTTGCTTGGTGCGCTGCATCAACTCCCGCATTTCCCCGATCAGCGTAATGGTTTCGCGGGCCGTTTGCGCTACGCCGTCGAGCATGTATAGCAGCCACGGTTCCCAGTTATCCGTGTCGCGTACTTGTTGCAGATGCCGGTAATAATCGGCTTTGTGGCGTATGAGGTACCGGCTCAAGTACAGCACCGGAATATCCAGCAAACCTTTCAGCACCAGGTACAGGATGTTGAGAATACGGCCCGTACGACCGTTACCGTCATAAAACGGGTGGATGCTTTCGAACTGAAAGTGCAGCACCGCCATCTTCACCAAGGGGTCGGCGTCGCTGAGCGTGTCATCGTTCAGATAGGCTTCCAGATTGCCCATCAGCCGCATAATCTCGGCCGAATCCTGTGGGGGCATATACACCACCTCACCCAACTGATTTTTGAGCGTTGTTCCCGGCAAGCGGCGGTAGCCCGCATTATTCTGTTCCAGTTCTCCCTGAATATGCGCCACATGATTTACGCTCAAAAAGCCGTACCGCTGCACTAGGCCGAAGCCCAGCCGCAACGCCGCTGCGTAGTTGCTCACCTCTTTCGCCGCCTGCGACTTTATGCCCTCCGTCTGCAACGCAGCCTTGAATAGCTCGTCGTGAGTGGTAATGATGTTTTCGACGGCCGAGCTGTCTTTGGCCTCCTGCAACGGTAATGTGTTCAGCAAAATCCCCTCGTTTGGGATGGTCTTGGATACCCCCTTCAGCTCCGCCAAGGCCGCACGGGCCTCTGCCAGCTTCTTCAAAACGGTTTTGGTTTCTATCTCGGTAGCGGGCGGCAAATCTGAGGGTTGCCACAAAGAAACAGCCATGGACTTTGGTATGGTCGGAAAAGAAATGCGGCATCTGATAAGCAAAACCAACATCTCTTATCAGATGCCGCAATATATGTAAAGGAAATGGCCGTTTGCTTTACATAAGCCCGAGGACGTGTATAGAACATGTCTGTTTGCTATACATTGGCCACTAAACCAAACGCGCCGCTGGAAGCCATTCCAGCGGCGCGTTTCTGCCAAAGGCGATGTAATCCTTAGCTCAAGCTCCGGTAGCGCACCCGCTTGGGCTCTACATCTCCGAGGCGCTTCTTCTTGGCCTCTTCGTAATCCGAGAAGTTGCCCTCGAACCACACCACCTGCGAGTCGCCCTCGAAGGCGAGGATGTGGGTGGCCAGGCGGTCGAGGAACCACCGGTCGTGGCTGATGATGACGGCGCAACCGGCGAAGTTTTCCAGCGCGTCTTCCAGGGCGCGAATGGCGTTAACGTCGAGGTCGTTGGTTGGTTCGTCGAGCAGCAGCAGGTTGGCGCCCTGCTTGAGGGTGGTGGCCAGGTGCACGCGGTTCCGCTCCCCCCCCGAGAGCGAGCCGACTTTCTTTTCCTGGTCGCCGCCGCGGAAGTTGAAGTTGCTCACGTAGGCGCGCGAGTTCACCTGCCGGCCAGCCAGCAGCATGGTTTCGGTGCCGCCCGAAATGGTTTCAAACACCGACTTGTTGGGGTCCAGCGTGTCGTGCTGCTGGTCCACGTAGGCCGTCTGCACGGTGGGGCCCACCACGAAGGTGCCCCCGTCGGGCTCCATTTGCCCGGTGATGAGGCGGAACAGGGTGGTTTTGCCGGCGCCGTTCGGGCCGATGATGCCCACGATGCCGCCCTGCGGCAGGTTAAACGAGAGGTTCTCGAACAGCAGCTTGTCGCCGAAGGCCTTGGTCAGCCCCTCGGCTTCGATAACCTGGGCCCCCAGGCGCGGGCCGTCGGGGATGAACAGCTCCAGCTTCTGCTCCTTCTCGCGGGCATCGGCCGTCACCATCTTGTCGTAGCCGGCGAGGCGGGCCTTGCTCTTGGCCTGGCGCGCCTTCGGGGCCATGCGCACCCATTCCAGCTCGCGCTGCAGCGTTTTCTGGCGCTTGCTCTCGGTTTTCTCTTCCTGGGCGAGGCGGTTGGCCTTCTGTTCCAGCCACGAGGAGTAGTTGCCCTTCCACGGAATACCCTCACCGCGGTCCAGTTCCAGAATCCAGCCGGCCACGTTGTCGAGGAAGTACCGGTCGTGGGTCACGGCAATGACGGTGCCCTTGTACTGCTGCAGGTGCTGCTCCAGCCACAGCACCGACTCGGCGTCCAGGTGGTTGGTGGGTTCGTCGAGCAGCAGCACGTCCGGCTCCTGCAGCAAGAGGCGGCACAGAGCCACGCGTCGCTTCTCCCCGCCGGAGAGGTTGCCTACGATGGCATCGGCCGGGGGCGTACGCAGCGCGTCCATGGCGCGTTCCAGCTTCGAGTCCAGGTTCCAGGCGTCGAGCTGGTCGAGGCGCTCTTGCACCACGCCCTGGCGCTCCAGCAGCTTGTCGAAGTCGGGGTCTTCGCCGCCGAAGGCTTCGTTGATTTCCTCGAATTCCTTGAGCAGGGCTACGGTTTCGGCGGTGCCTTCCTGCACCACTTCCAGCACCGTCTTGGTGGGGTCGAGCTGGGGCTCCTGCTCCAGGTAGCCCACCGTGTAGCCCGGCGACCATACCACGTCGCCCTGGATCTGCTTGTCGACGCCAGCAATGACCTTCAGCAGCGAGGACTTACCCGAGCCGTTGAGGCCGAGTACGCCGATTTTGGCGCCGTAGAAAAACGAGAGGTAGATGTTCTTGAGAACCTGTTTCTGGGGCGGGTAAACCTTGCTTACCCCCGCCATGGAGAAAATGATGGTGGGCTGGTCGCTCATGCAGAAAAGCTGGTGAATAAGTCGGGAATTGCGGGCCGTCGGGTCGGGCGCCGCCGGGAGCATTTCCACCGCACCACAACGCGGTAGAGATGCCCCGGCAGGGCTCGGCACAACGGTCTTCGGCCACGGGCGGCCGCTGTTGTTTAGCCGGGCACGCCGTTCACACAAAGCTACGCCGCGGGCAGCACAGAAAGCCACCCCGTCGAATTTACTTGCGTCGTATCCGATATATAATGCAACTTCCGGCTGCGTATGCCAACTCGCTTCGCCCGGCGGGGCGTCCTTGTCTTACCCTCAACCCCACGCACTCCGCTGCGTACCGTCAAGTCATTACGAAACCCGTAAACTTGCACGTTTTCGTTTTCCGCCACCCACCACCCCGCACCTATCCAGGAGGTTATTATCCGTATGGAACAGCAAAACCAGCTGCTCACCCAGGCCCGCCAGTTTGGCTACATTGAGGGCGACCAGGTTTGGCTTCGGCCGTTCATGGAGCTGCCGGCCCGCCAGGTTGGCCAAGTGAAAGACACCGAGGAGGCCGCGCTGATCTATTTTGCGCAGCGTTTTGAAAGCTTCCGGGGCAAGGTGGAAGACCTGCTGGCCCGCATCGACGAGTCCGAGAACAAGGGCTCGTTCCTGATGAAGGCCCTGCACCTGAAGGAGCAGATCGGCTCCTACGACGGCCTGGGCGACTTCAGCGCCCTGCACGACCGCCTCACCGAGGCCGAGGAGCAAATCCGCACCCTGGTGGCCCGCAACCGCGAGAAGAACCTCGCAACCAAAGTCAAAATCATCGAGGAAGCCGAGGCGCTGCACACCAGCGTCGACTGGCAGGCCGGGGCCGAGGTGCTCAAGGACCTGCGCCAGGCCTGGATCAAGACCGGGCCCGTCAACAAAGAGCTGACCGACGAGATGGAAACGCGCTTCCAGGCGGCCGTCGAAGACTTCTACACCCGCAAGAAAGCGTTCCAGGCCGATAAAAAGGCCATGACGAACCGCGCGTTCGAAAAGTACAAGTCACTTATCCACAAGTCGGAAGCGCTGCAGAACTCCGAGGACTGGGAAGGCGTCACGGCCCAGCTCAAGCAGCTGCAGCAGGAGTGGAAGGAAGTGGGCGGCTCGCTGCCGCGCAAAACCGCCAACGACCTGTGGACGCGCTTCCGCGCCGCCCACAACCGCTTCTTCGACCGCCTCAAGGAGCACATCAGCTCCAAGCGCAGCGAGGCCAAGGACCACTACATGGACGACAACCTCACCCGCAAGCGCGACCTGGTGAAGGAAGCCGAAGCCCTGGTGGAAAAGCCCATGCACGAGGCCGTGACCCGCGCCAAGGAGCTGCAAACGGCCTGGAAAAAGGTGGGCCCGGTGCGCGGCCCCGAGTCGGACCGCGTGTGGGAGCAGTTTCTCTCCGCCTGCGACCGGGTGTTCGAGCTCAGCTCCCTGGAGCACTACATCCGCAAGCGCCAGCCGCAGGAAGGGCCCAAGCCCCCGGCGGCCGAGCAGTACGCGCAGCGCGTGGCCGCGCTCAAGGAGTTCATCAAGTACGACCGGCAGGAACAGCTGGTGCTCGAAGAAAACCTGGGCAAGCTGAACGACTCGCCCGGCAACGAGGCTTTCCGCAGCATGCTGCAGAGCAAGATTCGCGCGTTTGAGCGGAAAATTCGCACCAAAAACGACCTCATCGAGTTCCTGCGCGTGCGCTACGAGCAGTAGGCCAACATTTCAGGGCGTTTTGCGTTGTCTCGCCAAACGCCCGCACCTGACGCCTTGTCTTATGGACGCCCGGCGGCCGGATTTTTGCTAGCGGCTCATCCGCTACTCATACTTCTCAACACTCCCCCTTTTACGCACAACCTGACTATGTACTGGACTCTGGAACTTGCCTCGTACCTGGAAGATGCTCCCTGGCCGGCCACCAAAGACGAGCTGATTGACTACTCCATCCGTTCGGGCGCCCCGATGGAGGTGGTAGAAAATCTGCAGGCCCTCGAAGACGACGGCCAGCCCTACGAGAGCATTGAGGAAGTTTGGCCGGACTACCCGACCAAGGAAGACTTCATGTTCAACGAGGACGAGTATTAGTTGACTACTGATTGTTGCTGTTCAACGGCAACCTACAGGCCATTGAACGAACAACAATCAGCCATCAACAACCAACCACTACCTGCGCTCTGCGCGGAAAATCTGGTTGCGGGGTATGCGCCACGGGTGCTGCTCCGCAACCTTTTTTTGTCCATTCCCCAAAGCAGCTTCGTGGCCATCGTGGGCCACAACGGCGCCGGCAAAACCACCCTCTTCCGGGTGCTGACGGGCCAGCTGCCCTTCGGGGGCGACGTGCAGCTGCTGGGCCGCGACCTGCGCACGGTGCGCCGCCCGGCCGTGGAGGGGCTGCTGGCGCACCTGCCGCAGCGCAACGTGGTCACGTTTCCGATTACGGTGCGCGAGCTGGTGGTGATGGGCCGGTTTCGGCAGCACCGCGGACTGCTGGCCGGCTACACGCCCGCCGACTACGCCCTGGCCGACGAAGCCCTGCAGGAAGTAGGCGCCGCGCATCTGGCGCACCGCGACTTTACCCTGCTCTCCGGCGGCGAGCAGCAGCTCGTGTGGCTGGCCCAGCTGCTGCTGCAGGACGCGGCGCTCTGGCTGCTCGACGAGCCCACCCAGCAGCTCGACGTGTATTACCGCCGCCGCGTGTTTGCCCTGCTCCAGCGCTGGGGCCAGGCGCGGCACAAAACCATCCTCTGCATCACCCACGACCTGGAACAGCTGCCGCACCTGCCCGGCTACCTGCTGAACATGTCGGCTCCGGCGCCGCAGCTGCAACCGCTCAGCCCCGAAACCGTGGAAGCGGCCCGCACCTGGCTGGAAGACGAGGCGAGCCTGGTGAACAATGAACAATGAACAATGAACAATGAACAATGAACAATGAACAATGAACAATGAGGCTACGCCCACCTGCTGGCGCAGTTACACCCATTACTCATTGCTCATTATTAATTGTTAATTACTCATTGCCTTCTCCCCGGCCGTCCGGCCAGCTCGTGCAGGATGGAGCGCAGAAATGGCCACGGCGTCACCGAGTTCATCACGCGCAGGTTTTCGGGCCAGCTGGTGCGCTCGTCCAGAAAATCCAGGATGCGCTCAGGCGGGTTACGCTGAAACAGCTCGGCGAAAATCCCGCCGGTTTGCTCGCCCCGCCGTTGCATAATATCCAGTAGCAAGGTATCGAACCACCGGAATTGCCACTGGTCGCCGGTCAGGTCAGCGGGCGGCGCCCCGGCAGCCGCCAGGCTTTGGGTGAGCCGGGCAGCGTGCTGCTGCATCCGTTGAAACGCGTAGCCGGTGCTGCCTTTCACGCGCCCGCCGCGGGTGCCCAGATTCACGATGTGCGCCCCATCGCGCGGCGCGAAGGCCTGGTCCGTCATCGGAATGGCGCCCTGCTCCGTCTCGGCAATGCGGTAAGGACGTCCGCCCAGGGCCGCGTGCAGGTACTCGCGCAGCGCGGCTTCGTACTCCGCCTGGGGCAGCAACGTCGCCGAAAAGAGCGTGTATTCCACCAACGCCCGGCGCGGCGTGAAGGGCAGCACGTACACGAAACGGCACTCCTGGTGCTGCGGCACATTGAAATCCATGAATACGGGCGTAGCCGCATCAAAGGCGTCGAAGTCGGTTTCCACCTCCCAGCCCACGAAGTGCTGCCAGAGGTAGCGCCGCCCGGGCTGCGGCGTCAGCTGCGGCGGCCGGCTGTCGAAGGCGTAGCGGCCCTCGAACGTGCCCGCCGCCGTGTGGGCGACGACTCCCGCCGCGGTATTTTCGAGGTGCTCCACGCGGGCCGACACGCGCACAAACTGCTCGGGGCGGGCGGCCAGGGCAGCCTGCACAAAGCGGTAAAAATCCAGGCCGCGTAGCGTGCAGTAGCGGTGGCGCTTCAGCGGCAGCACGGCCGCAAACTGCGGACTGCGGAAGATCAGCTGCCGCCACTCGGCCGCCAGCACCGCGTCGTAGGGCGTGGGCGCGTCGGTCCAGAACGACCAGGTGCGGTCGTTACGGTTTTTCGGCTCCGGGTCCAGCAGCAGCACGCGCTTGCCGGCCAGCCGGGGCTCCTGGCTGATGTGGTAGGCCAGGCTCAGGCCCGCCGCGCCGCCGCCGGCCAGCAGGTAATCGTATTCGGGGGGCATCACGAGCACAAAAGAACGCCGGCCGCCCGAATGTTTGGGCTACCGGTGCCGGCAAAGCAGGCGGAGCTGCCGATCAGCGCAGGCTGCGGCCGCTGGCCGCGTGGTCGAAGGCCCCGGCCAGGTCGCGCACGGCGTCGCGCACGTCCAGGTCCTGGGAGGCGCTGAAGTGCTGGCGGCCCGGCAGGATGTTGACGTGCGCGTGCATGCGCTCCAGCCACAGCTTCTCGTTCTGCTGGTAGCCGGAGGTGTACGGGTCGTCGTCGGAGAGCATTACCACAAGCTTATCGGCCGGAATGGCTTGCCGGGCGCCCTCGAAATCTACCGGCGCGTTCATCCAGTTCAGAATGTCCTGCCAGGGGTTATCGATGAGAAACCAGCCCGCCACGCACAGCACGCCCCCTACCTGCACCCCGGGCGCCTGCCGGTGAATGGCCGCCAGGTGATTCAGAATAGCTAGGCAGCCGACGCTGTGGCCCACCAGGTAGGTTTCCTGCCGCTGCAGCCGCTCGGCCGGCAGCATTTTGGCCAGGTAGGCGGCTGCGTTGCTGATTTTGGGCACTTCCCAGGAGGGCATATCCAGGGGCTGCACCTCGTAGCGGAAGTGGTCTTCCTCGGCTGCTTCCTCCAGCTGCTTTTTCAGCCAGGGGTACCAGTCGCTGCAGCTGCTGCCACCCCAGCGGGGCACCACGTAAACGTATTTAACGGGAATCATAGCGGCTGATTATCGGTCCACGGGAGGCCGCTGCGTGTACCGGGCAGCGGCTGATTAGGGGCTAGTATAACCATCAAGCTGCCGGAAAACCACTATATCTTATAGATTCCCAAAATGGTTCTATGTCCCAAAACAGGCAAGCCCCCGGTTGCGCACCGGGGGCTTGCCTGTTTTGCCTGATCGAACCGCTTAGAAGTTCGGCGAGAGCAGGTACTTGTGGTAGAAATCGTCGATGATTTTCACGGCTTCGGCCGCGTCGTCCACGATCTGCACCAGCTGCATGTCTTCGGCCGAGATATTGTGCTCTTCGTGCAGCATCACTTCCTCGATCCACTGGAACAGGCCTTTCCAGTACGCCGAGCCCACCAGCACGATGGGGAAGCGCCCGATTTTGCGGGTCTGAATCAGGGTAATGGCTTCGAACAGCTCGTCGAGGGTGCCGAAGCCGCCGGGCATGCCCACGAAGGCCTGCGCGTACTTCACGAACATCACCTTGCGCACGAAGAAGTAATCGAAGTTGATAACCTTGTCCGGGTCGATGTAGATGTTGTGCGTCTGCTCGAAGGGCAGCTCGATGTTGAGGCCCACCGACTTGCCGCCTTCGGCGCGGGCGCCTTTGTTACCGGCTTCCATGATGCCGGGGCCGCCGCCCGTGATAACGCCGTAGCCGTGGCGCACCAGCTTGGCCGCAATTTCCTCGGCCATCTGGTAGTACGGGTTGTCGGGCTTAGTGCGGGCCGAGCCGAAGATGGACACGCACGGGCCGATCTTGGAGAGCTTTTCGAAGCCTTCCACGAACTCGGCCATCACCTTGAAAATCTGCCAGCTGTCGGCAATCTTAATCTCGTTCCAGTCCTTGTCGACGAAGTGCTTGCGAATGCGCTGCTCGTCCTCCAGGTGCGTGGTTCGTTCGCCGTGGGTTTGCTCGCGCAGGTCGCTGATGGTCGTGACCTTGTTATCGTTCACGTCGGGCTGCACGATGGTCTGGCCGCTGCCGGCGTTGTGGGCTTCTTCCTGAAGCTTGGTTTTGCTGCTTTTTTTCAGTTTGGTCATAGCCACGCTGAGGTAATGTACCGGACCGCCTTCTTCTTGGGCTGATGCAACCGCACAGGTTCGGGCGCGGCGGACCGGGGAGTGAAAAAATGGGAATGTAGAGGGGCCAAAAGAAAGGCCGTTCACGCCTACGCGGCGGAACGACCAAAAGTATGGGCGGCCAAGTTAACAATTTATTAACATTAGCCTATACGGTATAGCGAAATTGTTACCAGTGAGCAGGAATGGCTAAATGGCTGCATGGCTAAACGACTGGTCGTTCACACGTTAGAACGACCAGTCGTTTAGCCATGCAGCCATTTGACCATTTGCCAAGCTATTTCGCCCGGATGGCAATAACCGGGTCCATCATGGAGGCAACCACCGCCGGCACGATGCCGGAGATGACGCCGATGAGCACCGACAGGCCCAGGCCCAGCGCCACACGGTTCATGGTCATGAATACCTTAAAGGAATCCTGCGGCACCAGGGTCACGAGCCACACCAGAAACAGCCCGGCCGCGCCACCGATGAGGCAGAGAAACACGGCTTCGAAGAGAAATTGCGCTAGGATAAAGAAGTTCTTGGCCCCGAGCGACTTCTGAATCCCGATCAGATTGGTGCGCTCCTTCACCGACACGAACATGATGTTGGCAATGCCGAAGCCGCCCACCAGCGTGGCCAGCCCGCCGATGAAGGCGCCCGCCACCCCAATCACGCCGAAGAGCTTGGTGATGGCGTCGGCCAGCATTTCGGGCCGGTTCAGGGCGAAGTTATCTTCCTCCCGGGGCTTCAGGCCGCGCACGTTGCGCATGGCGCCCTGCACCTCGGCTTCCAGGTTCAGCAGCCCCGGGTCGTCGTCGACGCCCTTGATGCCGATGGTACCCTGCGCGCCGCCCATGCCGCCGGTACTCAGCGCGAAGATTTTGGTGAAAGCCCCGAGCGGCACGAGGCAGTTGGTGTCGTTGCTGGGCGTGTCGAGCAGCTTTTTGCCTTCCTTTTCCATTACGCCCACGATGACGAACTTCTGGCCCTGGGTCCGGAATTCGCGGCCCACGGCCGAGCCGTTGGGGTACAGATTGTGCGCGATGTCGTAGCCCACCACGGCCACGTTGCGCGAGGCATCCATCTCCTGGGGAGTGAAGTAGCGCCCCTCCTGCACCGGCACCTCCGACACGATGCGGTAATCGTAGGTAACACCCTGCAGGGCAATGTCCTCCACGCTGTTGGAGCCGGCCTTGAGCGTATTGCCGCCGCGGGCGGCGAACAGGGCCACGCCGCGGTTGTTTCCGGGGGTCAGGAAGCGCTGCAGCTCGCGAAATTCGCGCACTGAAGGGCTGGGCCGGTTGAAATACTTCCACCACGGGTATTCGCCGCCGAAGGCCCACGGCCACTTCTGCACGTAAATGACCTTGTCGCCGACGAAGTTCATGCTCTGGCGGATGCTGGCCTCGAGCGAATCGACCACCGTGAACACGGCGATAATGGCGAAAATACCCACCGTAACGCCTAGCAGCGAGAGGATGGTGCGCAACAGGTCGGCACGCAGGGCCTGCCAGGCAAAGCGGAAACTTTCAAACGTCAGGCGAAGGGTTTTCATAGCGGGCAAGGCGTATAGCCGGAAATCAACAGCAAGTAAGCAGGTTATCGGCAAACCGGGAACGGCCGGGCCACCCCGCGCCGGGCGCAGCCGTATACCGGCCGTTGCGGCCGCGCCGCGCCCGGATATCCTAGTTTTTGATTAAAACATAACAATATATCCGGCTGGGTTGCCTACTTTTGCAACTCGAAAATTTTGCGTATTCTCCCCGCACTCTTGCCTGTACCCAACGTCGGCCATGAAGCTCTCCGAGTTTAAGTTTGAACTGCCCGATAACCTGGTCGCGCAACACCCCGCCAAGCAACGCGACGAGTCGCGCCTGATGGTGTTGCACCGCGACAGTGGCCGCATCGAGCACCGCACCTTCAAAGATATCATCGAATACTTCGACGACGGCGACGTTTTCGTGGTAAATGACACGAAGGTATTCCCCGCCCGCCTCTACGGCAACAAAGAAAAAACCGGCGCCAAAATCGAGGTCTTCCTGCTGCGTGAGCTCAACAAGGAGCTGCACCTGTGGGACGTGCTGGTGGACCCGGCCCGCAAAATCCGCGTCGGCAACAAGCTGTACTTCGACGAAGACGGCATCATGGTAGCCGAGGTCATCGACAACACCACCTCGCGCGGCCGCACGATCAAATTCCTGTTCGACGGCCCCGAAGAGGACTTCTACAAAGCCCTGCACGACCTGGGCGAAACGCCCCTGCCCAAGGAGGTCATCCTGCGCGAGCCGGAAGTGGCCGACAAGGAGCGTTACCAGACCATCTACGCCAAGCACACGGGCGCCGTGGCGGCCCCGTCGGCTGGCCTGCACTTCACCCGCGAGGTCATCAAGCGCCTCGAAATCAAAGGCGTGGACATGGTGCCGGTAACCCTGCACGTGGGCCTGGGCACGTTCCGCCCCGTCGATGTGGAGGACCTGACCAAGCACAAGATGGATTCGGAAAACTTCATCGTGCCGGCCGCTTCGGCCACGGTGGTGAACCGGGCCTTGGATGCCAAGAAGCGCGTGTGCGCCGTGGGCACCACCTCCATGCGCGCCATGGAGTCGTCGGTGTCGGCCAACGCCCGCCTGAAGCCCACCGAAGGCTGGACGGACAAGTTCATCTTCCCGCCCTACGAGTTCAAGATTGCCAACGCGCTGCTGACCAACTTCCACATGCCGGAAAGCACGCTGATGATGCTGGCCTCGGCCTTTGCGGGCTACGACCTGCTCTCCGAAGCGTACAAGCTGGCCATCAAGGAGAAGTATAAGTTCTTCAGCTACGGCGACGCCATGCTGATTCTGTAGCATCCGCTTCGAGCTTGCTGCGCGCAGCAGCATCTGCCTGCCTGCTGCTGCGAGGCTGCACCGGCCCGGCTACCTTTGGTGGCCGGGCCGGTGTCGTTTGGGCCCTGGCGGCGCGCCTCTTATTTCGCAAGTCTTATGTCTGATACAAGTCGTTTTGCCATCATCGTGGCCGGGGGTACGGGCACGCGCATGGGCGCCGACCGACCCAAGCAGTTTCTGGAGCTGCGCGGCGAACCGGTGCTGGTGCACACGTTGCGGCGGTTTGCCGACCCGGCCTTGCGCGTGCAACAACTGGTGCTGGTGCTGCCGGCCGACCAGGTAACCGTGTGGCAGCAGCTGCACGCGCAGCACGCCCCCGAGCTGGCGCATGAGGTGGTGACCGGCGGGGCCACGCGCTGGGCCTCCGTGCGGCAGGGCCTGGCCCACCTGCAGGCGCACCGCGCGGGCGTGGTGGCGGTGCACGACGGGGTGCGCCCCCTGACGCCGGCGGCCGTTATCGAAACCACCTACGCCGCGGCGCAGCAGCACGGCGCCGCCGTGGCTGCGGTAGCGCCCAAGGATTCGGTGCGGGGCCTATCGGCCACCGGCTCCTACGCCTTGGACCGCGCCCGCCTGCGCCTGGTGCAAACGCCGCAGTGCTTCGAGCTGAACCTGTTGCGCCGCGCCTACCAGCTGCCCGAGCTGTCGACGTTTACCGATGACGCGAGCGTGGTGGAAGACCTGCACCCAATCCAGCTGGTGGCCGGCGACTACCGCAACCTGAAAATTACCACGCCGGAAGACCTGTTGCTGGCCGAGGCCCTGCTGGGCCAGGAATGAGTGAATAGGCCTATGTTTGCGCGGGCCGGCGGCAACGCCGGCCGGTTCTTATTGGCGCTTTTCTTGGCCGCCTAGCGGCTGGGCAGCGTCCGTCACCCATTTGCTCATTCCCCGACAATGCCCGACTACACTTGCCTGCTCTACGAGGTGCGCCCCGACGGCGTGGCCACCATCACGCTGAACCGCCCCGACGTCTTCAACGCCTTCAACGACGCGCAGAGCTACGAACTGCAGGACGCGCTTAAGCAGGTAGCCCGCGATGCGCAGGTACGCGCGGTGGTCCTTACCGGGGCCGGGCGGGCGTTCTGCTCGGGGCAGGACCTGAAGGCCTCGCAGCAGGTAGCGGCCGAGGGCGGCCAACGCTCGTTTTACGACTCGCTGCACAAGCGCTACAACCCCATCATCCGGGCCATGCGCGCCCTACCTAAGCCCATCATCTGCCGCCTCAACGGGGTAGCGGCCGGCGCCGGCTGTTCCCTGGCCCTGGCCTGCGACGCCATCGTGGCTTCCACGGATGCTTCGCTGATTGAGGTGTTCATCAACATAGGGCTGGTGCCCGATTCCGGCTCCTCGTATTTTCTGCCGCGCCTGGTGGGCAGCCTCAAGGCTTTTGAGTTGTGCGCGCTGGGCTCGAAGGTGCCGGCCGACGAAGCGCTGCGCTTGGGGCTGGTCAACCAGGTGGTGGCCCCCGAGCAGCTCGACGAGGCCGCCTACGCGCTGGCCGCCCGCTATGCTTCGGCGCCGACCAAGGCCATCGGGCTCATCAAACAGATGCTCAATAAATCCGGGGCCGCTACGCTTGATGAGATGCTCGATTACGAAGCCTATTGCCAGCAGATTGCCGGCGAAAGCGACGATTACAAGGAAGGCGTGCAGGCGTTCAGCGAAAAGCGTAAACCCAGCTTCCAGGGGAAGTAACCCTTCAGGCCCGTAACGCCGCACGGCCCGCTTCCTGCGCAGGAGGCGGGCCGTGCGGCGTTACGGGCCGCCTCGGTATCCGCCCCGGGATAGTAATTGACGCCGCAGGGGTGGCGGAACGCGGCAGCAATGGCGGGGCCCTGCGCGCCGCTCCCGGCCTCATGCCTCTTCGACACTACAAAAAAGGCGAGTTGAAGAGTATACTGGGCTGTCGAGCTTAGGCCAATTCTATCAAAACTCAAAAAACTCCTTGCTCATGCGTAGCCCTGACCGAAGGTTTTGCGTAATCCCCTGCACACCCGGCGGGCTACCCGTCGGGTGTTTGTTCCGACACCCATCTACCTCATCTGCTCCGCTATGGACACCCAGATCCAAAAACAACTGGAAGACATTCTCCCGGAAGACATTGCCCGCACTTTTGAAAGTGCTTACCACGTGATTCAGGGCAACAACGACCACATGGAAGACCTGCTGCGCCACGGCGGAGCTCTGCTGCGCAAGGCCAGCCAGCGCCTCAAGCCCACGCAACTGGTCATCGGCATTGCCGTGCTGGCCGTCGGTGCCGTTATCGTACTCAGCAAGTATTCCGACCAAATCCAGGACGCTATTGAGGACATGACCGACGGCGACGACTCGAAGCCCGGTGCCGGGCAAGGTCAGGGCAACGCCAATGCCGGCGGGGCCAAGCCCAACGGCGACCAGCCCAAATAACCACACCATTACGGTTTAGCACAACGCAGCCCGCTTCAACACTAGAAAGCGGGCTGCGTTGTGCTAAACCGGTTGTATCAACACTGCGGAATACATATATTGTAAATATTTACATAATTTATTGTATATATTTTACACATTGATTTACTTCAGAACCGTTTCGTTTCCACCACTTAACCTCTTGCGTTATGCGTAAGCAGCTTTACTATGCCCTGGCCACACTCGTATTGGGCACGGCCGCCACACCCGAAACCAGCCACGCCGAAGCTCTATTCCCGGTTTCGGCTCCCGCCGCTGCTCCAGCTACGCTGGACGCCGCCGATGCGGTAGGCTCAAGTACCTTGAACAAGCGCAAGAAACGGAAGAAGCGTCGCGCCACCCGGCGCCGACGCCACCGTTGAGCCCGCATGATCGGGATGGTTACCAAGTCAGCGGCCACGCCAAAAACACCGCCCACCCCCCTAAATTGGCCTGTTTCAAACAAACTTGCTCTGGCTCCGCCAACGGCTTCACATCATCATGTGAGGCCGTTTTTTTGTGGGGAAGGCCAGATCAGGCGTAGAATTGCATCGTCAAACGATTCTAGGATTTCTCCACTTCTCCGCTCTCCACCACTATGAAAACGCTTTGCTTCTCCCTCCTGCTCGCCGTGCTGGCTTCCGCTCCGTTTGAAGGCGCTTACGCCGGCGGGCCCGCGGCCGCTGAGGCCAGCACGACCACGCTGACCACGGCCGAAAACGATGCTTTCGGCGGCGGATACAAATTCAAGCGCAAAAAGCGCAAGAAGAACCGCGGTGGCATGCGGCGCAAGCGCGGCGGGCTGTTTGGCAGCCGCCGCTAACCGCCGGACACTCACGCCGCGGCGGGCTCCAGCACCGAAGGATCGTTGTGAGCCGGCGAGTTGACCAAGGTGGTCACGGCGTACTCCTTCAGCAGGCCGTCGGGCAGTGGGCGCAGCAGCGCCTGCCGCTCGGCGGCCGCGGTGTCTTCGGCCAGCCAGGCCTGCTCGGCGGCCCGATCGGGCAGAATGACGGGCATGCGGTTGTGCAGGCGGGCCATCAGCTCGTTCGGCTCGGTGGTGATGATGGTGTAGGTGGGAATCACTTCGCCCGTGGTGCGGTCGGCCCATTCGTCCCAGAGGCCGGCGAAGGCGAAGGGAGCCTCGTCGTGGCGCAGGATGCGGTGCGGAATCTTACCGCGCGCGGTTTGCTGCCACTCGTAGAAGCTGTCGGCCAGCACCAGGCAGCGGCGGCGCTGCAGCAGCAGCCGGAAGGAGGGCTTTTCCGCCAGCGTTTCGGCGCGGGCATTGATGGGCTTCGGGGCCTGCTGCAAGTCTTTCACCCAGGCCGGAATCAGCCCCCACTGCACCCGCTGGATTTCGTGGGGCGCGAGGTTGGTGATGATGGGCATGCGCTGCGACGGCGCCACGTTGTAGCTCGTCGGGGCCGGCTCCGTGAAGGTGGCATCGAAACGCTGCTCGATGCCGGGCCCCGGGGTGATGAAGGTGTAACGGCCGCACATAAGTCCGAAGAAAAGTGAGGGAATGGGTGGTTTACGGCTTCTGGCCCGAATAGGCCGGTATGATAACAACGCCGCGGGCAAAATCAGTCGGCCCCGGGCTAGTCTTTCTCGGTTGCTTGCGAATCGGGGTACACGGGCGGTTCGGTCGCGTCCTCGTGCCGGTGGGGGCTGTTGGGCGCCGCCTCGCAGCCAGCCAGAATGGCGCAGGTAAGCGGCTGACCGTGGTAGAAGCGTCGGAAGAGGGTAGTAGCCAGCCAGGCGCCGGCCAGCGGGGCCGTCAGGTATATCCAGTAGCCGTGCAGTTGGCCGGCGGCCACGGCCGACGCCAGGGAGCGGGCCGGGTTCAGGCTCATGCCGGAGTAGGGCGTCTCGAAGATGATGTAGGCCGCAATGAGCACACCCGTTACCCAGCCCGTCCAGCGCTTCAGGCTAGCCGAGTGCAGCATCAGCAGCGTAGTACCCATCAGCACGAAGACGATGCCGAACTCCGCTAGCCAGGCCAGCCACCAGCCGTGGGGGCCGGGCGGGGGCAGCGTCAGCACGTAGTTGACGGCCGGGTGCGGGTACCAGGGCCGCAGCAGCACGTGCTTCATCAGCTGGGCGGCCGCCAGGGCCCCGATGAGCTGAAACGCCAGGTACCAGAGGGCATCGGCGCGGCGCAGCTTGCCCAGCTGCCAGAAGGCGGCCGTGACGGCGGGGTTGATGTGGGCGCCGGAGCGCTGCCCCCAGGGGCTGTAAATGATGACGACAATGACCAGCCCCATCAGCCCGCCCATGATGGCGCGGCGCCCCAATTCCTGGTGGGCCAGCATCTGCCGCACGGGCGAGGCGGGGTGCTCCAGCAACACGGTGAAGATGCTGGCGCAGCTTACGAAAAACGCCAGACCAGCGGCCTCGGCCACGTAATGCGGCCAATGACGCCGCCACGCGCCGGCTAACGACGAAACCAGGGACATAGACAAAGCAAAGGCGGCAGCCCGTACAACGCAGGGCTAGGTACGGAGGTTGGCGGCGGCCGGCAGCTCGCCCAGAAACTGCCGCAGCGCCGCGGCCACTTCGCCGGGCGCTTCCAGGGGCAGCAGGTGTCCGGCGCCTTCGATGAGGTGCAAGGTGGTGGAACCGGGCAGGCAGGGCAGCAGCTCGCGCTGGTGCACCTGGGGCGGCAGCACGGCATCGGCGGTGCCGGCCACCAGAAACACGGGCACCCGCACCCGCGGCAGCAGCGCGCAGATGTCTTCGCGGCTGCCTTGCAGCAACCACGCGTCCCAGGCGGCTTTGGAGGTCCGCAGGTTATCGGCCACCACCTGCTGGCGCACCGCGTCGGGCAGGGCGCGGGCGGTGATGCGCTCGAAGGTGTCGGCGGCGGCGCGCGGGTCGCCGTAGTGGCGCAGGCTGGCCCGACGCTCCTCCTCGCGCATGGGCTCGGGGGTGGGCGGCGAAGGCGTGAGCAGGGCTACGCCGCGCAGGCCCGCGGGCTGGCGCGCGGCCACGGCCAGGGCAATTTTGCCGCCCATGCTGTGGCCGACGAGCACGTACGCGGTCAGGGCGTGGTGCTCGACGAAGGACTGCACCTCGTCGGCGTAGGCGGCCACGCTCAGGCCGTGGCCGGGCGGCGGGGCGTCGCCGAAACCGCCCAGGTCGGGCGTCAGGCAGGTGTAGCCGCTGCCGAGGGCTTCGACGACGGCGTGCCACTCGCGGCCGGAGCCGGCCCAGTAATGCAGGAAGACGAGCGTAGGAACTGCGGCGGCGGTCATGGCGGTGGGGTAACGGATGCGTTTCTGCTTACGCGAAGCACGGCCGCGGGTAACGCGGTACCCACGGTCAGGGTGAAAAGGCCCCGGCGCCAACGCGGGATTTGATACCTTGACCCGCAGCCGTTTCACCTTTGCCTGCCGCTCACCATGCCCACCTCCCACACCCTGGCCGACCTTGCCTGGCCCGAACTACCGGCCGATTCCTGGACCGACACGCGCCAGACCCTGCACATGTGGACGCAGGTGGTGGGCAAAACGCGGCTGGCGCTGTGCCCCATGCTCAACCACTGGTGGCAGGTGCCGCTGTACGTGACGCCCCGCGGCCTGTCGACGGGCAGCATGCCCTACGCGGCAGGCTCCTGCGAAGTGGTGTTCGACTTTCACCAGCACGAGTTGCAGCTCTACACCAGCGACGGGCAGGTGCGCCGTCTGGCCCTGGCTCCGCGCTCCGTGGCCGACTTTTACCAGGAGTACCGCGCGCTGCTCCGTGCGGCGGGCATTGCCGCGGCTATCTGGCCGGTGCCGGTGGAAGTGGAGGACGCCACGCCTTTTGCGCAGGATGAGCACCACCGCAGCTACGACGCGGAAGCCGCGCAGCGCTTCTGGCGCATCCTGTTGCTGGCCGACCAAGCGCTGGGCGCGTTTCGCAGCCACTTTACGGGCAAGGTCAGCCCGGTACATTTCTTCTGGGGCTCCTTCGATCTGGCCGTGACGCGCTTCTCGGGCCGCCCGGCGCCACCGCACCCCGGCGGCGTGCCCAACTTGGCCGACTGGGTGACGCGCGAGGCCTACTCGGCAGAAGTGAGCAGCGCGGGCTGGTGGCCGGGCGGCAACGGCCAGGAAGCGGCGTTCTACAGCTACGCCTACCCCACCCCGCCCGGCTTTGCCGAGGCCGCCGTGCGCCCGGCCGGCGCGGGCTTCAGCCCGCAGCTCGGCGAGTTTCTGCTACCCTACGACACGGTGCGCACCGCTGCCGACCCGCACGCGCTGCTGCGCGACTTTCTGCAGAGCACTTACGAAGCCGCAGCCAACCTGGGGCACTGGAACCGCCGGGCGCTGGAGCGTCACTGAGCCTCCACGGGCGGTGCACGTTTACTTCCAGCGGATCTTCTGGCCGGCGCCGCGGGCGTGCAGCCGCGCGGGCGTACCCCGCAGGATGATGTCGCGCAGGGTGGTGAGCAGCGGCCGGCGCACGAAGCTGTGGTGCACCACCAGGCTTACCTCCCGCACCGGCTCGGGCGCGGCGAAGC
Source organism: Hymenobacter coalescens (assembly GCF_054783195.1). Lineage (NCBI taxonomy): Bacteria > Pseudomonadati > Bacteroidota > Cytophagia > Cytophagales > Hymenobacteraceae > Hymenobacter > Hymenobacter coalescens. The sequence continues at coordinate 40,424 of NZ_BAAGRA010000019.1, read as the reverse complement.
GCTTGATCATGGGGTTGTGGCCCACCCCGTCGAGCACCGACAGCTCCGGCACCAGGGTGTAGCCCCGGTTCTGCCGCACCAGCTGTTTCAGGGTTTCGATGGAGCCGCTTTCGTAGGTAAACGGGCGCTGCTGCGCGGCCGCGGCCGGCGTGCAGATGTTCAGGACCTGATGCCGAAAGCAATGGCCCTGCTGCAGCAGCCACATCTCGTGGGCCTCCAGGTCCTCGGGCCGAACGACCGTTTGCGGAAACAGCGGGTGGGTTTCGGCTACGTAAGCCAGGAACGGTTCCTCTAGCAGCGGCACTTCCTGCAGGGCCCGGTCTTCCAGCGGGGTCACCAGCAGGCCCACGTCGAGCTGGTTGGCTTTCAGGCGCTGCACGATGTGCTCGGTTTGCAGCTCTTCCACCCGCACGCGTAGCTGCGGGTGGCGCTCCACCAACTCCAGCAGAAACAACGGCACCAGGTAGGGTGCCAGCGTGGGAATGATACCCAGGCGCAGCTCGCCCACCAGTTCGCCTTTCTCCAGTTGCACCGCTTCGCGCAGCTGCTGCACGGAGCGCAACACTTCGCGGGCTTGCTGTACCACCTTCGCCCCCACGGCCGTGGGCTCAATGCCGCCTTTGGTGCGGTGGAACAGCAGTACGCCCAGCTCGTCTTCGAGCTTTTGCACCTGCATGCTGAGCGTGGGCTGGGAGACGAAGCACTTTTCGGCCGCCAGCACAAACTGCCGGTGCGTGGCGAGGGAAACCAGGTATTCGAGCTGCTGAAGGGTCATGGTGGTGCGCGGCTGAATGGAACTACTCGGGCTAAAGCAAATCAGTCCATGTATTATCGAAAACTATACTCATATCAAAAGTATTGATTTTTCTTATAAATAGTAGGCCCGCAACTTTGCAGCACCTCAACAAACCAACCGCTGCCAACGATGTCTGAACAACAGAAGCCGAAGCGCCTCACCACGGCTGCCGGCCGCCCCATCTGGGACAACCAAAATTCGCAAACGGCCGGCCCGCGCGGCCCTGTGCTGCTGCAGGACTACCTGCTGCACGAGAAGCTGGCCCATTTCAACCGCGAGCGGATTCCGGAGCGCGTAGTACACGCCAAAGGCTCGGGCGCCTACGGCACGTTCACCGTGACCAACGACCTGACGCAGTTTACCCGCGCCAAGCTGTTCGCGGAAGTGGGCAAGCAGACGCGCGTATTTCTGCGTTTCAGCACCGTGGGCGGCGAAAAAGGTTCGGCCGATACCGAGCGCGACCCGCGCGGCTTCGCGGTGAAGTTCTATACCGAAGACGGTAACTGGGACCTGGTGGGCAACAACACGCCGGTGTTCTTCGTGAAGGATCCGGTGAAGTTCCCCGACTTCATCCACACCCAGAAGCGCGACCCGCAAACCAACTGCAAGTCGGCTACGGCCATGTGGGACTTCTGGTCGCTGAACCCGGAATCGTTGCACCAGGTGCTCATTCTGATGTCGGACCGCGGCACGCCCTACGGCTACCGCCACATGCACGGCTTCGGTTCGCACACGTTTTCGTTTATCAACGCGCAGAACGAGCGGTGCTACGTCAAATTCCACTTTATCACGGAGCAGGGCATCAAGAACTTTTCGGCTGAGGAAGCCACTGAAATGAAGGGCTTGGACCCGGACTTTGCCCAGCGCGACCTGTTCGAAGCCATTGAGCGCGGCGACTTCCCGCGCTGGACGCTGAAGGTGCAGATCATGCCTCAGGCCGATGCCGCGGCGTACCGCCTGAACCCCTTCGACCTGACGAAGGTGTGGCCCCACGCCGACTACCCCCTGCACGAGCTAGGCGTGCTGGAGCTGAACGAAAACCCCGTGAACTACCACGCCCACGTAGAGCAGGCTGCTTTTGCCCCGGCCCACGTGGTCGACGGTATCGGCTACTCGCCCGATAAGATGCTGCAGGGCCGACTGCTGGGCTACCCCGACGCGCAGCGCTACCGCCTGGGCACCAACTACGAGCACCTGCCCGTCAACCGCTGCCCCTTCGGCTTCTCCAACTACCAGCGCGACGGGCAGATGGCCCTGGGCGACAACGGCGGCGCCGGCCCCAACTACTTCCCCAACTCCTTCGACGGCCCCGCGGAGGACCCGAGCGTGGGCGAGCCGGCCGAGGAGCTGCACGGCCTCGCCGACCGCTACGACCGCAACGCCCACGGCGAAAACGACCATTACTCGCAGCCCGGCGCGCTATTTCGCCTGATGACGCCCGAGGCGCAGCGCAACACCATCACGAACATCGTGGGCGCGATGAGCGGCGTGGGTGGCCCCAAGCGCGAAGAGATTCTGCAGCGCCAGCTCTGCCACTGGTTCCGCGCCGACATCGGCCTGGGCATGGCCATTGCGCAGGGCCTGGGCTTGAACATCACCATGCCGACGCACCAAGCTCCGGCCGAGGCGACGGTATAGCCTGGAGGACTTCAGTCCTTGATTGCCCAGCCCCGAAAAAGCCGGGCCTCAGTGGGGCCCGGCTTTTTTGGTCTTTGCTGACTATCCAATGCCAGGTGCGTTTGGGCAATCAGTAGCTGCCGTGGTGCGGTAAACTACCGGCCTTGGTGATGGAAACGAAAAAGCCCGGCTTCTGCGCAGAAGCCGGGCTTTTCAGAGTGGCTGACCGCAGTGTTGCGGCCCGCGGGAATTATTCTACTACTACCTGCTTGGTGGCCACCTGACCGCCGGCTTGTACACGCAGGGTGTAGAGGCCTTTGGCGAGGCTGCTTACGTCCACCTTGGCTTGGGTGCCAGCGGCGAGCAGCTGTACGGTGCGGGTGTGCACCTGCTGGCCGAGGGTGTTCAGCAGGGTGATCTGCGCCGTGCGCTGGTCAGCAATGGCCGGCAGGCTCACGGTGAAGTCGCCCGATACGGCCGGGTTCGGGAATACGGCCAGCTGGCCGGCACCGAGTTCCTGGCGCGAAGCGGTAACGGTACCCAGGCCCAGCTCCACAGCGATGCGCGTGCGCAGCGTGGTGGTGTTGACCAGGGTCCAGGCACCCGTAGCGGAGGTCTGGAAGTAGAAGGTGTTGGCGCGCAGCGGGTCTTCCGACTGGTAGGCCAGGGCAACACCGCCGCTCACCTCACGGAATACCACGAAAAAGTCACCAGCCGGCACTGCAACGTTCGGCACCGAGATATTAGCCGTGACGGGAGTCGCAGCTACGGTCGGACGCGTCAATACGGGAGAAGAGTAGAGCACCGTACCCGTCGGGGTGCTGCTGGCACCAGCCGCCGTTACCAGATCCACTCGGTAGGTGGGGGCAGCGCCCGTGGGGGCGCCGGTGAAGGTCGGCTTGATGCTGTTAACCACCGTGGGGGTAATGGCATTGAAGCGAACGGCCAACGAACCGCCGGCAGTCGTGCTGCTCACGCTGATGCTGCCCGCGAAAGGCTGGCCGGCCTCGATGTACGACAGACGGTCGGTCGACACGTTCTGGGCGAAGGTTTTGCTGTTGTTGGTCGCCACGTCGTCAGCCGGCACGGTCACCGTCAGCGTGTTGGCGCCCGAGGTCGTCAGCGGGTAAGCGGCAAACGACACCGTAGTGGAAGCACCCGAAGCCAGCGAAGCCACCGTCTGCACGTTGGTGAACGTGTTCACGCCGGCTACCGTCAGGGTTACCGGAATGTTGGTCTTCGTGGTAGCGCTGTTGTTGGTTACCGTGGCAGTAACTACGTGTGCGGGGTAGTACGTGGAGGAAATCTGACCCAGCGAGTAAATGCCGGCTACGGCAATGTCGTTGGCGGGCAATACGGCAGGTACGAAACGGAACGTGCGGCCGGCATCGGCCGGCGAGGCGCGGCGGTAGTTGAAGGCCGAAGCACCGTATTCACCGGTGATAAACACGGCCGTCGACCAAGCAGCGGCCGAAGAGGTCTTGTTCACCAATACGGTCTGGCCGGCGCTGGCGCCCGAGCCTTTGATGCCTACGGTGGCGAAGCGCAGCCCGTCGGCACCGGTTACGCCCGGCGTGGTGGGGCCGTACACGAACTCGATGTTGTTGCTGGTTTCATACAGCTTCACCTGGAAGCTGAAGCTGTCGTACTGAGCAGCAGCACCGGTGGCACCGATACCAGCCTTGTCGCGCACGTTTTTCCACTGAATCGTGCACACCCGGTTTGGAGCCGCGCCGGTGGTGGCAACCCGGTACTCAGCGCCGCCTGCCGCCGTTCCCGATTCCAAGTCAAAGTTGAACGGGGCCAGCAGGTTCACGTTGGCCGTGCTGGTGCTGCTGGTCGGGTCGATACCGGGGGCCTGGTTGGCTTCGAAGTTAGCAAACAGGTTGGCCACCGATGGAGCAGCCGTGCCCAGGCGCATGATGCCGTTCGTGTTGAGCACGAAATCGGTAAACGTAGCGCCGTTGTAGCTGAAAGAGAAACCGATGGGTTGCGCCGTGGAGTTCGCGTCGTCGGTGTTGGCCGTGGTGATAACCGTGCCCGCCGTACCCAGATCGGCGTAAGCGGTAGTGGTATTGACGGCACCCGCTACCTGGTAGTTCAGGCCCTGGGCTTGCGCCTGGTGCACGGGCAGCCAGCCCAGTGCCGCCAGCGGCAGCAGGCTACCAGCACGCAGCAAACGTTTGTGTAGTGATGTTGTCATGCAATCAAAAAAGAAAAAGGTGAGTGAAAAAGGCGTAGAAGCACTTGGAAGCCCAATATCATCCAAAATCGGCAAAGTTCCAGCGCGCCGGGTAGCTTTTCGTTTTACACATCCACTTTCAGCGTGGCCGGCTTGGGCGTTATTTCGAACAGCTCGCCGTGGGGCACCATGGTGATCTGCCCAAACTCGCGGATCATCATCTTGTAGCTTTCCCCTACCGGCCTGATTTTCCGGTCCAGGTCGTAGAGGCCGCAGGCATTCACGCTGAGGCGTTTTTCGGCCAGGCTGATGTCCCAGTCGAGCTGATCGAGCAGGGAGTACCACGTGAAGCCGACGACGGGCACGCCGTCCTGGCGAATGCGCATCACGTTGACCCACTGCTTCCAGAGCCAGCACTCGGCGTCTTCCTTGTTGAAGGTGTTGGTTTCGGTGTGCATCACCGGCTTGCGGTACCGCTCGTAGTACTGGCGCGTCATGGTGTACCAGCCCAGCACGTCTTCGGCCGCGCACCAGTCGCCGTTGGGCTTGATGATGCGCTCATTGCGGCCGTAGTAGTCGTTGCCCATGATCTGGTAGCCGGGCGGCTCGCCGGCCATAAACCAGTTGAGCTCCTCCCGCGTCAGGCCGTTATCGAGGCAATACAGGAGCACCTGCGAGTCCAGCGGGTGGGCGTAGAGCAGGTCGAGGGACAGAAAGCGCAGCTTGTTGGTGAGGCAGATTTCTTCGGAAGGCACGGCGCGCATCTCGTGGATGTACTCGGCCGATTCGCTCTGCACGATAACGCAATCGGGCCGGTGCTGGGCAATCTGCTGGGTGCCCATGATGCTGGCCGCCGTGACGTGCTTCATGGCCGTCACGAAGGCGCGGTCGTCTTTGAGCTGCTCGTTCCAGATGCCGTCCTTGGCGGAGGCCCGGGCCGTCACGTAAATCTCGTTGACGGGCGTATAAAAGCGCACCCAGGGGTAGCGCCGGGCCACCGCGCCGCAGTACTCGGCAAAATGCACCGGCAGCTCGGGGTTCTGGAAGTTGCCCACCCAGTCGGGCACGCCGAAGTGCATCAAATCGAGGATGGGCGTGATGCCCAGCCGCTGGATTTCGGCCATGGCCAGGTCGGCAAACTCCCAGTCGTAGCGGCCGGGCGCTTTGTGGATGAGGTAATACGGCAGGTTGTAGCGCAGCACTTTCAGGCCCAGCTCGCGCACCAGGCCCAAGTCTTCCTTGTAGCGGGCGTAGTGGTCGGTTTCGGCCAGCTGGTCGCGGCGGGTGCGGCCGTGGTCGATGGTGGGGTACGAACACTCGATGCCGGTGGCGAACATGAAGTTGCCGGGTGCTCCGGTGGGCAGGCCGCGGCCGTCGTGGCCGGCGGCCCCGCCGAATTCGTCGCCGGCGTAGTGCCCGTCGCCGAATTTGTGCTTGATGTGGGTGAGAAAATTCTGGGGCATGGCAGGGTGTTGGCGGGTGGCAGCAGCGGTCCTCCCCGGCGGTGGGGAGGGTTTAGCTCAAGCGGCGCGCTTGCTTCCGGATTGATGTTGCTTGGCGTGTGTGGTTGCAGGGTCGCCGGCCCCGTTTCGCTACCTCGTGGCGCGGACGCCGCGCAGCCGCGGTACCGGTCACGGCGTCTTACGCGTCGCGGCGCAGCTGCTTAGCGAGAAACCGGTCGGCCGTGCGCAGGCTCAGGGCCATGATGGTCAGGGCCGGATTGACGCTTAGCGCACTGGGAAAGACGGAATTGTCGCAGATGTAGAGGTTGGGCACGTCGAAGCAGCGGCCGTCGGCGTCCACCACCGCGTCGTCGCCCGAGAGGCCCATGCGGCAGGTGCCGATGACGTGGGCCGAGCGCGAAAACGTCCACAGGTCGCGGGCACCGGCCGTTTCCCAGATCCGGCGCATTGTGCGCTCCGCGTGGGTCAGCATCCGCTGCTCGTTTTCCTGGTTGGTGAAGTACACGCGCGGCTTAGGCAAGCCCCGGGCATCCTTTTCCTCGCTCAGCTCCAGGTAGTTGTCGGCGTGCGGCAGGCAGTCCCCGAGGATGTTGATGCCGGCCACGTGGTTGTACTGGCGCAGGTACTCACGCAGGGCCGGGCCCCACAGGCCGCGGCCGCGCGCCACCTGGGCGGCAAAGGTGACGGGCATCACCCCGATGCTCTGCAGCAGGTAGCCGCCGGCGAAGTCCGCGTCCGCCGGCCGGTGCGTGTCTTCCGAAATCAGCCCGCCCGGAATGCCCTTGTAGGGCCGCACGTCCTCCTGGAAGGTGCCCCAGAGCTGCAGGCCGGGGTGGGCCATCAGGTTGCGCCCCACGTGTCCGCTGCTCAGAGCCAGCTCGTTGAGCAGCAGCAGCCGGGGCGTTTCCACCGCACCGGCGCACAAAAACAGCGTGCGGCACCGCTGCCGGTGCTCCTGCCCGTCCTGCTGGTACACCACGCCCGTCACGCGGCCCTGCTCGTCGCGCTCAATTTCCGTTACGAAGCAGCCCGCGCGCACTTCCGCGCCGTGGGCCTCGGCCAGCGGAATGAAGGTGACGTCCATGCTGGCTTTGGCCCCGTTGGAGCAGCCGGCCTGGCAGAAGCCGCGGTTGGTGCAGGCCTCGCGCCAGCCAATGCCTTCCTGGTAGTAGCGCGCGGAGAGGGCCGCGTTGGCCGCCGGCGAGGTGCGGATGCCCAGCTGCTGGCAGGCGCGCTGCATGAGCTGCGCCGCTCCGTTGAGCGGCAGCGGCGGCAGCGGGTAGCCGCGCCGGCGCTCGGGCCCCCAGGGATAAGGCGAAGGCCCGGACACGCCCAGCAGCCACTCCAGCTCGTCGTAGTAGGGCGCCAGGTCGTCGTAGCTCAGGGGCCAGTCCTGCCCCACGCCGAACTCCGAGCGCAGGCGCAGGTCGTCGGGCTGCACGCGGGGGGTGTAGGCGGTGTAGTGCAGGGTGCTGCCGCCCACGCCGGTGCCGGAGTTGTTATTGCCGAACGACAGCGGGTCGCGGCCGGCGGAAAGGCGCTCATCGTTCCAGAACAGGAAAGCCTGCGCCTGCTCGTCGGTGGCAAAGTCGCGGCGCGGCTCGTGGCGCGGGCCGGCCTCCAGGGCCACCACCTTCAGGCCCGCCAGGGTCAGGCGGGCCAGCAGCGGCGCCCCACCCGCCCCGGTGCCGATGACCACGCAGTCGACCTCGTCGGCGGGCGCGGGCAGCGGCGCGGGTTGGGGGGCGGTCGTGTCGGCCGGGGCGGGCTGGTCTTTCAGCAGCTGGCGCAGCAGCGGGTCCTGCACGTCGGGCTGCACCGGGCTGACTACGCCTTCTTCAATGAGTTCTTCTTCGTCGGGCATTTTGGTGTGGCAGGTGGTGAAATAGTTAGGGGATGAACTAGTGAGCGGCAGGTGGAGAAACGGAGCAACGTCAGCACGTCAAACTCACCATTTCACCACTTCACTAGTTCACTTCTTCGGGCTCCCGGTCTTCGCGCTCCTCAAGGCCGATGCGCGACCAGGCGGGCAGGTCGGCCATACCGGCGTAACCGATTTCCTCCTGGGCCAGGGGGTGCGCGTAGTAGAGAATAGTGGCCTCGGCCAGCAGCTCCTCAAAGAAGCGCTCCGCCGATAGCTGCAGCCAGGCCTCGCCGGAGGCCGTGCCGGCCTGCACGGCGGCCAGCACCGCGTCCTGTTCGTCCCCGGTCAGCGCCATGAAGTCGCGGCCAAACTGCACTCGGGCGGCCTGCTGCACCCCGCCCAGGCCCAAGCGGTAGGCTTCGCGGTCGGGCGGCAGCACGTCGTAGCGCCAGCCGTCGGAGCGCCCGCTCAGCAGGCGCGCGTCGATGCCGGCCGCCAGGTCGATGGCGTCGGTCGGGCGGTCGGGCTGGGGCAGCAGCCGCTGGCACACGGCCTGCAGCAGGCGGTAAGTGTCGGCGTCGAAGAACTGCGGCGCGTAGGACGGCGCATCGAGGCGCTCCAGCAAAGCCGCGCGGGTGGCTTCGCTTACGTGCGGCGATTCGAGCAGCGCCCGGATGGTGCCGATTGGATAAGGCATGAGGGTAGAAGTTATTGAGTTTATGAGGTTGGGAGGGCAGGAAAGAGCTACTGTTCGGCCAACTCTTACACTCCTGCCCTTCTCCCTTCATACCCCAGACTTACTGGTCGCTGCTCAGCTTGCCGCCGGTCACGTGCACCAGCGAGCCGGTCATGAACGAGCCGTCCTGCGAAGCGAGCAGCACGTAGGCCGGCGCAATTTCTTCGGGCTGCCCGGGACGCTGCAGGGCCACCTCGTGGCCGAACTTCTCGATTTCCTCCAGCGGCATGGTGGCCGGAATATTGGGTGTCCAGACGGGGCCGGGCACCACGCAGTTCACCCGAATGCCTTTCTCACCCAGGTACTGCGCCAGGCTTTTGGTCAGGGCGTGAATGGCCGATTTGGTGCAGGAGTAGTCCACCAAAATCGGAATGCCCGTCAGCCCCACGATGCTGCCCGTGTTGATGATGCAATCGTCCTTCTTCAGGTGCGGAATAGCGGCCTGCGCCATCCAGATGTAGCCGAGGATGTTGGTGTCGAAAGTGCGGCGGATCTGCTCCTCCGGAATGTCCTCGAACTTCTCCTGGCTCATCTGGTACGCGGCGTTGTTGACCAGCACGTTCAGCCCGCCCAGCTCCTTGGTGGTGCGGCGTACGGCCTGCTTGCACTGCTCCGGGTCGCGCACGTCCAGCTTCAGCAGCAGGCAGCGGCGCTTTTGGGCCTCCACCAGCCGCTGCGTTTCCTGCGCGTCCACGTCGTTTTCGTTGTAGAGCACGGCCACGTCGGCACCTTCCAAGGCAAACGCCAGGGCCACGGCCCGCCCGATACCCGAATCGGCGCCGGTCACGAGGGCGATTTTACCCTGCAGCTTACCGGCCGCACGGTAGCCCGACAGCGCCGACTGCGGCTGCAGCTTCATATCAGCCTGCCGGGCCGGATAGGGCAGCTTCTCGGCGTGCTGCTTCATTTGGGCCGCGGTGGGCCGTTTGTCGCTTTTAGACGCGGCAGCTCGGGGGGCGGTCGACTTTGAGGCCGGCTTGGCGGCAGTTTGGGGGGCGGCGGGTTTCTTGGCGGCCATGGTTGCGCAGGCGTCAGGTGTAGGGGTCTTTTCGTCGTACGCAAAAGCTCGACGGAAAGCCGAGCATCCGCTACGGACGCCGTCCGCCATCGGCCGCGCTGCCTTGTTGCGCGCAGCAAAAAGCCCCGGCTCCGCAGGGCGGAACCGGGGCTTCGGCGCAGGTGCTGCGGCCTGCTAGTTGTTCTGGTAATCGACGGCCGCCGGCGCGGCTTCGGTTTCGGCCAGCGAGGGGTAGTCGATGAAGCCCTTGTCGCCGGGCACGTAGAAGGTGGCAAAATCGGGCTGGTTGAGGGCCGCGCCGCTGCGGAAGCGCTCCACCAGGTCGGGGTTGGCAATGAAGGGCACCCCGAAGGCAATCAGGTCGGCTTCCTGGCCGGCCAGCGCCTCCTCGGCCGTTTCCTGGGTGTAGCCGCCGTTCAGGATAAACGTATTCTGGAAGATGCGGCGCAGGTGCGGGGCCACGGCCTCGGCCCCGGGCTTGCGGGCCATGGGGTGGCCGGGCAGGGCTTCGATGACGTGCAGGTAGGCCAGGCCGAAGCGGTTCAGCTGCTCGGTGACGTAGCTGAACGTGCCCACCGGGTCGGAATCCTGGATGCTGCTGCTGCCCTGGGGCGAGAGGCGGATGCCCACGCGGTCGGCACCGAGCTCATCGACCACGGCCTGCACCACTTCCAGCACGAAGCGGGCGCGGTTTTCCACGCTGCCGCCGTACTCGTCGGTGCGCTGGTTGGCACCGTCCTGCAGAAACTGGTCGAGCAGGTAGCCGTTGGCGCCGTGGATTTCCACCCCGTCGAAGCCGGCGGCGGCGGCGTTGCGGGCGGCCTGGCGGAACTGCTCCACCACGCCCGGAATTTCCTCCAGCGCCAGGGCGCGGGGCGTCGGCACTTCCTCAAAGCCCTGGCCGGTGAAGGCCTTCACGCCCTCGGGCTTGATGGCCGAGGGCGCCACCGGCAGCTCGCCGTTGTGAAAGGCCGGGTGCGACACGCGGCCCACGTGCCAGAGCTGCACGAAAATGCGCCCGCCGGCCGCGTGCACGGCCTCGGTCACGCGCTTCCAGCCCTGCACCTGCTCCTGGGTGTAGATGCCGGGCGTATTGATGTAACCCACGCCCTGCGCGGACACCTGCGAGCCTTCGGTGATGATGAGGCCGGCCGTGGCGCGCTGCTGGTAGTAGGTGACGATGGAATCGGTGGGCACGTTGCCCGGGTTGGTGGCCCGGCTGCGCGTCATCGGCGCCATTACCAGGCGGTTGGCCAGCTCGATGGCGCCCAGCTTGTAGGGCGAGAGCAGAAGCGGAGTGTGGTGGCTCATAATAGTCTGTCAAATTGGCCCCTGCCGAATGCGGCTGGTGGCTCTGGGTTCAAGGTTGTCAAGGGCCCGACGTGGGCACAATGGCACTCAAACCCCAAAATCGGGCTGCAGGTTATGGCTCCCGGCCACGCGGGCGGTTTCTTGCAGGGTACCGCGCTGCCCGAAACAATTGCCGGTACGGCGAGCCCGGCTAGCGCGCCACCAGCTCCACCCGGCGGTTGCGCGGGCGCTGCTGCGGGTCGCGGTTGTCGGCCACGGGGCGCGCGCCGCCGTAGCCCACCGCCGTCAGCCGCACCGAGTCGATGCCGCGCTGCACCAGGTAGGCCCGCACTACCCGGGCGCGCTGCTCCGAAAGCTGCTGGTTTTTCGCGGCGTCGCCCACGTTATCGGTGTGCCCGGCTATTTCGAAGCGCAGCGCCTGCTGCGCCCGCAGTGCCCGCACCAGCCGGTTCAGCTCGGGCTGCGACGTGGGCAGCAGGCGTGCCTTGCCCTGCTCAAAGTACAGGTGCCGCAGGGTCAGCGCCGTGCCCGTGTTCAGGGTCGTCAGGTCGGGCAGCGAGTCGGTCGGGGGCGCGGCTACGGGCGGTACGCTGGCAACGGCCGGCGCGGCCGCGGCCCGCCGGGCCGCAGGAGCCGCCCGTCGGCTCGCGGCCCGGGGCCGCGTGGCCATGGCGGGTTGGGGTGCCGGCGGGGTGGTTGCCACGGTCGGAGCGGGCACGGGGCCCGGCGGCGGTGCCGCCGGCGCGGGCGGTATGGGCCGGGCCGAAGCAGGCAGCGCCGCAAACAAATGGGCACTGCCCACGGCCACTGGCGCGCCGCCCGTGGGCAAGCGCCAGCGCAGCAGCGCCCGGGTATCGAGGATGGTTTGGAAGTAGTCCACGCGCAGCGGGTAGTAGCGCCCCGCCTCCAGGCGGATGCGCACCACGGCGGGCACGTGGTCCTGCTCGCGCCAAGCGTTGAGGAGCAGCTTGCTGCCCAGCCACACCCGCAGCCCGTCGTCCATCACCGTCGAAAACTCGTACACGCCCGTCGTCGGAGCCAGCAGGTAGCCTTCCCAGCGCACCGAAAAATACTCCGCCCCCAGTCCGGGCACCGGCGGCCGCTTGTTCCAGCTGAAATCGATGGCTGCGTCGCGCCGGCGCAGCACCAGTTGCTCGAAGTTGGTGCCGTTGTAGTAAGCCGCCTGCAGCCCCGTGCCGGTGGGTAGGGCGGCGGTTTGGGCTCCGGCCATTCGGGCCAGCAGCAGCAGGCTCAGAAGCGTAACGGTGCGCATGGTGCAAGTAGATCGGTTCGTGTTCGGTACCCAACGGGCCGCGGGCGGTGGTCTGCTGCGGCCGCAAAGTAGCCCCAGTCAAATGTCGGGCGGATGCGGCTGGCGGCGCGTCGTACTGCTCATTGGCGGCGAAGCGCCCTACACGGTTGAACGACAAAAAATGAGTTTGCGTCTGCTGCCAGGGCCTGCTGATCGAACAAGCTGCGTGGAGTCCAACAAGAACGGGGGAATGCCGTACTTCCTGGGGTAAGTGTGATTCACCCAGCCACTTACTCCATTCCCATGCCGACTAAGAAAGCCACCGCTTCCCATAAAAAAGACGATCCGTGCTGGAAAGGCTACGAGCAGCAAGGCACCAAGAAGAAGGAAGGCAAGACCGTCCCGAACTGCGTCAAAAAAGACTAATTCGGCTTCCGCAGCCAGCTAACCGCCCCGGCCCGCTACGGTGCCGGGGCTTTTTTTGCGCCGCTCATAGCCGGTGGCGCATTGCCGCTGCCGTTTGGCCCGGATGCTCCGCAGGTTTATTTTCCATATGATTTTAACAATATTATATTTACTTGATTTGCTAATTACTGGAGCGTCGTTTATCTTCGCTACAGCTTATCCAGAAAGACTGAGGGACTGGGCCCTGTGACGTCTTAGCAACCAGCCGCTGCGGCAGAGGTGCTAACTCCCATCCGAGGCGGCGCAAGCCGCGTTCGGAAAAGATGAGCGGAACCGGCACCTTCTCGGGTTGCCGGGGCTTTCTGGATAGCGCTTTGCGCACCTCAATTCCGAAAGCCACATGCCGACTCTGCCCGCCTCCCCCCTCGCCGATCTGCTCCGCCAGCGCGTGCTCGTGCTCGACGGCGCCATGGGCACCATGATTCAGCGCCACCAGCTCACCGAGGAAGACTTCCGCGGGACGCGGTTTCAGGATCATCCCAAGCCCCTGCGCGGCAACAACGACCTGCTCTGTCTGACGCGCCCCGACGTGGTGCGCGGCATTCACGCCGAGTACTTCGCCGCGGGCGCCGACATCGTCGAAACTAACACCTTCTCGGGCACCACCGTGGCCCAGGCCGATTACGCCCTGGAGCACATCGTGTACGAGCTGAACTACGAGGCCGCCCGGCTGGCCCGCTCCGCCGCCGATGAGTACAGCACGCCCGAGCGCCCGCGCTTCGTGGCCGGGGCCATCGGACCCACCAACCGCACGGCCTCGCTCTCGCCCGACGTGAACCGCCCGGGCTTCCGCGCTGTCAGCTTCGACGAGCTGGCCACGGCCTACCACGAGCAGGTGCGCGGCCTCATTGACGGCGGCTGCGACGCGCTGCTGATCGAAACCATCTTCGACACCCTGAACGCCAAAGCGGCTTTGTTTGCCGCCCAGCGCTTCTTCGACGAGGGCGGGCGCGTGGTGCCCATCATGATATCGGGCACCATCACCGACGCCTCGGGCCGCACCCTGTCGGGCCAAACGGTGGAGGCGTTCTGGAACTCCATGCGCCACCTGCCCATCCTGAGCATCGGCCTGAACTGCGCCCTTGGGGCCAAGCAGCTCAAGGTGTACCTGCAGGAGCTGAGCCGCCTGGCCGACTGCTACGTATCGGCCTACCCCAACGCGGGGCTGCCCAACGCCTTCGGCGGCTACGACGAATCGGCCCAGGAATTTGCGGCCGTGCTGGAGGAGTACCTCCAGGAAGGCCTGGTGAACATCGTGGGCGGCTGCTGCGGCACCACCCCGCTGCACATTGCCGAGGCCTCGAAGCTCACCGACCGCTACGCCCCGCGCCCGCTGCCAGTGCGGCCCCGGGCCACGCGCCTGAGCGGGCTGGAACCGCTGAATATCTACCCCGAAAGCCTATTCGTGAACGTGGGCGAGCGGTGCAACGTGACCGGCTCCCGGGCCTTTGCCCGCCTGATCCGGGCCGGCCAGTACGAAGAAGCCCTGGCCGTGGCCCGCGCCCAGGTGGAAGGCGGCGCCCAGGTGCTCGACGTGAACATGGACGAGGCCCTGCTCGATTCCGTGGAGGCCATGACCACCTTCCTGAACCTGATTGCCTCCGAGCCCGACGTGGCCCGCCTGCCCCTGATGATCGACTCCTCGAAGTGGGAGGTCATCGAAGCCGGCCTGAAGTGCACCCAGGGCAAGAGCATCGTCAACTCCATTTCGCTGAAGGAAGGCGAGGAAGTGTTTAAGCACCACGCCCGGCTGGTGCGCGCCTACGGGGCCGCCGTCATCGTCATGGCCTTCGACGAGCAGGGCCAGGCCGACTCCTTCCAGCGCCGCATCGACATCTGCCAGCGCGCCTACCGCATCCTGACCGAGGAGGTAGGCCTGCCGGCCGAGGACATCATCTTCGACCCGAACATCCTCACCGTGGGTACCGGCATCGAGGAGCACCGCCGCTACGCCATCGACTTCATTGAGGCCGTGCGCTGGATCAAGCAGCACTTGCCCGGCGCCCTCACCAGCGGCGGCGTCAGCAACGTGTCGTTCTCCTTCCGCGGCAACGACCCCGTGCGCGAGGCCATTCACGCGGCCTTCCTCTACCACGCCATCAAAGCCGGGCTGGACATGGGCATCGTCAACCCCAGCCAGCTGGCCGTGTACGACGAGGTGCCCAAGCCCTTGCTCGAAGCCGTGGAGGACGTGCTGTTCGACCGCCGCGACGATGCTACCGAGCGCCTCGTGCAGCTGGGCGAGCTGCTGAGCCTGACCAAGGGCGGCGCCGCGGCCAAGGTCGTGGAGGCCGAAGCCTGGCGCGGCTGGCCGGTGCAGAAGCGCCTGGAGCACGCCCTGGTGAAGGGCATTACTGATTACATCGAAGCCGATACCGAGGAAGCCCTCAAACAACTCGGCCGGCCGCTGCCCGTCATCGAAGGCCCCCTGATGGCCGGCATGACGGTGGTGGGAGACCTGTTCGGGGCGGGCAAGATGTTTTTGCCGCAGGTGGTGAAGTCGGCCCGCGTGATGAAGCGCGCCGTGGCCTGGCTGGAGCCCTACATGCAGGCCGAGCGCGACGCGGCGGCGCTGTCGGGCGGCACCGAGGCCCGGCAAACAGCCGGCAAGGTGTTGCTGGCCACGGTGAAAGGCGACGTGCACGACATCGGCAAGAACATCGTGGGCGTGGTGCTGGCCTGCAACAACTACGAGGTCATCGATCTGGGCGTGATGGTGCCGCTGGAAAAGATTGTCAGCGAAGCCGAGCGCCTGCAGGCTGACATCGTGGGCCTGAGCGGGCTGATTACCCCCTCGCTCGACGAAATGGTGTACGTGGCCCAGGCCCTGGAAAAGCGCGGCCTGCGCGTGCCCCTGCTCATCGGCGGGGCTACCACCTCACGCCTGCACACGGCCGTGCGCATCGCGCCGGCCTACGGCGGACCAGTGATTCACGTCAACGACGCCTCGCGCGCCGTGCCGGTGGCCTCGCAACTGCTGGGCCTGGGCCGCGACGCCTTTGCCAACGACGTGGCTCGGGAGTACCTGCAGCTGCGCGACGACCACGCCGGCCGCCAGCGCAACAAGGACTACGTGCCCATCGAGGAAGCGCGCCGGCAGAAGTTCCAGGCCGACTGGGCCGCCGCCGACATCGTGAAGCCCAGCTTCCTCGGCGCCCGGGTGTTCGAGTACTACCCGCTGACCGAGCTACTGGACTACATCGACTGGACGCCTTTTTTCCACGCCTGGGAGCTAAAGGGCCGCTACCCGCGCATCCTCGACGACGCGACCTACGGCGAGGCCGCCCGCCGGCTGTTCGAGGATGGGCAGGTGCTCCTGCAGCGCCTCATCGACGAAAAGCTGATCCGGGCCCGCGCCACGGTGGGCTTCTGGCCGGCCAACACGGTGGATTCGGATACCATCGAAATCTACCAGGACGACACCCGCCAGCGCGTGCAGGCCGAAACCTTCACCCTGCGCCAACAGAGTTTGAAGGCGGCCGGCCTGCCTTACCTCGCCTTCTCCGACTTCCTGGCCCCGAAAGACTCCGGCCGCGCCGACTACCTCGGCGGCTTCGCCGTCACGGCCGGCATCGGGCTAGACGAGCTGGTGGCCGAGTTCGAGCGCCAGCACGACGACTACTCCGCCATCCTGGCCAAGGCCCTGGCCGACCGCCTCGCCGAAGCCCTGGCCGAACGCCTGCACGAGCGGGTGCGCCGCGAGCTGTGGGGCTACGCCCCGCAGGAGCACTTCACCAACGAAGACCTGATCAAAGAGGAATACCGCGGCATCCGGCCGGCGCCCGGCTACCCCGGCTGCCCCGACCACACCGAGAAAATTACGCTGTTCGAGCTGCTGGGTGGCGCGGAGCAGACGGGCATCACGCTCACCGAAAACCTGGCCATGCACCCCACGGCCGCGGTCAGCGGCTTCTACTACGCCCACCCCGACGCGCGCTACTTTGGGCTCGGCCGCATCGGGCAGGACCAAGTGGCCGACCTGGCCCGGCGCAAGGGGATGCCGTTTGCCGAACTGGAGCGGTGGTTGTCGCCGAACCTGAACTATGAGCCCTCCGCCGAAGCGGTGACGGCTACTGCGGATTAAGGCTACAGGGCGTCCCCTTCTGCATGCAGAAGGGGACGCCCTGTAGCCGGCGCGGAAGCGGTTGGCCTGGCGTCGGATGGTTGTTTCAACCCTTTAGAATACCGCCTCAACAACGTCATGTTTAAGCGCCCTTGGCATGACGGCCCACGACAATCACGCCGCCTGTGATTGTCCCCCGATTACTCCTCACCTGGGGAGGAACACTCACGAGCAACGACATGCAAGCCCAGGGTTTGCGCTTCCCATGAAAGTTACCGACCACCTGGCCCGCGCCAACGGCAAAACGCTCTTCTCCTTCGAAGTACTGCCGCCGCGCAAGGGCGAAAACATCGAAACGCTGTTTTCCAACATCGAGCCGCTGCTCGAGTTCAAGCCGCCGTTTATCGACGTGACTTACCACCGCGAGGAGTACGTGTACCGGCAGCGCGCCGGCGGCCTGCTCGAGAAGATTACCACCCGCAAGCGCCCGGGCACGGTGGGCATCTGCGCCGCCATCAAGGGCCGCTTCGACGTGGACACGGTGCCGCACCTGATCTGCGGGGGCTTCTCAAAGGAGGAAACCGAAAACGCGCTCATCGACCTGCACTTCCTCGGCATCGACAACGTGCTGGCCCTGCGCGGCGACCCGATCAAGTCGGAGCCGGGCTTCGTGCCGCACCCCGACGGCCACGCCTACGCCTGCGACCTGATCGGGCAGGTGCAGGCCATGAACCACGGCCGCTACCTCGACGAGGAGCAGGTGGACACGGCCGCCACGCACTTCTGCATCGGCACGGCCGGCTACCCCGAAAAGCACTTCGAAGCGCCCAACCTCAACTCCGATCTGCGCTACCTCAAGCAGAAAATCAACTGCGGGGCCGACTACATCGTCACGCAGATGTTTTTCGACAACCAGAAGTTTTTCGACTTCGTGGACAAGTGCCGCGAGGCCGGCATCACCGCGCCCATCATCCCGGGCTTGAAGCCGCTGACCACCAAAAAGCAACTGACCATGCTGCCGCGCTCCTTCTTCCTGAACCTGCCCGAAGACCTGGTGGAAGCCGTGGCCCAGTGCCGCGACGACGCCTCGGCCCGCGAAATCGGCATCGAGTGGTGCGTGCAGCAGAGCCGCGAGCTGATGCAGCGCGGCGTGCCCTGCCTGCATTATTACTCGATGGGCCGGGCCGAAGCCGTGCGCCGAGTGGCCGCCGAGCTGTTCTAGCCGCTGCTTTTCCTGTTGCATTGCCACGGCCGGTCCTCACGAGGTCCGGCCGTGGCCGTTTCGGCACTTATACCCCCAGCCCGCCAAAACGCGCGGCAACGGCGTACGTATTGATACCTAACATGCCCGATTCCGCCGCTCTCCGGCTCAATTGATCATTGCCGCCTTCTTGATCATTGACCCCATGCCCGACCGCCCCCAACAGCTCGACGAGCTTTTCCTGCGCCTGCGCACAGCCACGGCGCCGCTCGAAATCGAGGCGCTGCAGCAGGGCATTTGGCAGCTGTGGCTGGAAACCGACGACGTGGCCCTGAACAAGCACCTGGAAAGCGGCATGCGCGCCATGGCCGCCGAGGATTTTACCCGCGCCATTGCCGATTTCACGTGGGTTGTCGAACAACACCCAGCCTACGCGGAGGGCTGGAACAAACGCGCCACGGCGCACTACTTGCGCGGCGAGTACCGCGCGTCCTTGCTCGACGTGGCCCAGACGCTGCGCCGTGAACCCCGGCATTTCGGGGCCCTGTCGGGCAAGGCCACCATTCAGCGCATGGTCGGGGACGACCGCGGCGCGTTGCGTACGCTCCGCCGGCTGCGGCGCCTTTGCCCCCACCTGCCGGGCCTGCAGGCCCAGCTCCACGACCTGCAGCGCCGCCTCGACGAATCGGCGGATTAGGCTCGTCACCACCTGATTTTTCGGGGGTCAGCTTAATTAAGTTCGCAAAAAAACTTTGTAAGTTTAGGGGTACGATTGGACTGCAATGTGGTCTGATTGTGCTTTTTGCTCGTCTCTGTTTCTTTTCCTGCCCACCCAGAGCGGCTTTTCTCCCGGCCGCTACCCCTGCATTCCGCCCATGCGTTTACCTCTACTTCTGCTCTTCGGCGCCTGCTGTTGCGCGCCCCTCACCGTGCATGCACAAGGCCGCGTACGTCAGAGTGACCTCGACAGCGGCCGCGTGGACAAGGGCCGTAAGCTCGGCGCTTGGTCCTACTACGCCCTCACCGCCAGCGGCCGCAAAGTGCTGGTGCAGCGATACGATTACGACCAGAAAAAGCTGCTCTTTTACCGCAAGCCCGACGAGCGACCCTACCGCCACCACGTCGGCGGCGACTGGCAGGTGGGCTACCTCGACCGCCCGCCGCTGTACGTGGGCGGCGAGCCGATGCTGTCGGCGTACATGCGCCAGCTCAACTACCCCGAACAGGCCCGCCAGAAAAACGTGCAGGGCCGCGTGGTCGTGCGCTTCGTGGTGGATACGCTCGGGCAGGCCTCGGAGCACCAGGTGCTGACGGGCATCGGCGCGGGCTGCGACGAGGAAGCCCTGCGCGTGGCGCGCATCATCCCCAACGAGTGGATTCCGGGCCGCAAGGACGGCCGCGCGGTGCCCGTGCAGTACGAGTTGCCCTTCGTGTTCCGCATTGCCGGCAACCAGTAGGCATCTTGTCTGGCCGGCGTTGCGTAAAATGCGTCCATGAACCCCTCTGCCGCCTTCCCCCTCCGCGCCTTGTCGGCCGCCGCCCTGCTGGCGGCCGGCCTGCTCACCACTGCCTGCGACTCCACTCCGCGTGAGCGGCAGGACGCCGTGAAAAACAGCGCCAACAAGCTCGATACGCTGGCCGACAAGGCCGGCTCGGCCATTGAGCGTATCGGCGGCCGCGCCGCCCGCTGGGACTCCGCCTCGCGGGTGCGCAACCGCCAGCCCCTCGATACGGTAGCCACCTCGGCTTTCACGCAGGAGCTGCTCGGCGCCTACGCGGGCATCGAGCGCCTCTCCGTAGAAAACCTGGAGCCGGCCTACACCCAGCTGCTGCGCCAGACGCGCGATAAGCGCCGCACCTGGTCCCAGCGCGATTGGGACTACGCCACGGCCGTGTTCAGGCGCCTCAACGCCCGTTACCGCGCCATCCGCCTGGACCTGCCGGGCCGACAGGAGCTGCGCATCAAAGCGCTGCAGGCCGAATTCACGGCCCTCGAAACCGGCCGCGACCTGAACGACCTCGGCGACGCCGTGCGTGAGAAACCGGCCGCTGGTCGATAACTGATGGTATCGGCATCATAATCTGGCCCGTGCAACGTTTGCTGGCCGGGAAAGCCTCCTGCAGGAGCTGCTTTCCCGGCCAGTTTTTGTGTGGCCGCTACGCTATTTCCACCAATCGTTGCTTGCCGATGCCCCGCTGTTATCCCGCCGCGATATTGTGTCTGACAGCCCTGACGGCCCTGGGGCAGCAACCCGCCGGCTGGCAGATTGGGCTGCGCCCCAGCCTGACCATAGCCGGCGGCGAGGTGCGGGATGGCCTCGGGGGCAGCGCCGCCAGCTACCGGCAGCTGGCCGCCGATAAGTTTTTTCCGGCGCTGCTCGTGCAGCGCCACTGGGCGACGGGCTATTTTGGCCGGGCTTCCCTGAGCCAGGTGTCGCTGCCAGCCGCCCTCAGCATCGAAACACGCCGGGGCGACACCTTGCTCAGCACCGGCCTGGGCTTCGTGGCCGGCGGGACGCTGCTGCGCCTGGAGATGGGCCGCACCCGGCCCCTGGGCGCCAGCGGCCGCACCCGGTTGCTGTCGGCCGTGGGGCTCGGGCTGCTGTACGCCAGCGCCCCCAGCCAGCGTTTCAGCACCCCGGCTGATACTTCGCTGCGCCCCCCGTCGTACGCGCGCTACTGGGGCGCCAGCAGCCAGACGCTGGAACGCCGGCGGCGCTTCAACGGGCTGTTGAGCACCCGGGTGGGGCTGGTGCGGGAGCTGCCCTGGCGCGACGTGGTCAGCCTCGAGCTGGCGCTGCATTACGGCCTAGCGCCCGTGTACCGCACGCGGCAGGAAGTGGAGTTTCGCGGCCCCAACGGCCCCGAGCCGCTGGGGGCGACCACCGAAACGCGCGGTAGTTTCGTGGAGCTGGGCGTGGGCTACCACTGGCAGGCGCAAAAGAAAAAACTGATATCAACGCCCTACCTGCCACCCGAAAAGCCGCGCCGCGAGCCGTGGCAGCCGCTGCCCACGCGCGGCCTGTACCTCACGGGGGGAATGCGCATGGGCGCAGCCCTGGCCCGGCAAGGCCGTAGCGGCCACCGCCCCACCAGCACCATTGCCGATGTATCCTTCCCGGTTTTCAATGCCCGCCTGGGCTACCAGTGGCCGGCGGGTTGGCTGGTCGAGGCCGGCCCACAAACCGCTTACGTGCTGCTGTTTGGTCATTTCGACCCGCAGGCCGCCGCTCCGGCCAGCCTCGGCCCTGCCAACCAGTCGAGCTACGTGCTGGCGCCGCAGCACGGCACCGAGCTAACGGGCTGGCCCCTGAACACCGCCTGGGCCCTGATGAGCGGCCGCCGCTGGACGCTGCGCCCCGACCGGTGGTACGCCACGGCCAAGGGCGGCGTGGTGGTTCACCGCTACACCGGTCCGGTTGCCTTCGGCGACGTGTATAGCCTGATGTCCTCCACGCCCACCGAGGACTACTCCGAATTCTCATTTGCCTATTCCATCACGCGCCGCTGGCGGGTACTGGCTCAGCTGGAGGGGGAGCTTGAGGCGCGCATTGGGCGGCGTACGCTGCTGGGGCTGCAGCTGGCCTACGCCGCCCGTTTCGTGGGGCGCCGCGCCGCTGATCAGGCGGTCATCAGCTGGTACTACAACGGCCAGGCCCAACCGCCCGTGGAAGTCTACTCGCGGATGACCAGCCTTACGGCCGGGCTGCAGCTGCGGCGGGTGCTGCATTTGTAGCCCGGCCGCGCATCCCGGTGGCGCCGGCGCCGTTTCTTTGCAGCATGCTTGCATTCCGGTTCCGCTTCCGCCCGTGGTTTTTTCTGCTTTTCTGTACGGCCGCGCTAAGTGCCCGGCCCGCCCGGGCCCAGCGCCCGGCGGCCCCAGCGCCGCGTTCCGTCCCTGCGGCGGCACACCTCATTGAATCGGCGGAAACCGTGCCGGCCCAGGATCAGTGGCTGCAGCCCGGCGACCGGCTGCAGCTGCGCGTGAAAGCCCAGCCGGGGGCGCGCGTCACCGGGGGGCTGCGCGATGTGGCCCTGACCGAGCTGCCGGCCACCGGGCCCGGGGCCGCGCGCGGCGTGTACCAGCTCAGCTACGTGGTGCAGCCCGGCGACACGCTCCACAACCGCCCGCTCTGGGTACGCGTGCAGCTGCCCGACGGCCGCCGCGACTCCATGTTGACCACGAGCCGGGTCCGCCTGCTCGACCCGAACACCCCGCAGCTGGCACGCACCAATTCTTCGCTGGCCTACCTGAACTACGGCCTGGGGCAGGACCGCCTCGGCGGGGCCAAAATCGGCTACCTCGACTCCCTGGTGCTGCTGCACGTGACGGGCCGCGTGGGCGAGCAGTACCGCGTGCGCCTGGCCGAAGGCCAGACGGCTTGGGTGCCCGACGAAACCGTGCGCCTGCTGCCGCCCGGCGGCTTTGTGCCGCAGTCGCTGACCAGCTCCTGGAGCGTCGGCGGCGACGAGCAGTACGACTACGTGCGTGTGCCGCTGCAGGAGCGGCTGCCCTACCGCTCGCAGCTGCAGCTGACGCCCACGCGGCTGGTGGTCGACGTGTTTGGGGCTACCTCGAACACCAACTGGATAACCCAGCGCACAGGCCTGCGCGAAATCACCGACGTGTACTACGAGCAGCCGCAGCCCGACGTGTTTCGCGTCGTCATCGACCTGAAGCACCGGCAGAGCTGGGGCTACGGCATCAACTACGTAAACAACGTGCTAACCATTCGGGTGCGGCGCCCCCCGGCCCGGCTGGAGCTGAAAGGCCTTACCGTAGCCGTGGATGCTGGCCACGGCGGCGACAACCAGGGCGCGGTAGGCGCCAGCGGCGCCATGGAAAAGACGCTGACCCTGGCCATTGCCCAGAAGCTGCGCGCCGAGCTGGAGCAGAAGGGCGCCACCGTGCTCATGACCCGCGACGCCGATGTGAGCGTGGGCAACGAGCTGCGGGTTCGGCGCCTGCGCCGGGCCATGCCGCACCTGCTGGTGAGCGTGCACGTAAACTCCGCCGGCAGCCCCGAAGCCAACGGCACGTCCACTTTCTACCGCTACGTGGCATTCCGGCCGCTGTCGGCGGCCATTTACGAGCAGATGCTGCAAACCGGGCTCCAGGGCTGGGGCAACGTGGGCGCCTTCAACTTCGGCCTGAACGGACCCACCGATTTTCCGAACGCGCTGGTGGAAACGGCCTTCGTCTCGAACCCCGAGGATGAAAAGCGCCTCGTCGACCCGGCGTTTCAGCAGCAGATGGCTGAGCGCATCACCACCGGCATCGAGCAGTTTTTGGAGGGCACGCGCGCTAAGAAGTTTCTGGGCCGCAGCAAAACGGAAGCCGTGGAGCAATAAATGAGCAGGCGCCCTGGGGCCCTCACATCATCATGTGAGGCGGAGGCTGAGAAATAAGCAGGCATACATACGAAAGTATTCGTAGACTTGCCTCGTTCCATTTTCAAGCCTCCCTTGTGCCATGCGCCGCGCTACCTATTGCTTGCTGAGTGTTTTATCAGCCCTGGGGCTACTCACGTATCAGCCGCTGCTGGCCGGCCCAAAGCCCAGGCCCGACTCAGTCGACGCGTTTATGCGCCGGGTCATGCAGCGGCACCATATTCCGGGCGCGGCCGTGGCCGTCATCCAGGCGGGCAAGGTACTGAAGCTGCAGAGCTACGGCGTGGCTCACCTGGGCTGGCAAGCCCCCGCCACGCCCCACACCGCGTTTCAGCTGGCCTCGGCCACCAAGCCGCTGACGGGTACCTTGCTGGCGGTGCTGGCGCAGGAGGGCAAGCTGCAGCTGGATGCGCGTCTGGGCACGTACCTCGATTCCGTGCCAGCGGCGTGGGAATCCATCACGGTGCGCGAGCTGGCGGCTCATCAGTCGGGCATCCGCCTGGTGCCGCTGGAAACCACCCGCAGCCTGCCCCACGCCCTGCGCACGGCCGCCGCGCAGCCCCTGGCGTATGCCCCCGGCACCAAGGACTTTTACGTCAGCACCGATTACGCCCTGCTGCAGGCCATCGTGGAGCGCGTGACGGGGCAGTCCTTCGAGCAGGCGCTGCAGCAGCGGGTGCTCACGCCGCTGCGCATGTCCGGCACGCGCTTCAGCCACGCCCAGGACGGCGGCCTCGTGCGCACGGCCCACGTGCTGCCCCAGGCCTCGGAGGTGTATTCCTGGGATGCCAAAGCCGGTGCCTACCGCGTCAGCGACATGCGCTTTCCCGATTGGTTTTACGCCGCCGGCGGGGCCTACGCCTCGGTGCATGACCTGGCGAACTGGATTGTGGGCCTCGATACCAACGCCCTGCTTCGCCCCGACTACCAGGCCTTGCTGTGGGCCCCCGCGCACCTGCGCAACCAGCAGCCCACGCACTTCGGGCTGGGCATGGTGCACGAGCAGTACCAGGGCCACCGGCTGGTGGGCCACAGCGGCGGGCCGGCCCTGGCCGACATCGTGCGCTTTGCCGACGCGGGCCAGCCGCCGCTCACCGTCGTGGTGCTGACCAACACGCGCGGCGGCTTTCCGCCCTACCTGGCCAAGGCCGTGGCGCACTACTTCGTGCCGGGACTGCCGCAGGACAAGCCCGAAAACTACCGCTAACGGCCAGCGGGGCCTTCGGATCAATCCGAAAGCCCCGCTGGGTGGTGGTATTCAACGCTAAAAGGGGTAGCCGATGGCCAGGTTCAGGCGCCCGTCGGCGAGGCTGCCGGGCTTGGCGAAGTACTTCCGCTCCTCGGGCGGGATGTTGCTCGTGTTGTAGGGCACGCGCAGGGGCACGGCGTAATCGAGGCGGATGACGATGAACTGAATGTCGATGCGGATGCCGGCACCGGCCCCGATGGCCAGCTCCTTCAGGAAGCGGTTGGCGGCAAAATCGGCGCCGGGGCGGGTCGTGTCGGGGTTGACGAGCCAGATGTTGCCCGCGTCCACGAACAGGGCGCCCTTCACGTACGGAAACAAATCCTGGCGGTACTCGGCGTTGGCCTCGAAGCGCAGGTCGCCCACCTGATCATAGAAGCGGGAGGCGCGCTGCTGGGTGCCGGCGGGGCGGTAGCTGCCCGGGCCCAGCTGCCGGGCCGCGAAGGCCCGCACGCTGTTGGGGCCGCCGATGCCGTACTGCTTCAGGTAGGGCAGCACGTCGGAGTTGCCGTAGGGCAGGCCCAGGCCCAGCAGCACACGGGTGGCAATGCGGTTGCCGCTGGTGGGGTTGGCGTTGGTGCGCAGGTAGTTGCGCAGCTCCAGGTCCAGCTTGGTGTACTGCGAAAATTCCTGGCCTATCACTTCGTACTTGCCGTTTTCGTTGCGGCTGGCACCCGACAGCTGGTTCAGGCCCGCGGCCAGGTTGCCGGAGCCTTCGATCTGCCCGCTGAAGTACACCTGCGAGCGGCGCTGTTCGTACACTTGCGTGTTGTAAGTGTAGCGGTACGAGCTGGCTGGGATGAACTGCTGGCGAAAGGAACTGGCCAGAAAGGGGCTGCGCACCAGCAGCTGGTCGAATTCCGGCGACGTTTTGGCCAGGCGGATGTACTGCAGATCGATGGGCCGCAGCTCCTGCTCGTTGGTAATCTTGGTTTTCCAGCTGTAGCCGTAGTTCAGGTTGAAGTAATCGACCTGGAAGAAGTCCAGGCGTTCCACGTAGCGGTAGCCGGCCCCGAAGGAGGTGCGCGGCTGAAAGTCGGAGTTGGGGAGGCGCACGTCGAGGAAGGGCAGCGGCGGGGTGATGAGGCGCGGCACCAGCAACTGCCCGTTCACGCCTACCTCCACCGAGTTCAGCCCGAACACCGGCGTGTTGGCGTCGGCGTTGCGCGGGGCCTGCCGCCGCTCGAAGGTGCCCACGAAGTTGAGCAGCAGCTGCTCGGCCCCGCGCAGCGCCGAACGGTTGCGGAACGAGGCCGTGAAGCCCGGCCCGGTGAAGCCGTTGGTTTTCTGCACCAGCTGAAATTCCGCCCGCAGCGACTTTTTTTTGAGCTGCGTCATGCGCACCTGCGCGTTCAGGAAGCCGTAACCGGCCGAGTCGGGCTTTTGCCGGGCGGGCCGGAACTGGATGTCGACGAACTTGAACGTGCCCAGGCTCATCAGGCGGCTCAGCGTCTGGTCGTGGCGGCGGCGGCGGTACAGCGAGTCGGGGTACAGGAAGGTGGCGTTGGTGATGGCCCGCGCGCGGAACACCTTCTCATCGGGCACGTAGCGGTACTTGCGGTAGATGATGGGCTTGATCGATTCGGTGGTGTCCGTCAGGCCGTAGCGCGTGTTCAGCGTTACGCGGTTGAGCACGTAGGGCTGGCTGGCGCGCTTCGGAATGTTGCCCTTCACCCGGATGTACACGTCTACCTGGTTGTGTTCGGTGCTGTCCACCTCGTACAGCAGGTAATCGGGCGCGAAATAGTAGTAGCCGTTCTGCTTGAGTACGTTGTCGATGCGCGTGCGCTCGTCCATGAGCAGCTTCAGGTTGTACGGGTCGCCCACCTTGAGCAGCGAGCCGGCCTGCGCCTTCCGGATGTCGTTGTCGAGCAGCGTGTCGCGCTCGGGGAAGTGAATTTCCTTGATGGTGTAGGGCCGCTGCACTTTGGCCGTGTAGTCGACGGTAGCCGTGCGGCCCTTGGCCACCACCTTGCTCTGCACCACCGGCCCGGCGAAGTAGCCGTTGTTGTAGAGGCGGTTGAGCATCAGGTTCTTCACCTTCTGCGTGTCCACCTGGCTCAGCAGCACCGGTGCCTCGCCGTACTTATCGGCCACCCATTTGCCCAGACCCTTGGTTTTGCCCTCGCCCAGGTGCCAGAAGTACAGCTTGGGCCGCAGCCCGAGGATGGAGGCGTTGGGCTTGGGGGTAATGACCGATTCCAGCTCGGTGGTCAGCTCGGTTTCGCGCGGAATGGCGTAGGGCGAGGTCACCTTCACCGCACTGCCGGTGTAAAGCTTGTCGTTATCGGGAATGAAGCGGGTGCCGCTGCAGCCGGCCAGCACGGCGGCCAGCAGCGCGGCGGCGCTGCACGTAAGCTGCCGCATCGTAGCCAGCCTGAGGGTATCGTAGCTCATCTGCGGTTAGTTCAAAGCGTTGTTTTTCAGCGTGTCCTGCGCGGCTTTCTGTTCGACCTTGCGGGCTTTGCGGTCGGCTTTCACGGCCTGTTTCACGGGCTCCGGCGTCTTGGCAAAGAGCTCCTGCAGGGAGTTGTAGTCGCGCTGGAAAATCAGGGCCGCGCCGGTCTGAATGAATTGCCCGTCGATGTCCTCGTAGGCGTTGTTGCGGAAAGCGCGCAGACGCAGGCGGCCGTCGGGCAGGATGTTGTACTCAATGCTCACGTCGCCGGCAAACTGGCTGGCCGAGGCCGCCCCCTGCGTGGCCTGGCTGCCCCCGCCGCCGAGCGGCACGTCGGTGCCCAGGCGCACGCTCAGCCGGTCGTTGAGCAGCTGCCGGCGCACGGCCACGTTCAGGTCGGTGCGGTTCTGCTGGGCGCCGGTGCCCGTCACGGCGGTGTAGGAGTCCACGCCCAGCTCCACACCCAGTCCCGCCAGGTACTCGCCGGTGAGGTTGTTGAGCTGGTCCGTGAGCACCTGGCTGGCCGAGCCCCGCAGTTGGTTGCCCACGAAGGAACCCGGCCCGGCCGTGCTCTGGAAGGGGTTTTCGGCGATGAAGCGGTTCAGGGCCAGCAGGGCGAATACCTGCTTGTTCAGCTCGTTGACCTGGCTGGGTTGGCGCAGCTGCTCCAGCTTGGCGCGCACCGGCTCGGCCACCGGGCTGGTAGTGCCCTCCGGCACCCGAATGTCGAACCCAATGGTGGGCTTGAGCAACTGGTCGGTCACGTTCAGGTACACCTCGAAGGGCAGGCGGTTGCGCGAGAGGTTGCTCAGCTCCGAGCCGGCGTCCAGCTGGTTGGCAATCAGGTCGGCGGCCACGGCGCGCACGCGGTAAATGGCCGACACGTTGAGTTGGGCGTTGAACGGGTCGCCACTCCACACGATGTAGCTGCCGCCGGCAATGTCGAATTTGCGCTCGGCCAGGTCGTAGAGCGAGAGTTCGTACTGGCCCTCGGTCACGTCGAGGCGGCCGGTGAGCGTCTGGGCGCCGCGCTCGTCAAGCACCGCGTTCAGCGTGCCCTCGGCCCGCACCCGCAGGTTGTCGCCGGCGGCTTCGTCGATGACGATGGTGAAGGGCGTGTTGTCGTTGACGGTGATGTTGGCGCGCACGTCGTAGCCCGTGGCCACGGCGGCGCTGTCGATGTCGTCGGCGGTCAGCGCCAGCAGCGAATCCGCGTTGGGCTTGCGCGCGTCCTTGTCCACAAACACCACGATGCCCTCGCGCTCCACGGCCACGGCCTCGTCGGTGGGCACCACCACGGTCAGGTCCGAGCCCTCGGCTACGGTGGCGCGGGTGCGCACGTTGGGCCGCTGCAGGTTGCCGGTCACGCGGGTGTCCGAGTCCACGAACAGCTTGCCGTAGTAGAGCGGGTTGTCGCGGCGGGTGCTTTGCACAGCCAGGAAGTTGGTGGTGGTGGCCTGCAGCTCCAGCCGGTACTGGCCCACCTGCGCCAAGTTGCGCGCCGGCACGATGTAGCCGTCGACGACGGCGCGGTTGCCCAGCGAATCGAGGATGGCGAAGTCGTCGAAGTGCAGGCCTCGCTCGTTGAGCACCAGCTCGTCGCCCGACAGGCGGAAGGGCGCCCCCAGCTGCGAGAGGGTGAAGCCCCCGTCCTGGAAGCGGGCGGCCCCGCGCAGCTGCGGCGCGGCGGTGGTGCCCCTCACCGTAAAGCGCCCGGTCAGCGCCCCGGTGCTTTCCCGGATTTGCCCGGCCGCGAACGGCTCGATGGCTTTCAGGTTGAAGCGCGTAATGTCGGCCACCACGTCGATGGCGCCGCTGGTGGCGTAGTAGCCGCTCACGCGGGCGTCGGTGCCGTCGGTGTTGGTGAGCTGGGCGGCCAGGTCGTAGCGGTCGGCCACGTTGTTGACGACCTGGGCGCGCAGGTCGCCGAGCACGTACTTGTTGTAGGCCAGCTGGGCCAGCGTCAGGTCGGCCGTGAAGGCCTGCCCCGTACGGCCCAGGTTGTAGGCCACGGCCTGCCCGTTGAGCGTGCCGCCAATCAGCGAATCCTGGAGCCCGGCCGCCCGGCCGAGGCCGTAGAGGTCGAAGTTGCCGATCTGCACCTGCAGCGGGTTGCGCGCGCCCGGCAGCGTTTGCAGGGCCAGGAAGCGGTCGGCGGCGCCCTCGTTGCGCGAGAGGCGCACGTTCTGGGCCACGATGTTGCCGTTGGCGGGCGTGTAGCGCACGAAGTTACCCGGCGCGGCCACCCACCGCTTGCCGTCCACGGCCAGCTGCGGCTCGAAGCTGAACTGGTAGCTGCTGCCCCCGCCGAGCACCTGCAGCACGCCGGCCAGGTTGAGCTTTTCCAGCGAGTCGGACTCGGCGATGCGCAGGCGGGTGCCGATCTGGTTGTTGGCCACCGAGCCCGTCAGCGAGGGGTTCGGAATGCGCAGGGTGGTGTCCTGCCGCACTTGGTCGAGCAGCACGGCGTAGTCAAGCTTCTGCGGATCGGAGCCTACGCGCAGCTTCAGCGAATCGAACACGATGCCTTGGTAGCGCAGGCGGGCAATGTCGGTGCGCACCGTCAGGTTGGCGGCGCGGCTGTCGTAGCCGCCGCTCAGGCGGAAGGGCGCGATGCGCGTCAGCCCGGTCACGAACTTGGGCAGCAGCAGCGCGCCGGTGCGCGGCACGTTCACCTCGAAGGTAAACTGCCGCGCCACCGACGACGCCCGGTACTGCACGCCCGGCAGGTCGAAGTACCGGTCGAGGTGGCGCTGCAACTCGGTGACCAGGTCGCCGAGGCGGGTGTTGCCGCGCAGCGTGGCCTGCAGCAGGCTGGAGGCAAAATCTACCTCCGTGCGACCCGTCTGCTGCACGATGCGGGCGTCGAGTGAGTCGAGCGGAATGGCCTGCCCGTTGAGGTTGATGAGCACGCCCGTGCCCTTCACCGTGCCGTTGAGGGTGTTCAGGTCGGCGCCGGTCAGGTTGGCGTCCAGGTCGCCGCGCACGCTCAGGTTGCCGCCCGAGTAGAAGCCCAGGGCCGTCAGGTTCAGGCTCTGCACGTTGCCGCTGAAAGAGTACTGCGGCGCGTTGGGGTTGCTCAAATCCACCGTTCCCTTGATGGCGAAGGCCGCGTTCTGGTCGCCCTGGCTGCGCGCGTCGATGTCGTAGCGCTGCCCGGTGATGTCCACGTTGGCGGCGATGTTGCGGTAGGTGTAGTTGCCGTAGCGGGCTTGCTGCAGGTTGGCTACCAGGCGGCCGCGCATGGTCGCGGGCTCGAAGCCGGCGCCGGTGTACGTGCCGCTGCCCGTCACGGCCCCGATGTCGGGCTGCTTGAGCAGGCGGCCCAGCTGAAAGCCCTGCAGGTTGAAGCGCGCATTCACCGGCTCGCGCCCGGCCGGCCCCGGCCGTAGGTTCGCCGCGATGGTAGCCCCGCCAAACGAGGTGTTGGCCTTCAGGTTCAGCGCCAAGTCGTTGGCCGTGGGCCGCCCCTTGATGGTGCCGCTGAGCGTGGCGCGCTCCGGCAGCTCGATGACGTCTTGCGGAATAGTGCCCGCGGGCAGTAGGTCGTTGATGTCGCGCCGGGTGGTGGTCAGCTGGCGGATGTTCAGGTCGGTGTAGAGGCGGCGGTCGGTGTTGGGCAGGCCCTGAATGCGGCCCGAGCCGCGCACGATGGTGTTGCGCAGCCCGATGACTTCCAGGTTGCGCAGGGCGAAGTTGTCGACGCGCCCGTTTACCTGCCCGCTGATGAGCACCGACTGGTTGGGCCCGCTGGTAAAGGGCTTTTCGGTCACCAGGTCGGGGGCCAGGTACAGGATGTCGCGGAAGCCCAGGCGGGTGTTTTGCAGGTTGGCTTCGATGCGCGTCTTGCCCAGCGTGCGGGTGTCGGCCAGCGCACCGAGCGAGTCAAACCCAATGGCCAGCGTGCGGCGGATGCGGGTGTGGGGCGTGATGAGGTCGAGGTTGTCCAGCCGGATCTGCACCGAGTCGTACACCACGTCGGCCTGGGCCTTGTCCACCCGAAAGCCGCTCTGCTCGCGGCCGCGCAGCAAATCGATGCGGCCGGTGGTGCGGTTCTCGGTGTACACCAGGTTGCGGGTGCGCAGCGCCAGCGAGTCGAACAGCAGGTGGTTGTAATCCATGGCCGGCAGGCGGGTGCGCTGCCGGGCTTCGTCGAGGTTGTCGAAGGCGAAGCGCACCCCGCTGATGTCGGACTGCCGCAAAGCCACGCGCCAGGAAGTGGGCGCGCCGGTGGTCTGGCTCACGGCCGAATCCACTTTCTGCACGGCTTCGGCGGGGTTCACCACGCGCCGCTCCACCGGCACCGTGGAGTTCTGCGCGTAGCTGATGTCGGAGTTGCGCAGCACCAGCGTGTTCAGGCCGATGCGCTGGCGGATCAGGTCGATGTTGTCGGCCGTCACCTGCGCCTGCCCGATGCGCGTCTTGATGTACTGCTTGGAGGGGTCGTTCTGGTAGTTCAGGGCCACGTTGTCGAGGGTGGCGCGGTCCAGGCCCAGGGTCAGCGTAAGCGGCTCGGCGGGCGTATCGGGCGGCACCTTGGTCTGCACGATGTTGATGCCGGTATTTTTCAGGCTGGCCGACTTGATGCGGTACACGCTGCGGTCCACGTCCACCTCGTTCATGGCCACGGCCAGGTCGCCCACGCGGCCGCGCACGTTCATGCCGTCCACTTCGTCGCGGTAGGTCAGGTACACGCGGGCCAGGTGCGCGTCGCCGATGTCGTACTTGAAGCCGCCGGTGGAGTCGGCCGCGGTGGTCGTGGTGGTGTCGCCGGTGGCGAAGGCCGCCAGGATGTAATCGAAGTTGTAGGTCGAGTCGGGCAGCGTGCGGCGGATGTGCACCGTGCCGTCGGTCAGCTCCACGTTGCTCACGTTAATCTGCGACTTGGTCAGGGCCCACAGGTCGATGCCCACGGCCAGCTTGCCCACCGAGAGCAGCGTATCCCCTTTCTGGTCTTCCAGGTACACCCCGTCGAGGGCCAGGCCCCGGCGCCAGTCCGTGCGAAACTTCCCGATGCGTACCTCCGTGCCGATCTTGTTTTGCAGGTATCCAGCCGCTTTGTCGGCGGCGTAATCCTGCACCGACGGCACCTGCAGGGCCACCACGAGCCCAATCACCACCAACAAGACCAAGCCGACCAGGCCCAGGAGCCCCCACAGCAGCCAGCGTACCGGACCGGGCAGCCGGTGGCGCGGCGCCGGCGACGAAGCCTGCGTGGGGGAAGCGGGGGAAGACGTAGAATTTGCCAAGAGAGAGAGTATAAAGCCGGCCGTTGTATAAGAGTTGGCAGCGGCTCAGGCCTTTCGGACGAACAATCGGCCCCGAATGTTACATGGCCCCGGCCGTAGCCGCGCGGACGCGCTTTTTCGCTGCTGCCCGGGTCCTGATCAACGGCCCCAGAACCCGCCGCCGCCCGCGCCGTTTCTCCGGGCGGAGGAAGGCGCGCCGTATCCGCCGCGGGGCCGCGCGGGCAACAAGTGAGGGCGGGCGTACTTCCGCAAAAACAGGACGCGGTAGAATCGGCTAAATCTCCGACTTTTGCCTACCGATTACTTGCATCTTTTTTTTATGCGCCTCCGTTTCCGCATTCCCTATTTTACCGCTTGGGGCCAGCGCCTCGAAGTGCGGGGCAGCAGCTCCGCGCTCGGCGACTGGCACCCGGACCACGCCCTGCGCCTGGCGTATCAGCCCGCCACCAATACCTGGGAAGGCGAAACGGAGGTTCCGGCCGACGTCACGGCGCTGCGCTACAAGTACGTGCTCGTCGACGACAACACCGGCGCGGTGCATTGGGAAGGCGGCCCCGACCGCCAGCTGCCCCTGGCCGGCGAAACTTACGGCCTTGTCGTGCTCGACGAGTACTGGCACGCGCCGGAGCTGCCCGAGTACGAGCTGCAAACCAACGCCTTCACCCAGGCCATCTTCCGCCGCCCGGCCGACTCGCCTTGCCACCAGCCCCGCCAAGCGCGCGCCCGCACCGCCGACGCCACCGTGCGCTTCTCGCTCACGGCGCCGCGCGTCGCGCCCGGCCAGTGCCTGTGCGTGCTCGGCTCCGACGCGGCCCTCGGCGCCTGGGACAACACGAAGCCGCTGGTGCTGTCCGACGCGACGTTCCCCACTTGGTCGGCCGATGTCGTGCTGGCCGAATCGGATCGGGTTGTCGTGTACAAATACGGCCTGTGGGACCCGCAGCGCCAGCAGTGCATCGATCTGGAAGCCGGCCCCGACCGCGTACTGCCGCCCCTGGGCGGGCGCGACACCCTGCGCTGGCGCCACGACGAGCTGTACCGCCACCAGGCCGGGCCCTGGCGCGGTGCGGGCGTGGCCCTGCCCGTGTTTGCCCTGCGCAGCCAGCAGGGCCTGGGCGTAGGCGAGTTCCCCGACCTGAAGCTGCTGGTAGACTGGGCCGTGGCCACCGGCCTGCAGCTGGTGCAGGTACTTCCCATCAACGACACCACCGCCACTCACACCTGGGTCGATTCGTACCCGTACGCGGCCATTTCGGTGTTTGCTCTGCACCCGCAGTACCTCAACCTCGACGCCGTGGCGCCCCTGCAGGACGCCGCGCTGCGCCAGGAGCTGCACGCCACGCGCGAGCTGCTCAACAGCCGGGACTTCGTCGACTACCAGCCGGTGACGGAGGCCAAGTGGAAATTTGTGCGCGCCCTCTATAAGCAGGAGAAAAAGAAATTCCTGGCCGATAAGGAGTACCAGCAGTTCTTCCAGAAGCAGCAAAGCTGGCTGGCCCCGTACGCCGTGTTCAGCGGCCTGCGCGACCGGTTCCACACCGTGGACTTCCGGCAGTGGCCCGCCGAGTACCAGCAGCCCGGCCAGTGGCCCGACACTCTGCTCGACCCGGCCCACGCCGAGTTCGACGAGTTCGGCCTGCACCTCTTCACGCAGTTTCACCTCGACAAGCAGCTGCGCGAAGCCGTGGAGTACGCCCGCCAGCACGGCGTGGTGCTCAAGGGCGACCTGCCCATCGGCATCTACCGCCACTCGGTGGAGGCCTGGACGCAGCCCGAGCTCTACCACCTCGATCAGCAGGCCGGCGCCCCGCCCGACGATTTCTCCGTGACGGGCCAGAACTGGCGCTTCCCCACCTACAACTGGGAAAAGATGGCCGAGGACGGCTACCAGTGGTGGCGGCAGCGCCTGGGCCACCTCAGCCGCTACTTCGACGCGCTCCGCATCGACCACATCCTGGGCTTCTTCCGCATCTGGGAAATTCCCAACCACGCCGTGGAAGGCCTGCTCGGCCACTTCTCGCCCGCGCTGCCCCTGCACCGCGACGAAATCCGCGACCGGCTGGGCTGGTGGGACGCGCAGCGCCTGACCGCGCCCTACATCCGCTGGCACATCCTGGAAGAGCTGTTCGGCCCTGATGCTCATGCCGTGCGCGAGGAGTTCCTCGACGATGCCGGCCACGGTGCTTTCCGCCTGAAGGAAGCCGTGAATACCCAGCGCAAGGTAGAAGCCCTGTTCGAGCCCCGGCTGGCGTTTGCGGCCGGCGCGGAGCAGGAGCGTCTGCTCCGGCAGCGTACCGGCCTCTACCGCCTGCTCACTGAAGTACTGTT
This sequence comes from Hymenobacter coalescens, assembly GCF_054783195.1. Lineage (NCBI taxonomy): Bacteria > Pseudomonadati > Bacteroidota > Cytophagia > Cytophagales > Hymenobacteraceae > Hymenobacter > Hymenobacter coalescens. The sequence continues at coordinate 5,844 of NZ_BAAGRA010000019.1, read as the reverse complement.
CGTGGAGGCCGAGGGCTCCCATGGCGAGCGGTGGCACCCGCGCATCACGGTGGACAAGTCGCGTACCTTCCGCGACCTGGACGACCAGACGCGCCACCGCATGCAGGAGCTGTACGTGGACTTCTTTTTCCGCCGCCACGACGAGTTCTGGCGCCAGCAGGGCCTGGTGAAGCTGCCCCCCGTGCGCTACGCCACCGACATGCTCATCTGCGGCGAAGACTTGGGCATGGTGCCTGCCTCCGTACCCGGCGTGATGCGCCAGCTGGGCATGCTGGGCCTGAACATCCAGCGCATGCCCGCCGCCACCGGCATCGAGTTTTCGCACCCCAACGACGCGGCTTACCTCTCCGTGGTGTCGCCCTCCTGCCACGACATGAGCACCATCCGCGGCTGGTGGGAAGAGGACCACGAGCGGACGCAGCGTTTCTTCGAGCAACTGCTCGGCCACCACGGCCAGCCGGCGCCGTTCTACTGCGAACCGTGGATAACCCGCGAGATGCTGGTGCAGCACCTCTACTCCCCCGCCATGTGGGCCATTTTCCCGCTCCAGGACCTGGTGGCCCTCGACGAACAGCTGCGCCGCTCGAACCCGCTGGATGAGCAGATCAACGTGCCGGCCAACCCCGAGCACTTCTGGAAGTACCGCTTCCACCTCCCGCTGGAGCAGCTGAAGCAAGCCGACGCGTTCAACCAGCAGGTAAAAGAGCTGGTGGAAATCAGCGGCCGCGGCCCGGTGCATTAGCCAATCTTGCTACCCGCCCGAAACGAAGAGCGGCGCCCCGGATCCGGGGCGCCGCTCTTCGTTTCGGGCGGGTGGTTTATTGCAGCACCAGCCGGTGGCTGCTCACCTCCGCGCCGCGGCTCAGGCGCAGCAGGTACACGCCGGCGGCCTGCCCGCGCAGGTCCAGCGGCTGGCGCACCTCGGCGCCGCTGGGCAACGTGGCCCGGTACACCGGCCGGCCCAGCGCATCGATAACCTCCAGGGTAAGCGGGCCGCGGGCGCCGCGCACGGCCACGGTCACCTGTCCGGCCGCCGGGTTGGGGTACACGTCGGTTTGCCAGCTGGCTTTGGCTACGGCTACGGCCGTCACGCAGGCATTGGCCTCATCGGCCCCGATGTCGGGCGCACTGGTGCTGCGCGGCTCGCCGTCGATATCAAACCCGGTGCTGGTCGGCCCGGTCAGGGGCGTGCCGCGCCCGTCGAGGCCGCAGTTCTGCGCGGTCAGGTGCAGGTCGGTAGCCGATACGAATATGGGCGCTATCGATACGCTGCGCTGGTCCTGGCCGGTAGCGGTGCGCAGTGCCGCCAGGGTCGCGGCGTCGGTGCCCGCCACGCTGGCCAGCACGGCCCGCGCGCCGGTGGCGACGTAGTCGTTGCTGTTAATCAGCCCCAGCGACGCCGTGGCGCCGCCGGCCACCAGCAGCGCGTAGGCTTTGCCACCCGCCGGCGTCGTGCTGATGTTGTTCACCAGAATGTTGTTGAGCACCGATACGTTGTTGAGGCCCGTGTTCAGCGCCAGCGCGGCCGTTTGCGGAGTAGCCCCGCCCGCTACCGTGCCGGTCAGCGCCACGGTGTTGTGCACCAGCGCGTAGCCTCCCCCGCTGCTCACGAGCATGCCGTGCGGCGCGAAGGAAAAGCCGTCGTCGCCGTAGCTGAGCACGTCGCGGATCATGTTATCCGTCACCACGATGCTCGCGCTGGGGTCGGTGGAGGCCAGGCGCACGCCCACGGCCCCGTACGACGTGGCCGTGGTATTGCCCGTGTGGGTAATGTCGCTGATCTGGTTGGCACGCACGTAGCCCTCGCGCGAGGTGCCGCTGACCTGCACGCCCGACACGGCAGGGCTCGTAGCCCGCGTCACGCCGGCAATGGCGTTGCCGCGCACGTCGAAGTGCTGGCTGCTGAGCACCACCACGCCGGCCGTACCGAGCTTCTCCGCGGCCACGGTAGCGCCCAGCTCGTTGCCCACGACTTGGATCGAGTCGCAGCCGTTCTGCAACTGCACGCCGATGTTGGCCCGCTGCACCAAGCAGTTGGCCACCCGGCCGGCTGTTACGGCGTCAAAAGCCAGACCGTAACCCGTGGTGCTGCTACCCGCTACCAGTTCGGTGTTGCTGACAGCCACGTTGCGGCCCGCCGCGAAGATTACCCCGCTGGCCGAGCCCGTGCCGTCGTTGCGCAGCCGCAGCCGGCGGTTCTGGGCCGTGCCCCCGTCGATGCCCACATAGCTGGCATTGATGACGAGCAGCGGCGTGGTGGCCGCGCCGCGCAGCACCACGTTGCCGGTGCCCGCGGCGGGCTGAATCAGCACGGCGCGGGGCGCGGTGGCGGGCGTCGGCCGCGTGCCGGGGTTGGCGTTGAGCGTTATCGGGTACGTTTCACTGGGGTAGTTGGCGTCGATCAGCCGGAGTACTAGGTTGCCGCTTAGCTCGCTGCGGTTTAGGTCGGCCACGGCCGCCGTCAGCGTAGGGTAATCCGCCGCAGCCGATACGCCCACCGTCTTTATCCCGCTGAGGAAACCGAGGATGCGGAACACGTACGGCCGCTGCGGGGCGCTGCTGATGGCCGTTACCGACGTGCCCGCAAAGCCCACGCCCGGGCTGGCAGTTACGTTGAGCGTGGTGGCCAGGTCCTGGGCCACCACGAAGTACTGCAGCGAGTCGCCGGCCACCGGGGCCGCGCGCAGCTTGCTCACATCGAGCGTGAAGCTGAACGGAGTAGCGGCGTTAGTGGCCTCGGTCCACTTCCAGCCGTTGCCGGTCGCGTCGTTGGTGGCCGTAAACACGTTCGCGTCGGTGGTCTTCTTAAAATATAGCCGGGGCTTGGTGCCGGCCGCCACGTTGACGCCGCTAGGGTCGGTGATGGTCACCCCGCTCAGCGTACGGCTGGTCAGGGCGCTGGTGTTGCCCAGCGGCGTCAACACGATGGCCGGGCCGGTCAGGTCATTGCGCAGGAATCTGCCTTCGTCCGCCCCGAGGTCTGGGGTAGCAATGTTGCGCGCTTCGCCGTCGATGTCCTGGGGCACGCCCGTGCCGCCAGCCAGGCTTTGCCCGCCGCTTTCCACCTGCGTGGGCACCGTCGGGCTGATGTGCAGGTCGCCCGCGCCCACAAACGGCGGGTTCTCCGTGACGGAGGTTTGCTCGGCCGGCGCGGCCCGCTGCTTGTAGTCCGTCAGCGTAATATCCAAGGCCGGATTGGCGGTGTTAGCTCCGAAAAAGAGGGGGTGTTCGGCGCTGGGCGTGCCGGCGTAGTACAGGTTGTTACCCGAGCCGTTGGCCAGCGTAGTCAGCGTATTGGTAGCCTTGAAAAAAGCGGCCCCGATACCACCCGCGCCGGGCGTCAGGCCCGTCACGCGGTTCACAAAGATGTTGTTGGCCAGGTAAGCCGGCGTATTGGCGCCCGACATGAAGAATGCGCCGCTCTTGTTGCTGGCCACCGTGGCTGCATATTCCACCAACACCGTGTTGTGAAACACGTTGTTGGTGGTACCGCCGCGCAGGCTCAGGGCCCGCACCGCCGTGCCCGCCGTGCTGGCCGGGGCCGCCACGTTGTACACAAAGTTGTTGACGACGTTGCTGGTGGTGCCCCCCGTCACGTCGATGCCCACGGCGAAAGCGCTGCTGCCAGTAGCCCGGATGTTGTCGAGCCGATTGCCGATGATGTTGTGTGTGGTGCCGTTGTCGATGTAGATGGCCTCCACGATGCCGGTACCCGTAGCATTGCTCACCACATTGCGCAGCGTATTGCCCGTCAGGTCCGCCGAGTTGGTGGTGCCCGTCGAATACAGCCCGTACACGCTGCCCGGACCCTGCACGTCGGTTACCTCCAGCCCGTACACCCGCAGCCGCTGCTGCGACTTCAGGTACAAGGCGTACACGATGGTCGTGGTGGGCGGCCCCCCCGTGGCCGGCACTCCGATCTGCGCGATGCGGCTGCGTCCGCCCGGCAATGTTCCGATTTCGATGTCCGTGTCGTACACGGCCGCGGCACCCGCCAGGTAGTAGGCGCTGGTGCAGTTCACCACGGACGTGTTGTAAAAGCGGTTGGCATTGTTGCCACCGTCAAGCAGGTACAATCCGTACGACTTGTTGGCGTTGTTGCGGCTTAGCTCGATGTTGCAACCCTGCACGGTATTATTGGTCGCGCCGCCCTTTAGCCAAAGACCATACTCGGTCATTTGAGCGGCGGTGGTATTGGCTGGGTTTTCCCGCAGCGTCAGGCTGTCGAGCCGTACGTAGTCTGCGCCGTCCAGCGTCAGCACTGCGTCACCCGCACCTGTGCCCACCGTCTGCAGCACAGGGTTAGCACCGCGGCCGTCCTTGACAAACCGTATGGGATTGGCAGCTGTCCCGGTTACAGTCAAAGCGGGGACAATCTCGGTGAATGTCGCCCCGGCTTTTACCTGAAACGTTACCCCGCCTGCGCCTACGCCGCCTGCATTCAGTGCTTGTACAGCCGCACTGAAGGTAGAATAGTTGTTGGGGCCGGGGGTGCCTCCAGGGTCGATGGTCTTGATGCCCGTAAGCTGGGCTGTGGCTACCGTGCTGATTGCGCTGGCAGCGAATAAGAGGAAGAGGTGTCGCATAGGCAGGGAGAAAAAACCTGGGCCAAATACCAGAAAATCCGGCAGGGCTTCAAATGTATTTTCCCCATGAACCACAACCCAAGCTTGGCATGCCGGGTATGCTGGGCTAGCACTTCGTATTCACTATTTCATGCCCGCTTCTGCCCGCCGTCCTTTTAAGCGCCCAAGCCACGTCCCCGCTACCGATTACGAAGTCGTCATTGTTGGTGCCGGAGCCGCTGGTCTTAGTGCCGCCTTGGTATTGGGTCGCTGCCGACGCCGCGTGCTCCTTTGCGACGGCGGCCGCACCCGCAACTTTCCTTCTCCCGCGGTGCACGGCTTTCTGAGCCGCGACGGGATAAAGCCTCAAGAGCTATTGCGCATCGGCCATCAGCAGTTACAGCCCTACCCTACCATTGAACAACGCGAGAACTGCGTTTCGCAGGCTATTCGTGACCCTGAGACCGGTACCTTTCATCTTACCCTTGACTCAGGCCGGGAAGTCACCACGCGTAAAATAATTCTGGCTACGGGCATCATGGATATTCTGCCCAGCATCAACGGCATGCACGAGCTCTGGGGCCGCGGCGTGTTGCATTGCCCCTACTGCCACGGATTTGAAGTCAGCGACCAAGCCTTGGCGGTGTATGGCAACGATAAATCCGTCGCGGGCTTCGCCCTACTCATCAGCCGCTGGTCCAAAGACGTAGCCGTTTGCACGGATGGCTGGACGAAGATGTCCGAACACGCACGCCATCGGCTCAGACGGCACGGCATCCAGCTGTACGAGCAGCCCATTCGCGAACTGGTTGGCCGGGCCGATGGGCAAATGCGCTACATTGAATTCAATGATGGATCCACGCTCGCACGTCATGCTCTTTTCATTCATCCCAACCAGAAACAGCGTTCTGATTTAGCACAACAGCTAGGCTGTCGACATCTACAGCGTAACGGAGCTGTGTGGGTTGATAAGCGGATACAAACGTCAGTACCCGGTGTCTATGCAGCGGGGGATACCACTCCTGCAGCACAACAAGCTCTCATTGCCGCAGCTGAAGGTGCCCAAGCGGCTATTAGTTGTAACGAGCAGCTAACCCGCGAAGAATGCTCCTGATCCGCAGGGGGTAGTTAATCGGTACCATAAGTTTACCCAGCCGCTGGGGGTTCGCGGCCAGCGCCCCACCCGGGCGCCGCTCTTTGGCCGCCGCCTGGCAGAGGCCGCCGGTACGGGGGGGGGCAAACAGGCGCGCCCCGCGGTCCAGGAAGGACCGCGGGGCGC
>NZ_BAAGRA010000018.1:0-120681 GCF_054783195.1 Hymenobacter coalescens | reverse complement strand
GCTGCCGCACCGCGTACATTGCATACCCCGAAGCTACGGCAATCTACGCTCCGTAGCAATGCCCTCCATGCGCATGCTGGCCAGTGTATGGTATCCATTGGATTACTTCAAACTCTCGTTTGGAAGCCGCGATAGCTTCAAACCTATTGCCGTTTTTGTTTCTCAACACATTGTTGTGGACAATGCGCTCAACGCTCCTCCTCTTCTTAGTCAGCTATTGTCCTTGCCCCCACCCCAGCAGCTTGAGCTTGAACAGTTGATTAAAAAGCTTATCAAGTGGGTTCCTTACCGCTTTATTCGGCCCATGTTCGCCTCGGAAGCCCGTGGCCTTCATGACCCTAAAGTTAACGCCTTGGTCATAGCAGCTGCTAATGCTTCTACCCGAGCCCCTTACTGGTTTGACGGGGACAGCATCGTAATGCACGAGACCTGGCTGCAGTACTTCCAACAGCACCAAGCTATTCTAAGGGGGTTCACCTACTGGCATTTGGTACGCTTTCTCCAAAAAAACAATCCCAATGTTACCGGCTTGACCGAAAAGTTGGAAAAGCCGGGCCTACGAGACTTAAGCGCTGCCAACCGGTTTTGGAAGGGCTATTTAACGGCCCATGCAGAGTTGACTTGCATTTACTCGGGAGAAATTTTAACAATTAGTAACCTTAGCTTAGACCACTTCCTGCCCTGGTCTTTTGTGGCCCACGATCAGCTATGGAACATTATTCCAACGCCTAAAAGCGTAAATTCTGCCAAGAGCAACTGCTTGCCCTCCTTGGAACGATACTTCGAACCCTTCGCTCAACTGCAGTTCGACGCGTTCCGCTTTCACGCCGACAAAGGCCACAACAAGCTGTTGGAGGATTATCACCTCCTGTTTGCGCAAGATCTGGCTGCAATTCAACAAATGCCTTATCCTACTTTCCGGGCTGGGTTGCACCAGCAAATCGCCCCACGCCTTCAAATCGCGCAGAACCTAGGGTTTGCTCATGGGTTTGAGTACAGCACCCGTGGCCAAGGCTATTAGGCAAGTAGAAAGGAAAGCTGACGATAAGCGGCAATGAGCAGCTCAGCTGCTGCTCGCATCTCTTCGGCCGTTGTGAACCGCCCCAGCCCAAAACGAACGGTACTAAAAGCCTGCTCCCGGCTATGGCCAAGCGCTAGCAGTACCCTCGAAGGCTCTACACTTCCAGACTCACAAGCTGCGCCCGTACTGGCCACAACCTCCGGCAAGTTAGCCAGCAAGGCTTCTGCATCCAACCCATTGAAAGTAAGGCTGGTATTGTTGGGGAGTCGTTGTTCTACCGCTCCATTAACGGCAATAGACGCTAATTCTTCGCACAAGTGCTTTTCAAATTCATCCCGCAGAGCGGCCGTGCGCTGGCTTTCGGAGGCTAGCTGCTCTTTTGCTAGCTCACTTGCCACTCCCAGTCCAACAATAAGGGGCACGGGTAAGGTGCCCGACCGTAGCCCACCAGCATGGCCACCGCCGTACATTAGAGGAACCAGTGGCAATTGAAGGCCACCTCCTCGAATCCAGAGCGCTCCAATGCCTTTGGGGCCGTACATCTTGTGCCCGCTTAGCGAGAGCAAATCCACTTCCAGTTGCGTTACGTCCAGGGCTATTTTGCCAATGGCCTGTGAGGCATCACAATGCATCAGGGCACCTCGAGTATGAGCCAGTTCGGCTAGCTCCGCTATTGGCTGGATGGTACCGATTTCGGAATTCGCTGCTTGCACGGAAACCAGCAATGTTTCTTCGGTAATCAGTTCCCGAGCCTGGTCCAACCGCACTCGGCCGGTCTCATCGATCGGCAGATACACCAAGTCCCAGCCTAGTTCTGCCAAGTGCTCCAAAGGAGCAAGCACGGATTTGTGCTCAATAGCGGTAGTCACCAGCCGGCGTCTAGTCCCTCCCCGTTGCTCATGGCGACGCGCCGCCCCCAGCAGCGCCAGGTTGTTGCTTTCCGTAGCCCCTGAAGTAAACACAATTTCTTCTGGCTCGCCTCCTAGCAGTGTTGCCACCTGGGCCTGGGCAGCATCTACGGCTGCGGCCGCCGCCTGGCCAAACCCGTGTGGACTCGACGCATTGCCGTAACCCTCAGAGAAAAAGGGAATCATCGCTGCTACTACGCGCGGGTCACAGGCTGTTGTGGCATGGTTGTCTAGGTAAATCATCTCGGCAAGTAAGCAACATGGCCGCAATCCTGCTTAATTAGGTGTAGTTTTGAAGATGGAAGAAGGCACGTTTTTCAAAGAACAAACGAGCCTTCATTGTTTGGGGTACCCATCCAACGCCTACCCGTTGACTAAATATAAATAATGCGTTTTAGATTTTCTGGTCACGAAAGCTTCCCGTGCCGTTACACTTGGCTGCCGAAGGCTTACCGGACTATTCACAACAACCCCTTGCTTTTTGCCGATGACAACCACGCCATGGTGCAGCTTGGCGTGGGCAAAAACATGGTCAAAGCCATTCGGTTCTGGGTGCAGGCCTTCGGCATTGCCGAGCAACGGCCCGAAGAGCGGGGCTTGTTCATCACTCCCTTTGGCCACGCCATTTTCCAGCCCGAAGGTGGCCAAGACCCATTTTTAGAGGATGTTCGGACGCTTTGGCTGCTACACTGGAAGATATCAACCATCGTTGCCGACCCGCTTTTTGCTTGGTATTTTTTGTTGAACCAGTGGCCCAACCCTGAGTTTTCCCGCACGGAGGTCATCGAAGCGTTTGGCGTTGAGTCGGACCGGATGGACCGTTCGTTGTCGGACTTTACCAAAGAACAGCACTTTGATATTTTTCTGCACACCTACGTGCCGGTACGCGCCCGCAAGGGCAATGAAATCTTAGAAGAGAGCTTGGATTGCCCGTTAACCGAACTGCAGCTGTTGCTGCCGGCCGGAGAGCGGGCCATGGCCGAACCTGGTAAGCGGGAGCCGATTTATGCATTTCGACAGGATGGCAAACCAGACATTACCGGCCCGCTACTGGCTTATTGCTTGTTCGACTTTTGGCGCACTCACCGGCAACAAGAGGAGAGCTTGTCCTTCCGTGACGTGCACGCGCTGCCCGGTAGCGTAGGCCAAATTTTTAAATTATCGCAGCCGGACCTTCAAAGCCGGCTAAACAAACTGCACCAAGATTCGCAAGAGTTTTTTGAATACCGTGACTCGGCAGCTTTGCCTAAAATACTGAAACATCGTGATTTAGATGAAGAAATGGAGGCAAGCCTGTTAATGGGCATTTATGGACAACCGGGCGATGCCTACCGTAGGGTCCAGCTTCTGGCAGCGGCCCAACTCATTGTAGCGGAAGAGGAGGTACAACATGACTAAGACTGCCGCCACCAGCTTATTTGCCATTCATCATCGGTTCCTGCGTTCCACTCATTTGGAGCGCGACTGGAACGACCCTGAGGCCTTACAAAACTATACGCTCACCCCGCATGCGCACCAGAGCCTCGTGCGTTTGGCCCAAGGGTTGCGCCCCAACTCCAGCCTGCGGGCCTGGCGCATCACGGGCGACTATGGTTCAGGCAAGTCGTCGTTCGCCCTGTTTGCAGCTACCCTGTTCTCACAGCCGATTACCAAGCTTCCACCGGCGCTACAAAAAGAGTTGCGCCACGCTGGTCCAGAATTACCCTTTGCTACTTCTCCAGCCCTATTGCCGGTGTTGGTGACCGGTAGTCGGGAGCCCATGGGCCAGGCCATCCTTCGCGCGCTGGCAATAGCCTTGCGCAACTTGGCAACTGACGGAGGGTTGTTTGCGCAGGTACAAGCAGCTAGCACTCTGGCCGAAGGAAATTCCGATGCAGTGGTGTTGGATTGGGTGCTGCGCGTTCATCGCTACGTAGTCGCCACAAATCAGGCCCGGGGGATATTACTAGTACTGGACGAAGCTGGCAAGTTTTTAGAATATGCCGCTGAACGCCCCGACCAGCAAGACGTCTTCTTGTTGCAAGGACTGGCTGAAGCGGCCGCGCGCAGTGGCGAGGCCCCGCTGTTTGTGCTGGCGCTCTTGCACCAAGGCGTTAGCGCCTACGCCGAAGGCTTGGCTAAAAACCAGCAGCGTGAATGGGAAAAGGTAGCCGGCCGCTTCGAGGAGATTACTTGGTACCATCCCGTTGAGCAAGTTGCGGCACTAGTAGGAAATGCCCTGAATACGCAGCTTACGCAGGTTAAGAAACAAACCCTGGAACGTGCCCGAGTTGCCATGCAGGGCGTGCTGAAATTGCGGTGGTATGGAGTGGGCGTTGCTACCAAACCGCTGCTGGATATGGCGGCTTACATTTATCCGCTGCATCCGACGGTATTGCCCCCCCTAGTACGATTATTTGCCAGCTTTGGGCAAAATGAACGGTCGCTATATTCGTTTCTACTCAGCTCCGACCCGCACGGCCTCCAAGACTTCACGGCGCGCACGGAAGGCAAAAAATTCTTCCGACTACACAATCTGTACGATTACGCCCGCACAGCGTTTGGCGGCCGGCTGGCGTCGCTTAGTTACCACTGGAAGGCCATTGACGGCATCGTCAATTCCTACCAGGGGGACCAGGAGCGGGAGCTAGAGGCACTTAAAACGATTGGCCTGCTTAACTTATTGAACACCAGCGACCTGTTAGCATCTAAGCAGGTTCTGGCCTTGGCCCTGGAAGCCGCTGAAGAGCTGGACCAAACGCTTGACCGTTTGCAGGAGCTACACCTGTTGTATTTCCGGGGCTTAGGAGGCGGCTACTGCGTTTGGTCGACTTCGAGCGTTAACCTGGATGCGGCACGTGAGGAAGCGCAAAAAGCACTGGGACCCGCAACTAATTTGCCAGCTCTTATCCGGGACCGTCTAGAAATTAGGCCCCTTGTAGCGCGACGGCACTACATAAGTACGGGCAACCTGCGGTACTTCGAAGTGAGATACGTTGACGTCGCCTCCCTGGCCAGTGAGCTGAACACCTCTTCTGAAGCGGATGGGTACATTATTGTTCCCTTGTGCGAGACAAAAGCGGATGTTAACGCCGCTCGCAAGGTTATCATCGATTCGGCAATATCCCAGCGGCCTGACGTATTAGTAGCTGTTCCTCAGCCGTTGCGGGGGTTAGGAGCCTATCTGGATGAGTTACGACAGTGGGAATGGGTAGAGCGCTCCGTGGGAGAACTCCGCCATGACCGTTACGCCAGAGAGGAAGTTTCTCGCAAGCTGGCGTTGGCCCAGCAGGCGTTGGCTAAGCAATTACAAACGGGCATTGGCCTGCTCAACGCCGACGGGGAAGGGCACTTGACGTGGTACCGCCGCGGGCGGGTTGTGCCTAACCTCTACTCGGGGCGCGACGTGCTGGCGCTGTTGGCCAAGATTTGCGACGAAGTTTTCAACGAATCTCCCCGCGTTCATAATGAGTTAATTAATCGCCGGATACTGTCTTCAGCTGGGGCAGCGGCGCGTTTGCGTCTAAGCGAGAAGCTGTTCGAATCAGCCAACCGGCCATTGCTTGGGATGGACCCTGAAAAGCACCCCCCGGAAATGTCCATGTACTTGTCGGTGCTCCAGGAAGCGGGGCTACACCGGCAAGTCGAGGGCGAAAATCGGTGGGTGGTTACTCTACCCGACCAGCAATACGATGATGAACACTGCCGGGTATTGCCGGCAATGCACCGCATTCACGAGGTGTTGCTGGAGGAACCTGACGCCCGCGTGCCAGTTACCGTAGTATTCGATGCGCTACGCCAAGCTCCCTACGGGGTGCGAGATGGATTAAGCCCACTTCTGTTGGCCGTGTTTGCGGTTATCCACGAACAGGAATTGGCCTTTTACGAGGATGGTTCTTTCATTCCGCGGGTCACGGGCACCAACTTCCTGCGCCTAATAAAAGCGCCAGAGACATTCGAAGTACAGTATCATCCCATCACGGGAGTGCGCAACGACTTGTTCCAACGATTGATTCAGGAGCTGGGCCTGCGCACGACAGACAGCGATCGGGTGGACTTGCTTGATGTCGTAAAACCACTGTTAGTATTCACCGCTACTCTGCCGGATTACGCCCTTAAAACGACACACCTGCTGCCCAAAACTCGTGCAATCCGATCCATTCTCGTGGTCACGGGTGACCCGGCAAAGCTAGTTTTCCATGACTTGCCTAAAGCGTGCGGACTGCCACCCATAGATGCGCACGCCACCAATGACGACCCGACGCAGTTCGCTCGCATCGAGCAGTTTGCTACTGCGTTGAAAGGAGCAGTCGACGAGCTACGAGCGGCCTATCCTAACTTACTGGAAACTCTTCGGAGGCAGTTGCTGAAGGGATTGCAGCAAAGCGTTAGCTTTGAACAGGTCCGGCCGGCGCTGGCCAAGCGAGCCAAGGCGTTGGCTAATTTTGTTACGGAGCCACGGTTGAAGAGCTTCTGCTTGCGCTTGGCCGACACGAGCTTGGCGGAAACGCAATGGTTGGAGTCATTGGGCAACCTTGTGTGCGCGGTGCCGCCGGCCAAATGGCGTGATGCCGATGAGTACAAGTTTGAACAAGAAATTCATAAGCTCAGCGCGCAGTTTCTACGAGTAGAGGCCGTCGTGTTCAACGAATTGGGCCCGCTGCAGGACGGAGAATCGGTTCGTGTGGCGCTGACCCACCCCGATGGAGAGGAACGCGACCAGGTAATCCACCTTGCTCCTGAACAAATAACCGAAATGCAAGGCTTGCAAGAGCAATTGCGCGACTTACTGGCGAACCACGGTCAGGTGGGTATGGCAGCGGCTAGCCACGTGCTATGGGAAATGATGACCCCAGTCGTGGCCACCCCGCAAGTATAGTCTGTTAATCAACTGTAATGTCATTTAAAATTACCGCACGGACACTATTACACCTCGGAGCTGAGTTAATCAGCTCCGATGCCGTTGCATTCTACGAGTTGATTAAAAACGCCTTTGACGCGCGCTCCCCGCGGGTTGATGTGTACGCATATATCCACTTTGCACCGGAGGAACTGTTCAAGGCCCTGACCAAAATAACCGCGCTGCAGAGTAAAAAAGGTTCTGTCGAGCAAGCCGCGTCCATCCAGCAAGAGATGCTAGCCAGCTTGCAGTATACCACGACCCAAGCCACGGCATTAGCTTCCGCTATTCGTAACGCAGAGTCTCTGGAACAGTTGTACTCGACTCTTGAACAGGCCAACTATCTCGAGTTTCGCGACCGGGGAGAGGGCATGTCCCTGGAAGAGCTGTCCGAGGTGTATTTAACCATCGGTACCCGTTCGCGGCGTCGCCAGCGCGAATTCCCTCCGGAACTGAATGCCGAAGGCGCTCCCCGGCCCATTCTCGGGGAGAAAGGCTTGGGTCGACTGTCCGTGATGCGCTTAGGCGAAGGGCTCCTTGTGGAAACTAGCAAGCGCGGTGAAGTTCATTACAATGAATTGGCCATCGACTGGGGTCGGTTTTCGCATGACTCTGATGCGCTCTTGGATTCAATTGACATAGAACCAACTATTGGCAAACCCAAGCCCGACCCAACACAGTCTGGTACGACTATTAAGGTTTACAAGCTACACGCCACATGGACCCGGGAGAAATTGGAAGCTATTGCCCGGGAAGAACTAAGTAAGTTTCTGGACCCGTTTTCGAAACAAAACCGCACATTCATCAAGCTGTGGTTTAACGACGGAGCGATTGTCATTCCAAACATCGAACGGATTCTGTTTGAAAAGGCGCATGCGTATGTAGAAGCCAATTTTTCCTTCACTGAAGGAGAAGCCCGTTTGACAGGCTCCATTGATTACCGTCTGGCAAACAAGCAAAAGAATTTCGCCTTGACGGGGACTCACTTGCTTTCGGCCACTGGCACCACCCCAGAAGAGCTAACGGCGCTGGGCCCATTTGCCATTAGCTTTCACTGGTACAATCGGGCGGTGGTGGAAGCCATGGACGGCATTGGCACCGTGACGGACGTCCGCAACCTTATTCGCCGGTGGGCAGGTGGTTTGATGGTATTTCGCGATGGATTCCGGGTTAATCCCTACGGGGGGCCCGATGACGACTGGCTGCGCCTGGACCAGAAGGCGCTGGGGGCTCAGGGTTACAAAGTCAACCGGCGCCAGATAATTGGCAAGGTAGATATTTCTGCGTTTGATAATCCGGCCTTGCTGGACCAAACCAACCGGGAGGGCTTGCGTGACTGTCCCGAGAAAAGCACCTTGATACGGCTACTTCAGTACATCATGTGGTCCGAATTCAAAGCCTTTTTGGACAAGGTGGACAAAGACCGTTTGACAAATGAGCCGCTTAACCTGAGTGATTTGGAAGTGCGCCTGGAGGCAAGTGAGCGTAAGTTGACTGAGAACCTGCAATTGCTGGTTCACAAGCACCCGGAAATCAAGGACGAAGAGGGTACACTACAAGCCATTCGGGAAGCTTTTGGTAAAAGCCGCCGCTTGTTTAGCGACGCTCGAACCGTATTCGAATCCTATGAGCAGCGTCGTGATGAAACGTTGCACTTGGCCGCACTCGGCCTCATGGTCGACATCATTGCCCATGAACTCAACCGGTCGACGGAGCACGCGCTGACCACACTTGGCACCTTCGATAAAAACGACTTGCCGGCCCGGGCCAGTGCCTTAGTAAAAACCTTGCAGTTGCAGCTAAAGACACTGCAAACACGCTTGAAAGTACTGGACCCACTGGGACCAACAGGGCGAAACCGCAAAGACAAATTTGACCTGCGCCAACTAGTTCACGACACGGTTTCGGCTCACGAAGCACAGTTTACCCGCCACCACATTCAATGGGCTGTCGAAGCAGATTTTAATGGTCCCTGGACCATCAAAGCCGTGCCAGGCATGTTTGTTCAGATTTTGGAAAACTGCATTGCCAACTCGGTTTACTGGCTCAGCATGGAGCAAAAACTACGTCCCGCCTTCTCGGCGCAGCTAACCGTCAGGCTAGACAAGTCATCCAACTCTTTACTGTTCACGGATAATGGGCCGGGTATTCCCAAAGACAAGCAAGAGGAGATTTTTTGGCCTTTTTTCACAACCAAACCCCCAGGTGACGGCAAAGGACTAGGCCTGTACATCTCGCGCGAAATTGCCCGCTACCATGGAGTCACCTTTTCCCTATCTCCCAAGTTTGGTGCACATGAGGACCGATTGAACACCTTCCAGCTTGATATATCGTCCTTGAACTAAGTCCGCTAGTTTTCCATGACCCCTTCCGCTACTCAACCAAACAACTTTATCGCCGGGTTATTGGCGACTAATAAAATGACGCTGGCCGCCGTCATTGATGACGCCTTTGACCCTATTCAAGACGACGAAATAACAGAAGATCAGATTCGGGAATTTCACCAAAACAACGACGCGGACGAAACGTTTGACGAGCTTCTGATAAAACTCAATATTACCAAACCCGACGACGACGAACTGCAAGACAAAAAACGCAGGACCGCCTACCTCAACGATTTGTGGAAGGCCCGCACTGGGTCCCCACAGCTACGGGAAATGCTTGGAAGTCTGCTTCAGGTCCGCCTGCAAAAGGACCTGGATTTGACTCTTATCTGTGAAAACTTAACCAAACTAGGTATCAAAGTTTCCTGCTTCGGCTCGGACGTAACTGCCGAGGACCTTGTTACAGGAGAGGAAAGGTTCTTTGATTTTGTTTTCATCGACTACTTCCTCGGCACGGACGATTCACAGGAGGCCATCCGATTGGCAGAAGAGAAAATTCGGGAGGTACACACTTGTTGTACAACAGCTCGCAAACCCGTCACAGTACTCATGTCATCGAGCCCCGACGCGGCCAAGCACAAGGACGGGTTTCGTAAAAATGCGGAATTGGTAGAAGGGGTTTTTCGCTTTTCAGCCAAATCCGAACTGAAGGATGAGCACATCCTTTCCTTAGTAGTAGGAGCATTGGCTAAGGAGTTTGCCCATAGCCACGAGATTCAAGCCTATGTAACGGCGCTGTGCAGCGCGGCCGAAAATGCTCTCGTTCGGTTTAGGGAAGACGTGCGCTCCTTGAGTGTAGAAGATTATGTATTCATTCAAAACCTTGGTTTAGAGAAAGATGAGCAACCTTTGGGCGATTATGTGACATGGCTTTATAGTTCTTACTGGGAACAATCGCTGATGCGGGACCAAAACCTGCAGATGCAGCAGAAGAAATTAAATTCTGTTTTTCAGTCAAATTATCCCATCCTGCACGGTCAGCCATCGCCCAAGTTAGCCGACGTGTACATGAGCACGATTTTTGAAGAGCACACGGATTTGGTGAACAACGCACGTGTGATTGCTCAAGCAAAGAAGGCGTTTGAGGCGGCCGAAAGCCTAGAGAATCAGGAAATAGTGCAGAGTCATCTGAACGCGTCGCTGGTTCTTAGCTTAGGTGATGTGTTTGAAAAATCCGCGGCAGACCCCGTCTGGATGGTAATCAATGCTCAGTGCGACCTAGCTCGTGCCTACAAGGTGCCCACGCAAAGCGTCCTGCTGGTGCCCGGCAAGTTGACTCCTTGGAGTGCTGTTTTTGAAAGAGATGAAGAAGTTGTCCGAACTGAATTCTTCAGAATTGATAATAATGCCTACCGAATTGTGTGGGACGTGAAAAGCGTGATGTCCCTGCCATTCAATCAAGTATGGAGTTGGAAAAGAAAAGAAGGTTATAGCCGGCGCTTGCGGCTGAAATTACCTTTCGCCCTTGACGTACAACGAGCGTTTGCAACAAAGCTCACCCGGATTGGCTTACCAGTCCCGCCCCCGCTGACCAGCGCCGTAAACATCGAGGTATACCACCGAATTAAGCGCGGTACACCTTACTTGGTGGTACCTACCAGTACTGCGTATGCGTCGCAAGTAGGTATTCGAGGTCCTTACAATGCCATTGAGAGCAAGCTGTTGTTTACATTGCCTTTTGCCCAGCAACTAGGAGCGGCAGTTCGAGACTTGGCAACCACCCTGGGACCTGGCTTCACACCCACGGCTACTCAGCTAAAGCATCCCATGGTATCTCTGGCAGAAAATTTTGAAGAATGGTTTTTTACTTTAGCTGGCAAGCCCCAGGCATTGCCAAAATCTGGCAAGTCATTGCCACTCGGGGAAAACGTGCTGTTGACGCTCGACTGGGACTGGTCCACACAGCTGGATTGGAACAAAACATCTCTGATCATAAATGTATTGAGTAGTGGCAAATAAAATAACCGACCAAAAACCCCGGCATATTCTCAGCTTATCCGGCGGAAAAGACAGCGCCGCCTTGGCGTTCTACATGCGCGACCGAATTCCAGATATGGAATACGTCTTTCATGATACCGGCAAAGAATTGCCCGAGACCATTGCTTATTTGGCACGCCTAGAAGCATTTCTGGGCAAGCCTATTCACAAAAGCACCGTTGAAAACGGGGATTTTATTGGTTTTGACCAGTTGCTGAAAATTTACGGCGGGATGCTGCCTTCTAGCCACCGCCGTTGGTGCACCCGCATGATGAAGCTTGTGCCCTTTGAGCGCTTCATTGGTGATGATTTTTGCTACAACTACGTGGGCTTGCGGGCCGATGAGAAGCGCGATGGCTACATCAGCCACAAGCCTAACATTGTCCCTGTATACCCCTTTCGGGAGGATGGGCTTGTAAAAGCTGACATAGAACGCATCCTGGAAGAATCGGGCTTGGGCATGCCCCCCTACACTGAATGGGGCCGGACTCGCTCGGGTTGCTTCTTTTGTTTCTACCAGCAAAAGATTGAGTGGGTGCGTTTAAAAGCGGCGCATCCGGACTTATTCGAGCAAGCCAAAGCGTATGAGAAACCAGGTAAAAAAGCTGCCGATACCTTCTATTGGTGTGGGAACGAACCTTTAGCTGAACTGGAAAAACCCGAGCGTATGGAGCAAATCCGCCGGGAGCATGCGGCTGCGCAGGAACGTGCACGTCGCAATGCACCCAACAAAACGCTGCTGAATATTTTAGGTGGAGTAGATGACTACGAGGAAAAAACAGGGTGCCTTATTTGTCAACTATAGTTTCCAAATCTTTCTATTATTCAGGTGGCTAATCCGATTTCCAGCGCATCAGGCACTGTAATAACCAGTAGATCTAAGGACTCCGCTATCAACTGGGTCCGTTTTGTGCGCAAATACGGTCCGATTCCAGCAAACGACTCCGCATTTGAAGAGCATACTGGTCGCGCTGCCAAGCGGGCGGGTGTCACTCCCATCTCCTTTCCCCACCCCCGCTTTGCCGAGGTGCTCTCTTGCCTAACCGGGGAGTTGCTGGTCTCCGTGATTTTAACCGGTACGGCCGGTGACGGTAAAACGCACCTGTGCAGTAAGATCTGGGAACACCTGCAGGGCGAAGCAGGCGTGTGGGCTTCCAACAACCCCTATATCAACCTGACGCTCCCATCGGGCACTACGTTGCACGTGATTAGGGATTTGAGTGCTTGGGTTCCGCCCCAGGGAGCTGAGTGGGAGCCCGAAGCTAGAAACCTGTTGGAGCAGTTTTCGGATGGCCTGTTCTCGGCCCAGACGTCCGACTACTTCCTCATCGCCGCCAACGACGGCCAGTTGATTGAAACCTGGCGCCGGTTACCGGATTCACCCGCCGTCAGCAGAGCCCGCGCTTTGTTTGAGCAGCTGCTTGTGGAAGATCAGGAGGAGCAGCCCGGCGTGGGCCTCCGGTTTTTCAACTTGTCGCGCGGATCCTCTGCGCAGCTCTTTGACTGTGCCGTAGATGCATTCTTGAATCACCCAGGCTGGAAGCTGTGCTTTGAGGGGGAGAACGGTGAATCCGTAGCGTTCGGACCGAAATCACCCATTCGGCGCAACTACGAGTTGCTGCAAACTCCGCTGCTGCAGCAGCGCCTGCGGGACTTGCTGGAACTCTGTGACTACAATGACTTGCACATTCCCATCCGGGAGATTCTAGCGTTGCTGGTGAACGCCGTGCTGGGTCATTCGGGGAACACGTGCAAAGACCATCTGATGGTGCCGGCGGATGTGACCCGCATCATTGCGGAGGGTTCGGTGGCCAAGGCCAGCATCTACAACAACTTGATTGGCGGCAACCTGCGCGAAAGCCGCCGGGAAAGCATCGGTGTCTTCAACTACCTGGACCGCTTCCGACTGGGGCATGAGACGACCAACCGCATCGACTCCATTCTGATCTTCGGGGAAGCCGATGAGGCACTCCAGCCCTACTACGATCAATACCTAGGCAGCGACACCTTCTACGGGGCGGATGCCAGTTACCGCAAGGCCCAAAGCGACTACGTGGAGTCGGCCGATGAGGACCTGAGCAACAGTCGTTTTCTGGAGATGCTAGTGGTGCAGCGTCGCGCCCTATTCTTTAAAATACCCGCCAACGAGGCCACTGACCTGCACCTGTGGGACCTGACGGTCTTCCGCTTCGCGGGCGAATACTTGGAGAAAGTTGTGCGCACCGTTCACCCCAGCCTCAAAGGGCGGGTGGACCGGCACATCGTCAGCCGGTTGGTCCGGGGCTTGAACCGTGTGATTGTAGGCATGCTCATCAACGATGACCGCAAGCTATGCCTGGGCACGAGCCTGCAGTCCACTGGTGCCAAAGTATCTCGGATTTACGAAGACTCCATCTCCGTAGTTCCCAGCAAGGGCGAACGGGTGGAAATTGTCTGGAAGGGAAATAAGCCCGCGCTGCAGGTCACGCTTAGTGAGCAAATCAGCGAAGTGTTTCCCTTGAATTTGGTGCGCTACGAGTTCCTCTCCCGGGTGGCGGAGGGGGCCCTGCCCAGCAGCTTTTCAAAGGAATGCTACGAGGACGTTCTCTCATTCAAAAGTCGCCTGCTTACGGCCCTCAAAAAGCGCCGCAAAGCGGAAGCGGTGGAAGGGGATGAGTTCATTCTTAGCTTCCAGCGACTGCGGCTGGACGAGAACGGCAACCCGGAGCACCGCACCATCCAGCTGAACCTGCCGGCCACTACCTAGCCATTTTATCAGCCCTCGAGTCTCTCCGTTCGGGGCACTATGCCCCTCTCTCGTTACTGCCTATGCCCTTACCTCTCCTCTCCGATTCTGACTTGCTGGTTGCCCGACCGCCCAAAGGGCATTACACCCGCATGCTGTTCTGGCTGGATGAACAGATCTGGGGGCACCGCGTGTACCCGCAAACGCCCTGGCTTATGTTCCTGGAGTGTCTAACGGTCGCGGAGTATTTTTTCCGGGAGGGCAGCTTACTGCAGGAGCCGAACTCCTACCCCGCGTTGGTATACCAGCCACGCCGGCGCATGCGGCTGCGCAACATTCTCTGGAACAACGAGCTGATTAAAAGCCTGGAAGACGAGAAGCTGGATTCCAACACTACGTGGAACAAATGGCTGGAGTGGATGAAAGAAAACGCGATGCACGTGACCGATACCGACTTTTCGTATTTGAAAGGCCGCTTCGAGCGCTTCAGCGACTTCGCCTTTTTAGTGGGCATGCTGCGGGACGCCTCGGTGGAAAGCGAGAGCAACAAGCGGTGGACGTCCCGGTTTCTCTTTCCCTTTGGAGCCAACGCTATCTACGAGGACCAGGACCTAAAAGGAGACCGGGATTTCAACAACTTCACCCGAACTGGGGAGTTGCTTTACCTGATGCTGTGCCGCAGCGAAGTCGCTGACTCCCTACGGTCTTACCTGCACGACTTCCTGAAGGGTGACAACGAGTGGAACCGGCTGCTGACGGTGCTGGAGCGCGAACCGGAAAAAGGCGATGAAGAGCGCAAACACAGCTATTTGCCTTACAAGAAGCATCCGTGCTTCGACGCACTGGGTCAGGACTGGCTTAACCTTTTCCAGCTGGGGTTACCCAACTTTGATGTGCTCAACCACCTGGTCACCCTAGGGGCTTTTCACGTGCTGTTGTACCAGTTGCACGTAGCCGCTGAGTGGACCGGCAAAGCCGAACGCCTCACGTTTCTGTGTGAGGTAGTCGCGCCTAAAAAAACGCTCGTTCGGGAGGTTTCCATCATTAATTTCCAGGAAAACAACGGGCTGTCCGGCGACGCGGTCCAGGCCTACATCACCCGCATTCAGCAGTCGGAGGCCTGGCAGCAAGCCTTGCAACTGCATACGCCGGCGGATGTGTTTGACGCTTGCCAGCAGGTACTTCAAAAAGAGATTTGGTGGGACGATGCGGCCGATTACGACCGCAGCCACGACCCGGATGAACTTCTGGATTACTTGCGGGAAAAGGCGCAGGTTCGCCATCAGCAGCACGCCGGAGAAGTTCACCGCACCCTGGGACGCCTGATTGGCTTAGTATCGCGGCGTGGCACCAATAAATACCGCTACGCCCCAACCGACGGCCTACTCAAGACCTTGATTTTCGCCAACGTGCCGCATCGCATGGAGCTTAAGGAATTCTTCCAGGTCCTTTACTCGCGCTACGGCCTCGTCTTCAGTGAGCGGGAAGCGGCGCTGGTGATTGCCGAAGAGGAATACGATCCGAAGCCCTTCGCCGCGAATGCTGCCCGCTTGGAATCGCGCTTAAATAGTTTGGGCCTGTTGCGCCGCTTGTCGGACGGTTGCGCCTACGTGATTAATCCCAATGGCCACGTATCCCAGGGCCACGCCTAATTAGTACGTATTATGGAAACGAGTACGCTGAGCGCCGGTCCGTCGGAAGCAACCACCTTTACGACGGCTACCCTCATCGGCCTGGTGGCAACCCTTTACCTGGCCCAACGCATTCAGGGCAGTGAAGGAGAAACGGGCACCGCGCGTTTTATTCTGGATCAGCTAAAGGGGGAGCAGATGGCCGCCATTGCCCGGGCAATTTTGGACAATGAGCAGCTGGTCGACCTGGTGGAAATTCAGCTTCCGCAGGCGCAATTGCTGCCTTACGTAGCCGAATACAACTTACCTGAGCACATTCTCACCACGCAGCGGGCCACCTATCTCCGCAATGCGGATTGTGAGCGGCCCGCGCTGCTATTAGCCAATACCGGGGACGACGAAGCGCAGTCCCTTAATCTCATTGAGCCCATCGGCTCGGCCGTCCTATTGGCGCAACCGGAACTGTGGGTACAAGTAGCGGCCACCGGCCTGGAGCTGGCCGACGAGCAAATCGACGTGTGGGGCCGGGTGCTGCGGGCCCTCATGGAGCTCAGCATTCGTTCTCTACCCCACGTGGCCGAGTACGTGCTGCGCACCCGACGCGAAGTGGAAGAGGGAGCCCCGCTGCTAGCGGCCCTGGGTGCGGCTTTGCCCGCGCTGGCCATGCCGCGCGACACTAGCATGTTTATCGGGCTGCCCGAAAAATTCCACCGGCATGTTTCCCGGTGGAAGCTCTTCTTTCTGGACGCGCACAAGAAACGTGCTCCCTATCTCCGCAAACAGACCCCGGCCCAGACCCTGCTCACCTCGGCGAACCTGCGTGCCGCCTTTGCAAAAGTCCGCGAAGGCATGCCCGAGGCGCATTACCCGGTGATTGAGGCTTTCATCGCGGCCGATAGCCAGTGGAATGAAGCGGCAAAAGCGTTGGCTGAAATTGAATGGGAGCAGGTAAGGCCCCTCTTCGATGGCCTGCGCCGCGAAAAACTCAATCTGGGCAAGCTCACGCAAAATTTCTTCGACGACAAAGACGACGACCTGCTCTCCAACGATGAGCGGGAGTACCTGAAAGGGCTCGCGGAGCGCAATCCTTCCACGGCCACCGACGAAGACCGGCTTTTCTACGACCTGCACCGGCATCAAATTGGCGAAAACCGCCATTTGAAAGCCGGGTGGGACAAGTTCGCCTTCGGACGGCCCCACGAAAACGAGGACTTCCTAACGGGGTTGGCGCTGTGCTTGGAGCGTCTTACCGTGGAAGACTACAGCACCAACCGCCGGTTGAAAATTCGGCTGGATGCCAAAAGCAAGGGCGACCTGAAGAAGCTGAATACCGAGGCCGGCCTATACTTTGCGACCCGCTACAACGGCCTGCGGGAGCTGCTGGGCAGCCAAGTGGAATGGGAAGTTGGCGAGCTGCTGAACTTCCCAGCCCTGCTGGAAGAATGGCGCAAATCCCCCAAGTATTCCCGTAACCGCTCGGAGGCAAAAGCGGCCTTGCAACTCAAGTTTACGCTGGAGCTGCAAATGGACTCGGTGACCCAAGGCCAAGCCAGCGGTTCCACGGCATCCGCCACGCAGCTAATCTGGACTTTCAATCCCATCAAAGTCACGCGGGAGTTTGCCGCGGACTGGGGGCGTCTGCGGGAGCACCCCCTGGTCCTATGCACCGCGTGGCGGGAAGCCGTTAGCGCCAAAGGCCGCTTTCAATCGGTCAACATCAACGACGTGCGCACCCTGGTGCCCGCGTTTGGGCAAAACCGGGGTTCCTTCGTGGGCACTTACAAAGCCGCCAACAACCTTGCCACCCGCTGGGAAGCCAACTTGAAGCTGGCCCTGGCCGAAGAGCTGGTATCGTCAGCGGTCGAAAAAGAGCTTAAAGGGCTGTGGTTCAGCTTTAAAACGGCTTACACGGAGGCTATCGAAGGGTTCCTCAAGCAAGGGCTCGCCACCGAAGCCCTACGCGAACAAGCAGAACGGTACGCCGAATTGCTGCTGGCAGTGTGTGAGAAAGCCGTCGGTGACCGTAACCGCACCCTGCTGCTGCAACCCCTGCTGCGCATCGGTTCCGTTTCCGTAGCGGGCGACGCCCCCACCGAAATCATCACGCCCTGGCACCCCTTGCGAATGGTTTCCCTGTACGTGAAAGCCCGCCGGGTACGCGACCTGCTCAAAGCTTATCTGACGGAAGAAGAAGTTCGATTTGGCGATGCCGGGCGGCTATTTTTCAAAGATCTGCGCGAGGAACTGGCCCACCCGTTTTACCCGGAGGTAGTGCTGGGGCGGTACGACAGCAAGCCCGAATTACTAGCCCTGAGTGATACCTGCGGCGACTACACCCTGCATGAGTCCCCCGTGGCCACGGACACCGAGACGAGTGACAACCCGACCGAGTCGTCGAAGCGGGTAGCTGAGCTGGTGGCTCGCTACCTTGCCCTGCAACCGCACGAGAGCGCCAATTTATCGGTGGTACTCTACGATTGCGATTCCGCGCGCTTACCTCAAGCGGTGGTGGATCGCATCGGTGCCATGCATGAGGAAGAGGAAGACGTGCGATGCCAAATCGTATTACGCCACCACGACCCCAAGAAGCTGCATCCCCTCTACGAACGCATCGTCGAGGCCTCCGACTCCGACCCGGACGCGTACAGCACCAGCGAAGCCACTCGTGACTTCATGGCGCGCCTGCGCATTGGCATCTCGGCCGACCAAGCGCCTGCTCCCAACGAGCACGAAGGGCCGCCCAACGACATTGTGTTCCTGCAGGACGTCATTGCCCGCCACGCCACGGTCGACTGGTACATGGAAAATGCGCACGTGGTGCCGCTAATGGAGCTAGTCCCGGCTCACTGGTCACGCCGCCGGCCGGCCCCCACAGGAGACATGAAGTCCGTGGTGTACTTATGCTGTCCGGCTCAGACTCGAGAGGGCTGGGCTTACCTAACGGCCATCACTACGTTCGTGAAGGGAAACTGGGACCAGGATACCACCCGGCGTTTGCTGCCCGCGCGCCAACTGGATTTCCAGGACCAGAAGATGAGCCACATTTTCGAGGAAACGCATAACCTAGGGCACTGGGTCGTTAATTACGATGAGTTGCTGGACCGCCGCCAGTTGGTCGACCGCAAGGTGCGCGTTATCCGCTACAAGCAGTCGTCTACCCAGGGACGCAGCCTGATCGTGTCCTCGACGGCCTCCCTAGGGTTGTTGCAGTCCATGGTGCAACGACGCATCGCTAGCCTGGATTTAGGCTTGGATAAGCCGGCCCAACAGAGCTTGACGGAACGCTTCATTGCCGAAGCCAACAAGATTTCCGGTGACATCGTGCTGCGGGCCGCCCGCCGCGGACGCAGCGCCAGTGAACTGATGGGCGTAGTGCTTAGCTGCTTTTTGATTCGCCAGGAAATGCACACCTACCTGGGTGGCGAAAAAGGCCACTTCGGCTGGTATTTCCTTGATGACTACGCCGAATGGTTGGGTCAGCGCGAAGAGCAACTCGCCGACATCCTTATGCTCAGTCCCAGCCGGGGTGAAAACGGGGAGTTGCGCTTGACCATTATCGTCGGTGAAGCCAAGTTTATCGACCGGGGCGGCTTGATAGCCGGGGCACGCACTTCCCGCAACCAGCTGCGGGACACCCTTAAACGCATTAACGAGGCCTTGTTCGGCGCCCCAGAGCGGTTGGACCGAGCACTATGGCTGGCCCGCTTATCCGATCTGATACTGGACGGGGTGCAGTTTCCCGCCGGCGCAGGGATCAACCTTGCGGACTGGCGCTTGGCTATTCGCCAAGGCAAGTGCCATATCAGCGTCCGGGGGTATTCGCACGTCTTCATCTCAGGCCCGGAGAATGAGCCGAGCGATGCTGATTTCAGCCAGATTACCGAAGCGGAAAACGCCTATCAGGAAATCTTCTCGCTTGACCAAGTGCGAGAGCTGGTCCATTGTTACCGCACGGAACAAGACCCCATGCCCGTGCGTGCGGCCAACGGGGATGCCAGCATTTGGGCCAGCCAAACGTTTGCGCAGCCCGCAGCCGGTGCTCCTTCGGTAACGGTTACTGCAGCCTCGGGTGGTAGTGAGGCATCGTTATCGGGAAATGGTACGTCCTCTCCTCCTCAAGTTCCTGCTCCGCCCGCCGTGCCACCGACGGTTATCAGTGCGCCCACTGATGTAGTTGTTTTGTTGACTGCGAATCCGCGCTGGGCTTACCCAGCCATTGAGCAGCTACTCCCCCAATCCGACCAAGTGCAGCCCGAAGCCCTGGCTGATTTGGAATGGCTGAACGCAACCGCACTGCGCACGAAGGCCGCCTTGCAGGGTTTTAACCTGCATGCGAAGCTGCAGCAAAGCAAACTCACGCCGAATGCCGCACTGCTTACTTTCCAGGGCAACGCCAACCTTACGGTTGACCAAGTGGTGAAGCGGCAGGTAGAGTTTAAAACCACGTACGGCCTGAGCGTCGTATCCGTGCGCCCGGAGTCTGGGGCCATTTCGCTTGCCATTGAGCGGCCCCAGCGCCAAGTGGTTCGACTGGAGGATATCTGGAGCCGGTGGCACCCGGACTCTGCTCATGGCAACCAAACGCTTGCCATTGCCATCCGGGAAGACAATGGTGAAATTCTAACCCTCTCTCCTCAGCGCAACGCCCCGCACACGCTGATCGCTGGCACCACCGGCAGTGGCAAGTCCGTGCTGGTGCAGAACATCATCCTGTGTATTGCGGCCACCAACACGCCCGAGCAAGCGCAGATGATCATCATCGACCCAAAGCTGGGGGTGGACTATTTTGCCTTGGAGCCACTACCTCACATCAAGGGAGGCAGTATCATCGTTGAGCAGGAACAAGCGTTAGAAGAGCTGCTAGCGCTGGTTGACGAAATGGAAGCCCGCTACAAACTGTTTCGGGAGGCTCGCGCAGCGAACATTACCGCCTATAACAAGAAGGTAGAAGAAGGAAAGCGCTTGCCAGTCATCTGGCTCATTCACGACGAGTTCGCCGATTGGATGCAGGTGGATGAATACAAGCAGCAAGTAACCAGCGTGGTATCTCGCCTGGGGGTAAAAGCCCGGGCGGCAGGCATCTATCTGGTATTTGCCGCGCAACGTCCCGATGCGAATGTGATGCCTATGCAGTTGCGCACGAACTTGGGGAACCGGCTAATTCTGAAAGTCGACTCGGAAGGCACTTCCGAGATTGCCTTGAGCCAGAAAGGGGCAGAGCGCCTATTAGGCAAGGGACATTTGCTAGCTAAGCTGGAAGGAGAACCCGATTTGGTGTTCGGCCAAGTACCTTTTATTCAGGAAGAAGTGATTGACCAAATAGTTGGTTTTACAAACGCACCGAGTTGATCACTTGGTTTAGACCTGACGATAGAGCAACGGAACCTTTTTGCTACATCAACTAACAATAGTTGCTCAACTCGCCTTTTGCCCAAACCAGTTCTTTTTTTCAGCAAACCTTACTTAACCGGCCTCTCCAAACACTTGGCAATTGCTTATGGATTTAGAGATCAGACGCACACTAGACGTTGTAAAATGCCCTAATAAAAAATGTTCGTCTCGGCTAATCCGGATAACGGAAGGGCATTACGTCGGTGGCATTAACGACAAGGGAGGAATTGTAGTAGAGTGTGATAACTGTGGTACGCAGTTTGGGTATTATATACAGAACCCACAGGACCTTTCACGTGTCAGTCAGGGAGGCAAGGTGGTTGGTACCTGGGATGGTGATCTGCCTGAACATATCCAAACAACCTTTGGAATCAGCAGTGCCTCAATTGCAGCCTTAGAAAGGGTGAGTACTCAAGGACTTGATGAGGAAACGCCAAGGCCGGAGTGGCATCCCGCCCAAAAGCCTGTTTTCGAAGAGAACGGAGTTAACTTGGAAATGACAGCGCAAGCAGCGCTGAAAAAACATATCAAGCGCATTAATAAAGAATACCATAGTTATTATCAGCTGTACGTAAAGGGCAGCTATGATGCTAGTAAGTCATTTGTGGTTATTGATTATAAGCATAACACGAAAGTCTATCGAGCCGTTTTTGCTAAGCAGCTTAAAAACAATGATGATTTCACTGCAGATAATTTGTACCTGATTTATCACTCTGGCACTGATCTGGAAGTGCAGGTGGATGGCATCTATAAACGAGATGAGATTTTAGTATTTCTGGGGCATCTTCTAAACAGGTGGCAGTATACGGCTGATGAAACCCTGCTAGTAGTCCCCTTCATCGGTGTACCTTATCCAGGCGCAGAGAAAGAGATGCAGCGGTTATGGGATTGGGTTGCTCAAAATGTAGATAGCTCTAGATGCCGTCTCATAACTAGAAGGGGCACTTTCAACATGTTAAAAAATGCCCAGATCAAAGCAGGCATTCCATTCGACCTTCTGGTAGAATGGGGGTTGATTGAACCCTTAGTCGCAGGAGTAAGCAAACGTGGAGCAACCTTTCAGCCATCGCATGCCAAGTACTATGTAGGAATTTTTGAGGATTACGTAGAAGTACTAGTTGGCTCATTTAACATTCATGCAGGCGAATATTTTGAAAATATATCTTTCAAGAGATATAGTAAAGATTTTTTTGAGCGTCGATATTTACACATGCTTCCCAAATATACTTACCCAACTACTACTTCAAATGAGCAAGTGCATTATATGATGATTGATACAGATAGAGACACAAATTGGGTAACCTCTTTGGGTGAACTGTTGACAATAGCACGTACAGTTCCTCAACAGGAACTGTAGGTATCGGCTCAGCTGATGCAATAACAACATGCCCGCCCAGCCTTGGCACCAAGGCTGGGCGGGCATGTTGTTATTACTTATCAAGGTGGTACTAGAAGATAACCTGAAACGCACCCGCCTAGCGCAAATTTTGCACTGGTGCAATGGCACATATTCTTACTACCACCATGGAGATTATATAATAGTAGGTCATTATCTGAAATTATCACACCCATCTTACGCCTGACTCAACCTGATGTCTGCTTCTGAACCGCGCGCTGATGCTGTAGGCTTTGCTCAGCTTTTGAAAAGAATCAAGCTGCCTGATTATCTGCGAATTGGCAAGTTCTTGTTACCGGGTACTCGTGGGGTCACGGACAGGATTCAATATAATCAGGGTAATATAGACCTGCTCGACAACAAGCACGAGTATTCCTTTCCGCTGCTGCAGGGGGTGTTGCAAGTTTCCATGCAGCTCTACATGAACTCAGCGGATCACTACCGTCTGTTTTGCTATACACGCGTGGGTAATACCCAGGGAATGGTGTTCTCCTTGAACCTGACCACGGAGAAAGAGAGCGGGGGAGTGATTTATCTGACCCAGAAGATCCGGTTTGCTGAGCAGTACCAGGGTAGCCCCCGGCTGGCCCAGGCCCACCGCCGGCAAAAGCAGGCCGTCTTCTGCCAGCAGCTGCGCAGAATCGGATACGATGTAACCGAAAACAACGATCTGCTGCTCGGCATCTATGACCCGGTCCGGAAAAAACTGGTGAACACCACTGCTCAGGATCTGCTCAACGACTTTTTGGTAGTTTCCGTGCTTAAAGGCCACTACCAGGGCAATAAGGGCTATCAACTGGAAATTCTTCCTTCTTTCCAGCTTTCTGAAGACCCTGTTGCCAGCCAGGACAACGAGTTGATGAACATGCCGCCACGGGTTGCGGCAAATAAGAGCAAACGGGCGATTCCCTTGGGCATGCGCTACTGGGTACTAAAGGCAGACGGCTTCAGGTGCGTGGCGTGCGGTAACGGACCGGCTGAGGGGGCCAAATTACAGATCGACCACAAAGTGCCGTACTCGCTGGGAGGCTTGACAGAGTTACGTAATCGGGGTTCTCGTTACAACGGGGCGAAAAATTACGCTAAGCAGATTCGTCGTCTTGTTGCTGCCAGAAGGCCCAGTCCTCGGCCGAGAGCAATTGCTGCATGAAGGCCGCGTAGCCGAGGTCGCGGCGTTCGAGCACGTGTCGTCGAAAAGCCCAGTTGCTACTGGCGGCCGCGAAGCCAGCGGTGGCCATCGCCTGGCGCATCCGGGGCGGTAGCCCGGCCAGCCAGTGCTGAAAATCAGCTTCCGTGAGCTGGCCATCCGACAGCTGGTGATAGCGGTACGCCGCGTTGCCCACGCGCAGCAGCTGGGCCTGCTCCGCGCGTTCCGTTTCCGGCAGCTGCTGCAACGACGCGACCTGCTGCTCGTGCAGTCGTGGGAGGGGATGACGCGGGACTAACAGGTCGTCAATATTCATCAGGGAGGCTTGGTTACGCGGTCTGGTTGCCGGTGGGCACCTGCAGGTGGGCGAGGTAGCGGTAAATGGTGGCGCGGCCCACGCCGAGCAGCTGGCCGATTTCGGCCACGGTCTTGTCCTGCTGCAGGTAGAGGGTCTTCGCCGCCTGGGCTTTGGAGAGGGCCTCCTTGGACAGCCCCTTGGGCCGGCCGCCCTGGCGGCCGCGGGCCCGGGCCGCCGTCAGGCCGGCGTTGGTGCGTTCGCGGATGATGTCGCGCTCGAACTCGGCCAGCGAGGCAAACAGGTTAAACATGAGCCGGCCCTGGGCGGTGGTCGTGTCCAGGTGGTCGTGCAGGCTCACGAAGTGAATGCCCTTCTCCTGAAAGCCCGTCACCAGCAGCACCAGGTCTTTTAAGGAGCGGCCCAGCCGGTCGAGTTTCCAGACCACGAGCGTGTCGCCGGCCCGCAGGCGGGTCAGCAGCTGCTGGAGCTGCGGCCGGTCTTTGGAAGAGGACGCTTTTTCCTGCACGATGTCGGCGCAGCCCGCGGCCTGCAGGGCGTCGACCTGCAGGTGCAGCTGCTGGTCTTGGGTACTCACGCGGGCGTAGCCGACTTTCATGGGCAGTTGTCTTATAAAGTCACGGCGGCGAAGATACGCGAACATAGTTTCATGAGACAAGGAAATAAGACGCTCAGCCGGTAGCTTGGCCCTGCGTTTCGACGGGGTCGGCTTGTCGCCGGAAAACGTCCGTTTTTCGAGACGCCCCGTTCGCCCATGCCCCTTGACTTTCTGACCCAGGCCGAGCGCCAGCGTTACCAGCGCATGCCGGCTGCCATTGCCGAGCGCGACCTGCGCCAGCACTTTCACCTGAGCGAAGCGGACCGGGCCTTCGTGGCCACGTTTCGCGGGGCTACAAGTCGGCTGGGCGTGGCCCTGCACCTGGGCCTGCTGCGCTACCTGGGCTACCTGCCCGATGAGTGGGTGGGGCACGTGCCCGCCGAGCTGCGGGCCTTTGTGGCCGGGCAGCTGGCTGACGGCGCGCTCGTGGACCTGGCCGGGTACGGGAGTCGGGAGGCCACGCGCACCGCTCACCTGCAAGCGGCCCTCAAGCATTTGGGCTGGAGCAAGTGGACGCCCCTGGAACAAGGCTGGTTGGAACCGTGGCTGCTCGAGCGGGCCCTGGAACACGACAACGAACGGTTGTTGCTGGACCTGGCCTGCCAGAAGCTGCGCCAGCACCGGTTGCTGCGCCCGGCCATCGGCACGCTGGAGCGACTGGTGGGCAGCCTGGCCGAGCAGGCGCACCGCGAATCGTTTCGCCGCCTGCGGCCGCTGCTCGACCAGCCCGGTCTGCTGGCCACGCTCGACGCGCTGCTGGTGCCCGACGACACCCCCGCCGCTCGCACCCGGCACCGCTGGCTGTGCCAGGCCGCGACCACGGCCAGCCCCCGCGCGCTGGCGCAGGCCTTGGCCAAACTCGCTTTCCTGCAGCAGTTGGGTGTGCCGGCCTGGGACACCAGTAGCCTGCACATCAACCGGCAAAAGCGCTTAGCCCGGCTGGTGCGGGCCCGGCGCAACAGTTACCTGCAGCGCCTGGGCCCGGAAAAGCGCTACCCCGCCCTGGTGGCGTTTCTGCGCGAGAGCCTGCTGGCGCTGACCGACGCGGTGGTCGAGTTATTCGACCAGTACTGGGAAGGGGCCACGGCCAAAGCGCGCCGCGACCTGGATGCCTACCAGCAGCGCATGGCCGCCGCCAAAGACCAGGCCCTGCTGACCCTGGGCGAAGCGGCCCGCCTGGTCGTGGCCGAGGAGGACGTGCCGGGGCCGGACCTGCGGGCCACGATTTACGAAGCCCTCTCCCGCGAGGCGCTGCTGACGGCTCTGGAAGTGAGCCAGGCGCTTTTGCAGCCCAGCCGCCATTCCCACCTCGCGTTTCTGGCCGGGCGCTACAGCAGCGTCAAGCAGTTTTCCGGCCAGCTGCTCGCGCAGCTGCACTTTGCCCATGCCTACCAGGGGGACGATTTCGCCCAAGCGCTCTCGCTGGTAGCCGACTTGCAAGCGGGCCGGCGGCGCAAGCTGCCCGAAGACCTGCCGCAGGCCTTTATGACGCCCACCTGGACCCGGTTTGTGCGGGCCGCCGAAACGGCGGAGGCTCCCAGTGGCCACCGCCAGGCCTACGAGCTGGGCGTGCTCACAACACTACGGGAGCGGCTGCGCTCGGGGGACGTGTACCTGCCCGACTCCCGCCAGTACGCGCCGCTGGAAAGCTACCTGCTGCCCGCCGACACGTGGGCGGGTGTGCGGGCCGAGGCCTGCCAGCAACTCAACCTGCCCGCAGCACCCGTGGAGCGGATTGCCCAGCGCATTGCCGAGTTGCAGGAACTGCTGCCCCAGGTGGAAGCCCTGCTCGGCAGTGGCCACGACAGCTACCTCGACGAAGCCGCTGGCCGCCTGGTCGTGCCCCGCCTGCAGGCGGAAGAGTTGCCGGCTTCCGTGACGGCCTTGCAGGAGGAAATCACGCGCCGCCTGCCCCGCGTTGAACTTACGGACCTGCTGGTGGAAGTCGACGGCTGGACCCAGTTTGCCGCTCAGTTGCAGCCCTTGGAGGGACAGCTCCCGCGTCAGCCGCAGCACGCCACGTTGCGCTACGCCAGCCTGCTGGCCCTGGGCTGCACGATTCCGCTCACCGACATGGCCCAAAGCACGGGCCTCGACTACCAGGCGCTGTGGTGGACGGCGCGCAGCTGCCTGCGGGAGGAAACGCTGCGGCCGGCGACCACCCAACTGGTCAACTACCAGCACCGGCAGTGGCTGGCCGCTTCCTGGGGCAACGGCACCTTGTCCTCCTCCGACGGCCAGCGCTTCCCCGTCAGCGGGGCCGTGCGCAACGCCCGGGCCCTGCCCAAGTACTTCGGATACGGCCGCGGCGTCACGTTTTACACCCACACGGCCGACCAGTACGCGCAGTACGGCAGCCGGGTCATCGCCGCCACCGAGCGCGACGCCACCTACGTGCTGGACGAAATCCTGGGCAACGAAACGGAGCTCGAAATCCTGGAGCACACCACCGACACGGCCGGCTACACCGACCTGGTCTTTGCCCTCTTCGACTTACTGGGGCTCGAATTCACGCCCCGCCTGCGCGACATCGGCGACCAGAAGCTAAGCAAAGTCAAGGGCCTGGACGTGGCCTACCCGGCCCTCAAGTTCACCGGGCAGGTCAACCCCGAGTACCTGGCCCGCCACTGGGAAGAGCTGGTGCGCGTCGCCGGCTCGCTGAAGCTGGGCTACGTGACGGCCTCGCTGTTTATCCGCAAGCTCCAGGCCTACCCCCGGCAGCACCAGCTCACCTACGGCTTGCAGGAATACGGGCGGCTGGTCAAGACCATTTTCATCCTGCGTTACCTGCTGAACCAGCCCCTGCGCCGCAAAATCAACACCCAACTTAATAAAGGC
This sequence comes from Hymenobacter coalescens, assembly GCF_054783195.1. NCBI lineage: Bacteria > Pseudomonadati > Bacteroidota > Cytophagia > Cytophagales > Hymenobacteraceae > Hymenobacter > Hymenobacter coalescens. Next base: position 93,470 of record NZ_BAAGRA010000018.1, on the reverse strand, counting down.
GAGCAGCTGCACGCGCTGCGCAGCTGGCTCTGGTTCGGGGGCGACGGGGTGCTGCGCCGTAAGCAGGAAGAGGCCCAGCAGGAGGTCGTGGGCTGCCTGAACCTGCTCACCAACGCCGTGGTCGTCTGGAACACGGTCTACATGCAAGAGGTCATTGCCCAGCTGCGGGCCGAAGGCTACCCCGTACAGGACGAGGACCTGACCCATCTCTCCCCCGCCCGCTTCGAGCACATCAACCGGCTGGGCAAATACACCTTTGCCGAGCAGGAAATCTTGTTGCGCAACGGCCTACGCCCCTTGCGCCAACCCGCACAGGCGGTCGCGCCGACGGCTGCGACGGCTTAGCGTAATTTTTCGCCCCGTTGTAACGAAAACCCCTAATCTGCAGACCCTGTGCGCAGATTGCAACCTGAGCAAGAGCAACAAATTCCGGGATTGAGATTCACAAAAAGTAGATACGGCTGCCTGTTAAGACCGGAAATGCCTGCCTGACTCTACTACACGAGGATCAGCGCTTTGCCCAGGCGCAGCTATGTGCGTCACCTCGACCTGTGCCTAGCAGGGTTACAAATCGGGTAAAACCTCCGACCCGGGGTTTAAAAGCCAATGCTCAACTTTGTAAGCCCTGCTCCTACCCTGACGTGCTAATAGGTAGCCCACAGGGACAGCCACCTCGCAACGGGATAGCACTAGAGTTCGAACGGAAATTCACGCTAAGGGAATCGGAGCGAATCAGCATCTCGCAAAACGTCCGTTTCGGACTATCTGAGATACGTCATAAAAAGCCTCGTTAATACGACTCTCGTTAACACGTTGCTAGCTAAATTTTTATAAAACAGGGTGAATGCTTTGCACAAAGCATGAGTGATAATACCCAACTCTGGGTATTATCACTCATACGTGAGTATACTTAAGGTTTAACTGCCGTAGGCTCACTTAGCGGAGTTATGACCGTCCAATCTTCAAAATCATCACTGGCACCCAATACGCCAGCGCCTGGCTGCTTTTTAATAAGACGGGCAACGATAACAGGATGACTCACTTTGAAAGTGAATTCTCCTTCAGAAGTCTTCTCAACGCTAACTGTTAAGGATGCATCCTGGAAAATTTTCGCAGCTACAGTTGTCCCTGCTACGCCCAATTTAGCATCCAACTTGGAACCAACTTTGCCCTTAGACTTTATTGTTACTGTTAAATCATTGACAACACAATCAGAAACGGCAATCACAAGGGTGCCATTTGTAAATGCTTGCTTAATCAATTTAGTGTCATCTTGTGAATTGATGAATGTGATCATTTGCTGCTTCAGCAGCTTTCTCATTTGTGCACTGCTAAAACTCAATGTTGTCGTAACATCACTTTCGAACGAAGCATCCGCTCCAATACCCACGACATCATATATTTTAGGCAGAATAGCCTTGAGTGCCAGTTGTTTTTTTTGGTTTTTGGTAAAGGAGATTGCTCCACCGCTTCCAACAGCAGCGAAGCCGTTAACGTTAAGCCAAGCAGCTTTATCATTCGCAGGTGGAGTAGTTACGTTAAGACAGTTCCAGGTATCGCACAAAAAGTTTCCATCATCTGCAGTTGATGTATAAGAGGTTACGATACCGAAATTATCGGTTGGATAGCTAAATGATTGGTAACCTTTAAGGTCTGAGCCAATAGCTTTCTTTATTGCCTTTACCATGATTTTTGAATAGTTATTCTGAGCTATTGCAGCAGAATGTATTATCAGCAAAAGGCCTAAGGAGATGTAAATTTTTTTCATGGGGAGTGTTTTGGTTTGGAGTGTTACAGATTTTTGAGGGAAACTACCTGTTTGAAACGTGTTTTGAAATCATCTATATTGTCTATAATAATTTTTTCACTATCAATTGTAATTAATAAATGGATACTATTCATATTCACTTTTGTCCAAGCTGAATTCGAACTCAAATATACATAAAATTCGTTATTTGAAAAATATATACCGCCAATTCCGGTTTTTCCGTGGAACGCTGACTGCGTAATTTGATTGTACTTTGCATATGAACCATCTTCAATTTTGGCATTTTTAATGCTCCCCGTTATAGTTTCACAATAGCCATTACTTGCTTGCATTAATTTTCTTAAATTCAGGACACCTGCGGAGGCAAATCTGCCTGCATACGCGGTGTCAATATCAGTTGCAAGCACGACCCTATGACGCGTTTTTAAAGCGCTAACTGGCTTTTCTAAAACAGATTTCCAATAAGCTTTTGCAATTAGAACCTTCGTTCCAACATCTGGAGTGGCAAAGCTTGCGCCGATATCATTGCTCTGTATACACTTCCCAACCCATCCATACCCTTTACCAAGTGTGGTTACATAGTCACCTCCCTGAGAATACATACCACGAAATTTAGGCTTTTGACCCTCAGCTGCGCATCCCACGATAATGCTGCCCGATTTTTCGTAAGCCATAAAATATGCAAACAATGGTTCGGGCTTTCCAATTGTTGCCCCTTTGCTTATTTTGGGGTCTGTTTTTTTGAGAAAAGACTCTATATAAGTTCCATTATCATTTAAACATGCAGTAATCACAGATGTATTACCATCTTCAAATGGTAATAATGCGCTTGAGCCATAGCACCTACTGAAAAAGGAAGATGCTAAAACATCAGGCTCTTGACCATAACATGCCCTTATACAGGCAATTAAGTATAATTCAGGTATAATCTCTGGATTTCGCTTCTTTAACTCTTCGTATTTTGTCTTATTCTTTTTTAGTTTTATCAAAGACTGTAGACCTGCTTGTCCAGTTACTTTAAAAGTAGCTATTTCAGGGCTATCATCTGGCGAAAGTGTAAATAGTTTTTTCATTAACTCCAAGCACTTCTCCTCATTCTTGAAATAATTTACTGGAACCGGAATTAAAGATAGATCATTGGGATTCAATCCATAATGCTCTAGGTTTAGCCGCATAACGTCGAAAACTTTTTCACCATGCTTACAATCACCATCATTAAAAAAGTCCATATAAATATACTTCCCAAAATATTTTTTATCAATATTTTTTATCAAATTAATTAAATCAGTATCATCGTTTGTACTCTGCGGTGTTGTAACGGGAAAGTCTATGTTTGATGCAGGAAAATCTACTGCAACGAATTCAGGGTCATTAACTTCAGCATACGCAATGCCATTCTTTTGCTCTGTTAATGACTTCGGCAGAAATTTTTTAAAAAAAACCAAATTCAAAGAATCCAGTCGAATCACTGTAAAAGCAGGCTGATATGCAAATTGACTTAGAGGAGCTGCATTTAAGTCGCTCTTTATAAATGAGGCTGTTGTAAAGAATTTATTTAATCCCTTTTCAGGGTCAACGAATTGGGTGTAGTTTACGCTTTTTATTAATTCTGACTTCTTTGGCAAAACAGGAAGTTTTAATGTATCACCTACCTGAATTTTCTTCTCATTCGATATTTTGTTAATTGATTTAATTTCATATAAAACTTGTTTATATGCATGGTTATTAATATTTTCCTTTATATTGTATTCACTCAATATAAGCTTATCAAGCGTTGTATTGGGTTTGGAAATAACATCTTTTAAGCTCTCACTTTTCTTACTTAAATAAGTTAATGCTTTCAGAACAGCCGCATCTTCTGATGGGCTGAGTAAAATCTGATTTATATAAATAGATACTGAATCAGCTCTAGAGCTAGGTGTTACTGCTGTTGTATTTGCTGATTGCGCGAAGACTTCATTTGAACCAACACATAGTGCGGTCACTAATAAAAATGCAATTTTTATTAATTTATTCACATTCATGGCTCAGTCTGCTATTTCACCTGCCAATATATAAGATGTTCCAGTTTGTTTGTTAATATGGCATGTTGAGGTAGCCTAGCTAAGCTGGACATAACTTCCCATCCTGGCTAAAACAGTACTCGAAAACAACTTACCTTGGTTCTCTTTGGCACTTGGTGCATTTCAACCCGGGCAATCTTGTTATGCAGCTTGCAAAAATCTATCAATACTACAAGATCAGCCCCAAGCAGCTGGAAGATATTCTGGGTAAGCATGGGATAAAAGCGCAGCTGAAGTTCGTAAAGACGGCACCGCCTGCCTGGCTGACTATATTGAGTGATGAGCTAGGTATTCCCCACCCAGATGACATTGCCCCGCTGGAGACTACGGAGCAGACCTCGGAAGAGCCCCAGTCTCCCCGCAACAATCACACTATTAGCCTTGAGCTGCTCGCAGAGACGCAAAGCCTGTTAAGTACAACACCGGCTGCAGGCGAAAAAGAGCCTTCGCCGGCAGCCCAAGCCGCCCAGCAGCCCAAAGCGGGAGGTCAGAATCGCGGTACCAGATCTAAGCCTTCCGCGGCAAAGCAACCCGCGGATGATGAGCTGTATCTGGGGCAGGTAGTTGACGTGATTGGAGAGCGGGGCTTTGGCTTTCTCCTGAAAAGAGGGGCGAGTGAAAAGCTGTTTTGGCATTTTTCCGCCTTTGGAACCTTGCCCGAGCTAAAGGACTGGGTGCTGTTTGCCGAAGGCCCCAGCAGGAAGAAACCGGGCACCCTGGAGGTTCGTTGGGCGCGTCCCCTCAGCCAGAACCTGGCGTTGCTTCACAGGGTGCAGCAGCACGTGGACGTGGACACACTTCTGACTCTGCTACGCGTACTACCCGAAGAAGCACGGGCCGAAACCGTCCTGGAACTACTAAGCCGCATCCGCCCGGTAACGGACACCGAGTCGTGGAGTCCGGCCATACAGGCGCTGACAGAAATCAGCCAGCATCTGCCTGGTTTACTTGCCGAGTCGGTGCAAACGGTTCTCAATCGATCGACACCATTTTATGCCTGGCAGCTATGGCTGTACTACCAGTCGCCCCTGGCTGGCAACTTGGCCGTAGCGACTCCACTAGCTCACCTGCTGGCCGCGTCCGAAGCCGCTGTGACGTGGTGGACTAGTACGCCGCACCGTACCTTGTCCGGGCTCTGTCTGGCCTGCCTGCCCCAGCAGGACGGTGAACAGCTGCACACCGACCTAGCCAAGCTTAAGGGACTTCTGGCCAAGGTGCACCCCGAGGTTTACAACGAGGTAGTCGCACTGTGGCTGCAACAGGCCGGCACCACCACTGAGGTCGAGGTTTTCCGTCAGCGCCGCCGTATTGCCCGAATGGCCATTGCGGATGCCGCGCAGGAACTCGAAAAACAGCTTTTTGAAGCACTTCCCGCCTCCGCACACTTGGAAGTCTGGTTGGAAGAGGAGCAGCCTCATGCTTTTCCGCGGGAGACGGCACTCGCCCAGTTCAACGTCCTGCCACCAACGGCTCAGGATAAGGTAGCGGCGCAGCTGACAGATGAAGAGCTGCTTGCGGTGAGTCAGTGGTTAACGCCGGCTAACAGCCCTCTGCTGCTAAACAGGGTGCGGGCCGGCCGAGATCAGCAGCTCCTTGCTGCTTTTTCCGCTTTGGGCCTCGATCTGGAGAGCGACCGGGAAGTCATTCACGAAATTGCCTGGGGCCGGCCGGGCGCGTGGCATACGGGCCAGGGAGATACCGCCGTGGAAGAGCGGGTGCAGCAGCTTCGGATCCGAGTGGCCGACAGCGCTCCGTACCTGCTGGTGGGACATAACCTAACCGATTTCGACGCACCGGTGCTGGCGGAGCATGATGTGGAGCTGCGAGCGGACTGCCTTTGGGACACGCTTACAGTTGAGATGGCACTAAGCGTGGACTGGCAGGTGCTAGCTCTGCGCACTGCCCACCAGGCGCAGGCGGATGCTGAGATTGCACTAAAGCTTTTCCTGACCCAGGTAAGACGGGTGCTTTTACTTTCCCCGGCGGAGTGGGAAGAGCTATCACCCCTGTTTGGAGCGGCAGTGGTGGACACCCTGACCCGGTTGCGGACGCAGCAGCAGGAAGCATGGCTAACCGCGGCCGATTTGCGACACGAAGCTGCTGGCTACCTGCGGCCGCAGCTGCAGCCCTCCTCGCGACAGCGGTTGCTGCGGGAGCAGCTGCAGCAGAGCACCTCCCCGCGCACACTCGTGCTGGCTCCCACCGAGCTATGGAACGAGTTGCGAACTGAGTCCTTCATGAGCTTCTGGGATTCAGACAACACGCCAGCTCTTTATCGGCAGGTGCTCCAGGAGCCGGTATTGGAACAGCTGGTGGACCACCCGGCTGAGCGCGTTATCGCGGGACGCTACTTCCGGTATTGCCGGCAAGCCCAGATTCCCACTGTGCCGGCCAATATGGCTCCGGCTTTCCGGCACCGCCTGCAGGCAATCGTGGACTTTAGCAGGTGTCATCACGCCCCGACGACACTATTGTGGCAGGATGGGCTGCGAATCTGCCTGAGTGCGGAGCAGCTGCTGGCGCACCTGACGCAGCTACAGGACCAGCCGGATCTGGAAGTGATCGTTCTGGAGCCTGACCTCATCACGTTAGGCCGCAAGCTGCTGTTGCGGGAGCTGGCTACCGCCGATCTGCTGGCGAGCCCGGCCACCCGGCCCGCATGGATCAAATTTTCTGGTGGCCAGAGCTTCGTAGCGCTCCGCCGTGATCAGGCGGCGGAGCTTGGGGCGCAGGTTCCTGCCGCCTATACCAATCTGTGGTTGGAAAAGCATCTGTACGGACAGTTTCGCATCTGGGGAAGCTTTGACTGGGAGACACTCCTTACCTCACTGGCGCCGTCGCGAGTGCACGTAGTGAGTGGAGCGGAGCGCCCATTTCCTCGTCAGCAGGTAACATGGCTGGGATTAGCCCAGCTGCCGCTGCAGCGACGGCTGGGCATTACGCCTTTCAACCCGGAAACCATCTACCGTTCCCGCTATTGGCTGCTCCAAGCCCTTCTGGTTAAGGAAATCCTGGAGCGCAGCAGCTTCTCTCCTCTAATACTGCTCCTACAGCGGTTGGAGGAAGTAGAGCCCTTGGAGGCCTATTTCCGGGGTCAGGGATTCTTCATACCGCGGCGGGAGGCCGCGCTGGGTCGTCGCTTGGAGCTATTGCACCAGTACGGATCGGGCCGCCGGCTCCTGATTGTGCCGATCAGTCAGGCAACGGCCGTGGTGGAAGCTAATTACCTGGGCCCGGTTCAGTTTGTGCTGGAAAGCTTCAACCTACTCGAAAACTACTTTCTGGCCCGGGGCTCCCAGCTATTCGATCGGGCAAGGCTACAGTCCCGGGACGTGGAGGCAAGCGAATCAGCTGGTTCTTTAGAGTATAGTTCTGTTGAGGGCAGCAGCGTGGAGAACGTGCTCGAGCGTGACCTGTTTTTCCTGCTGAAGCTGCAGCAGCCACTGGTGCAGCAGCTGCGCTCCCGGTTACTGGACAACCACGATGACAATCATCTTTGGCTGCTGGACCCCCGCTTGGGTGACTTTCCTGCTCTGGAGCAGTCCTGGCAGATGCAGAAGTACTTCACGGATGCTCCCTGGGCCACCGAGGAGGAATACCTCACTGCCGCGCATATGATCGACCAAGTGCTACTGAGTGCCCGGCCGGAACAGGAGTTTACCCTGGACCTGGAGGAAGCCAAGACCTTGCTGAGCAAAGTTTTCCTGGAAGGCCATCCCTGGTACGATCACCAGCAGCCCTATCTCAATAAAATCCTTCCCGCTCAGACGGACTTACTGGTATCGCTGCCCACGGGCGGGGGCAAATCCCTGCTGTTCCAGGCCCCGGCCCTGTACCGCAGCGCCTTTACCAACCGGTTGACCATTGTCGTCACGCCCCTCAAGGCCTTGATGGAAGACCAGGTAAATGCCCTGTGGAAGCTTGGTTTTTACAGCAGCGTGGAATACATCAACCAGGATAAGCGGGATGAGTTGCCGCAGATTTACCGCCGGCTGGCGGGCGGGGAAATTTCCCTGTTATTCATAACCCCGGAGCGCTTCCGGAGCGGAGCTTTTACCAAGGCCTTTCTGCAGCGCTTCAATAACGACCAAGGCTTGGAGTACGCGGTGTACGATGAAGCACATTGCATTTCGCAATGGGGGCATGAGTTCCGGCCCGACTACCTGTATTCCGGGAAGGCCGTTCAGCGCTTCCGGGAAGGAAGCTCCCGCCGTTTCCCGGTGCTCCTATTTTCGGCCACCGTCTCAGAAAAGATCTATCAGGAGTTTACGCAGCTATTCGTGTAATGGAGCGCATAGGAGAATTAGCTTATAATCCGGTGCGGGAGCACATCCGCATGAGCTTTGAGCGGGTCAAGGAAGAAGTCCAGCAGGCGGAAACCGTCGTGCGGAACCTGCAGGAGAAGACCTTCGATGCAAGTGTGAGCCGGGTACTTATTTTCGTGCGGACCCGCCGCCGGGCCGAAGAAGCAGTTCAACAGCTTAGTGAGCTGGCCACCGAAGCGGGGCTGCCCTGGGCCGAGCAGATTGACTACTTCCATGCCGGGCTGGATGGCTTTGACCGGGAGCGCAAGTACGCCGCGTATCAGACGGGTGAAACGGTGGTGCTGGTGGCAACCAAGGCCTTCGGCATGGGAATGGATATCAAAAACATCCATTACGTATACCACCTGGGACCCTCTTCCGCCTTTGAGGATTTCCTGCAGGAGGTAGGCCGGGCGGGCCGTAACCGGGCTGCGCTGGAGGCAGCCGGATTCTCTGAAGCCCATCCTATCCAGGCCGTTTGTGTAATGGCTAGCCGGGATTTTCAGGTGCTGCGCGACCTGCAGCACAAATCCGCTCTGAGCTGGGAGTACGTGCTGAAGACGCAACAGCTGATTCACCAGTATGCGCAGAAGTACCGGGAGCTGGATACACTGGTGCATGAGCCCTTGGCACTGCCGCTGGATTTGTGGCAGCGGGATGCCGATGAGAAAGAAGAGGACGATGTCCGGTTCCGCCTGGCGCTGCACTGGCTGGAACTGCTGGGTCGTATTCGCCTCGGGCTATTTACCCCCTCGTTTCTACCTCTGCTGCTACTGGAGAAGCCCAGCTATCTGAAAATCAAAGACGATACGGAGCGGGCGCAGATGCAGCAGTTTATTGCCCAGCTGCATGCATCGAAGTATCGCGAAGCCACCGCTGTGAGCATGCCCATGGAAGAGCTCAAAGCGCTATCGGGTAAAAGCCGACACGCCGAGCTGTTCCGGTTTCTGTTTCTGGCCCAGAAGATCAAGGCCATATCCATTGACCGGAAACTGCATCTGGAGCTGACGCAGCTGCGGGAAGCAGAGCTCAAAGCCTGGCAGGAATCCCGCTGGAACAAACGGGACTTGCCGCTGGTGGAGTCGGTGTTTCTGCTGGCGGAGCGTCTCCTGGCCCCAATAGCTCCCCAGACACAGCGCAGCTTGGACGGCAATGAGCTGGACCGGCTGGTGAGGGAAGTGGCGGCTGAACAACTTCAGCCGGACCACATCTATTGGACACCGCTCAAAAAAGGGAAGCCGGTTGACAAGAAGACAACCGCTAAGGATCTGGCAGCGGACTGGCGGGAGAAGCGGGCTAAATTCGCCCTGAAGCTGGTACGGCTGCTGCCTAACACGCGGCTGCAATCCGTCATGAACGTGCGCGACCGCAGTGAGCCGGGCGTAACGCAGCTGATTTATAACGGTAACCGCCACGACTCTCTCTGGAGCAAGCCCCTGGCCGAATTAAAAAAACGGCTCCTGGCGTTGCTACAGTATGTGACTGCTCAGACGCTCACGGGAGAGTACACCTTCAACTACGCCGACATGGTGGTGGCGCTGGAACTGGAAGAAGCGGGGGTAGATTATTTAGATAACCTGCTGTTTCTCGCGCGGGCGCTGGGCTACCTCAAAGGGGGCGGCAGCTTTATGCCCATGGGCATTGAGCTGTTCCTGCTGGATCAAACCGTCCCGGACTACGAGGACCAGTCTTCGCGGGATTACCAGACCCATCAGCAGTTTTTAGAAGGAACGGAGCTTAAAAAGCTTCGGCTGCTGGCTCTGGAATGCCTGGCCGCGATGCCCCACCAAAAACAGGACGCCTTTATCAAGCAGTACTTTGCCTGTGAGGGTAGCGCTGACCTGGTAGGCTTGCTGGCAGATCACCTGGGCGCTGACCATGCCATGCTGCGGGCCTTTCGGCAGGAGGCGCTTAAGGATGCCGAGGAAAAGCTCAGTGCGGAGCAGCGACAAGTCTATGATGCGCCGCTAAGCGATAACCTGCAGGTGATTGCCGGGCCCGGCAGCGGCAAGACGCACACCCTGACGCTACGCGTCGCTCGCCTGATCCAGAAGAACAATATCCCACCAGACCAGATCCTGGTACTGGCGTACAACCGGGCCGTGGTAGTTGAGCTCAAGGACCGGTTGAGCACGCTGTTTCGGGCCTTGGGTTACGGGCAGCTCATTAAGCGACTGCACGTGTACACCTTCCATGGATTATGCCGGCGCTGCCTGCAAGGAGAGTTGGAGGGCATAGAGTTCAGCCAGTGGGTACCGCAGCTGGCCCGGGCGCTGGCCCATAATCCGCGGCTGATTCGCCAGCAGTTGGGGCCAGTTGAATACGTGTTCGTGGACGAGTTTCAGGACATAACGGGTGAGCGCTTGGCCATGCTCAAAACCATTGCTCCCGTTGACTCGGCCAAGCTCTGCGTTATTGGCGATCCTAATCAGAGCATTTACGGGTATGAGCGCGTAACGGAGGGAGGTGAGGTTGACCCATATCCCTATTATGCGGAGTTTGAGGAGCTGTATCAGCCCCAAAAGCATTACCTAAGCAATAACTACCGCTCCTACCCTGGCATCCTGCAGGCGGCGGCCCGGCTGCTGGCCAATAACCCGGACCGGTTTTCAATTCCACCCCTGCAGCCCGTTCGAAAGCCTGCGCGAAATATGGGCTATTGCGAGCTGCTGTCTTTCCGGGAAACCAAGACTGACTGGAAAGTGAAGCTCGATGAGCTGTTAACAGAAACCGAATACGAGCCGGGCAAGCGCTACCAGCAGGTTGCCGTCATGCTGCGCTCCAACGATGAGGTGTTCCGCGCTTTCAACGAGCTGCAGTCCCGAACCCTTCCGCCCGATGTGGCCCTGCGTATCCAAGGGGCCTCCAGCTCGCCGGTAACCTCGCGCGAATTTCAGCACCTGCTTCAGCCCTACCAGCAAAATCCGGAAGCGCCCCTTAGCCCTAACTACCTGCAGGAGTTTGCTCGCGCTAAACAGCAGACGTTGCAAAGCTTTGCCGGCGTGTGGGACGAGTACCTGATCCATCTGGTACATTGCCTGGTACGGGAGTTCAGGGTTGAGCAGGAAGACGACGCCACAAATCAGGACCTGCTGGACTTCATTGATGACATGGCCCGACGTGATGATGGCCATTTCATGAAGCTCTACGAGAAGCACATGCCGGAGCTGGTGCCGGGCCACTCGCGGCGGGAAGTAGTGCTCACGACCATGCACAAGGTGAAAGGGCTGGAGTTTGACGCCGTGCTCATTCCGCCATCCTTTGCCGATTTCGCTACCGATTGGGACGGGAGGCCAGTACTCAACCTGCGCCAGGTGGCGGAAGAAGAGCGGCGGCTGCTGTACGTGGCATATACCCGGGCCCGGTATCGCTTGGCCGTCATCCAATACGACCGGGAAGCGGCCGTGCAGGAAGGGCGGACGTACCAGTTGGCCAATAAAGAGCAACGCCTGGGCCGGATCGTCAAGCCCGGGCTAGACAAGCTGTTTATTTCCTGGGGTGCTCGGGAAGATCGAACGTATGAGTTCATTCGTCACAAGATCAAGATTGGTGACCCCGTGAAGCTTATAAAGGTTCAGAAGGCATTCAACGGAAAATCCTGGGCTGAATGGCAGCTATGGTGCAACGGTTGGCAGGTTGGACAATTACGAACGGGGGCATTCAAGCAGGAGCCGCGGGTAGACGAGCTGCTGGGGCTGGCGGTCTCCGGCGTTAGCTATTACACCTACCAGGATTCGCAACAGTATGATGAGAAACACAATACCGATTACACGCTGAAGAATTGGCGGCAGAATGCCGCTACCCGAGGGCATATCTATCTGGTTGACTTCGCTGGCTACTACAAAGAGTAAAGCAGACGGAGTTAGCCTGTGGTTTGCTAATCCTTCCACTCCTAACTCCGCTTTGCCATGCCTAAATCCTATCAGCCGGAAGAAACGCCCCCGATGAAGTCGGAAGAGATGACGCGTGACTTGGTAACAGTGCCCAAAGTGCTGCGCCGCCTTGCTGAGCAGAATGCGGAGTGGCAGCCCCTGGCGAAAGTCTTGTTCACTCTTGATAGCGACGCGAAGGTTCCCACGGGCAAAAAGCTACAGCAGGACCTAGGTATTTCCCCTTCCAAATACCGCCGCTGGCTTGACGCATTATATGCGGCCTACCTGCACCTGCTGGAAAGCGATGCCGATGCCGTACCCTTCAAGCAGGTAGAGCACCAACTTATCTTAACCGGCCAGCGGGCATCACAGACATTCAGCTGCCGCCTACCCATCACACCCCGGGTTGGCGAACAGCTACAGCTGGATTTCCTGCGGGCCGTGACCGGAGAATACATGTTCTATGTGGAGAACATCATTCACGATTTGACCGATGGACGCTACTCAGTGCTCGTATATCTCAAACACGGGTATTACAATGCATATCAGCACCAGCTAAAGGAGCGTTCCCGCTTTGAGGAGACCATTGGTCTCGATGTTTTTTTTCATGCGCCGGATTTTCTGCTGGATGACCTGCTACGCGAGCGGTATCCACCACCTGCGGAGTCGTCCAAAGTAGAAGAAGCGCTTGACAAGGCGGAGGCCCGCTACGGGAGACGCTCCTTGTTTGGAAGAAGGAGAAGATGACCACCCAGTCCCTGGTTGTTACGCGCTGATGGCTTTTGTTAGCGGAACTTGCTTGCCCAGCCTTGACTAGCTGCAGGCAAATTTATCGCTGCAACTGGTCGGCACCCCGAACGGTTAGATCAGGGCTGGCAGATTGTCGCTCGGTCGCCTGGACAGGAAGCTGCAATACCGTTGCGGCATTGCGCAACTCCTCCAGCGAACGAATATTGTTGAGCGCGGGTAGCTTTTCAGCCGTTGCTATTGCCCGGTCGACATTCTCGCGGTTTAATCCCCCCAGGTACGGGTTGCGATCCACGTGGCGGATTGTTTCCTGCAGGCGAGCGGCGGCCAGCGGCTCTCCGTGCTCGCGTAAGACCCGGGCCAGCTGCGTGGCTGCCACACCAAATGCGGCCTGGGCTTGCTCATGAGTAGATGATTCCCCTCCAACCTCTTGCCGAGTCTGCTGACCAACGCTGTGCTGCCGGGCAATTGTGCTTACCTGTCCGGCCGCTTCCCGAAACCGCCTGGCATCCGTCTGGTCCTGGCGGGCATCGGGTCCCTGCAGCGCGGGATGCTTGGCAATCTTCTCTGCTGCCTGCTGAAACTGGACTAGGTGCGTCTGAACAGCCGCTGGATTCAGGTTTGTCGCCTCTACCCCCTTCCCCACCGCTACGCCCTTCTCGTAATTGCCAGCGCCGGGCATGTTGGCCACAATGTCCATCACCCGGTACCCGGTCACCTCCAGCTCGCGCCGGGCATCCATCGCCTGCATCTGCGTTGACAAGGCCGCCAGTGGCCGCGCCTGGCTAGGGTCACGTAGCTTTTCTGCTTCAAGCCCTGGGGCCGGACTGATTACCTGCTCAAACATAGCCTTCAAGGCCTGCAAGTTCTTACCTGCCTCCTCGGGCGCGTGCGGACGCACTATAGCCAGATCGCGGGCCCGGTTGAGCGTGGCCGGGTCGATGCGGGCAAAGTCAACCTGGTAGCCGGCTTCCTTGCCCAGCTGCACAAACGTAGCCTGCAGCGTGCGTCCGTTGCCATCCCGAAAGGCATGGGTGTGGTTGTACTGGTCAAGGTAGTAGGCGGCCCGCTCAGCGAACTTCTCCGCCGGTAGCCCCTTCAGGTAGTTCTCCTGACCCAGCTGCTCACCAATAGCGTTCAGGCGCTGCTCAATCTCCTTGTAGGGCGCGTAGGTCATCGTCTCCTTGAAGCCGGTGACGTAAGTGGGCTTGTGCCCCTGAAACTCCCGGTCGGCCCGGGTTTCGCCGGCCCACTGGTAGACGCCTTCAAACAGCTTCTGGTGCACCTGCTTGAGGTGGGCGTGGTCGTAGCGCCCGCCGGGGATGCCGCCCTGCAGGTTAAGCCGCTGCAGGCGCAGCAGCGAGGAGTCGGTTTCGGCCTGGGCCAGCTGCTGGGGATCGGTAATGCCCAGCCGGTTTATCCGTACTCCGTTTTCGTCGCTGAATCGGTCGCCGGCTACCATCAACGTGCAGCTTGGTCCTCAGGGCTGGCCGGGGCCGCACCCGGCTGGTAGCGCGCCAGCAGCATCGCGTCGTTGAGTTCAATGGCCTCGTCGATGCTCAGCTCGCCGTCCACGTAGCGCTGCATGATGGCCACGCTCTCCGGGCTCGGCGCCGGGCCGTTGCTCATCAGGATGGCAATGGAGTTGTTGGCGCCGCGCTCCCGCTCCTGGCGGGCGGCGAGCTGCTCGGGGTCCAGGCCGGCCGGGGCGGGCGTAAAAAAGCTCTTCATCATAGGGATTGTAGTCTAGGTGCTGGGTACTTACTCAACACCAAAAAGGGGCTAATTGTCGTTTTCTGCGGGGTTTTCGAGGCTATTCGACCTCATTTTTTGTGGCTCCTGCTAAGGTGTTTGCGTGCAGGGCCAGGGTTTCTTTTACCTGCTGGCTGACCCGCCGGTAATTCTCCTGCACCACCACCGCGAGCATCGCGGCACTATCCGCTTCGCTGTCGCCGAAGGTGGCCACCGGGTGCAGCGGGAAGCGCTCCGGGGTAGCGTCGGCCCGAGAGATGACGGCCTGGAAGAAGGTGCGCTCGGTTTCCACGGTCTGGCCGATAAACTCGCCCTGCTGCAGGCTGATGGCGTCCTGCACCCGCACCAGGTTGCGCTCCTGGTAGCTGGTGCTCAGGTTGGAGCTGTGGCTGCCGTGGCTGCCGGCCCCGCCCTGGCTCTTGCCGGTGCTGATGCTGACCATCTGCTTGTCCTCCCGGCCCACAAGCTCGGAAATGAACTTGGCTGTGTCGAGCGAGTTGACCTTGCCGAAAAACTGGTTGTTGAGGTTGGAGACCATAACCTTCATCTTTTCAGGCCCATAGGCATCGGTCATTTGAGCCAAATCCTGGGTCATGTAAATAGTTGCCACCTTATTGCTGCGGGCTGTGGCCGGCAGCAGCTCCAGGCCCGGCACGTACACCGTGGCGGCCTCGTCGAGGAAGACGTAGCTGCGGTGCTTGTGCTGCTGGTTCATGAGCTTGATGGCAACCGTGATGATGCAGCTGACCACTGGCGAGAAGGTTTCCTTCAGCGTCGGGTCGTTGCCGATGCAGAGCAGCGCCGGCTGCTTCGGGTCGTTCAGGTTAAGCGAGAACCCCTCCCCTTTCTCCTCGTCGGGCGTGAGCACCCACACGATTTCCGGGGAGTTGATGCGGTTCAGAATCACCTGCAGCGTGCCCACGACGGCGGCTACCTGCTTTTCGGCCCGCTGCTCCACGGCCGTCACGATGCTGCGCACCATGCCGGCGCACTCGGGGTCGGTTTCCAGCATCGAGAGCACGTGCTTGAAGTCCTTGTGGATGGCCGTGGCCACCACGTGGGGAATGGTGCAGTAGCGCGGGAAGTGCTTTTTGTAAAACCAGATGATGCCCGTCAGGTAAGCCACCGCGCTGATGTCGAAGAACTCCATCTTGCGGATGCTGGCCGGGTTGAGGTTGTTGATGATGGCCCGCGAGTACTCCTCGGCAAAGGCCACCACCGGCATGTCCGCGGCCCGCAAGGGGTTCACCCGCTCGCTGCGCTGCAGGTCGCGGAAGTTGATGACGTGCAGCACCACCGCCGGCTCGGGTTCCCCGTTGGGCAGCAGCCGCGGCGGATCCGGCCGGCGCCCGGCCAGCTCCATCGCCTTCTGCGCCGTCTCGGCCAGCACCGGAAATTTGAAGTCGTAGATGAGGCCGGCAAAGTTCTTGGCCGCCAGCTGCTCAATCACCGGCTCCCCGATGGAGTAGGTTTTGCCCGCGCCGGCACCGCCTAATACCAGCACGCCCCGGTACGGATTGGGTACGTTTACCCAACCACCTCCTTCCGTGGGCAAACTGAACCCATCGGGTGTATCCACCCTCTTGCGCTCCACGCTCAGCCCAAAGTCCGGGCTCTTGGTCAGGGCCCGCAGCAGCCCCACTACGAAGCCGCTGACCAGTACCAGCGTTGCCGCGACGGGGTAACCCACCCGGATAAGGCCGACCGAATACGAGGTAATGCCCAGCAGCACGTAGGCACCGAGCAGGAACAGTCCCGCACAGCTGGCCACCACGAGGCGCACAGCCTGGGGCCGCAGGGGCTTGCGGCGGGCCTGCCCGGGTTTGCGCTCCGGCGCGGACGGCAGAAAAACCAACGCCGCGGCTACCAGCAGCAACAGCGTCCGCAGGTACCCGCCCGCCGCGTCGTAGAACCGGCCGGCCTTGACCAGCAGCTTGCCTTTGAACCCCTGCCCGGCGCTGGCTACGCGCACCGCTGCTGCCCCTCCCCTGTTCACCACCTCGTCGCCGGCCCGGCTCGTCCGGGTCGCCAGCTCGGCGGCCGGCTTCCCCACCACGGGCGCCGCCTGCCGCTGCAGCCGCGCCCGCCGCGCTTCGGCCCGCTGCTGGTTGAGGACGGCCAGCCGGGCCGCCAGGCGCTGGGCGGGAGTTAGCCGGGGCGCCTGCTGGGCCTGGTTCTGCGCGGCACGGGCGGCGGCCAGCTCCGCCGGGTGCTGGAGCACGTACCACTCGCCTGCCAGCAGGCCCAGCAACACCAGGCCAATAACCAGCGCAAAAGTTTGAGAAGAGGCCGCCGGCCGGGGTGGATAATTGGTCATAGGGTATTGGTGATAATGGAGGATATGCGGGCTTACATTTCAATGTCGAGCTCCGCGCCGCGGCGGCCGCGCTTCTCGGCCACGTGCTCGGTGCGCTCCGGCTGGTCGGCCTGCGTGCTGCGCACCAGGTGCTGCACCGCGTACAGGGCCGTGGCCGCCTGGCGCTGCGGGGCCGGGGCCTGTTCGCGCCCCGTGCTCAGCAGCTGCAGGGCGTTGTCGATGGGACGGCCGTCGCGGGCACGTTCTTCTACCCGGCTCAGCATCCGGTAAAAGGTCTTATCGAACGTGCGGGCCACAGCTATGCCTTGCACCCGCTCCGGAGCCAGGCGCTGCTCCCGGGGCACCAACAGGTTAATGCCGGCTACGCGCTCGGCAATCTTCTGTAACCGGCCAGCATCGCGGGCGGGGTCGCGCGGCCGGGTAGGCTTAGGCCGCAGCTTTTCGTGGGCTTGCGCCTCGTAGCCGAACTGCCGCTCAAACTGCCGGCCCGCCGCGGCTTGCCAGCGCATCAGGTCAAACCGCTGCCGGCGCCCGCCCGGGTTGAGGGTAATCTGTTGCTGCCGGTCGCGGGCGCTGACGATGATGTGCACGTGGGCCTGCAGGCCCGCCCGCTTGGTACCGGCTTTGGCCGTACCGGCCACCACCTCGGGGTCCGTGCCCCGGTGGGTACGGTCCTGGTGCAGGACGGCGCCCCAGACCAGGTCTTGGCCGCCGAGCTGCCGGCCGCCGGGCAGGGCGAAGTTCTGCGCGTACTGGCGCATCACCTCGCGGGTGTAGTCCCGGAGCTTGCCGGCGTCGCTGCCGATGTGGGCCAGCTCCTGCTCGCTCGGGCTCAGCACCAGGGAGTAGAATTTGGCTTCCGTGGCCCGCAGTCCTTTGACGTTGCAGTCGATGCTGTGCAGCAGCTGTGCGGCGTTGAGCTCGTCGGAATCACCGTTAAAAAACGCGGCTTCCTGCCCCTCCCCTACCGCTTCGTGCTGTAAGTAATTCAACGTTTGCGCGCAGCTACCGGTGTTGGTATACGCCGCTTTGCCGTGCGTCTTTGGGTTAATTAGCTTGGCGTACATGAGCAATAAGGAGTGAGTTTAGGCTTGCAGTAACACACATTTTTCCTCCCTACTGCCCCTGCCCTACCGGGCTTTCGGGTGTGCTCCGACGCTTGCCCGGCCCGTTTTGCTGGGCCGCTTGCAATGCTTCCCGCACCTGCTTTTCTACCGCTTCCTCATTACGCTGACGCAGCAGTTGCAGCGCCTGTTGCTGCCGTTGCAGCTGCGCTTCGCTGAGCGTTTCCAGCTGCGCGTTCAGGTTGCCCACCAGGATTTCGTTCATGCGCAGCACCCGGTCAAGCGTGATGCGGGTGCGCAGCATTTCCTCCAACATGGCCGTGAGCAGCGTGCGCTCCTGCTCCTGCAGAAAGCTGAACACCCGGTCGCCGAGCTTCTTTATCTGCTGCATGATGAGCTGCCCTTCGCGTGCTTCTGTTTCGCGGGGATCCAGGCCACGGGTGGCAAAATAGTCCACCGCTGCACTGGCGTAGGCCCCGAAACTGGCGCCCACTTCGGCCGCGGCCGCTTCGCCTTTCCGGTAGGCAATGTTATCCAGGGTGACCCTCCTGCGTAGCTCCGTGCTCATAGTGTTGGTTTCCTGTTACGCCCCAGTGGGCCATTTTTAGCGCTTTAAATCAGTTACTTAGACCTTCTCTGGCCACACAATCAGCTCTGCTGATTGCTAAATCACTCAAGAATAGAGCGTTAGCACTAGGATTGCAGTGTTCTTCTTGCTAAGGCTACTATACACTTAGCAAAAAGTTAGTAAGAAGCTAGTACGCGCCTTTCCTGCTTCGTGTTTATGTGCATCCTTATTTCCCCACGGTGTGGCGTTGTGCACTGGGTCCTATTCCTGCTACCAGTTCTCTTAAAGGTTCCGGCCGGTGCCCACCAACCGACGTTTAACCATGCGCTTTGCCCGGTAAGCCCTTCCTGGGACCAGCAGGGCCGGTTTTCATTCTGTGGGCTTTGCTTCTGCAGTTCTACAATTCTGCATTTCTGTTATCGCGGCACTTGAACTAAGATGTAAACTCGGCTGGCCCGTAGCCGTCATTCTGCCTTTCTGTTGTTCTACATTTCTGCAGTTTGTGCACTCCTATGTGCTCAGGCATTAACTGAGCGCTTTATCTGTTTTTATGCAATTCTGTTGTTTTGTATTTCTGTTACCCGAGCGAAAGATACCTATTATGCTGGCTACGGAACTGCGTTTCTGCAAATCTTTACTTCTGCAGAATCTCATTTCTGTTAAAGTAATTTTTAACTGATTTACATTTCTGTTTTCCTGTTGTTTTGCAATTCAGTTTGACAACAGAAGTACAAAACCACTCTTCTGAGTAACAACATTTCTGCTTTTCCGCAAAAGTGCGGTTCTGCGCTTCTGCCTTTCTGCTTTTCTATTACTTTTGGCTTACTATTGCGCTGGCCTCTGTGCCACCGCTCTTCCACGCCTTTACCCCGCACCTACTATGTCCAAGGTTATCAGCTTTGCCACCCAGAAGGGTGGCTCCGGTAAATCCACGCTGGCCCTCGTGCTTGCTGCTCCGTTGGCGACCGAATACGGGCTGCGCATCGCCGTCCTAGACTGCGACTACCAGCAGAGCATCGTCAAGACCCGCGAGCAGGTCGACGCGGCCAACTTCGCCAAGCTTCGCGAAACCAATCCCGACGCCCAGTATCCCTACGACGTGTACCCCTGGCAGCTGAACCAGATTTTTGATTTCATCGACAATCCCGAGCACAACTACGACCTGATTATCATCGACGTGCCCGGCCGGGCCGATGGCGACGACGTGTTCAACGCCTTGACGGCCTGCGACGCAGTGATTGTGCCCCTGGTATCGGACTACCTGGACCGGGCCTCTACGGCCGAGTTTATGACGATTCTGGAGGCCATCAAGAAAGCGGCCGACGACGCCCAGATTGACTTCCAGTACTACGGCCTGCCCACCAAGCGCGTGGCGGGGCAGCGGGAGGAAAAGGAGATGGACGACTACATCGACGGGCTGGGCCTAGCGCGCTTCAACTCGTACCTGGGCCACCGCAAGGCCTACACCCGGGCCTCGACCCTTTATAGCCTGCTCAACCCGGCCTGGTCGCGCTACGCCGGCGGCTCCAAGGACACGAGCGAGGAAATCCGCCGCGTCTGCGAGGAGCTCATCGAGCGCCTGGGCCTGCCCGACCGCCGCACCGCCGCGGCGGCCACTGTATCCACCACTTCAACCTCCGCGAAATAATGGGCTTCGAGAAACCACAAATCACGCCGCGCCGCCGCATTGAAGTACCCGAAGAAGCCCGCCAGCAGGCCCGGGCCGGGATGGGAGGGGAGGCCACCCGCACGGCCACCACGCCGCCGGCACCGGTGGAGCCCATAGCACCACCCGCTGCAGTTGCTGCTCCGGCGGCGCCTGCCCCCGAACCCGCACCGGTATCCGCGCCTTCTGCGGCTGCGTCTTCAGCGTCAGCAGCCCCAGCGGCTGCACCCGTTCGCGCTTCTACGCGGGGCCGTAAGCCCGGCGCGGCAGCTGCGCCCGCTCCGGAGGGCGAAGTACCGCTGCACACGGTCCAAATCGCCAAATCCGTGGTGCAGGAGATTAAGATGAGCCTGCTGCTGGCCACGCCCGGTCCGGACACGCCCACCACCATCAAGAATTACCTGGAGGCTGCCCACCGGCACTACGATGCACACCTACGCAAAACCGGCAAGCTGCCGCCGGCTAAGTAGGGGAGGGGTAGCAGGCCGTTGCCTTGGGAAAGCCGGTCCTTACGAGGACTGGCTTTCCTTTTTTGGGCAGTAGGGGAGGAGAAGGCTGTAGCCATGGTGAAGGCAGTGCCGGCCAGGCGCTGTATCTCTCACATTTTATAAGCTTTGTTCCCACCGCTTCCCACTGGAGCAGGTATGCTTACAGGAAACCATTACGGGGCAGAAAGTCCAATTATGCCCGATTTCAAAGCCTAGAACGGCGTTTTGGCTAGGCAAAAGGGTGGGTGTACTGTTGTTGTCGAGTCTGGGTTTCGCTTATAAAACGTGCTAGTTCGGGCAGTAGGGGAGGATAGACACTTATAAAACGTGGTAATTCATTGTTAGTCATAAGTTAGTATAAAGTTAGTAATGACCGTTCTTCTGCCGAAAAAAGTCATGGTGGCTTATAAAAAGTGGTGGTAAGGGGTGGATAGCCCAGGGTTCAGTAGTTCCTGCAGTTGCTTATAAAAAGTGGTTTTAAGTGGCTAATGTTATGGGTTTGCTTAGAAAAGTGCAATCCCTTTGTTCGTCAGGGTTTTCTGATTTTCTTGTTGCTTTCTTGTTTGTTTGGTCTGGGTTTTGGACCATCACCCTAAAAAGCTATCCGGATTCGGCATCAACAACCTTTGTGAGTTTATTTGTTAGTCATTGTCTATTTGTAGGGCTCATAAGTGCCTGATATTCAGTAGTATATAATGGTATAAAACCACTTTTTATAAGCGAAAAACCACTTTTTATACCTTTTATTACCACCTTTTATAAGTGAACTCTCACCTTTTATAAGCCTATTCACCACGTTTCATAAGCGAAAAACCACGCTCAACTACCACTGTGGTTTTTTATCGGCTGGACGCTTACATTTGCCTCATCCCTGCGTCCTTATGTCCTAGTTTATGAAGCCCGAAGATACCTCCGTTGTAGTTGTCGACCCGGCTCCGGTTCCCGTCGTTCGTCAGCACAACGCCATCACCCAGGCCCGCTACGACTACACCGCTTGTCAGCTGGATATTTTCTTTTACCTACTCTCTCGGCTGCGCCGGGATGACACGCCGGACCAAGAGTATACCATCTACGTGAAGGACGTGGAAGCCCTTACCGGGCGGCAGTGGAACTACCAGCAGTTGCGCGAGGCGACGGCCGACATGGGCTCGCGCATGTTTGAGGTGGAGAACGAGCGCACGTACCAGCAGCTGTGGATGTTTCAGCGGGTAGAGTACATCAAGGGCAAGGGGTGCCTGCAGATTCAGCTTGCTGCGCCCATCCGACCTTTCCTGTTCAACCTCAAGGAAAACTTCACCTCTTACCAGCTGCATTCGGCCCTGAAGCTGAGCAGCAAGTATGCCAAGCGCATCTACCAGCTGGTGAGCCAGTGGAAGGATAAGACGTCGACGCGAACCTACCCGCTGGACGAGTTCAAGCAGATGCTGCACCTGAAAGACCCCAAGGGCAAGGAGCCGGAGCTGTTTCAGAACATCAGCCAGCTCAAGGCCCGCGTACTCGACATCGCCGTGCGCCAAGTCAGCGAGCACACCGACCTCAAAATTGACTACGAGCTGGTGAAGAAAGGGCGGGCCTACGACGCCGTGCGTTTTACCATCGCCCGCCAGCAGCCCCAGCAGCTGCCCATTCCCTTTGAGCAGCCGGCGGAGGATGCCCGCGCGCACGCGGCCCGCCAGCACCTGGAGGCCCTCGGCATCAATCAGCCGCAACTAGTGGCCACCATCCTCGGCGACCCTAAGCACCTGGACCAGCTCTTCAAGTTCACGTACCAGCTGAAAACCGATAAGGTAAAGGCGACCAAAAATCCGGGAGGGCTGTTTTTGAAGATTTGCGGGCTACGCTGAGCTTCTAACTAGGTCGGTACGCTGTTGCCAATTACAGACGCCGGAGCAGGCAGGGCAACAGTTCAGGTTTTATACCATTATCAGCACAACTGCCCACTAGGCACAGACATATGCGGCGTGCCAGATAATGCGCAATAAATTGAGCTAATCTCTGTATTTTTGCTCATCATATTGAGCATTATGTCCAAAGACCCAGTCGTCCTTTTACCGCGTTTGCAGCAGTTGCTAACGCAGGCGGGGGAAAACATCCGCCTGGCCCGCCTGCGCCGAAAGCTCAGCGCAGCCCGCGTGGCCGAGCGCGCTGCCATCAGCCGCAACACCCTGCACGCCATCGAGCAGGGCGCTTCCACGGTGAGCATGGGCGCCTACCTGCAGGTGCTGTTTGTCCTAGGCCTGGAAAAGACCTTGCTCCAGTTGGCGGCCGATGACGTGCTGGGCCGCAAGCTGCAGGATGCCGACCTGGTGGTTAGCGCGCGGGCCCCTAAACAATCTTCCAGCGAGTAATTCCATGGCCAAAACTGCTGAACGCCGCCAGCTCTACGTGTACGCCGACTGGCAGGGCCTGGCCGATGGACCGCAGCTGATGGGCACGCTCTCGGCCGTGCCGGTGCGGGGCAAAGAAGTGTTTTCCTTTGCCTACGACGCGCAGTGGCTGGCCCTGCCGCAGGCCCAGGTGCTGGACCCGGCGCTGCACCTGTTTGCCGGCCCGCAGTACCTGCCGGAAGACCAGGCCAACTTCGGCCTCTTCCTGGATTCGTCGCCCGACCGCTGGGGACGGCTGCTCATGCGCCGGCGCGAAGCTGCCCTGGCCCGGCAGGAGGAGCGCCGCGAGCGGCCGCTGCTCGAATCGGACTATCTGCTGGGGGTCTTTGATGGCCACCGCATGGGCGGGCTACGCTTCAAAACTGACCCGGCGGGCCCCTTCCTCAACGATAACCGGGCCATGGCGGCCCCGCCGTGGACCTCGCTGCGGGAGCTGGAGCACGCCAGCCTGCAGCTGGAACGGGTGGACGCGCCCCAGGACCCGGATTACCTCAAGTGGCTGTTTATGCTGGTGGCACCCGGCTCCTCGCTGGGCGGCGCGCGGCCCAAGGCCAGCGTGGTGGACGAGCACGGGCAGCTCTGGATTGCCAAGTTCCCCAGCGGGCAGGACGAGCACGACGTCGGCGCCTGGGAAGCCGTGGTGAACGAACTGGCCCGCGCCGCCGGCCTGCAGGTGGCCACCGGCCGGGCCCAGCGCTTCAACAGCCGCCACCACACCTTCCTCTCCCAGCGCTTTGACCGCACGGCCGCCGGCGAGCGGCTGCACTTCGCTTCAGCCATGACCCTGCTCGGGTACCAGGACGGCACGGACCACCAGGACGGGGCCAGCTACCTGGAGTTGGCGGGCTTGCTCATCCAACAGGGTGCCCAAGTGGCCGAGGACCTGACGGAGCTCTGGCGGCGCATCGTGTTCAACATCTGCGTCTCGAACACCGACGACCACCTGCGCAACCACGGCTTTCTGCTCACGCCCCAGGGCTGGCGCCTCTCCCCAGCGTTCGACCTAAATCCCATTCGCTACGGGCAGGGCCTCAAGCTCAACATTTCCGAAACCGACAACGCGCTAGACCTCGACCTGGCCCGGGAGGTGGCTCCTTACTTCCGCCTGTCGGGCGCACAGGCCGAAGTGGTGCTCGCGCAGGTCGTGGCCGCGGTGCGGCAATGGCCGGACGTGGCCAGCCGGTACCAGCTCTCGCGCACCGAGCAGGAGTTGATGGCGGGGGCTTTTGAGGCGGCACAGTAGCCGGCGGAACAGCCCACAGGCCATTTACAGGCACCGGGCACACCTTATGTTTTGTAACGCTACCTGACGCCCACTACTCTGCGGCCGCTTCGGCGCGCACGACGGCAAAGAGTTCTTCCTCGGAAACGTGGAGCACCCGCGCCAGCTGCTGCAGTTCGCCGACGGTGCAGGTGCCGGGGCTGCGCTTGCGGGTGTCGTAGGTGCGGGCCGACACGCCCCAGGCTTCCACAATACGCTTGCGTGTGCCGGCTACTTCCAGCAGTTCCGCCAGCGTGGCGGGGTGGTGTACGCGCGGCGGGCTGGTCAAGGGCTCGGTAAAAGCAACGGTGGGGGCAGGCACTTTGGGCATGGAAGGAAGGCTAAAAAGGCACAGAATAAAGCGCGAAAGGTAGTCCGTTTACGCGCTGGCCGCTCCCTTGACTAAAAATCACCTTTCCTGTCTGCCTTCTGAGGGTGTCGTTAAACAAATGAGGGAAAACCTCCGACTCACCGGGAAGCGACAGCAAATAGGGATGGTGGACGACTCTGTATACTTTTCTGGCTACCTCTCAACGAAAGACACCGCACTCACAAGGGAATCAATGACCAGAGGGCGTTATGCGCAACAACGGAGCGCAACTCCTGACAGCCCAGAAACCGCCTAACAATAGGCAAAATCCTGCTACTGATTAGCGTAACTTGTCGCCCAATTTTGGCGAAAATCTGTATCAAACGTTATGCGCTCAACTTTTGCTTCCTACCGGCCCAGTCAGTTTGCTCTTGATGTATCTAATCTTGGGCTTAGCACTGAACCTGGTATACAGCATATTCAGAACGAAGTGCTTCCGGCATTCGTGCACGAATACTGTCATTACTTACAAGATGTAACTACTATATCAGGCATTTTTGGATTTTACCTGTGGATGTGTGATGTAGTCGGGTTGACCCAGGTATTTTCCCAGGGTGAAAAAGAGGTTAAATTTATCCCTCTTGATTCCTCTTATGGGGAAATGAGGTCGTTTTATCTCATTTACTGCGGTACTGGGCAATTAGAATTAAACTTACCCATTGGCCAAGCGCAGATTGAGAAGATTGAATTTGCGGTAGAGTCGGTACCACTAAAAAGTGGTGCGAGGGAGATTGCTCGTAATACCATTACTTTCACTAGCAAGCTTGTCCCTGAATACCATTTCGGGCTGATGCCGCTACAAGAAATTCATTCTTTCTATGCCCAACAATACAGGGAGGGAATGTTGCCTGGTGTGACATTTCAGATGCCTACCTCCTCCATGATGACGTTGCCCTATCATTTGGGTGACATATTGTTTGCCCACTATAGGATTCAGGCAGATATAGCCACAAAATTCTTGCTGACTGGATTGGCACTTGATTCCATCCAGGCCCCTACCGTTTTTCTAAAAACGCTAGAAGCGCTAGCTGGCCGCGTTCTGTCTTGGGAAATAGACGGAACACTGATACAAGACACCATTAAGCAGGTAGATGCCAAAAACTCTCACGATAAAGAGGCCTTTCTTCAGGAGATGGCAGCTGATATAGCTGTGTGGAGTCAAGATACTCAGCGTACCTACCTTGCGAAGGCCTTAACCTGGTATCTAAAGACCATCATATTAGCTGATGTATCAAAAGACGTAAGCCCTGTTGTTTTCTTTTACTCACTGCTAATGCAACCAGCCGCATTGGCGCAGTTGATTGCATTAGCGCCGCCTCCTATTTTGCTTAATAATGGTGTAGAAGTGAGCTATCATGACGAAGCCAATGTGACGAAAGACCAAAAATACGAGGAAGCATTCCAGGCTGCTACTACTATTAGAAGCCACTGGATGCTTTATAATCTACTGACGGCTAAAACGATTGCTAAAATTAAGGAGCAGTGCAGTTGTCCTCTCTACGACGGATGCACATTCCGACAGAAAATTAACCAAGACTACTTTTGTAGCACTGCACCCTGGCAAGTAGTGAAAGAGAGTACGGATATTGTGTGCCCCTACGGAATGGCTACCCACTCTTTTGGGCTATGGCAGAATGAGTTAGAGGTAAGAATGGATGATTAGTGGGTGTTGTTAAACAAATAGTCAAAACCTTTGACTTGGCTCCTTAAGCCGATGCGTTCCGGCTCGGCTGCCGCTGTAGTTTGGCTAAGTAGTTTTTCAGGGAGAGTTACTTGCTGTACTTCAGCTGCCCGTCAACGATGGTAGCTGAAACCTGCATGCGCTTTCTGATGAACGCATTCATCTGCTGAAGCTACCTGCATCCCTCCCGGCACTTGCCCTGGCTTCCGCACGAACAGCAGGCCGCCACGCTGGCCACGCTCTTGCCATACTCCCTGCTCTTCTACCGCCACCTGAATCTGCATGCATGGTGAGTACGACTTCTCCGACCAGCCCCTGCTGGCCGGAGCCCCGTTTGACATGAACCTGGTTTCCGCTTGGCAACCGCCGAGCAAACCCGCCTGGGCCCGAGTCGGAGGTTTTCCCCTATTTGTTTAACAACACCCTTCTGACGCTAACGTCTGCACCTCCCAGCATCCGCACTCGGCAACGGCCAAGGTCAGCCACCGCTCCAGTCGGGCAGCATCGGTGCACCGGCCTATAAACGCTTCGGCTGCCTGCCGGCGTGCCGGCACAATGGCCGGGTGCTGCAGGATGCAGCGCAGCTCCGCGCGCAGGGCCTCCAGCCGAGCGCAGCGGCTGGCAGCGGAGGCAGGGGGTATGTTCGAGAAAACGGGCATCGGCGGTAGGCGGTGGGGAATGAAACGGGCAAGCACACCGGCAGCCGCTCCGATACCGAAGCGACTGCCGGCCTGGGCTTAGCGAAGCAAGGCAGACTTCATAAGCAGCACCGTCCCGGCCACCACGTCGACGGGCGAGTAGTGTTCCAGCGGATAGGTTTCGTACCACGCGGCGGTGGCCAGTGGGTTGATAGGGCGCCGGCGGTCTTTGCCCTCGTCGTCAAACACGAGAATATAGCCCTCGTAAGGCCCGTGCTGCGGGCAATGCACGCCGATGTAGTTGGCCTCCAGCAAGGCGTACAGCTGGGGTGGTCTAGTCGTGGCGGACACGGCGCTAAGGTAGGCGATTGGCGAGGTCGGCTTCAAACTGGTGGGGCGAGCGGTAACCCAGGGCCGAGTGGCGGCGGTCGAGGTTGAAGTACGTGTCGAGGTAGTAGGCTACTTCCAGGCGCGCCTCGTCCAGGTCGGCAAAAGCGGCCTTGGTTAAAAGTTTGGTACAAAGGTTAAACGAGCGGGGCCGCTGGAGACTCCCAGTCGAAGGCAAAAAGTGCCTCCACGTCGAAGCGGAGGGAATCTTTCAGGGCGTCTTCCGAGAAATCGAACTCGCCGTGCAGGTTGACGTGCTGCCAGCTCACGGGCGAGCTGGCGGCGATGGCATCGGCCACGGCCTGGCGCTCGGCCGCCGGGGCCTGGAGTAGGTATTGGTTGAGGTAGAGGCAATTCCAGCACACAATCACGTTTTGCACGAGCCGTTTGCAGGCATCGGCCAGCTGCTGCTCCTCTTTGCCGGCGTAGGGAATCTGCCCGTTTTGCCCGTAGAACACGGCCCGCGCGAACGAATGGGTGCTTTCGAGCTTGTCCAGCTGGTCGTCGATGCGCTTGCGCAGGTCCTGGTCGTCCATGTAGCGCAGCAGAAACTCAGTGCGCACCGCCCGGCCCAACTCGCGCAGGGCCAGGTACACGGGGTGGTGCTGGGAGTAGGAATTGAGCCGCCGCAGCACGGTGGAGGCCGTCACATGCTTTTGCTTGAGGCTCACCACCAGCCGCACGAGCGTGTCCCACTGCGCTTCAATCAAGGCCCGGTCCAGGCGCTTGACCGGGGCCAGGCCGTAGGCGGCCAGGTCGGGCACGTCCATCCCGGCAAAGGCGTAGAGCTGCTGGTCCTGGAAGGACTGGATGCGCGGGGCAAAGGCCACGCGAATCAGGTAGGTCACGGCAAAGTTGACTTCGGTAAAGCCGTGCGTATCGGTCGAATGAATGGTGGACTCGACCACGTCGTTGTGCAGGATGCCGTCCACCAGGTAGGCCGCCTCGCGCTCCGAGGCGCTGATGGTGACGGAGTGAAACAACCGGTGCCGGTCGTCGAGGAAGCCGTAGGAAACAATCCCTTTTTCCTGCCCGAAGTATTTATAGGAGTGCGTGGCGTGAATGGAATCGACGGCCACGTAGTACTTCTGGCCATCGGAGGACGTGTGGGTCTGGCCCGGGTCGCGCTGGAACAAGCGGCTCACGGGCAGCTTGCCCATGAGGGCTATCACCGCGTCGTTGGCCCGGCGCAGGTTCTCGAGCGAGAAGTACCAGTTGACGGTGTTTTCCAGCGTGGATTGGGCCACGTGCTTGGTGGCGTGGGCCATGCGCGTCAGGCCCAGGTTGCAGCCGTAGGCCATGATGCCGGCAAAGAAGACCCGTTCGGCGGGACGGGGCGGGCGGTGGCGGGGGCTCCAGTGCTGCAGGCACTCGGTAAAGCGGCACGCCTGGTTGACCGTGTGCAGCACCTCGTGCAACGAAATA
The DNA here is from genome assembly GCF_054783195.1 of Hymenobacter coalescens. Taxonomy (NCBI): domain Bacteria; kingdom Pseudomonadati; phylum Bacteroidota; class Cytophagia; order Cytophagales; family Hymenobacteraceae; genus Hymenobacter; species Hymenobacter coalescens. Next base: position 64,712 of record NZ_BAAGRA010000018.1, on the reverse strand, counting down.
AGCCCTGGCCCGGGGAACAGCGGCCGGGGCGGCGGCGCCTCCTCGTCCGCAGGCCGGGCGGGCGTGAGGAAGCGGGGCCGGCCGCCCCCAGGCCGCGTCTTCACGCCGGGGTTGGTGCCGGCCGCCAGCCGGTCGAAGGTGCCGGCAAACGCGGTGGCCAGCTTTGCCTGCAGCGCGTCGAGCCAGGGGCCGGCCGCGCGCAGTTCCAGCAGGTTGGTTTGCTGCAGCAACGCGTCCCGCTGCCGCTCCCACGTCGCCCCGTCCAACAAGTACGTGTCGAAGGGGCGGTAGCGCAACGAGTGCAGCAGGTTGAGCTTGCCCGCTTTCAGGTGGTCGGCCACGTGGCCCGCCAACAGGGCCTTGTAGAGCGACACGGGGCTGGCCGCTTCGCCGAGCGCCGCGCGTTCGGCCGGTTTCAGAAAGCCCGTCGGCGGGTGGCTGCCTAGCTGCCCGTCGCGCGCCCGGTAGTGGGCCAGGGCGTGCGCCAGGGGGCTGTCGGCCGCGCCCTCGTAGGCCACGCGGCGCAGAATCTCGCCTAGCCGTCGCTGCAGGGCGCGGGAGCGCTCCTCGACGACTTGGTAGTAGGGTCCGCTGGCACTGCCCCCGCCGGTTTTGCGCAGCTGCTGGGCCGTGCGGCGCAGCTGCCCGAAGGCCGTCACCTCCGGGGTTTGGAGCCAGGCCAGCAGCGCGGCTACTTTCTCCTCGTTGGTGCGGGCAAACGAAAAGGCCACGTCTTCCAGCTGGGCCAGGGCCGTGCCGTGGCGCACCACCCCGTCGAGCAGTTCCCGCAGCTGGCCGGCCGTGTCCTGCTGCTGGCGGTAGACGCGCTCCTGGGTTTCCCGTTGGGCGGCGTTGCGGTGGGTCTGCACGGCCTGCTGCAACGTTTCGGTCAACAGGTCGCCCACCTGGTAGTACTGGTAGACCAGGAAGCAGAGCACCATCAGGTACTTTTTGTCGGCCTGCTGCCGCACCTGGAAGACCTGCGCCCGTTCGACGTAGCGGGCGTAGTAGCGCACGACCTCCTCCGATAAGTCCAGGGCCTGCACCACGGGGTACACCTGCGTAAAAAGGGGCTGCAGCACGGCGTAATCCTGCACGTTGGCGCGGATGGCGCTCGGCCGCATCAGCTCCAGGCTGCGCTTGAGGGTGGTGAGCCGGTAGGGCCGGTGGGGATGAGCGGTCTCCTCCGCGTCGGTGGTAAACAAGGCATCCAGCTGCTGGCGCACGGCGGGTGTGAGCAACGCGGCCAACTGCGTGGTCAGCTGCTGCTCGACCGTGCGGAAGGCCTCGGTCACGACGCCGGCCAGCGCGGCGTACGTGGGCACTTCCCAGCGGCGGGCCCGCAGCGTATCCACGGCCGAGCGAAATACGGCCACGGGGTTCATCTGCTGGCGCGCGAAGTGGGCCACCTGCGCGCGCACGGCGGCTTCGACCTGTTCGAAGGGGGCCACGCCGAACTGCTGCAGAATCAGCCGGCGGTGGTGAAAGCGGGTGGCCTTGTCGTAGCGCGCCCACTCGACCGCGCCTAAGCGGTAGCGCTGCTGCACGTACGCGCCGTCGGCGGCCCGAAACCGGTCGGTGGAGAAGAAGCGGCCGGTGGCCTGAAAATAGCTCACCTGCAGCACGAAACCGCCCCGGCTGTGGGGCGTCACCAGGCTGCCGAGCACCTGGGCGGCCCAGTCGGGCACACTGCAGTAGAGCTTGCGCTGGGCCGCGGTCCACTTGGGCGGGTGGTCGAACGCCCGCCGCTGGGCGTCGTCGAGCAGGGGAAGGTAGCGCACGGACTTACGGGGCCAGCTGGCGCCGGTAGCGCTTGACGCTCGACTCGCTGACGCCCGTGGCGGCCACGGTCTGGTGCACCGACATGCCGGCGGCCAGGCAGGCCTGCACCTTGGCCAGCTTCGCGGCGTCCACCCCCGGGCGGCGGCCCAGGTGCTTGCCCTGTGCTTTGGCCAGGGCGATGCCCGCGGTGGCCCGCTCGCGGATGCTCTCGCGGTCGTACTCGGCCAGCGCGGCGAAGATGCCCAGCACCAGCCGCCCGGCCGGGGTGGCCGTGTCGATGCCCAGGTCCAGGGCGACGAAGCGCACCTGGCGGGCGTGCAGGTCGGCCACCACCTGCATGATGTGGGCGCTGTTGCGGCCCAGCCGGTTGAGCCGGGCCACGGTCACTGTGTCGCCAGCGCGCAGGGTGGCCAGCAGTTCGGTGAGCACCGGCCGCTGCGTGGTGGCACCGCTGACTTTTTCCTGAAACACGCGGTCGACGCCGGCGGCCGTGAGCTGGTCGAGTTGGGTGTCGAGGTGTTGGTCTTTGGCCGAGACGCGGGCATAGCCGAAATGCATACAAACGGGTCAACAAGGTGGGGCCACGAAGGTAGTAAGGTGAACCCACTTTCTGGCCCCAGCTTGGCCTATCCCGCAGTCATCAATTAGTGGGGGCCGGCAAGGTGTACCTTTCGGGCTCCTTTCTCCGCGCACTAGGGCGCGTTGACACGCCCGCCCAGTGGCCGCTCGCGGAGTCTCGGTACAAAACTTTCAACCAAGGCCAGGTTCGTTTTCCGGACGGGAGTTCGGAATGGATAAAACTTCCCCTGGCTGACTCGTGCCCACGCGGCCAGCCCCCGTGGCGTGCCTTGGGTCCGGGGCCTTCCGCTTTCGGAATCCTGAAAGGAAGGGGCGCAATAAAGCACTACCCGGAAAGTCGGTTCCTACGTCAGGCGTCGGGCAATGACACGCAAGTAGCGGTGCACCATGGAACCAATCCACGCCCATTTCGTAGCGGGGCTGAACCAGCAGCCCCGACTTGGCCCCCTGCGCGGGCTCCACTCGAATCAGTTTGTTTCCATTTCTTACGACCTGGCGAATGATTGGCTGTACGTGGATTGGAAAGCCGAGCAAACCGAGCAGCCGGTGCGCGACAACTGCTTGGTGCTTCTGGAACTGGTCAAACGGCACTTGGTCCGCCGGGTCCTCAACGACAACCGCCAGGTGCAAACCATGTGGGCGGCTGCCGCCGAGTGGGGCGGAACGGTGTGGTTCCCGGCGCTGGCCGACGCCGGCGTCGACTACTTTGCCTGGATCTACTCCCCGCACCTGTACAGCCGCCTGTCCACCGATCAAACCCTGGCGTACACCCAGCGGCCCGTGGTCTTGACTTTCGAAGAATACGAAACGGCCCAGCGGTGGCTCCAGGCGATGTCCCCCCCGTGCTGCGGGTTGTGCCGTGTCGGCGCCATGCATTGGCCAAGCCCCGGTTTCGGTCGCCCATGCAGCCGGCGTTTCTGGGCCGAACTGCTTCGCTCGAGGTGCGGGCTTTGTGTATCCTCGGAAGGGAGTGCGTCAACCGGCTGGCTTGGCGCAAGCCCGTCGTCCACCACGCATGGCGCCGGGGCGTGTGCAGGCCGGTTTTCACGGGTAATTCGGAGCCGCGCTCCGGCGCGAGAGGGAGACCGAACCGCGCTTCGCTTTGGGAGCGGCTGTGCACCCAAGCATTGGTACAGGATGCAAAACCTAATCGAGTGCCCATTCCCGGGCCTGTGCGACGTCGTCGAACAGGCCTAACTCCAGCAGCGAGTGCGGTTTGGAGTACTTGGCGAGGTACGGCCGGAATTGCTCGCGGTTGGGGGCCAAATCCGAGAGCAGCAGCGCGAAGCGGTCCAGGCCCAGATCCCGGTGCATGCTTTCCAGCATCTGGTCGGCCCAGTACAGGTCCGCGACGTTTAGTTTCCCGATCGACTGGTCGTTGGCAATCCAGGCGTTGACGTGGTGACGGCGGGCCAGCATGGCCGCGTGCACCGACGCTTGTTGCAGCTCCTCGCCGCTGCACCGGTTCAGCCATGTGACTTCCAAGGCAGCGCGGTACCCGTTCTCGTGCAGTCGGATCTGCACGTACGCGTCGGAATAAAGCAACATCATGGAAAAAGCAGAGGCGTAGCCTGGGTGGGCTACCGGGTGTGGTGGAACAGCGGACAGGGAAAGTCGTTTCCGGGTCTGAGGCGGCTAGCCGATTGGAAGCAAAGCGCTGTGTATCGCAAAACTAGGGTAAATAGTTGCTTAAATTATACTTAAAAATGACCTGCTGTTGCATTGGCCAAACCGCAGGCGTCGCTTGCAGCTCCAACGAGTCCGGAAGAATCCAAGGCGGCCGCTTCGGCAAGCGGCCGGCGCCTGCGCACCGCTCCGCAGGGCATGCCAGGCATGCGAAGGCGGGCGCCCCTGCGCCTTGGTACGCCGCCGGGAGCCACCCCAATACAACGACCCGCAACTGGCTCCGGCAGTCCCTGGCCTGGCAACTCGCCTTACTGCGAGCCGGCCGTTTGCAAGGCGGTGGTGTAGCCGAGGCCGAAACGCAGCAAGGCCTCCAGCACCGGCAGGGCCTGCCGGCCCCCTTCGGTCAGGGCGTAGTCACCGCGGGCTGCCGTTTCGCCAAATGCGCCGCGCACGACCAAGCCGGCCTCGGTCAGGTTGCGCAGTTCCTGCGCCAGCACCTTTTCGCTGATGTCGGGCAGCGCTCGTCTGAATTGCCCGTAGCGGCACTGCCCCAAGGCTATTTGTTGGAGCAGCAGCAGGCGCCATTTGCCGCCTAGCAAGTCCAAAGCGGTGCGCACGGGGCAGCGGGGGGTGATGGGAGTGCAGGTCGAAGGCATACTAACCTGAAGGTAGGTTGTTTTGACAACCGCGGATCGGGCCGCGTGGTTTACGTGGCCATGACCTTTCCCACGCTGTCCTGGGGCCCAGCCCCTGATCCGCCGTTTGCTTCGCTTGCACCGCGTAGAAATGGACCGGGTAGCACGCTTACCAAACCGCTTGCTCCCCCAGGCGGCTGCCCCGCCGGGGGGAGCAAGCCACCGCTCCCAGAGCCCGGGGCGTCGTTCAGCGAGCCGGGGAGCGTGTTGGGCGAGACCACGCGGTTTCATTCTGGTATCCGGCATAACGTTGCCTTTAGTTAAGCCTGCGACATCCGCTTCTTCCTAAACCACCACCTTTTTTACACCCTTTGCTATGAGCTTGACTGCTTCTCCTTTCGACCCCGCAACCGGCCGCTTGCTGCCGGTGTACCGCGACGCTTACCTGCGCGGTGATTTGTCCGACGCCAACACGCGGGCCGTGGACGCTTACCTGAAAGCCCGCCGCGGTTCGGGCGACGAAACCCTGCGCCGCTTTTACGAAATGAAGCAGGAAGGCGAGCAGGTACGCCCCGTCGGCTGGGTGCAGCGCCAATTTGACCTGGTGCGCACCGCCCCCCAACGCCTGCGCCGCCGGGTGGCCGGACTCGTGGCCGCGGTGGTGTTGGTCGCCGGCGCCGTGCTGGCCGGCAACGCCCCAGAGGTCGAAGTTGCGGCCGAACGAAGCCTGGCGGCCGAAGCCAGCGGCCGCGGCATGAGCGTGGTGAAAGGCCGCATCCTGGATGAAAACGGCCACCCGCTGGTCGGAGCCACGGTGCTGGTGCGCGGCAGCCAGCGCGGCGTGAGCACCAATGCGCAGGGCGAATACGCCTTGCTGGTGCCGGCGCAGGGCCTGACCACCCTGGCCTACGGCTACGCGGGCTACGAGGGAGAAGAAGTCGATGTGCGCGGCGGCCGGACCGAGTCCGTCACCTTGCTGCCCCGGGAAAAAGCCAAGCCCGTCCGCCCGGCCAAACGTTGGTGGTTGTTTTAACCGGCCCATGGCAACGCGCCACTCCCTCTTTTCCATGCACGGCCTGGCGGACCGCCGCGCCGCCCGCCGCCCAAGCGCTTACCCGGTTTCAACCTCCAAAAAAATACCCTCTTCCGCTCCTTCCATGGCGTACTCTACCAACAATGCCGCCGGCCAAGCCGTGCAAAACATCATCAACGAGTTGCCGCAACTGCTGGCGGTGGCCATCGTGGACACGACCTCGGGCATGACCCTGGCCTCCCACACCAACTCCCCCGCGCTCAATCCCGACACGGCGGCGGCTTACAACACGGAGGTCGTGAAGCAAAAGCAAAAGGCCATGGCGGCCCTGAAGCTGCAGGGCGAGCAAATCGACGACATCCTCATCACGCTCACCAACCAATTGCACCTGATCAACCTCATCGACGGGGGCAAGAAATTCATCTACTTGGCCGTTAACGCCCGCGACACGAACCTGGCCATCGCCCGCGACGTGCTCCGCCAGCAGGTGGACCTGTTGAAATAAGCTTATTCAGCAACCCGCTGCGCGCCACCCGGCTGCCCCACCACCGGGGCAGCCGGGTGGCCGTTTTTTATGCTACGGCAGCGGGGGGCGCCAGCCGGATCAGCGGGCCGGTTGGGCGGGCGGCACAGACTCCTCTTCATCACCCGGCGTTGGAGGCGGGAACGGAACGGGGGCCGGGGCTGGCGGCAGCGGTTGGGCAGCGGGCAGGGGAGCGCCGCCGCCCAGCATCACGGTTAGGTTTTCCACCAGCTGACGCAGGTATTGAATCTCCGAATGCAAGGTGGAGTCGGCCGCGGCCGGTACCTGCAACTGTTGTAGGACCAACGCCGCCACGTCTTCGCTCAGGTACTGCCCCAGCGTTTTGCCGGCCTGCGCCGCGCCGCGCTCGAGCACGGCCCGGGCGTCCCGGCTCACCCCGCGCACCGACCACGTAACGGGGGCGGCCGAGGAGCGCGGCGGCCGGCCCGGGCGCTTGGGGGCAAGGCCGGTGGCCCGGGCCGCGGCGGCACCGTTAGTTTCTGTAATACTTTCAGCTATTTTTGTATTACCGAAACCCTGCGGGGCCGGTGCACCGGGGGGGGGGCTGTCTGGTAAACCCGCCTCGGCTGGTACGGCTGACTCAGGGGGACGGTCACCTGGAATCGGACTCATAGCAAGTACGGTTTGGGGTACACAATTTATGTCTTACGCAAAAACGCGGGTTTCGGCTGCCGGAATTCTCCTGCTCCAGTCCAAGTAACGCTCCATTGTCTAACCAGTACCCCGCCGTGACGGATCCACCTACGTTGTTTGACGCGCACTTGCCGAGCTTGACCGCGGGCGAGTTGCACGGCCTGTGGCACACGACTTGCTTGCGCCCCGCGCCCACGGGCGACTCGCGGTGGGCCGAAGCTACGCACTTGCAGCTGCACCAGACGCATTTTTCGCTGCACACCCGCGCCGGCGACCGCCACGCCGGCACCTGGCACCTGCAGCGCCACTCCCGCCTGGGCCAGCCGTTCCTGGCCCTGCAGGAGGCGGAAACCCCGGTCCTGGCGCTCATCACCCGCTTGCGGCGCTCGGCCGACGGAACGGTCCGCCAAATGGTTGTATATTTTCAATCGGGCTTGGAGCTGCAGCTTACGCACCCCTAGTCTTTAACCCCTAACGTTATTTCGCACATGTCAGCTTCCCTTGCCTCCGCGCTGACGCCCGAACGCATCGAAGCGGCGCTGGACGCCGCCGGCATCGGCGTCTGGGAGATGGATTGGACCGGCCGCCAGTTTTCGTGCTCGTCGCGCTGCAAGCACCTGTTTGGGTTGCCCGCCGAGGCGGCCGTGAGCTTGGACGACGTGCTGGGCGCCGCCCACCCCGAAGACCGCCCCGTGCTCGAGCAGCAGCTCCAGCAGGCCCTTGACCCGCAGGGCAACGGCCGCCTCGCCGTCGAGCACCGCGTGCTGCTGCCCGGCGACGAGGTGCGCTGGGTGCGCACCACGGGCCTGGCCGTCTTCGACGAGGCCCGCACGCAACCGGTGCGCTTCCAGGGCATCACCAAGGACATCACCGACACGCAGGCCGGGGCCCGGCTGCAGGAAGCGCAACGCCGCGAACTGGAATTTCTGGCCGAAAGCATCCCGGGCATCCTCTGGATGGCGCGCCCCGACGGGGCCGTGACCTACTTCAACCAGCGGTGGATGGAGTACACCGGCCAAACCCTGGAGCAGGCGCTGGACTGGGGCTGGGAGCCCGTGGTGCACCCCGACGACTTGCCGCGCTGCCTGGAGCGCTGGCGTGCGGCGCTGGCCACCGGCTCGCTCTACGAGGTGGAGTACCGCTTCCGCCGCCACGACGGGCAGTACCGCTGGTACGTAGGCCGGGCGTTGCCCTACCGCGACGCGGCGGGGCAGATCGTGAAGTGGTTCGGCACCTGCGCCGACATCCACGGACAGAAGCAAACCGAAGACGCGCTGCGCCGCCGCGAAGAGGAGCTCGAACGCGCCTACCAGGACCTGGAGGCCAAAGTCACCTTCCGCACCCTGGCGCTGGAAGACGAAGTGACGACGCTGCGCCGGCGCGTGGCCCAGCTGCCGGCTTCCAACCCTGGTTCGTAGCCGCGCAGCCCGGCGTTCCGTACCAGATCGGGTATCTTCGCTCGCCCCCATGCCGCACCCTGTTGATTCTTCTGCCGCGTCGCTGCTGGCCGACACGCTGTTGCGCGTGTCGGCCAGCGGCATCATTCTGTACCAGCCGATCACGGCCGCCGACGGGCGGATCGAGGATTTTCAGTTTGTGCGGGTCAATGCCGCGGCGCAGCAGCGGCTGGCGTTGCCCGAACGCCCCGCCCAAACGTTTCTGCAGCAATACCCCCACGCCGCGGCCCAGGGCGTGTTTGCTTTTTACTGCCACGCATACGCCTCGGGCGAACTGCGCCAGTTCAGCGTCGATTACCCGGGCAACAGCCTCAACGCGTATTTTCAGCTGACGGCCCAGCGCTGCGGCGAGCTGTTGGTCATCAGCTTCGCCGACGTGAGCCACCGCCACAACACGTCCGTGGAAACGCTGCTGCGCGAGGGGCGGCGCCTGGAACACGCGGCCCGCGTGGCTGCGGAAACCCAATACGCCCAGCTGCAGCGGGTGCTGGACCAGGCACCGGCGCTGCTGTGCATCTTGGCCGGCCCCGAATTGGTGGTGGAGTTTACCAACGCGGCCTACCGGCAACTGCTGGGCGGACGCGAGTTGGTGGGCCAGCCATTGGGGCAGGCGCTGCCGGAACTGGCGGCGCAAGGCTACCTGGACTTGCTGGATAAGGTCTACCACTCGGGCGAATTGCTGCATGCCGTGGAGCAACCGGCCACCCTGGACTTTGCCCGCACCGGCGCGGTCGAAACCCGTTACTTTACCTTCAGCTACCAACCCCGGCGCGGCGCCACCGGCCGCGTCGACGGCGTCATCGTGCTCGGGTACGACGCGACCGAGCAAGTACGCGCCCGCCAACAGGTGCTCGCGCTCAACCAGGACTTGGCCGGGGCCAACCAACGGTTGGAAAGCCGGGTGCACGCGCGCACCCGGGAGCTGCAGCAGGCCCGCGCCGAAGCCGAACACCAGCGCGCCCGTTTGGAGCGGTTGTTTCGCACGGCGCCGGCCATCGTCAACACCAACGTGGGCCCCGACCACGTCTTCGAGTTGGTGCACCCGCTTACGGACCAGCTCTTCGGGTTCCGGCCGTTGGCGGGCCTGCCCATCCGCGACGCCCTGCCCGATGTAGAGGCGGCGTTTTTCGACCTGATGGACCGGGTGTACCGCACCGGCCAACCTTACCACGGCCGGGGCGTGCCGGTGCGCGCCGGCCCCGCCGGCGGCCCGCTCACCGAGGCCTACTTCGATTTCACCTACCAGCCGTTGCGGGCCGCCGACGGCCAGATCGAGGGCGTGATGACCTTTGCCGTGAACGTAACCGAGCAGGTGCGCGCCCGGCAATTGGCCGAGCAGAACGAGGCGCGGTTCCGCCGCTTGGCCGAAACCGCCCCGCTCATCGTGTGGGAAGCCGATGCCGCTGGACAGACCACGTACTTGAGCCCGTACTGGGAGCAAATTACTTCGGCTGCCAACGGCCAAGGCCTGGACTGGCGCGCCTACGTCCACCCCGACGACCAGGCAGCGCTCGTGCAGGCGTGGCAAGCCTGCGTGCGCACCGAACAACCCTTTCAGCACGAATTGCGCCTGCGCCTGGCCGCCACCGGCGACTACCGCTGGTTTCTGGACCGGGCTGACCCGGTGCGTGACCCCGCCGGCCACGTCGTGCAGTGGGTGGGGGCGGCCGCCGACATCGACGCGCAAAAACGGGTGCAGCAGGCCCTGCAGGCCAGCGAGCAGTACTTCCGGGACATGGCCGACTTGGTGCCCACCCTCATCTGGCAAACCGACGCCCACGGGGCCTGCGTGTACCTGAATGCCTCTTGGTATGCTTACACGGGCCAGCGGCCCGGCGAAGCCTTGGGCTACGGCTGGCAGCAGGCGGTCCATCCCGAGGACTTGGCCCGCGTGGCCGAGCTGGCGTTGCCGGCGGTGGCCGCCGGCCAGCCGTTTACCGCCGTGTACCGCCTGCGCAACGCCGCCGGGCAGTACCGCTGGATCACCGACTCGGGCCGTCCCCGCGTGGACGCCCAGGGCAACGCCGGCGGTTACCTCGGTTCGGTGACGGACATCGACGAGCAGAAACGCGCCGAGCAGGCCCTGCAGCTTCTCGCCGGGGAGCTGCGCACGGCCCACGCGCACGCCCAGCAACTCAACGACGAACTGGCCGCCCGCAACGCGCAGTTGCAACGCCTCAACGAAGAACTGGACACGTTTGTGTACATGGCCGCCCACGACCTGCGCGCGCCCCTGCTCGACATCGAAGGGCTGGTGCACGCGCTCGGCGAGGACCTGCCGCCGGCCGCCGTGCCGCCGGACGCGGCCCGCCTGCTGCACCTGCTGCGCGGCACCACGCAGCGCTTCAAGGACCTGGTGGAGGGCATGACAGCCGTGGCGCGGGCGCAACAGCCGCCCACTGCTTTTGAGGAGGTGGACCTGCTGCCCGTCATCGACGCGGTGCAGCTCGACCTGCAGCCGCTGATCCGGCAAACCCGGGCCCGCATCGACGTGGCGTCCAGCGGGTGCGCGCGGGCCACGCTGGCGCCGCCAAACGCCCGCTCGGTGGTGTACAACTTGCTCAGCAACGCGCTCAAGTACCGCCACCCCGACCGGGCGCCGCGGGTGCGCGTGGCCTGCTACGACGAGGAGCCCTACACCGTGCTCACGGTGCAAGACAACGGCTTGGGTCTGGACGCGGCCGCGCAAGCGGCCTTGTTCGCCCCGTTTCAGCGCCTGCACCACCACGTGGAAGGCCACGGCCTCGGGTTGTACATGATCAAGCGCCTGGTGGAAAACGCGGGCGGTCGCATCGAAGTGGACAGCCAAGACGGGTGGGGCACCACCTTCCGCGTGTTTCTCCGCCGGTGAGCACCGCGTGCTGTTGCAGCCGCGCCGCGGCGTGTCGGGGCCCTGCGCATGCTCTGCTGATTCGGCTTGGCAAGCATGCCGACCGGTCCCGGCAAAACTTTTGCACCCGCGGCCAGTTTGGTAGTGGCCGCACTTTCCTGCCGATGCCACACCTCGTAACCCAACTGTCGGACTTCACCATCCACCACCGCGCCGACCTGGACCTGCTCGTGGTCCGCTGGTGGGCGGAGTACCGCTCGCTTCCCGTGCTGCAGCAAGAACACGCGGCCTTGTTGGCGGCGTTGGCCAGCCACCCAACCAGCCGGGTGTTGCTCGACGTGCGCCGCCACCAACTGCCCCACGTCGAGCCCGCGGCGTGGATTGTGGAGCAGTGGTTCCCGCAAGCGGTGGCCTAACTGGCGCCCCGCCGCCTGCGGTTGGCTTATTTGCTCTCGCCCAGCCGTCGGGCGGCCTTGCAGGCCGGGCAAGCGTTGCACCCGGTTGTGGCCGAGGCCACCCGCCCGCACCAGCCGTATGACCTGGGGTTGTTCGATACCGAAGGCGAAGCCGTGCGGTGGTTGCGAGAGCGCGCACCCACGGCCGTGGCGTCGCGAGCCGGCGGCCCAGCGGCGGCCCAGGAGGGCAAATTTCTGTAATATAAGGCATGGATCATATTTCCCCCCTTTCAGCGGCCCAAGCGCGGCAACTCCGGTGGCAGGGCTACACCCTGTGCGGCACGGTGCAGGACCGGCTGCTCAACGAGGTGGCCCTGGTCACGGCCCGCTTGTTCGGCGCCTCCGTGGCCCTGGTGTCGCTGGCCGACGCCTCGCAGGTGTGGTTCCGGGGGCAGTGGGGGTGGGCCGGCCCGGCCCGCGTGCCGCGGGACCGGTGCCTGTGCGCCGCCGCCCTGCTGCGGGAGCAATGCCTGGTGTTCGAGGATTTGCAGCGCGACCCCTGCACGCTGGGCAGCGCCGCCGCCGCGGCCGCCAGCGGGCTGCGCTTTTACGCCGCCCACGCGCTGGGGGCGCTGAGCATCATGGCCGCCGAGCCGCGCCCCTTCGACGCGGCCAGCCGGGACGCGTTGGCGCAGCTGGCGCACCTGACCAGCGCCGTGCTGGCCCTGCGCGGCGCGGCCGCCGAAGCCCACGCGTTGCCGACGCTGTTGCCGGTTCTGGAGCAAGCCGCCCTGCGGCCGCTGACGCAATTGCTGGTGGTGGCCAACCGCTGGCGCCACCCCGCGTCGGTTTCCGACGCCCCGGCCAAGTGGGCCGCCGTCGCGCAGGCGGTGCGCCAGGGCTTGGCAGCGCTGAGCTAACCCGTAAGGCAGGGCTACGCCCGTACCGCGGGAGAACGGCGGCGCCCGGGCGAGTCGGTAACGCCCAACCCAGCCGTGGTGGCGCTGTTCCCCTCGCCGGGCGTGTCCCGGGGCCGTCTACGCGCGGGGACAGCACGGATGAACCACGGCCCCTGCGGCGGGCTTGCCGTGCCTCCCGCGCTTTGGGGTAGGGCCGGGCCTCCTGGATGCCAGTCCCCCTTTTACAGGGCCTTGCCAAGACCTGCTCCGCAGCGATGCGCAGGCGGTAGAGGATGTTTCCAGCCCGTCCGCTCGTTTAACCTTTGTACCAAACTTTTAACCAAGGCCGACCTTCTTTTCCCCACTGCCCCCCTATGGAAAGGCCCTCAAACAACTGCTTCTTTCAACTGGTCAGCCTGCGGGCTGAGGAGTTGAAAAACCACTTTTTATAAGCGCAGGATGCCCCAACGCGGGCCTGTATTTGAGCAGGCTGGCGTTGGGGTCTGGTGCGGCCGGCGCTGTATTGGCCAGCCAGAAACAGCTAAGCGAACTGATTCAGCAGCTACAATTTTTAGCCTTATGATTACTAATTTTATTAGCAGCGCGTATTATTGCGGACACGCCTACTTTATACCGCTCATGCGCAACGTCGAATTAATCCCCGTCCACGACTCCCAAACGCCTTTTTTGCTCCCGCTTTTCAGCTGCTCGGTGTCCGCCGGCTTTCCCTCGCCGGCCTCTGATTACACTGATGAGCTCTTCGACCTGAATCGCCTGCTCTTGCGGCACCCCGACGCCACGTACCTGGTGCGGGTGAGCGGGGAGAGCATGAAGAACGCCGAGATTCACGAAGGCGACCTGCTGGCCGTGGACAAGCAGATGGAGGCCGACCACAACCACATTGTGGTGGCCGTGGTGGAGGGCGAATGCACCGTCAAGCGCCTAGTCTGTGAGCACGGCACCTGGTGGCTCAAGCCGGAGAACCCGGATTACCAGCCCTGGGAGATTGTCGATGCCGGCGCGGTGCGCATCTGGGGCGTGGTCACCCACGTGCTGCACGAACTGATTCCTGGCAAACTAGCTGCGCTGCTGCGCACCCGCGACTAGCCATGTACGCCTTAGTCGACTGCAACAACTTCTACGTCAGCTGCGAGCGGGTTTTTCAGCCCCGGCTCGAAGGGCGACCCGTAGTTATTTTGAGCAATAATGATGGCTGTTTGATATCCCGGAGTGCGGAAGCCAAGGCCCTGGGCCTGCAGATGGGCGACCCGTACTTTCAGGTCAAGCCCCTGCTGGAGCAGCACAATGTGGCCGTGTTTTCCAGCAACTACGCGCTGTACGGCGACATGTCGCGCCGGGTGATGTGGTACCTGAGCCAAGTGGCGCCGGCCGTGGAAGTGTATTCCATCGACGAGGCCTTTCTGGACCTGCATGGCATGGAACGCTTCGTGGTCAGCAGCCTGGACACCTTTGCCCGCACCGTGCGCGCCAATTTGCTGGCCCGCACCGGCATCCCCACCTGCGTGGGCATTGCGCCCTCAAAAACGCTGGCAAAACTGGCCAACCGCTTGGCCAAGAAAAACCCGGAGATGGGCGGGGTGTGCTACCTGGATACGGCCGAGCGCCGCCGCTGGGCCCTGGAGCAGGTCGCCGTGGAAGATGTCTGGGGCATCGGCCTCCAGTATGCCCAGAAGCTTTACGCCGCCGGCATCACCACGGCCGCCGGGTTGGCCGGCTGCTCGGAAGCCTTTGCCCGCAAGCACCTGGGCGGGGTGGTCGGGGCTCGCCTCGTGCGCGAGCTGCAGGGCTACCCGTGCCAGGGACTGGCGCCAAGCGAAGACGGCACCTTATCGCGCCGCACCCTGTGCGTATCGCGCACCTTCGGCCGGCCGCTCTCGGATTTTCTCGATGTTACGGGCGCCGTCAGCGCCTTTGCCTCCCGGGCCGCGGAGAAATTGCGCCGCCAGGGCGACGCGGCACACCTGATGACCGTCTTCCTAAGTAAAAGCCGCTTCGGCCTGGAGCCCCCGCCGTATTCCTGCTCCGCCGTGCTCACGCTGCCCGTGGCCACCAACGACACCATTGAGCTGGTCCGCTTTGCCCGGGCGGCGCTCAAGCGCCTCTGGCAACCGGGCAACCGCTACACCAAGGCCGGCGTGATACTCGACGGCTTGGAGCCGGAAGGACAAACCCAGCTCACGCTGTTTGAGCCCGCGCCCGTTTCGGAAAAACGGGCCAAGTTGACGGCCGAGCTGGACGCGCTGAACCGCCGCTTCGGCAAAGGCACGGTGAAGCTGGCCTCGCTGGTGCTGCCCCCCAGCCAAGACAGAGCACCCTGGGAAGGGCAGGCGCAGTGGCGTACGCCGCAATACACCACTCGACTGGAAGATTTGCTGCTGGTAGGCTAAGGCCACCGCGGGAGTTGAACCAGTCTACGGCGTGCCGCCTCGCGCCCAAGCAAGCGCGGCAGCAACGGTGGCCCCTACCGCGCGAGCCATAACCCGGGCCGGTAAGGCGCGTAAGCGCGCTGGTACTTGGCTACGCTTCTGCCTATGTCCCACCCGGATTCCGAAAAGCAACAGCTCCAACAGGAGCGCTACCACCTCCTGCAGCAGCTTACTGACTGGCTGGAAACGCCCCTGCTGGTGTTGGGCTTTGCCTGGCTGGTGCTGCTGGGCGTGGAGCTGCTGTGGGGCCTTAGCCCGGCGTTGGAGCTGGCGGGCACGATTATCTGGGTGATTTTCATCCTGGACTTTCTGCTCAAGTTTATCCTGGCGCCCCGCAAACTGGCGTTTCTGAAAAATAACCTCATCACCCTGATTTCGCTGCTCGTGCCGGCCCTGCGCCTGTTTCGGCTGGCGCGGGTGTTTCGGGCGGCGCGGGCCGTGCGCGGGCTGCGGCTGGTGAAAGTCGTGGGCTCCCTGAACCGGGGCATGAAAGCGCTGGCCGCCAGCTTCGGGCGGCGTGGCGTGGGCTATGTGCTGGGCCTCTCGGCCTTGGTGCTGCTGCTGGGCGCGGCGGGCATGTACGCGTTTGAAAAGGACGTGCCGGGCGGCCTGCGCACCTACTCGGAAGCGCTGTGGTGGACGGCCATGTTACTCACCAGCATGGGCAGCGAGTACTGGCCCCGCACCGGCGAGGGCCGGGCCCTGTGCCTGCTGCTGGCCCTCTACGGCTTCGCGGTCTTTGGCTACTTTACGGCGACGCTGGCTACCTTCTTCATGGGCCGCGACGCCGAGAACCCCGAGGCCGAAGTGGCCGGGGCCGCCGCCGTAGCGGCGCTGCACGAGGAAGTGCGGCAGCTGCGCGCCGAACTCCGGCAGGGTTCCTTACCCGCGGCTTCAGCAGAACCGCCCCCAGCGGACGTGTAGCGGTTGCAGCTGTCGCCCCATCAACCTTTGCGCGGAACCGGGGGTATAGAAGGTTTTACCCAGTTGGAAACTTTACCTACCTCGCGATGAATACACAGCATCAATCCCTGCTCGACGCCCTGAATGCCTGCGTGGCGGCTTGTGAAAACTGTGCGTCGGCCTGCCTGCAGGAAGACGACGTGAAGATGATGGCGCCCTGCATTGCCCTTGACCGGGACTGCGCCGACATCTGCGCCCTGACGGCCCGTCTACTGTCCCGCGGCTCTGAGCACGCCTGGCACCTGCTGCGCGAATGCGCCGAAATCTGCCGCCTCTGCGGGGAAGAGTGCGCCAAGCATGCGCATGCGCACTGCCAGGCGTGCGCCGCCGCCTGCCGCCGCTGCGAAGAAGCTTGCCGCCAGGGAATGACTGCGTAAGAAAGCCTCATTCGAGCTCTTGCCGGGCCGGGGCCACCCGGCCCCGGTATGGTACTGCTCCACTTACCCCCCTCCCATGGATTTTTCCCTTGCCTGGCAGAAGCTCCACCAGATTGGCCGCGACCTGATGCTGGCCCTGCCCAACATCGTCTTTGGCCTGGTAGTCTTTCTGGGGTTTCTGCTGCTGGCCCGCGGCGTGCGCGCCCTGGTGCAGCGCATCACGCGCGGCAAAAAAAGCAGTCACAACCTGCCCCTGCTGCTGAGCCGGCTGGCCTACGTGGCCACGCTCATCCTGGGGGTGCTGGTCACGGTCACCATCGTGCTGCCGGGCTTTACCCCGGCGAGCCTGGTCAGCGCGCTGGGCGTGGGCGGCATTGCCATCGGCTTTGCCTTCAAGGACATCTTCCAGAACTTCCTGGCCGGCATTCTGCTGCTCTTTACCGAGCCCTTCCGCATCGGCGACCAGATTAAGTACAAGGATTTCGAGGGCACGGTGGAAGACATCCAGACCCGGGCCACCAGCATCAAAACCTACGACGGGCGCCGCGTTATCATCCCCAACGCGGAGCTGTTCACCAACGCCGTGACCGTGAACACGGCCTACGACAAGCGCCGCCTGCAGTACGACGTGGGCATCGGCTACAGCGACGACATTGCCCGGGCCCGGGAGCTGATGCTCGAAGCCATGCGCGCGGTGCCTGGCGTGCTCCAGGACCCCGCGCCGGAAGCTCTGGTGATGGATTTGGCCGCAAGCTCCGTGAACATCCGGGCGCGCTGGTGGGTGGACCCGCCCCGGCAGGCCGACATCCTTGATGCCCAGGACAAGGTGCTCGAAGCCATCAAGAACAAGCTCGCCGAGAACGGCATCGACCTGCCCTTTCCCACCCGGCAGATTCTATTCCACGACCAGACCGAAGCCACCGACGGGGACCGGCGCCGGCAGCGCGAGGGCTGGCCGGCGGGCCCCGGCGACATGCCGGCGGCCCGGGCGGCCGCACGCGGCTCCGAGCCACCGACGCCGGACAAACCCCAATAACCGGCGGGGCGGGGGCCGCTTTCAGCCCTGTTCCCCCTCTACACGTAAGGCAGTTGTTTCGGCTTAGTGTATTCGCGTGGTTCCAACTCGCTTCTATTTTTCCAATGCCGTGGGCGCGGTCGATTATGTGCCTCGAACCTACGTGTACCTGCACTGGACGGGAGCCCCGCTGACCAGCGTTGAGTTCCGCGCCCTGTACGTGCACGTGCGCAACCTCTTGCGGCGCCACCAGCTCAAAGCCATTTTGGCCGACCACCAGGCCATGCCCGAAGCACCCGACGAAGCCGACCGGGCGTGGCTGCTGGAGCAGTGGCTCCCGGAGACCATTGCGGAAACGTCCCTGGCCCGCTACGCCGCCCTGCCTACGCCCGACCCGGGCCACCGCCTGCACACGGAAACGGTGCTCGACGGCTTGCGGCGGCACCTGCACGTCGCCGTGTTCGACGACCTGGACCAGGCCAGCGCCTGGCTGCGGGAGGCGTAATTTCCTGCCCTTACGGGTTGTTCGGTTCATCAGCGGCGCCGAAAGCTGCTTCTGCTTCCACCAGCCGCTGACGCACCTGCGCCCGCTCGTAATCGGTGGGTAAGGTGCGCCGGGCGGCTTCGGCTATCAGGTCGGCTTGCTGGCGCAGGGCCTGGCGGCGGGCCGGGGCCTGGGTCCGCTGCCCGATGGTGGCCAGGGCCGTGAGCAGGCGCAGGTATACCGCCACGTTGCCGTCGGCACTGCCGCGTATCTGGTCGAAGGCCGTGGCCAGATAGCCGCCAAAAGTGGGACGCACGGCCAGGATGCGGACCCGCTCGTGGTCGGTGCGCCAGGGCTGCTCGAAGCGCCGGTCGGCCAGCTGCGCCAGCAGGGCGCTCAGGTGGTCGATGCCGATGAGGGCCGTGGTGGTGTCGTTGATGCCCGGCGAAAGGGCCTTGAGGGCAATGTCCACCAGCTGACGCAGGCCGAAGCCGGCATCCTGCTCGATGGTGCGCTGGCTGCCCAGGCTAAAGCAGTCGTTGAGCTGCGCGGTGAGCTCCTTGGGCAGCGAGATGGATACCTGGTCGTAGTACGCCACGCTGACCAGCGCCGCGCCCCGGGCCACGAACCCGCCCATGCCGTGCTCCAGGCGCACCACGCCCCCCAGCCGGCGGCCCAGCGCGAGCAGCGCTTCCTCGTCCAGGCTTTGCACGTAGCCCGTGGCCCGGGCCGGGACCGGCTGCCAGTGCAGCTGCCCGGCCTGCCGGAGCACCTCCTGCGCTTGCGCCGGGTCGGCTTCCTCGCCTAGCTGCTCGGGAAACAGGCGGGCAATGGCCGCCTGGGTTTCCTCAGTGGCGTGACGGATGATGGTGGACGCCTGAATGGCCGTGGCCATGTGGTGGATGAAGAATATCAGCACCCCGATGCTGACCAGGGCCAGCACCAGGCCCATGAGCACGGCCAGGGAGGGAATAAAGCCGCCTTCGTCGCCCCCGCGGATGGTGCGCAGCACGATCAGGCAGTACACGAAGATGCTGACGAAAAATCCCAGCACCACCTGGTTGGCCCGGTCGCGCATGAAGTTGCGCAGCACCCGGGACGTGTACTGGCTCGATACCTGCGCCAGGGTGCTCAGCGTGAGGGAGAAAATCAGGGCCGCCACTGTGACCATGGAGCCGGCAATGGCCGTGAGCATGCCCCGGGCCCCGTCGGAGCCGGCCCCGAACAGCAGGGGGTAGTCCGGCACCCAGTCGTGGCGGATACCGGCGTCGAGAAATACCAGCGCAAAGGCCAGCCCGATGGCGGCGGCTACCATCAGGGTGGGCACAAACCAGAGGCTGGCGTTCAGGTGCTGCCACAGGGCGCGGAGTCGGTGCATAGGAAGCGGATTACGAGCGGTTAATGACCGGCATCGGCGGAAGCCTCGCCGGTGCTCAGGCCCAGCCGCTTGACCAGCGGCCCGATGGTGAGGCCCTGCCCGATGATGCTGAACACCACCACCACGTAGGTAACGCCCACCAGCAGGTCGCGGGGCATGGACTGGGGCAGCGACAAGGCCAGGGCCACGGAAATGCCGCCCCGCAGCCCGCCCCAGGTCAGCACCCGCAGCGTCTGGCGGTCGAAGGGGTAGTAGCGCTGTAGCAGAGCCAGCGGCAGGCCCACCGACGCCCAGCGGGCCAGCAGCACCACCCCGATGGCCACGAGGCCGACCAGCAGGGTAGTGCGGCTGATGTCGAGCACGAGCATCTCCAGGCCGATGAGCACAAAGAGTACGGCATTCAGAATCTCATCGAGCAGCTCCCAGAATTTGTCCAGGTACTCCCGCGTCTCGTCCGACATGCCCAGCTCCCGGCCCTGGTCGCCCACAATCAGCCCCGCCACCACCATGGCCAGCGGCCCCGAGGTGTGCAGCCGCGCGGCCAGGGCGGTGCCGCCCATCACCAGGGCCAGGGTAAGGAGCACCTCCACCTGGTAGTGGTCGATGCTGCGCAGGGCCCAGAAACCGGCGTAGCCCAGCGCCGCCCCCAGGGCCAGGCCGCCCAGGGCTTCGCGCAGAAACAGCTCCCCGATAACGGTGGGCGTGGCCTGCCCAGTCCCGAATTGGGCAATTTGTAGCAGGCTTACGAACACGACCACGGCAATGCCGTCGTTAAAGAGTGACTCGCCCACAATTCGGATTTCCAGCCGCGGGTCGATGCGCGCTTGCTTGAGAATGCCCAGCACCGCAATGGGGTCGGTGGGGGAGATGAGGGCCCCGAACAGCAGGCAGTAGATAAAGTCGGTGGGCAGCCCGAACCAAGGCAGCAGGTAGTAGAACGCCGTGCCGACCAGCAGGGTCGAGAGCAGCGTGCCCATGGTGGCCATCGCGCCCACGGCCACGCCTTCCTTGCCCAGGGCCCGCAGGTCCACGTGCAGGGAGCCGGCAAACAGCAGAAAGCTCAGCATCACCTGCATGAGCACCGTGTGAAAATCAATGCCGCGCACCAGCTCGCCCGCGGTCAGTACCCAGTCGACGCCCAGCTTGCCCAGCCCGATGGCCAGCAGGGACGAAACCAGGGCCAGCACCATCAGCCCGATGGTACCGGGCAGCCGAAGGAAGCGGTGGTTGACGTAGCCGAATACGGCGGCTAGGACGATGAGCAGCGCCAAGGTATTGTATAATTCCATCGAAAGGCCAGGGGCAGGTTGGGGTAAGGTAGGGTAGACGCGGAACAATAGCGCTTGGTTGACGCATGCTCCATTTGCAGCGCAGACCGGCGGCGCTGATTCCGGCAAACCTACGCCTTTCCGGGACTGGGTTGCCTGCCGGGCCGGCCTACCCGCTCGCCGCTGCTCCCCTGCGCCTGCCCTGTGCTACTTGTGCGTCATAACAAGTTTCCTGCTGGTTTCCAGCGCGGGTTACGGCCGCGCTTTGCGGCTACCTTGCGGCGGGATGCGTATGCAGCGCATTCATTGCTATTACCCTTCTATGAATGTGCGCTTCTTGGTCTGGCTCCGCCAGCGCTTTGACCTTTCCCACGACATGGCCGACCCGGCCCACATCCTGGCTGGCGTGGAAGAGGGCATTGTCTTCCGCGGCACCAACCTGTGGGTGCTCATCTTCGCTATTCTGGTAGCCTCGGTGGGGCTCAACGTCAACTCCACGGCCGTTATCATCGGGGCTATGCTCATCTCGCCGCTCATGGGTCCCATCGTGGGCATTGGCTTCGGGGCCGCCACGGCCGAGGTAGAGCTGGTGCGGCGGGGTTTGAAAAACCTGTTCATTGCCGCCGGCATCAGTTTGCTGGTGTCGGCCCTGTACTTCCGGCTCACGCCCCTCACCGATGCGGGCTCCGAGCTGCTGGCCCGGACCCAACCTACCACCTGGGACGTGCTCATTGCTTTGTTCGGCGGGGCAGCCGGGGCCGTGGGCCTCACCCGCCGCTCGCGGGGCAATGCCGTGCCCGGCGTGGCCATTGCCACGGCCCTAATGCCGCCGCTGTGCACGGCCGGCTACGGCCTGGCCACATCCCACTGGAGCTATCTGCTGGGGGCGCTGTACCTGTTTTTCATCAACAGCGTGTTTATCAGCCTGGCCACCTTTCTGGTGGCCCGCATCCTGCCGCTGCCGCACCACACCTTTGTCAGCCGCCAGCGCGCCCGGCGCGTGCAGCTTTCCATCTGGGCCGTGGCCCTGCTCACCGGCATACCCAGCGTGTACCTGGCTTCGCGCATCGTGCAGCGCACCGTGTTTGCCCACAATGCCCAGCAGTTCGTGGACGAGCAGTTTAATCAACAGCCGGGCACCTACGTGGTCACGCGCCGCATCGAGGCCGACACACGCACCATCAACGTGCTGCTGGCCGGGCAGCGCCTCACGCGGGCGCAGCTGCGCGAGGCCCGGCAGCAGCTGGTCCGCTACCGCCTGCCCCAGGCCCAGCTGACCGTGCGCCAGGGCCTGGCCCAACTCGACTCGGCCGATGCCCAAACCATGCGCAACAGCCTGCTCGAAGACGTACGCAGCCGCAACGAGCAAACCCTGGCCGGCTACGATGCCCGCCTGGCCCAACTCCAGCAGGTGCTTACCCAGCCCGATAACCCCGCCCTGACCGGCCTGCCCACCGCCCCAGTTCTGCTACGCGAGGTGCAGGCCGAGCACCCCGCCGTGCGCCAATTGGGCGTGAGCCGTGTGGTGCGGCCCGCGGCCGATTCGCTGCGGGCCGATACGACCGTCGTCGTGTCGGTGCGCACCGCGCAGCCCCTGCCGGCGGTCGAGCAGCAGCGCCTACGGCAGTGGCTGAGCGTGCGCGCCGGCAGCCAGCATCCCGTGCAGCTGCTACTGGAAGCGCCACCCCGGCGCTAAGGATAGGGTCCCATCCTTCAGGTTGGACGCAGCTTCCACAGTTTGTCGATGTACTACCCACCCAGAACGTACACCCGCAAAGCCACCGGCAGGCCCGCTTCTGCTCGCTTCACCCCAACCTACGCAGCGCAAGTCCAACCAAGCCGGGCGCGAAGAGCCAGAATGTTTTTGGTGCGGTCCTCTTTTCTCGCTACCGCAAAAGAAGCGAGAAGCATTCAATGCTATTCACTTTCAGTAGCTTCTTGGTTAAGCTTATGACGTTGCCTGGGCACGATAACCACCCAACGCCCCGGCCGCCGCGGGGACTTTTTCGTGCCGCATCCGCGCCAGCCGACCCAACCCCGCTGCCCGGCCGTAGGTAAGGGTACCCTCCACCATTCCCCGGCCGCATGACAGATATTAACCGCGCCTTCACCCTATTATCGGGCAAGCTTACTCGCTGGCTGCAGCAGTTTATTCTGCTGCTGCCCAACCTGCTCATTGCCGTGCTGATTCTGGTCGTCACCTTCTTCGCGGCGCGGCTGGTGCGCCGGCTGATGGGCCAAGTGCTGCCACGGGTATCCACCCACGCCACGCTGAACAACCTGGTGAGCACCTTGGCCTACCTGGGCGTGCTGCTGGTGGGCACCTTCTTCACGCTGGAAGTGCTCAGCCTCGACAAGACGGTGACCTCGCTGCTGGCCGGCGTGGGCATCATCGGGCTGGCGCTGGGCTTTGCCTTTCAGGACATGGCCGCCAACTTTATCAGCGGCATCATCATCGCCGTGCAGCGGCCCTTCACCGTGGGCGACGTCATCCAGACCGACGCCTTTTTCGGCACCATCGAACGCATCAACCTACGCACCCTGGATTTGCGCCAGGTCACCGGTGAGCTGGTGCGGGTGCCCAACCGCAAGGTGTTTGAAAGCGCCGTGATAAACTACACCGTCACCACCCGCCGCCGCGTGGACCTGGACTGTGGCGTGGCCTACGACTCGGACCTGGAGCAGGTGCGCGCGGTGGCGCTGCAGGCTATGCGCGACTTTCCCAAGCTGCTCACCGACCGGCCGCCGGAAGTCATGTTTACCGGCTTTGGCGATAGTGCCATCACCTTCACGCTGCGCTTCTGGATTCCCTACCAGCAGCAGGTCGACTACGTGGGCGCCAAGAGCGAGGCTGTTATGCGCATCAAGCGGGCGTTTGACGAGGCCGGGATTGTCATTCCCTTCCCCATCCGGACCCTGGACGTATCGCCGGCGCTGCTGGCCCAACTGCGGCCCACGGCGGCCGAGTAGGGCTGGCACCTATTGACCTGAATCAGGAACCAGCCAGGAGGGTTTTTCTGTGTATTTTTCCCGCATATGAGGCCATTTTTTACCTGCTTATTCCTGTTGCTGACCTGGGGCGCGGTAGCCCAGACGCCCGATTCCCTGGCCCCGGCGGCCCAGCCCGCGCCGGCGGCACCGGCCGGCGCGGCCGTGGTGCTGCCCCCCGCCGATACCTTGTTTCGGGTGTACGGCCGGGTGGGTTCGTTTGGCCCCCGCGAGCGGGCCGAGGCCATCCAGCGCCGCCTGCAGGCTCTGCTCGACGCGCCGCTGTTCCGGCCCGACTCGCTCTACGTGGTCGACGCGGAGCAGGACTCCGAAATCATGTACGCCGACGCCCACGTGCTGAGCGTGGGCGAGGCCGAAGCGCAGGCCCTGGGCCAGCCCCGGCAAGCCGTGGCCCGCCAGTACCTCGGCCTGCTGCGCCGCCACCTCACGGCCGCCCAGCAGGCCAGCTCCCTGCCCGCGCTGCTGAAGCGCGGCGCCCTGGCCGTGCTCACGCTGGTGATGTTGGCCGGCTTGATTTTCGGGCTGAACCGCTTTTTTCGGGCCATCAACCAACGCATTCTGCGCTGGCGCGGCAGCCCCCTGCGGCCCTGGCGCATCAATAACTACGAGCTGCTCACGCAGCAGCGGCAGCTGGAGGTGCTGCGCACATTACTCAAGGTGCTGCGCCTGGTACTGGTAGCCCTGACGGTGTACCTCGCGCTACCCCTGCTCTTTAGCCTCTTTCCCTGGACCGAAGGCTTCTCGCGGCAGCTGCTGGGCTACGTGCTGGGCCCCGTGCAGCGGGTGGTGCTGGCCATCGTGCACTACATTCCCAACCTGCTCACCATCGTAGTCATCTACTTCTTTACCACCAACGCCGTGCGCCTGCTGCGCTTCCTGGCCACGGAAGTGGCCGAGGGCAAGCTGGTCATCGACGGCTTTTACGCCGACTGGGCCCTGCCTACCTTCAACCTGGTGCGCTTCGCCCTGTACGTGTTCATGTTCATCGTCATCTTTCCCTACCTGCCCGGCTCCGACTCGCCGGTGTTTCAGGGCGTGTCAGTGCTGCTGGGCTTTGTCATTTCCTTCGGCTCCACCTCGGCCATTGGCAACCTGGTAGCGGGCATTGTCATCACCTACATGCGGCCCTATAAGGTGGGCGACCGGGTCAGGATTGGCGAGGTGGTGGGCGACGTGCTCGAAAAAACGCTGCTGGTCACCCGTCTGCGCACCATCAAGAACGAGGACATCACCATTCCCAACTCCAACATCCTCACCGGCCACACCGTGAACTACAGCGCCGCAGCCGAACGCGAGGGCCTGGTGCTGCACTCCACCATCACCATCGGCTACGACGTGCCCTGGCCGCAGGTACACGAGCTACTGCTGGCGGCGGCCCGCGCCACGGCCGGCGTGGAGGCTATGCCCGCGCCTTTCGTGCTGCAAACCAGCCTCGACGACTTTTACGTGTCTTACCAGGTGAACGCCTACACCCGGCTGCCCCACCGGCAGGCGGCGCTCTACTCCGAATTGCACCAGCATATCCAGACCGAGTTTGCCCGCGCGGGCGTTGAAATCATGTCCCCGCACTACCGCGCCACCCGAACCGGGGCGGAAGCAGCCAGCACCATTCCGCCGCTTCCGGCGAGTTAGCGCCGCCAGGCGGGCCGTGTCGCTGGTTTACCGGCTACCACAGCACGTTGCCGTCCCGAATGGGTGGCTCCATCCCTAGATGCGGGTAACCCCAGGCGCACTTCTAGGTAGCTGCTGTTCACGTTAGAAACACCTGAGCTTCGACAGCGGGCAGTGGAGTTTGTCCTCAAGCTGTCGGCCCATACGCTCTTGGACCCGGGCCATTACGAACAGCAACCACGGGCCCGTGCAACACTCAATAGAAACCGACTGGTAGGAGCGCCGCAACCGTTGCATCCAAGCCGAAGCCTGGACCCGCACTAAGCACCTACGATACGCGTCACCCTTAGCCAAAGAAAGCAGGAAAGCAGCGGATTGCCCCCTGCTGCCGGTTACCTCATCTCTCCAGTTGCTGAGTTGGCTGCTTGGCCTCTAAGCTATGGCGCACCACCTCGTGCCGCTCCGCCCGGTCGCTGCTGTGCTCCACCAGCTGGCTGCCGCGCTGCTCCGCCACGGCATCAAGCGTCTGGCTTATCTGCGTAATCTCGGGTTGGTCGGTGCGGTACGACACTTTCATCTCCGAGTGTCGGATGCCTTGCTCGTCGGTTGTGCTTTGTACGCTGCCTACCTTGGCCCCACTGGTTTCGACGGCCGCCTGCACGGCCTCGGCCTGACCTCGCTCGCCCGTAGTCAGGGCTGGTTCGTCCACCCGAATAATTACCTGCTTTTCGGTACCTGACGTGTCGGCGCGAATAGCCTCGGGTGCAGTTGCACCAATCGCGGCATCCGGCTTAGCCGCCACGTCCAGACTCCGGTCGCGGTTATGGGGCTGAATGGGGGCGGCTTCGGCAGCCAGTTGCCGGGCCGCGCGGTCTTCGTCGCGCTCGACGACGCTTACCCCAGCGTACTGCTCCTTGTTGGCCGCGGCGCGGGTATTGGTGTTGGTCACAATGGCGTGGATGATGGCAATATCCGGCTGGTCGTTGCGGTAAGTCATGTCAAACTCGGCCCGTCGGATGCCCTTCTCATCTACCGTGCTGCGCACGTCACTCGTGCGCATGGAGTAGCCGGAGTTGTCCAGAATAGCTTTCCAAGCCTCCGCGCGCCCGGTGGTGTTGGGCTCCAACTCATCAATCTTCCACGTTGCCGTTTTCACTTCAGCGGCTACCACGGGTGCTGGCCCGGTGGCCATCGCGGCATAGCGGGCACGGTCGCGCAGCTCCTCACGCTCGGCTTCGTCGACTTTGCGGCCTGCGGGTGGGGGGTTGTCGTGGATGTACTCTTTCAGCAGCACCAGCCCGGCATCTTTGGCGTGCACGAACTGCGCGGTGTGCTCAGCCGCTTCCTGCTCGCTGCGGTAGGAGCGGGTAGGCCGCTGCTCTACCTCGACTACGGCGGCTCCAAGCACAGCTTGGTTGAAGCGCTGGTCGTTTCGTTCGCGCTCCTGCTGCGCTTCTGGCGCATTCTCCCGCTCCCGTTGCGCTTGTCGCTCCAGTGCCCGCTGCTCCCGCTCCTGGCGCTGGGCTTCGGCCAAGCGCTGCTGGCGCTCTGATTCGCGCTGCTGCTCCTCGCGTTGGGCCGCAGCCCGGATTTGCTCGGCGCTCAGGCCTTGGTTGGTGTACTCCAACTCCTTGTTGAAGTCCTTGGCCAGCGGGTAGTCCACCCGCAGAAAGCTTTCCTGCTGGCGCTCCGCCTCCGGGCGCAGCTGCTCACGCTGCCGGTAGAGTTCCTGGGCTACTACTTCCAGCTGGGCCGTGTCGGCGCGGGCCACGGTCAGGCGCACGATGGTGGCCTGCTCGGTGCTGCGTTGCACTTCCACCGCGAGTGAGGGGCCGTCCTGCTGGGTCTGGTTGATGTGGTCCACCCGCTCGCGCAACTGCTGCACCTGACCGGCGCCCTGCTCGGCCGAGTCGTGGTGAAAAGTCACCTTCAGGCTGGTGTGGTACTTGTCGCTGGTGGCGTGCCACTCCACCGGCCGCCCAGCCTCGCGGTAGGCTTCCTGCTCGGCCACGGGCACCATCGGCCGGGCGGGCTGCAGCTCATTGAGGTAATTAATGTTGAACTGCCGGCCGCCGGCGTCGCGGTCGTTGGCCAGCACCACCTCCCGGGGCTGCTGCTTGTCGATGACGCGCTGAATCAGGGCAATCTGCGCCTCCGTCGGCGTGCCGCTGGTGGCAATGTAAAGGGTGTTTTTGGGGTCCTGCCCGTGCTTGAGCTGGAAGTGAGAAAGCGAATCAATGGCCGACTCGCTCACCACCACGCGCTCCACCGGCGTATCCTTCCCATCGGTAGGGTGCGACACCCAGATGCCGTTTTTGGGCAGCGGCAGCAGGCTTTTGTAGTGCTCGTTCTTCTGCTCGACGCTGGCCAGCCCGTGCTCGTTGTAGAGCGGAAAGACCGTGTTTTTGTGCTCATTCTGCTGCGCGGTGAAGATGCGGCCCTGAAAGGCGGGGTTATCTAGCGTCGCGTCGGTAATGCCGCGCCCATTCAGGTAACTGCGGTCAGTCAACTCCTTCTTCACGCCCAGCACCTGCGAAATCAGGCGGGTGCGGCGTTCCTCCTCGGCTTGCCGGGCCTGCTCCGGGTCGCCTACGGGCAGGCTGCTCAGGCGCGCGGTATCCGGTGGCGTAGCGTACTGCGTCGCATACTGGCGGGCGGGAGCAGGGGCACCGTCGAGGTATTCGCGCAGCTGCTGGCGTACCTGGCCCAGGTTCAGGCCGTGGCCGTCGCCGCCCCGGGTTTTGGCAAAGTCAATGATGGAGCCCGCGTCGCGGTCGTCGCCGGTGTTCAGGTACACCTGGTGGTCGCCCTTGCGGGTGACGATGACGTGCTCGTCGTCCTTGACCAAGTGGTGCCAGTCGCCGCGGCGGCTTTCCTTCTTGATGGTGTAGCCCTGGCGCTGGGCGTAGTCAACCAGGTCAATGTCGCGCTTGAAGCGGTCGAGCTCAGTGGGGTCGTTTTCCCGGGGTGCGTTCATGGGGTGGGCTGGGGGAGTGGAGCCAGACAGCTCCAACTCCCTTCCGCACCCTGACCGGGCCGAATGGGGAAAGCTATTCGGCGTTTAGGTTGTCAGCGGCGGGCTGCCGGCCCGCTGCGCGGCCGCGTCGAAGAAGGCCAGCTGCTCGCGGAATTGTGCTAGTAGCTCGGCGCTACCAAACACGTACTGGTTGGCGCCGCTGCCGATGTCGATGCGCACGATTTCCGTGGGCACGCCCAGGGCACGCAGCACGCGCTGGACCAGCCGCGGTTCGTCGCGCTTGAGCTTGCCGTTCTTCAGGTTCACGACGTTGGTATAAGTCAGGCCATGCTGGGCACAAAAAGAGGTTAAATCGCCCTGGGCAATGGCTTTGAGGCGGAACTGGACGTAGCGCAGGCACTCGCTGTAGGGCGCGGATAGGCTTAAATCAGGAAACCCCAAGGGGGCGGAAACGTGGTCGGAGGGTACCATGCGAAGGGGGCTCACTGCTGGGGGCAGTGGGGGTGAAGTATCAGAGAGATACCCCAAAGGACGCATATCGGGCTTAGAAGCCGCACTGCCTTCGTGGAAAAACTCAAATCTTCTACCAGCTTGCTTACCAAAGATGGCATCTGGCCGAACCCCTCCTCGCTGGTAGTCGCATTATACGACTAAACCTTTTTTATGTTTTCACTAACTTTTTACTAACAATGTGACGCATCCTGCCGTAAGGGGGCGGTATGCGTTCTGGTATACTCTTGTTGGTGGTTGTTCTGGCCTTGGCCGCACTGGCGGCGCTGCTTTGGTGGCGGTTCAAGGGCAGCGGCCTGCCGGCGACCCCGGCCGCGACGGCTACCCGCAACCATCATTCCCTGCGCACCTTCCACTACGCGCCTGTTGGGGATACTCCTAAAGCAGCTGTGCCCGCCGGGTCCGCCGCAGCTGGCGCGGCCCTGGCCAGCCTGCTGCCCGCCGAAGACCTCGAAGCCCCGGCGCCGGACCAGTTGCCGGCAGAAGCAGTCACCGACGACGACGTGGCCAACAGCCCGCAAGCAGCTCCTCTGAAAGCACCGGAAGATGCACCCGGGACGGCAACCGATGAAGCACCGCGGCCAGCCTCGATTCGCCATGCCGCCGGCGCCGTGGCCGTGCTGCTGGACGCCGTAGACGAGGCTCCTGCCGCCGTAGCGCCCACGGCCCAATCCGCATTAGACTCGGATGAGGAGCCGGCCGAAGCGCTGTTCCTCAACCCCCTCACCGCGCCGGCGCCCACGGCCAACGACCAGGCCAACCGCGCCGCCGAAATCGCCCTGCGCCAGCAGCGCCGAGCTCGCATGAGCAAGGACGCGTCTGCCCAGCGCGCTGCCCTCAATGACCTGTTTCCCGGCGCCGGCAGCCCGGTGCCCACCGCCAAACCCTCCTAACTGCCACACCTGCTTTTCGGGGAGATAAGCACCCTGTTCCACCAATACCCTTTTCTATGCTAACTCATTTGCTTTCCCGGGCTCGTACCCACGTCGCCACCACGACTGACACCCTGCACTCCCTGGCCGCTGCCGGCCAGGCCTACCAGCCTTCCAAAGCCGAACAGCGCGTAGCTGCCCTGCTCACCACCCTGGCCCTGACCACCAGCCCGGCCCGGGCGCAGCTGGGCGGCGGGGGCGCCGCCGCCGCGCTCGAAGGCGTGCAGGAAACCGTTGTGGGCATCGTGCAGGTCATTTTCGCTATTGTGCTCATCGTGGGCCTGATTCGGGTGGTGATGAAGTTCGTGCAGGGGGCGCCCGACGCGCTGGGCTCCCTAGGCTGGCTCGTGGGCGGCGTGATTCTATGGTTCGGCTTCCAGCTGTTCAAGGACGATTTGGTCAGCGCCGTGGGCGGCGGCGACGGAGGCGTACGCTAACCTCACCATGCGCTCCTACAAATCCATTGAGCGGCCTGCGCAGGTGCTGGGCATGAACATCCAGGACTTGGGCATTATGGTCGGCCTCTTCATCGGGTCGGTGCTGCTGCTCGGCTTTCTGGGCATGGCCGTCAAGATTCCGCGCCTGGTGTACCTGCTCGTCATTCTGGTGGAGCTGGGTCTGATTCTGGGCCTGCGCTACCTGAGCAAGCGGCAGGCGCCCGGTTTTCTGATGGGCTGGCTCTCTTTCACATTCATCCAGCCCCGCCGCCTGGCGGTGGGGTCCCTTCCCACTCCCAACCATGACCAAAAAGCCCAAAACGGCCGCGTTTAACGCCGTCATGCCGGTGCACAGCTTCGAGGGCGACAAGGTGGTTTTCAAGGACGGCCGCGTCGCGGTGGGCTTCCGCGTGGAGCCCGCCGAGATGGAAAGCTGGACCTCGGACGACTACGAGGCCTTCCAGACCGCGCTGGTGGGCGTGCTGCGGCCCCTGCCGGTGGGCACCATCGTGCAGAAAACCGACATCTACTACGACCGGCCCTACCGCGAGGACAAAACGCAGCAGACCTACTTCGAAAACAAGATGAACAAGCACTTCTTCGAGCGGCTGGTGCTGTTCCAGAAGTCCTACCTGTTCCTCTCCTTCGCCCCGGTGGCCGTCAAGTCGCCCAAGACCAACGCGGTGAATGCCCTGGTGGCCCGCGCCGGCGAAGCGGTGCTCAAAAACCCGTTTGCCCAGCTCGTGCACACGCTCGAAGCCGCCGAAAGCGGCGCCGTGGAATTCATCCAGGGCATCAAGAACCTGGGCGGCGTGACGTTTGAGCGGCTGCCCAGCGCGGAGATTCACCAGCTCTACCTGCAGTACTTCAACCTCAACTTCGACGGCCAGCCCACCCGGCAGGAGCGCGAAATTGGCAACGACCTGGGCACCTTCAGCGTGGGCGAGCAGAAAGTAAACGTGCTATCGATGGTAGGGCAGGGCTCGGATGCCTACCCGGCCGTGCGCAACAGCTACGGGGTGACGGCGCCGATGCTCTACCCGCTCACCCACATCCTGCAGTGCCCCCACGTGCTCACCCAGGCCCTGCTGATTCAGGATACCCGCGCCGAGCTCAGCTCGCTGGATACCGACCGCAAGCTCAACGCCTCGCTCTCGTTTCTGGCCACTCAGGATAACCACCTGCGGGCCGCCGAAGTCGAGGAGTTCACGGCCGAGGTGCGGGCCGAAAACAAACAGATTGTGGGCCTGCACCTCTCGTGCGTGCTCTGGGACACCAACGACACCAGCCGGCGCGAGAACGTGGAGCGGGCCACCGCGGCCTTTCGCTACATGTTCGGCACGGAAAGCGTGGTCGAGAGCTACCTGGCCCTGCCCGTGTTCTTCGGTTTGCTGCCCGGCAACGCCTGGCAGGTGCCCGACCGCTGGCTGACGAGCACCGCCGACCGCGGCGCCTGCTACACCCACTGGACGGCCACTTACAAAACCGACCCGGTGGGGGAGTACCTGACCGACCGGTTCCGTAACCTGGTGCAGGTAAACCTCTTCAACACGGCCCTGGACAACCAGAATGCCATTGTTATCGGCCCCTCGGGCTCGGGCAAGAGCTACACCTTCGGCAACCTGATTGTGCAGCGCTTCGAAAAGGGCGCCCGGCAAATCATCATGGACGTGGGCGGCACCTACCGCAACGTGCTGCAGTCGCTCAACGGGGAGGACTTCGATAATACCTACTTCGAGTACGACCCGCAGCGCCCCATCGAATTTAACCCCTTCGTGGTGCCACGCGACGCGGCGGGCAAGTGGCTCTACAACGACGAGAAAACCAACTTTCACCTGGCCCTGCTGGCCGCGCTCTGGAAGGGGGGCAAGGACACGGCCCTGGATAAGTCGGAGCGCACCATTCTCTCGCGCTTTCTGATTGAGTACTACGCCTGCCTCAACGAGAGCCCGCGCCTGAACCAGAAGGACGAGGAGTTTCCCGGCATGGAAAGCTTCTACCGCTTCGTGGAGGGCTACGACCAGGAAATGCAGAAGCCGGTGGCCGTGCCGGGGGAGGGCGTAGAGCCCGACCCGCTGGATGGCGCCCGCCGGCAGTACCAGAAAAACCTGAAGTACATCGACATGCACCAGTTCTTCCTGGTGCTGGGCCAGTACATAACCGGCGGCCGCTACGAGCGGGTGCTCAACGCCAAGCGCGACGTGGATTTGTCGGAGTACCGGCTCATCTGCTTTGACCTGGCCAAGGTGCAGGCCGACCCCGACCTCTACCCGGTGGTGGCCATGCTCATCACCGAACTGAGCCTGGATTTGTTCCGCAAGTTTCCCGACGACATCAAGTACATCGCCCTGGACGAGGCCTGGACCATGCTTTCGGGCGTGCTCTCCGAGTTCATCGAGTCGATGTACCGCACCATCCGCAAAACCAACGGCTCGGTCACCATCATCACCCAGGGCATCACCGAGATTACCAGCAGCAAAATCGGGCCGGCCATCATCAACAACTCGGCCACCAAGATTATCCTGCGCCACGTCAACCCCGACTCGCTGGCGCAGCTGCAGGCCCCGCTGGGCCTGACCGGCCACGAGATGGATTTGATTAAGTCGGTGCGCTCCACCGAGGCCCTGCGCGAGTTTTTCATCAAGCAGGGCGCCAAGGGGAAAGTATTTGCGCTGGAGGCCTCGCCGCAGCTTGATGCCATCCTGACCTCCAAGCCCGTGGAGCGCAACCACCTCAACAAGCTGGTCAAGTTCTACCAGCAGACTCAGCAGCGGCCCCGCACCGACAAGAACGGCCACGTGCTGCTCAACGCCGAGGGGCAGATTGAGTACGAGCCCGTGCGGGTGCAGCGCCTGGACTACGCCGTCGACCAGTTCGTGGAAGATAAACAGGCCCGGAAAGGGGCCCTAGCGAAATGAGCATGTTCGCGATGGTAGCCTACGGCATCGACCCGGGCTTTCTGCGGGCCTGCGACCAGACCCTGCAGGTGGTGCTCACGGCCTGCCGCTTCATCACCCCCTCGCTGATGGGCATCGCCCTGCTCTACACCATCGGGCGGGGCTTTATCTCCGGTAGCGGCCTGGCCATGGACTGGGGGCCGATTATCAAGGCTACCTGGATATTCTTCCTGCTCTTCTTCTACCAGACGCTGGTGGACACGCTGGGCACGGGCATTGCGGCCTTTACGGCGCTGTTTGCCACAAACCAGTCAGCAGCCGAGGCGCTACGCGACCTGACCACCCCGCCGGCCGTGGCAGCGGCGGCCCGCAACGATTCCATGGGCATTGGCGACATCGTCTCGGGCGCGTCGGCACTGATGACCAGCATTTCGGAAACGCTGTCCACGTTCACGTTTTCGGGGCTGATGACCCGGCTGTTTACGGCCACCACGGTGCTCATCATCCGCAAAATCATGACGTTCATCCAGCAGTTCATCCTGGGTTTCCTGTACGTCTGCGGCCCGATTGCCATGACCTTGTCGGTCGTGCCTTCCTTCGGTCAGCTGGCTATGAAGTGGCTGCAGAACTTCCTGGCGGTGCAGATGTGGGGGCTGACGTTCGTGCTGCTCGACACGCTCTACAAGTTCTACGCGGAGTCGGCCCGCGCCCCGGGCGGGCTGTTTGGCAACATCGTGAACGGGCCCCAGCAGTCGGTTGATGACCAGATGTTCATGCTGACCTCCGTAGCCTTTGTGCTGCTCTACGTGATGGTACCCTACCTCACCTCGATGTTCATCGGCTCCTCGGCCGCGCAGGGCTTTATCGGCTCCATGACGGGCATGGCCGTTGGCGCGGCCACGGCCGCCGCCGGCGTCGTGGCGCCCGGTGGGGGCGGCTTATCCAGTGCCGTTGGCCGCGCCCTGGGAAACGGGGGCGGTGGGAGTGGAGGAGGAGGCAGTAGTGCCACCGCCTCAGGCAGTAACGCCGCCGGTAGCGAAGCTCCCAGCGCTTCCGCTTCCTCCGGCCTGCCGGTCATTACGATGTCCGACGCCCTGAACCCATCCTACCGGCAACGCGCCTCCGGCATCTGGACCAAATAGCTCCTTCCACCTAACCCGTCACGCTATGAAAAGCCTGCCTTTATCCCTCGCTGCTATCCTGCTTTGCTGCCTCGCTTCAAGCTGCCAATCCAACAACACCACACCGGCTACCACCACCCCCGAACCTGGTTCCAGCCCATCTGCCCCAGCGGCAGCCGCTTCATCCGTCAGCGCGCCGGCTCCCTTGTCTCCTTCCGCGTTCGATGTGCGCCCGGGCGTGGAGCAGCAAACGCCCAAGCAAGGCTACCTGCAAGTTGTTTCCGCCAAAGTCCTGAAGGCGGAGCCGATGCAAGTGACACTACCCTGGATGTGGGGCTCGGACCCGGACCGCCCCGGCGGTCGAAAAGTCGGCACCGCGCCCGGCTACCGCATTTCCTACGAAGCCGTGCTCCGCTGGCAGCCCATGGGCTACGGGCCCAAGGAAAAGATACCGGCCTCGTTGCCGCTGTACGCGCCTAACGGCACCGATTCGCTGGCCAGCTTCCAGGTCGGAGCCCAAGGCCTGACGAAGCCGGAGCGCTTCACGGTGTCGCAAATCCAGCCCCATACGCCCGTGACGGTACGCGGCACCTTGTATGCCTACACGGGGCAGAACAACCAGAAGCAGCCAGCCCTGGTGGTATACCCGTACCGCGACCCTTCCGGTTTGCCGGAACCCACCAGGATGACCTTCCTCACGCTCCAATCACCGGGGCGGTAGGGCCAAAAGGCATTCACTCTCAACACTCACAACCACTCACCAATGGATTCCGCCAAAGACTTAAGTACCTCTTTCTCCACCATGCGCAACCTGGCGCTGGG
This sequence comes from Hymenobacter coalescens, assembly GCF_054783195.1. Lineage (NCBI taxonomy): Bacteria > Pseudomonadati > Bacteroidota > Cytophagia > Cytophagales > Hymenobacteraceae > Hymenobacter > Hymenobacter coalescens. The sequence continues at coordinate 30,051 of NZ_BAAGRA010000018.1, read as the reverse complement.
CAGCGTGCTGGCCCTGCTGCTCGTGGCCCTCGCCTCGGGCTTCCTGGTGTACCGCGCCTATGAAAACAGCGGCCGGCGCGTGTACGTCGTTTCGCAAACGGGCTCCGTAGCGGCCCTCTCGGCCGGCAACGACGCGCACACGCCCTACGAGGCCCGCAACCTGGTGCGCCAGTTCATGCAAACCATGTTCGGCCACGACCAATACACCTTCAAAACCAACCTGGACGCGGCCCTGCCCCTGATTGAGGGCCGCGGCGGCCGCCGCATCTACGAGGGCTTTACCCGCGGGCAGGTGCTGCAGAACTACGAGCGCTACGCGGCCCGCAATGTGGTAACCGTGGACAGCGTGCTGGTGGACATGAGACGCCGCCCCTGGTCGGGCGCGGTCTACATCAAGCAGCGCATTTTCATCGGGGGCCAGCAAAAGGAGCCCCTGCCGCTGGCTGCCAGGTTCAACCTGGTGGAAACCAACCGCTCGGATGCCAACCCCTACGGGCTGCTCATCACCAACTTCGACTACATCCCCTACAGCCCGCAGCTGACGCGGGAAGAGCAGGAGCTGCTGCAGGCCCAGGAGGCCGACCGCCAGCGCCGCCTGCAGGAAGCCGAGCGCGGCCTGACTCCAGCCGGTACGCCCGCAGCGCCGGCGGCTCCGGCCACTACGCCTGCCCCAACTGCTCCCGCCAACTAATCACCAATCCCCTTCACCGATGCGACTTTACACCTTCCCCGCCTTGCTGGGGCTGTTTTTACTACTGCTGCAAACGGCGCCGGCTGCTGCGCAAAACACTGCCACCACCCCGACTACGACCTTGGCTACCGCTGACAACCTGCTGGACGTGGCCGTATCCGATTCCTCCACGACTTACCTGGTGTTTGGCGGGCCCGTGTCGCTGGTCGACGTGGGCATGGTCGGCAATTACCTGGTCAAGATTGAAGCCAATGCCGTATTCGTGCGCGCGAAGCGCAAGCACGCACCGCCCACGCCCATGCTCATCCGCTACGGCTCGAAGTACTGGATGGGCCGGCTCGTGTACGCGGACCGGCCAGTGCTGCAGCTCTACGACTTCCAGAAGGACGGGGCGCTGAGCATCAATGGTAAGAGTGTCTCGTCCACGGGGGCCGCGCCGGAAAACGAGCTGGCCCTGGACAAGGAGCGCGAAAAGAAAGCTGTCGTCGAGGGCAAGCTCAGCCAGTTGCGCAAAGCCCGGGAAGAGCATCAGGCCGTGGCCGTGGTCGACAACGACCTGGTGCTGTCGCTGGCCAACGTGCGCAACGACAAGGATTTTACCTACCTGCGCTTCAAGGTCATCAACAAGACCAACATTGACTACAACGTGGACTTCACCGACTTCCAGCTGGTGGAAAACGCCCAGAAGAAGTTTCTGGCCCGCAAAAAGAACGAGGCCCGGCGCCCCTTGGCCCCCTCCGGCGGACGCCCGAACCAGGTGATTACCGGGCGCACCACAGGTTACCTCACCTATGCCATTCCGCTGTACGCGGCCACTGAGCGCGGCTACCTGGAAGTGACCCTGCGCGAGCTTAACGGCGCCCGGGTGCTGGTGCTGCCCGTGCCCTCCCGCGTGATAAACCGCGCCGCTACCATCTAACGCCGCTATTCTCTGCTATGGAACCCATCACTCCCTCAACCTCCGACAAGCGAACCGTTTCTAATTCGGAAGCCGAGCAGCCCGCTCCGGCCACTGCCCCGGTTAAGCGCACCCCTGCCGAGCTCCTGCGCGCCAACTGGATGGTGCTGGCCGGCCTGCTGCTGGTGCTCATCATCGGCGGCCTGCTGCTGTGGCTGAAAGCCGCGCAGCGAGCCGCCCAACAGGAGCGTGAACCAGTGGCGGCCGCCTCGGCCAACATCGAGCCTGAAATTCCTTCAGTGGAAACGGCTCCTCCGGCGCCGGCTGCCTCGCCCTCCGCCCAGATAGAAGCCCAGCGCCGCGCTGAGCAGGATGCCCAGAGCGCCCCGGCCCGGGCCACCGACCAGGATGTCGTGGACGTGTTTGCCGTCGATACCACCGGCCTGGCCCTGCGCAAGCGGCGCCGCGCCCAGGCGGCCGCGCAGGCCGCGAGCCGCCGGGCAGAAGCCGCCCGCCTGGCCGCGGCCGACGTGGACACCATCGAAGCCACCATTCAAGACCCCACTACCGGCTCCTATCGGGCGCAGACGCTGGTCGTGCCCCGCCGGCGGCTGACGGCCGGGGGCGGCAGTGGGCGCCGCGCAGGCGCTGGTGCCGGCCGGGCCGGCCGCAGCCTGGTCCCAGCCCGCGACGTGGACGGCACCCCGTTCGAAACCGACCCGGACGTGCTGGCCATGCTGAGCTCCTCGCCGCCGGAAACCCGCGCGGCCTACGAGCGCATGACCGGCAAGCGCTACCGCGACCCTAACCAGACCGCGCAGCTGCTGGCTACCCGCATGAGCGCCCCCGGCATGGATGGCTTCAACACCGTGAAAGTGGGCAACGCTACCCGGATGATGGCCCAGGGCAGCCAGCGCGAGCAGCAGCTGGCCCCGGACGTGTTTTTCAAGTGCGTCATCAACGGCGAGCAGAAGGTGCGCACCGGCTCGGTGGTTATCCTGCGCCTGCTGGAAGATGCCGTAGTGTCCGGGGTGACCTTCCCCAAGAACATGGTCTTTGCCGGCGTGGCCACCGTGGGCACCAACAACGTGACGCTGGAAGTCAACCGCCTGGGCCCGACCCGGGTGCAGGCCGACATCTACGACTTCAACTACATGCCGGGCATCATGATTGACCCGGTGAAGCGCGTGGCCCGCGAAGCGGGCATGGCCGGCAATGAGCTGCAGCAGCAGACGACCCAGGAAATCAGCACGGCCATCGACCGCTCGGCCTCGGCTGCCAACTCCGTGGTGGGCGTGGGCGGCCGCGTGGCCGCCTCGGTGCTCTCGCGGCCCAAGACCCGCACCAAGCTGCGCGACGTGCTGCTACCCGATGGCTACCCCATCCTAATTACCACCGCGGCGGCTGGCCAGCTCGGCACGGAAGCGGCCGTGCGCTAATTCTTCCACCTAACCGATACGACAATGAAAAAGACGCTTTTGCCGGCCCTCGTGGCCCTGGCCCTGATTCTCGCTTCCACGACCGACGCCACGGCCCAGGCTGTGGTGAACGACCCGCTGCACATGGGCGTGCACATCGGCGAGTTTGCCAAGCACCTGAAGCAGTGGACCGAAACAGTCAAAAACTACCAAGTCATCAAGGACGCCAAGCAGATTGCCGGTGTCACCAAGGATATTACCGGGCAGGTGAAGGACATCACCGACCAGACTTTGCAGCTGCAGCGCCAAGTGCAGGCCGACCTGCGCAAGGTGCAGAGTATTCAGGATCTACGCCTCTCCAACCCGCAGGAGCTGTTTGCCCGCGCCCTGGCCATGTCGGGCCGGGGGCAGAGCAACCAGTACATGCCCGTGTTTCAGAAAGCCGAGCGCCTGCGCCAGGCCCTGCAGCTGAATAACCCCCAGCAGGATTTGAACACGGTGTACGACGTGTTTTCCCGCTTCGGCTCGGGCGCCACGGCCGGCAACAACCGCATGAGCTCCCAGCAGTACCAGCAGAAGCGGGAGGAGGCCGCCGTCTCCACGTTCGCCTACGAGGAGATGATGCAGAAAAAGAAGATTGCCACTGCCTTCGGCTACTACAAGATTGCCGATGAGATGACCCAGCAGAGCATCGAGATGAACGCGACGCTCAAGAACCCCGGCCGCTACGCCATGACTGAGGGCGAGCGGATGGTGGCCCTGAATACCTCGAACGACAACATGATTAAGGCGATGCAGCTGCGCCAGGAAGCCGACCGGCTGTTGGCCGAAGCCGCCCAGCCCGGCCCCTCCCGGCAGGCGGCCGAAATGGTCTATTCCGACATCCTGGTGCAAAACGCCCTTATCAAAGCGGACCGGGCCCGCCCCCGCAACTAACCCTTCATGAAAAACCTATTGCTAGTGGCCCTGCTGCTGGCGGGGGCCGGCGCCGTGCCGGCCTCCGCTCAGCGCCACGTCCGCCACATTTCCAGCTGGGGCGCCCACCTGGGCCGCTCCGAACAAGGCACCTACTACGAGCTGAGCTACACCAGCATGCTCACCAACCACCTAGCCCTGCGCGCCAGCGGCCTGCGCGAAGCCGGCACGCTGGATGGCCGCGGCAATTTCGCCAGCTACGCGGGCCGGGTGCTGCTCGCCCCGCAGTTGTTCCGCCTGGGCGAAGTAGCCTACGTGCACCTACTGCTCGGGGCCGGCGCCGGCTATGAGCGCACCGGCGAAAACGGCACTGGCGAGCTGCCCGCGGACGCCAAGCAGCCGCAGCGCTTTACCTATGGGCCACAGGCCGGAGCCGAAGTAGATGTGTTCCTCGGCAACCGCTTTTCGCTAGTGGGCTCTGCCACCAAAGGCTACCTCTTCAACAATCCCCTCATCGACCAATGGCCGGGCTTCGCCAGCGCCGGCCTGCGCTACCACTTCCGCTAACCTCTCCTGCCCTATGAAACGACTTGCCACCCTACTCCTAAGCTGCGCGGCCCTGGCCACGGCCAGCAGTTGCGCCAAAGACGACGCGATGCCTACCGGGCCCAAGGAATACCAGGTGGAGTACCGCATTTCTTCAACCACCGCCCCGGTATCGGACTACATCAGCTACGATAACGAGAGCGGCGGCACCACCACGGTCAACAATGTCCCGCTTCCGGCTACCTACCGCTTAAAGCGCACCATGAAGCAGGGAGACCACCTCAGCCTGCTGGCCAGCCTTGACGGTGGCACGGCCGCTTCGGAAATTACCGCGGCCATCCTGCTCGACGGGCGGGAAGTAAAGCAGGAGGCCGGACGCGGCCCCAACGCGCAGGCCGTGCCGGTGTACGTGATTGGGCAGTAGGGAAGGAGTTCGTACTTCGCGGCATGGATTCGCCTATCGTTGCGGCTGGCTTTCCTGACCCGGCCCTGGTCATCAACTACCCCACGGCCCTGCGCTTCGTCCGCTTCCGCCTCAACCGCATGGCGCACGGGCAAATGAAGCCCTGGGCGAAGGAACACCGCTTCAATTATGCCCGGCTCGTGGAAATCAAGAAGGATGACCGACAGCTCTACGTCCCCTTGGTCCAGCGGCTGCTGGCCGTCTTCGGCTACGAAGTTGCGGTCCTCCGGCTGGTATCAACGAGCCGGGTGAAAAACCACTTCTTCTGGTTCGCCTCGCCCGAAGTCCACGCGCTGTTCTGCCAGGAGCTGCGTACCTACGACCAGTTGGTTGCGCTGGCCAGTCAGTAGGCCTACCAACCATCTATAGACCAGAAAAAAGGCCGACCAGCAACCCTGGCCGGCCTTTCTGTTTGATTGGGGCTAGTCGACTTGGACCAGTTCACGCTGCAGGCAGGCGAGCAGCTGCTGATAGGATTCCGGACAAAGCCGGATGGCCGGCTCCTGGGCCGTGCAGTACAGCAGCGTGGGGTCGGCCAGGGCCACGGCCCGGGCCCAGGCAGCTTCTGACACCTCAGCAGCAAGGTTTAGCAAAGGGGTGAATTCTTCTTGAATAAGCCGAATTACCAGCGCCTGCACGGTAGGGCAGATGCTGGAAAAGCGGCGATAGGGGCTCGCAGCCATAACAGTAACGTCAACGGAAAGGAATGAAAACGCCCCGCCTGCGACCAGTTGAGGGGCCCGGCAGGAAACAGGACAGCCGCCCAGCCGCCCGTAGTGGTGAGGTGGCGTGCTGCTTTTCAGTGGAGAGCGTTACGCTAAGGAGCCCACAAACAGGGCGGGCCGCTGCTGGATGGGCAGCGGCTGCCGGAGTGCCCAGCTCAGCCAGTCGGCCAGAAGGCCAGCTGAGGAAGGGCAGCTATGCACAGCGTAGGATTTCAAAGCCAGCATACTCGGCAATCGGTTTAACAGGCAAATCTAGCCAATACGGCCACACCAGACGGTAGTTTGGCTTTTTGGCCTGCAAAATTGATAGAATTTGGTGCCCGCTTTTGCCAAGTGAGTTTTCCCTTTCGCACCGCGTCCAAGACCCTATCCGGCGGTTACCGAGAACGGTCTGAACTACACACGTCCCGGAACGCGCATACTTTGAGACTGGCAACCAGTCTCTGGAATGCCCGTGCCTTCTCCTTATTGGAAATTATTCGCCAATTTCATTCTCTTACAAGACTGTTATCCTCATTAGCTACACCCAAGGCTCCGTTAATGGAACAACCGCACACCTGGGCCAACCTGCCGGAGCTGCTTCACCAGGTCGAAACGGACCTGAGCGACCCGACCGTGTATTACTTGCTGGGCGCCCACTACTACGACCGTGACAACCACCCGCGGCGCCGGCACTCCCCGGCCGTGTTTTCCCTGCACTACGGCGAGGTAGCCAATCTGGAAATCGGGCCTGATTACGTGGCCTTCGACACAGAATTTGTGCGCTACCCGGAAGACGACGAGCCGCACGCCCCGGGCCCGTGGACCGACCGCTTTCGGGCGACCATTCCCTTTGAACAGCTCTACCAGCTGCTGCGCAAAGTAGTGCCCGCCGGCCAAGAAGTAGGCGAAAGGCTTACCTTTCAGTCAACCGACGCGGTGTACTACAACGAGCGGATTCACCACGAGAATTACCCGACCCCGTGGGTCATAAACCAGCCTTAAATACCGCCTTATGTCCCGGGAGCCGCACCCTTTAGTTGCCGTTATGCAGCAAGTGCAGGCTGGCCTTTCCACTCCGCAGCACCATTACCTGGTAAGCACAAACTACTTTCAGACTGAAAACGGGCCGGTCATGCTCGGCACCCTGCACCTGCACCAGAGCACAGTCTGGCAGCTGGAAATTGGCGCGGAAGACTTCACCTGCGAAGTGCTGCTTGATGGCAATGACCTAACCCACCGCTCACCTATCCGGGTATCATATGAACAGGTCTGGCAGGTACTGCAGGGCGACAGTCCGCAGTTTAACGGCGGGAAGCGGAAGGGCATGCTGTACGAAAACACCAGCGCCCTCTCCGCTTTCGCACAACAGGGCCCAGCTGAATAAGATGGAAGAGTTGCTCCAGCCCCGCCACCCACACGACAAGCACCACTAGGCCCAGCTAAAGGCTTTGGAGCAGCTGTCCGAAAGCCAGCGGGCCGAGATGGCCCGCTTGTTCCGCCTCGGTAACGCCACGTATCGTTATCAGCAGCTAGCCGACGGGGAAGTGACGGAAGAAGACTACCAGCACTGGCTGGAAGGATTGCCTGACGGCTTTCGCAAGGCCATGGAGAAGGGGGCTTCGAAGGCTCCAAACGTAGTTTAGCACTGCGCCGACACGCTCTGGAGCGGCGCGACGTGGGCTACTCGGCTTTTATGCAAGCCATCCTATCCCCGGAAGACTGGGCGTTCGAGCAGCAACAGCGCGTTGCCGGTGGTCTGTAGCAGGCACTACTATTCGGCATCCGCTTGCCCCGGCAGCTCTTTGCAGGTGTGCACTGTCCACATTTTCGGGCATTCTCATACCTACGCCCGTCCTCTATGAGCCCTTGTTGAGCCCTTTGATAAGGCACGTTACCCCATTAAAAATCGCCCTTTTTGCGCTAGTAAGGCTCTTTGACCAAATTTGGCGCGGGAGTGCTGAGCCCTTGGTGAGCCCTTTAGGAATCCAGAATCGTGTGTTGCATGAATACCCCAATTTTCCGGATTTCTGCATCTAGCGTTCCGAACCCCTTTCACAAGGATAAGGACCATCCTTTAAACCTAAAATACACGCTGCTCACGTAGCGGCCTTAGCATGCAGCTTTTTGTCTTTTCGCCCCTTAGCTCCACAGCCAGAACATATCTTCAGCTCAATCTCGGCCCTGAAGTAGTAGTCACGTTTAGGCAGGACTTGTCCCCTGAACAACACCTATCGGCGTTTAGGAACGCCGAAGTGCTTATGGGGAATCCGCCACCAGCCTGGTTTGAGGCAGGACAACCATCGCTTCTGCGCTTCTGGCAAATCGATTCTGCTGGTTTTGAGCAGTATCGCCACCTGCGCATGTCGCTACCAGTGGCCAATATGGGCGACTACTTTGCTTGGCCCTGTGCTGAAACAGTAGTAGGCGGCTTGCTCAGCATATATCGCCACTTGTCTGAATTAGCCGTACTGCAGTCTCGAAAAGCGTGGATGAATGGAACCTATATCCGCAGCCGGACGGGGCTACTGCGCGGCAAACGCGTAGTGGTTCTAGGTGCTGGTGCCATTGGTTCGGCTGTACGGCAACAACTTACAGGCTTCGAGTGCCAAGTGCAGCTCTTGGCCCGCACCCACCCCGACGCTCAATTGCATTCTAAGGAAGACTTGCTAGCTGTGTTGCCCGACACCGACATTGTCGTCAATTGCCTGCCAGGCAGTGCCGAGGGCTTCTTCTCTGCCGATCTAGTAGCGGCCATGCGGCCGGGCAGCATTTACGCAAGCGTGGGACGCGGCAATACTACCGACGAGTCAACTTTAGTGCGCATGCTACAATCGGGCTACCTTGGCGGGGCAGTGCTCGACGTGACGGCTATTGAGCCTTTACCCAGTGATAGCCCTCTTTGGGCTCTTCCTAATGTGCTACTTACTCAGCACACTGGCGGCGGCCAGCAACAGGAAGATGAGGGCAAAGTGGATATGCTTTTACGGAACATGGACTTGCTCCATGCGGGAAAGGCACTAGACAATCTGGTGGAGTTAAGCCGGGGGTATTGATAGTTGTAAACCTTGCATAACAAGGCGGCGCATAGCTTTCATTTCATCTACCACCGTCGGGCTACTTTCGATACCGGGTATAGTATAGCTTATCCTGCCACATCCTGGCAAAGACCATAACTTCGCTATAACCACCTCATTTGCCTTTTCTCTTTATCAGGAGTCTTCCTACGCTCATCACTATCCTTGGTAACCGGGCAGATTCTAGCAAATCAGCATCATGAGCCGAATCAAAATACGCCCGAAGGTCCTCATCCATTGCCAGTACGTGTATGGCGTAGGGCACTATGTCCGCACAATAGAGCTGGCTCGGGGCCTCAGTTCACAGTTCGAAGTATTCGTGCTCAACGGGGGGGAAATGGTGCCAAATTTCGACGTGCCGTCATCGGTAACTGTCATACAGTTGCCAGCCATCTACAAAGAGGAAACAGAAGCCTTCCTGACTCCAGTAGACCGCTCGCAGACGCTGGATGAGTGCTTCGCGCTCCGCAGCATAATCATTAATCAGGCGGTTGAAGAAATCAAGCCAGCCATTCTGATTACTGAGCATTTTCCCTTTGGATTGCTCTTCGAGGGCGAAGTCATTGAGCTGATCAACAAGGTCAAGCTCGCCAGACCAACCGCTAAAACTGTATGTAGCGTGCGTGATATCATCGAGTCGAGTGCGGGGGGAGCTCGGGATGCACACACGTGCGACTTGCTTAACCACAATTATGACATGGTTCTGGTGCACGGAGACGAGCGTTTCGCCGCGTTATCAACAAGTTTCCCCCGGGCCCACGAAATCAAAGTTCCTATTGTCCACACTGGCTACATCGCAAGGAGCGTCTCAACAACCAGCCAAAGCGGCAGCCGCCCCATTGTACTGGCTTCGGTTGCAGGCGGCCGTTTAGGTAATGAACTACTGGATGCTCTGATTGATAGCTACCCGATAACCAATGAACTGGTAGGGCACAAGCTCATCCTGTTCTCAGGCGCTTTTCAAAAAGACCTAAAGGCGCAACAGGACAAGCTAAATCAGACCCAATTGGATGGCATAGAGCTTCAGCCGTTCAATAGCCGAAAATATCTTGAGTGCTTTTCAACAGCATCGCTGATAATTTCGCTTGGCGGCTATAATTCACTGATCGAATCCATATCAGCGAGTAAGCCCCTTCTCATCTACAATCGTGACTTTGCTGGATCCAACAAGGAACAGCACCTAAGAATAAAGCTATTTGAAAGCAGTGGCCACCTAGAAATCATAACACCAGCGGACCTGACCCCAAACAAGCTATCAAACCTTATAAGCCGCAAGCTCAACAGTTTGCCGGTTCCTGCATGCTCGTTGAACATGCAGGGCGCTGAAGCCTCATGCGAGAGCCTAGCAAGACTATTAAGCGACTCGTTAATACCGGTTTAAGTGAACGAGAACCACAACCCTAGCCCTCCTCACAGCATTAACCTTCTGCTGTATCACCAGGTTGGCGACACTCCCCATGCGAACACTAATCTGGACTGTTTCTGCAGAACGGCACACTTTTACTCCCAAATGGAGTTTTTAAGTAATTCCAGTTATCAAGTCATCTCTTTAAGCAAGGCAACCGAACTCATCAGCAACCAGAGCCCTCCAGATGCTGATTATGTGGTACTTACTTTCGATGACGGATGCGAGCGGTTTTATGATATAACCTTCCCCATACTGGAAAGCTTCGGCTTCCCCTCAGCAATCTACCCAGTGGCCAACTACTTGGGCAGGCGTGCTACATGGGGGAATGTCATGACGCGTGAACTCAGAATCCTTTCTAAAAGCCAGCTAATTGAACTGGCTGGACTCCGGGTTGAGATTGGAGCGCACACCATGGACCATGTTAAATTGACATCGGTCAGTAAGAATGATGCCACTGCCCAGGTGCTTGAAAGCAAGAAGATGTTAGAGCAGCTGATAGGGCGAGAGATTCGCTCCTTCGCTTATCCACACGGCGCCTACACGCGGGAAACCATTGATATTGTGAAAGAAGCTGGTTTTAGCAATGCCCTGACCTGCGTAGCTCGTGCGGCTGGAGCTGCCGAATCCATGTTTGAAATACCCCGCAAGTACATAACCTACTACGACGATTTGAAAGCCTTCAAACAAAAGCTTCTTTGAGATGAGCAACCCTCCGTATCCGCTGTTTGAAAAGATTTCAATCGAATGCAACTCCTTCTGCAATAGGAATTGCTCATTCTGTACCCGGTCGACCGAGAGCCGTGAGAAAGCGCGGATGCCGGAAGCATTGGTGCACAAGGTACTGTATGAACTTGCCGACATAAAGTACCAGGGACTGATCTCATTCCATTTTTATAATGAAGTATTTACAGACAAACGCATCTTCTCGTTCTTTGATAAATGCAAAGAACTGGAGCTGAACAACTACTTATTCACTAACGGCGATTACTTAACCCGGGAAACTGTTGAGAAGCTAAGCACCTACAATATCAAAGAGTTTACTTTATCCATTTATGACTGGAAGACCGACGAGGAATTTCAAGAGAAATGTGATGCTTTCGAAGAAGAGCTCAAGCTAAAGAATTACCCGTGGAATTTCTACATTGTCAAAGGCGGAGAAAACTTCGGAAACAGGGCGGGATATGTTCAACATAAAGTGGAAGAACTACCCCTGCCTATTACAGCGGGATGCTCCAAGATCGAGAAAAAGGTCGAAGTCCGGTACGATGGCTCGGTCGTTATGTGTTGCCTAGACTATCATGCAATTCATAAGATTGGTGACATTCGGCACGAAAACATAATTGATATATGGTATGGCAGCATACGGCAGAAACAAATCGCTGACTTGCGCAAAGGCTTGAGAAAGTGCTATAAACTATGCTCTAAATGTTCTGACTACATACAGGAGGTTGCAGTAGATGTTTAGCCAAAAGCCTCCGATGAAGCGTTTAAAAGTATTAGTTGATAGCCTAAAAAGGGCGTTTAACGCACCGTCGCCAAGCTTAACCACCGGGGACAGAGATGACGCCTTATTACGTGTTGAGAGAAAATTAGACTTACTTTCTCAGCAGTTGATTCAACTAAGCCTTGAACCGTTGGCCAACCAGACTGATGAGCCTGCAGAAGACCAAGGCAGCAAATTAGCGCCTAGTATAATCCCTGTTATTGAGCAAAAACTTGAGAATCAATTTCTCCAGCTTGAATCCCTGTTTTCGATATACAATAGACTGCCTAACTTAAAACTTCTGCCGCCAACCCGAGGGTGGGCTGGGTCGCCTGACTTCCTTGCAAAAATTGTGGAGGTAATTCTCAAGCAAAAACCGGCTTTCGTTCTGGAAGCAAGCAGTGGGGTGTCAACAGTAGTAATTGCCCTGGCATTAAAGCTAAATAACTATGGCAAAGTAGTTTCGTTGGACCACGAAGCCCATTACGCTGACAAAACAAGAGAAACTGTTAAAGTAAATGAGGCAGAGTCCACCTCGACTGTTAAGCACTGCTCACTTAAAGAATATACCATAGGTGAGCAAAGCTGGAAATGGTACGACATTGAGGGTGTAGATTTAACAAGGAAGATAGACATCCTCATAATCGACGGCCCACCACGCACCACGCAGTTCTTAGCTCGGTACCCGGCAGTCCCTTTGCTACATGAGTGCTTTGCGGATAAGGCACTGGTTCTACTAGATGATGCCAACAGGAGCGATGAAGTCATCATAGTAGAAAAATGGAAAGCGTTTTTAGAGGCCAGCAACTATAAAGTTGACGTCCTTACGTTTAGCCAGTTCGAGAAAGGGATGGTCATCTTGGAGGTATGCAGAGTAGCGTAGGAGTCACCCTACCCACTGCCTATGACCGAAACGAATACAATTGGTCGTGTGAAGCCTGGATATGTGGCCAGAACCACTGAAGTCCTGATTTCCGAAGAGACTACCACCAATCCTGGTTACCTTCCTGCTTAGAATCGGGAAGATTGACAGAACTGAACCGGAGAGCTACCCTCTATCAGGCTTTGTATCACCCATTTGGACAAAGGTTCAACTACGAATTCCGTCTCAACCCCACCATTAAGAATGACCACGCTCTCCTTTTCAGTAAACAATAATGGTGTAGGCGTCACAGTCCACGAAGTCAACGTAGCCACTGGTATCTCTGCAGCTCAAGTGGTACAAATCCAGGACCTACTCAGCCGTCACCGGGTCGTGGTCATTCCAAATCAGAGTCTTACTGACGAGCACCTACAGGATTTCGCTTTCAAATTTGGTCCGCCTTTCGTCCCGGATGACAATTCTCCTGTGCTAGGGAGCAAGGATTCGGCAGGCTCCATCGTGGTGGTGGGCAACCAAGCACACGAATTCGCAAAGTCCTATCTGGGACATCAGGAAGTCCTGCCGCATTCAGACCACCAATGGCTTCGTTGCCCTTCATCCGCTTCCATGTTATACGCACTGGATATTGAAGAAGGCTCTCCACCAACCATCTGGACAGATATGGTGAAAGCGTACAGCTTGCTTGATACCGATATGAAGCGTGTCATCAATGAGTTGCAACTAACCACCTTCAATCCCTTTTACAGGCCATTCGGCTCGGTTAGTGCAAAATATGTTAACCGTCACGAGGATGTTCCGCCGGGTGAAACATTCCCGCACCCGCTCGTTCGGACCCACCCAATAAATCGCGAAAAGGTACTATACCTAAATCTGGCCTACGAGATGGAGATTGCAGGTATGCCCTACGAGGAGGGGAAGCGGATTTGGTCACTGCTGTGTGAACATGTCGGGCAGCTGAGCTTCCGGTATGAGCACCATTGGAAGAAAGGCGATTTGGTTTTCTGGGATAACCGGGCAACGATTCACTACCGCCCATCTTTCAATTCGAACGTAAGGCGGGTTCTCAAACGGGTCACAATTGGTGGAGAAATCCCCTTTTAGCCCAATAGGCGAAGGCTGCTGCATACACTATACTGGATAATACAGTCTCCTATCAGCTTCTTTTGATAAGTAACGAATGAGTAGCGCAACAAATTCTTGCGCTGGAACATCAGATTAACATGAGTGAAGGTTACACGAAGGCTCGTATCATCTTGGTTGGATGTGGCCCGCATGCAAGGCGGGTTTATCTGCCCGCATTGCGTCAGCTTCGGCACATAGAATTGAGCTTAATTATTGACCTGGAAAGTCAGGAAGCCACCGTTAGGAGTGCTACCCACGGTATTCCTGATATAGAACTCCGCTTCGTCAGGCCATTCACAGACAGTATTCCGGAGGATGTGGCGCAAATGCTTTCAACCTTCGTAGCCGAAAGGGGGATTACGGGGGTGATAATTGCTACGGAACCCCTTGTACATAAAGCATACGCCGAGTGGGCACTGGGCAATCAATTGAGCATCCTCATTGACAAACCCATTACAACCCAAGCGGATGCAACTACTAGCATAGCCAGCGCAGAAGGCATTCTCGACGACTACACATTTCTACTGGAGAAGTACAATGAACTTCAGCTTAGAAAGGAGACCGTCTTTATGGTTAATTCACAAAGGCGGTTTCACAAAGGGTTTCAGTTTGTGCAGGATAAAATACGCGAAGTCGCGCAAGCAACAAATTGCCCGGTAACATTCATTCAAGCGTACCACTGTGATGGGCAATGGCGTTTACCCAATGAAATTGTCAAGCAAGAGTACCACCCTTACTGCTTCGGATACGGGAAGGTATCGCACAGCGGCTATCACATTTTAGACACAGTTTATCAGCTATACAAAGCCTCCGAAACACGTGATAAGCTAGCAGACACGATGGAAGTCGTTAGCTCATTTGTTCAACCCAATGGGTTTTTCAACCAGCTGACAGAGGATGATTACCTGAAAATATTTGGCAAAGAGTACGAGAAAGTGAATCAGTGGTCTGATGACCAGCTCAAACAGCTTTGCAATGATTTTGGCGAAATCGACGCGTCAGCTATTATCACTTTAAAAAAGAACGAGGCAGCGATTGCTAATTTCAATATAAACCTTCTGCACAATGGATTTGCGGGCCGCACCTGGGTTCAGCCAGGCCATGATTTGTACAAGGGAAACGGCCGGATAAAGCACGAGAGCTATCACATTCAACAAGGCCCTTTCCAAAACATACAGATTCATGCCTATCAGGCCTCTGACAAGCATGATGAGCACAAAGGGCCGGAAGATTATCTAGGAGGCAAAAATCACTTTGACATCTATGTTTTCAGAAACCCCTTTGTAGCTGAAGCAGTCAGTCAGCCTCAGGTTTACAAGCTAAGCGACATCACGGCGACCATCGACCAGGCGGCTGACTCCATGATTACGATGGAGCGGGTCAAGTACCAGGTTGTGGCAGAGTTTGCAGCCTATCTCACAGGACGCCTCGTTAAAGCCGCGGTTCAATCTCAGATTGACGATCATCTCGTCCCCGTGCAGATGATGAGTGGGATGTATTCTTCCCACATTCGTAGACAGAACAATCAGTCCAACGTGGTTAAATGTGCCTTCGGACTAGAAGAGGTTGTATGGGGTGGTATAGCTCCCACGAACAGTGAGTTGAGAGAGGTGCTGGGCGATGGCAGGATTGCCATCGTCTAACTGAATTTTCGGGATATCTTGGATTTGCACCGTCCCGCTTCCCAATGCTTATTGGGCAGGACTTTTACCCACGCCCTTATACCAATGCAATCCGAAGAAACAGAGGCCGACGAGTTAGAGGCGCTGCTCAATGTGTACCGTCGCCGCTACCCACACGCGGAAGATCCTATGAGCAACCTGTTTGGGTTTGGCCCCAGCGGCTTGCTCGCGCTGCTGCGCGAGGCTCAGGGCCGCGAAATTGTATTTAGCTACCCCGGCCTGGAAGAAGGCGTATTGGACGGATGCGCCTATCATTTTAAGGAGGCGCCGCGGCCGGTGCTCTCGCTGCAGGAGCTGCTCTACCACCGGGGGCTGCCGCCGCAGGCCCGCACCAAGCTCGTCCGGCACCGGGACACCAGCGGGGCACTGGACGTGCACGAAGCGTACCGGAACCGGCACGCGGACTTCCTGGACTACCAGCGGCAGCAGAGCCACCCCATCTTCCACAAGTGCGACTACGTGGTCGCCTGTTTGGGCGAGTCCGCCTCCCAGGCCCGGTTCGTTGGGGTATACCGCGTGCTGGGCGTCGAGCGCGAGACCGACGAGCACTACTACTACCAGCTAACCGAAGTGTCCGGCTTCGAGGAGCTGAAGGAGCGGGTGCTCATCGACTGGGGCAAAGCTGCACTGAGTTGGCACCAGTGGCTACGGCCCGACACCCCAAAGGTGGTGCTGGAAATCCAGCCCAAGCCGTTTAGCCGGCCCTTCACCGATTACCTCGGCTTCACCCTCTCGTTTGCGGAGCTGCAGGAGCTGGTCGATAGCCAATCGCCGCGGGACGACTGGCGCCGCATGCTGTCAACCGTCGCCGGCATTTACCTAATTCTAGACTCGTCTACCGGGCAGCAATACATTGGCTCGGCGTACGGCGAAGGCGGCGTCTGGCAGCGCTGGAGCGTCTACGCCAAAACAAACGGCCACGGCAACAACGTGGCGCTGCGCAGCTTGCTGGCCACTGCGCCGGACCACGCCCGTCACTTTCAGTTTACGCTGCTGATGACCCTGCCCAAGTCCATGACGGACCAGGAAGTGTGGCAGCACGAAAAGCTGTTCAAGCGCAAGCTGGGCTCCCGGGCGTTCGGCCTTAACCTCAACTGACCCTATGAAGGCTCCTAAAATCGTAACCCACGCGGGTCTGACCCTCGACTTAAGCCAGGTGAAATGCTTAAAGCTCTCGCCTTTCACGAGCAGCGAGAACGAGAGCGGTCAGCTGGTGGTGGAATACCGCACCCGCACGGATTATGTGTGGCACCCGGGTACCCAGCAATGGGAGTCGTTGCCAATCGCCGAGGTCATCCGCTACGACTTCCCTAGCTACGAATCGGCCCAAGCATACGTGCGCGAGTGGGAAGCCCTGTGGCAAGACTATTTAGACGAGCACGCCCACTGAATTATCACCCCATCCCATGGCCGATTCCGCCCCGCTGGAGCAACACCCGTTTCCGCCTTTTATGCCGGCGCAGGCCCGCTACTTGCTCATCGGCACCTTCCCGGGCCGGCAGCTGACGCAAAAGCCGGCGGCCGAGCGCACGCCCGAAGACTGGTACTACGGCACGCACAAGCGCAGCCTGTGGCACATTCTGGAACAGGTGTACCAGCTCCGTGAGCAGGCGCTGCCCACCGTCGCGGACCGGCAGCGCCTGCTCACGGAGCTGGGCCTGGGCTGCACCGATGTGGTGCTATCGGCCCGGCGCAAGCAGGTCAGCAACCGGGACGCCGACCTGACCGATGTAACGTTCCAGGTCCGGGAGCTGGCCCGGCTGCTGCAGTTCTCCCTGCAAAGGCTTTACTTCACCAGTAAGCTGGCCCAGCAGTGGTTTAACAGCCTGGCCGGCGAGCTAGCGCAGCACGACGTTTCAGCCGCGCAGCTGACCGTTCCGCAGCACGTACTGCCTTCCCCATCGCCCGAATACATCCGGTTCAAATTCGATACAGTTGAAGGGCGCCTCGCCGCCTACCGGCAGTTGCTGCCGGTACTGGGCTAGAACCCGAAACCAGTTGGCGACGGGCTGCTGGGGCTTGCTCAGCAGCACCCGCCCGAGCTGCACGCAAACAAGCACCGCTGGCTCTGACGGGCAGCTTCACAGCTTGATTTTTGGTATCTCCAGCCTACGCCCGTCGATTTCAAAAGAGAAGTGGGTTGCCGTCTGTTGGGTCAGACGCACGTTGCCGTAATGCAACTGGCGGTGGTGGTTGGCGCACACCGTGATGAGGTTGGCTACCCCCAAAGAGCCTACTGCCCGTTGCGCCACAGGCTCGACGTGATGGGTTTCGACGTAAGGAGTACCGTCCGGCTTGGTAAAGCCCACGGGGTTCATCCCCAATGCCTCACAAATCAAGCACTTGTACTGCGTCAACGCCTTCACCTTGCTGGCAATGGCTCCGCGCTCAATGAAGGACGAAACGCGTTCCTTCAGCTGGGGGCGTAGCTGCTGCATCTTCTTTTCCAGCCGGGCGACCGACTCCAAGCTGTCCGCGTCCTGGCTGCCCAAGATATCCCGAAACGCCTCCGTGTCAATGACCTCGGTGACGTAGCTCAGGTCGTTGGGGAATTTCTTCAGCAGCTGGGCGAGCTTAGCGTTATTGGGGTTTTGCCGGGCGGCCAGCAACAGGATGTTGAAGACGTTGTCTGAATCCAGGTAATTGAACCCCTGCTGGGAAATCAGCTTGCCCTTCGGCAGCAGCCTCTCCCGCACCACGCGCTCGTTGTCAATGACCACCGGCTGCTCGAAATAAATGATGTCGTCCACGTGCGAGCGGACGTTGCCGGCGTCGTACTTCTCGTAGACCGGGTGCTCCGCCGTACGCTCAAACCATCCCAGCTCGGGAAATCCGTACAGCCCCACAATGCACTTGCGGTTCTGCTGCTGGTAGTCCGAGCTGAGAAAAAACACCGCACATACATTTTTGGCCTTTTCGACGTCTGGCAAGCGGCGCAGCATTGGTGTATATCCAATGTAGAACCCGTCAGCCTCGGCCGGGTACCGCTCATGCCCGAAGTTGATGCTTTCGTGCGTGTGCTGGTTTTCTTTGACGAAGTCGTACTTCGATCGTTTCAGGTCTGCCGCCGTTGGGTCGTCATGCCAGTTGTTGCTGTTCCAGGCGATGGAAGCCAGGATGCCGTAATTTTCAATGAACTCCATGGTTGGGGGTGGGCGTAGAGGTATTAAGAGAGGATGCGTTTGCTTAGTATCCGGGATAGCGCTCCCACCACTCGTGGTCCAGCGTCAACGAGTCGCCCTTGACACGGGTAAACAAGTCATCGGCCAGCGCGAGGGTCAGCCCGGCCAGGTCGTGCCTGCTGCGCCACGCCGCCGGCCAGGCTGACTCGCCCAGCTGCGCCCCGAGCAGGGCTCCCGTCAGCGCCGCCATGGTTCGCCCACCGGCTTGGGCCGCTGTTGCCAGGGCGGTTTCCGGGGCCTCCCGGAAGTGCAGCGCGTGGTAGAGCGCCCCCATCAGCGTCGCCGGCGCGGTGCGCGCCTGCATGTGCCGGTGGTAGTCGTCCGCGAGCAAGTGGGTCGGTTTTTCGTGCAGCTGCAGGGCCATGCGCACGGCGTGTCGGCACTGGTCACCGGCTTCTGAATCGGGCGGCAGGAGGTGCCAGGCTACCTGAGCCGCTTCCACCAGCGGGAGACCCCGCACGAGCAGGGCCACCGTGGCGGCCACCCAGCCGGCCGCTGCCTGGGCCACGGCATGCCCGTGGGTATAGGCCGTTACCGCTCTCGCCTGCTCCAGGGCATACGGCGCGGAGTAGAAGTGAAACAGACCAAACGGCACCACGCGCACCAGCGGGTCCGCGCCCATGCTGGTATTCACCGCAGGCTGCGGAGGGTGAGCCGGCGAGGTAGTCAGCGCCTGCCAGGTCGTGGGCGCCGGCTTGCGGGAGTGGTGCAGCGCCGGTTGCCGGCTGAGCCAGCCCGAAGGCCATTCCTCGGCCTTGTGCCACCCCGGCCGGTCGATGCCCTGCGTGCTGAGCCAGCGCAGCCAGCTTTCCCAGACGATCTGTGGCCCGGCCCCGCCGATGCCTTTTTGCATGGCGCGATGCTCGGCCCGAAGCAGCCCTTCCGCCGTGAACAGCATAAGCTGCGTCACTGCCGTAGCCTGCACTGGAATCTGGGTGGGGGCGCTTTGCGCGGCCAGTGCATCGCCGTAGGTAGCGCCGAGCAGGCTCCCGCGGTAGCGGTCCCGCCGGTCCAGAGGCCGGATCGGCTCTGTGACGTCGCCCCATGTCTGAAACAATACCCGCCCATAGTAGGAGTGTGCGTTGTGCTGAGGCAATTCTGTGGGCAGGGCATGTACGCCGGGCCGGTCAACGGCCCAGGTCACGCAGTGCAGCAGCCCGCCTTGGGGAGCCAACTCGTTTGCCAGCAGGGGCACCACTTGGCATCCGGGAAACAATAGCTCGGTCTGGTACACCGCCGCCTCGTCGGCAGGCAGCCCGAACACTGGCAGCAGCACCAAGGGCCCCACCCGCACGAAGTTGATGTAGGCGCCCATTGCCGAGGTAGCACTTTCTTCCTGGGGAAAGTAGGGAAACGGGATGACCGTCAGGCCGGCGTTCTGCAATACGCTGGTTACCTGCTGCCCCAGGGTGGCTTCTTTGCCCTGGTAGTCGTTAACGAGCACCGTTCGCTCGTTCAGGGCGTACACCATGCCGTCGGCATGGCCTGTGAAGTCGCGCGGATCGGCGGGAATAATAATCAGTTCGGCCCGCAACTCCTCGCTGAGCTGCCGGCGCACCTGGTCCGCCGGAATGCTGGGGTTTTCGGCAAACACCCGGTCAGTGACGATAACCTTTTGTCCCACCCGGACCACGTTGCCGCCGTCGAGGCGCAGCGTACTGGTAGCAGCCGCCGGCAGGGGCAGCGTCGCCATGATCGGAACGGCATCGGTTCGCTTGTCGGCGTACTTCTTGTACTTCAAGTACGATGGATCATAGCGAAACTGCACGAATTCCGTTCGGCTCACCTGAACCGGCATATAATCGACCGCCCAGATATCCTTGGTCAGCGGCAACAGGTGATACGGAATCTCATGCTCGTCCAAAGCGGCTGCCAACGCCCGCCACAGCACAGGGGCAACGGTCGGCAGCAACTCGGAAAAGCACACCAAACTAGCAGTAAACACCTGACTCATAAACACACGGGTGTTTGATAAAAGAACGCGCAGCCAGCCGCCCAGACCAGCATGATGGGAAAATGGATTAAACTGCTTCCACGCTCGCGGGCATCACGATGCGAGCTTGCAGAAATTCTCCATCAATAATTTCCTGCTGGATAGTCTGCACCAACGCTATGACCTGCTGCTCACTGGTTACCGTGGCATAGGGGTAGTTTTTTCGCACCAGCCAGTAGTCATCCTGCTCAGCGTCGGTGACCAGCTCGTTGACTTCGAGCGCTGAGGCACCCGAGCGCACCACCCCGATACGTAATGTGTGCCAGGGGTCAAACTGCGCCGTCACGGTCCACTGGCCGTCTGGCCGGTGGAGGGTCAGCCAATCGCCCCAGAAGCAAGTACTGTTTCCGCAACGCTGCTCCGTGGTGAAGCCCAATAGCTCGATGAGGTCGTTCGCTATTTGGTTGCGATGGGTATCCAGCATCACCCGCGTGTGCTCGCGCCCGAAATACCGGTAAGCATAGATGTGGTCCTGCTTCCATTTAAGCCCCGTTGCACCGATGTACCCATCCTGCATCCATCGTTGCAAGTCGGCCGACTGGTAAAGGTGTTCGTGCACCAAGCGCACCTGCTGCACCAGATGTGATGCAGGGGCTTTAAGTCTGGAGGGCTGCTTTACCAAGGCTGGAAGCATCTGTCCCATGATTTCCTCGGTTGCCAGTTCTGTAAGCTGCCCGACAAAAGCGCGCACGACGTCATTTCTCCTGAGCAACAGCCGCCAGTTGTCTTCGCTATCCTCCAGGTTCAGCTTTTGCAGCCAGTCCCAGTCAGGCGCCTGGCTGATAACGGCCCGCAGCAGCAGGTGTTCTTCACCTAGGTTTTGCTGCGCCCCCCTGGCCGAAAACAAGCTGCTCGCTACAGCAGCACGGCGTTGAAATTCCGGCAGGGACGGCGCATCCAATAGCAGGAACCCAACATTGCCCCGAAAAAGCCCGTGCTTTTCACTGGCCACCAGCGCGTCTTCCCAGGCCTCATCGGCTAAGATCAGGCGGGCTTTCTGCCGCTCCTCCGACAGCTGCCTGCTGACAAAGGAGCCTTCCGGTTGAGCAATGACCGCGCACTCGTCGGAAGCTAAGAAAGAGTAAATGCTGGGGGATCCCACGCCCAGCTTGGCCACCACCCGCATGACGGAAATCATGGCTTCGGCGCTACGCACGTCGGGGTCAATGCTGAGATTCCAGACCACGCGCAGCCAACGCCGCAACGCCACCTCGTCAAAGCCGGGCCTGTCCAGGTATAGCATCAGGGCCAGAAAGAGAATGCGTTGCCGTTGGCTAATCGGGCGCGCCAGCACGTGCCAGTCGGTCGCCTGCTCTCCCCAGGTAGCCGCAACGGCCGCATGAATCGCGGCGTGATGCGCGACCAGGCCATCCAGCAGTCGTTCAGCCGCGGCAATGGTGCCCGGCTTGGCGAACAAGGGTTGGTACTGCGAAAAACCGGTGTACTCCGCACGCTCCTGCCCTTTGTCCAGGTCAGTCAACGGTTCTGCCAGCCTGGCGGTCGCTTCTGGCTCTACCAGGTAGCGCGCCGCCAAAAAGCGGTTCCAGAAGCGCAGGTAGGCTGCGTCGAGCATAGTGCTCCTGAAGCCCAGCCCCCAGAACAGATCGGTCCAACTCGTATCAAGCTTGGTAGCGAATGCCAGGTGGTAAGGCATTTGCTGGCCATTTAACATGGTCGGCTGCTCAAACTCGGCGCGGGAGGAGTTGTCTTCGGCACCCAGCCAGTTTAGCAAATCCGCTTTAAAATTCTCAAAGCCTGTGAGCTGTTTGCCCCGCGCATTCATCTTGATGTACAGCTCATCCGACAGGCCGAAGCCATCAAGGGGTAGGACGTAGAACTTCAAGCCAGCCAGCGCGGGGAACAGGGTGGTTACGCCGCAGGCCCGGTACTTTTTCCAAATGGCATCGAGCATACCCAGCATGGCCTGGACGGTGGGATCCTGCTCGTAGCTGCGGTAAAACCAAGCCAGGTTGCGGATGGCGGAACTGGGCTCGGCTGCGGGTTCCAGCACGACGGCCGTGAGGTTTTCGCAAAAGTCGCGGGCCGTGCTGCGGGTTGCGTAGCTGAACCGGCGAAGGCGTGCTTGCTGGTCATTTCGTTCGTCGCCGGTCAGCTCGCAGTTGCCGATGTACCAATGCAGCAAAAACAGCGTCGTCAGCCGCTGCTGTCCGTCGAGAGGCACGAAATACGATTGGTCATCCAGCTTCTGTACCGAGCCATAAACAAAATCCAGCGTGAGCGGGCGACCGCCGAGCAGTGCGTCGAACAGCGCTGTCAGGAAACGGTTACGCACGGCTGCTTCCGACTTGCGCCCCTGGGCATAGTCGCGCTGAATCATGGGTACCTGCACGCCGGCAAAACGGATGGTTGATTGCTCCGCCAATGCTATCTCGCCGGCCAGCAGTTGCTCTAAGTTGTATTTTTCCATCTCAGTTGAGCGGCTTGGCGGGTAAGAAATCAGCCAGGGCGCCTGCTATTCGGTCGCTATGTGCCCGGATATCCGCCACCCCCCAACTGGTTCTGGCAACTCCTTGCAAGTCGAAGTATTTTAAAAACACGTTTTTAGTACAAGGCGGGATGAATTGTCCAGCAGTGTCATTCTCAATGATTCGTCGGCGCTTAGTAACGAAGAGCGCGTTGCCGTATGAGCGGTTCGTGCGCGCATCGAGCAGGGTGAGGTTCCCAATGCCGTTCTTTGTTTGGGTGTCATTCTCGGCTTCGCCGGCGAGCTCCACGACGGCCTGGTAGATATCCTGAAAGTCTTCCCGCTGCTCGTGCTTTGCGACCTCGAATGTTTGGATGCGTTGCAGCAGTATGGGAGTGGCCTTCAATTGGGGCAGGTCGTGCTGCGCGGCCGCCAACCACTTGAGTTGGTCCTCCGCATTGGTCAAGGGCCTTTCCGATGAAGAGTCGATATGCTCGATGTCCCACATCTCCTGCTTGAATACCTTGAATGGAAACCGGGTGAATCCGAGCGAGGAATTGCGCTGGCGAATCACTTCCTGCAGGTTAAAGAGCAGCAGCACCCGGTGCACCAGTTCCCGGTTCCGGTCGTTGTAGGGCAGTTGCAGCGAGTATGCTCCGGCAGCGTCACGCTCCCACTGCAAACGCCCCGTTGATGTATCAGCCAGCCTAGCCGCGATGCGGGCTTTCAGCGCTGCCGTGATAGCACTTCTGGTCGCTTCGTGGTAAAGCATCACCAAGTCTTCAATCCGCTCCCCGCAATAAATCAGAAAGCCCACGTAGTGGTACCACTCCGGGTCCTGGTACCACTCCAACAACTGGTTGAAGCGCATCTTGACAGCGGCCCACTGCTGCTGCACGAAGCGGGACGCGTCAGCCCCGGTAGCGCGCCGGTAGTAAAAGCGAAACGTGGCGTAGTCATCGGAACCGATTTGCGCAGCCGGGTCGGTCGTGCCCCGGTCCTCCAATTGGTTGATGAGGTCAAAAATGAATTCGATGCGGGCGCTGGCGTTGTTCGCTCCCTTGTTCAAGAACCACCACAAGTCGTCGTTCTGCAGCGTGTTCTCTATCCGGTCCCACTCCGCGGCAATCTCCAGCTGGCGCAGCCGCCCCAACTCGCCCCCATCGGCGCCAAAGTTTCTGGTTTGCAGAAACAATGCTTTGATCAGCTCCGCATTCGTCAAGGGTATCTTCCCCAGGTTGATGCGCGTGAAGCTGTCAATTGCATTTTCAGTTGCCGCGAGCTCATACCAGATCACCTGCACGATTCCCTCGGCCCGGTGCTGTTTGCTGGTCCCCACGAGGGTCCGAAGAACTGATTCCCTAACAAACCCAGGCTCGTCCTTTTCCTCAAACCACTCCCGAATGTGCGTGTAAGTCTGGGCGATGTAGTAATGGTCTATGCATTCCTCGTTCCCTTCCTCTATGTTTTCCAAAAATGAATTGGTGGTCGCCCGGGTCTCGTAGTGCAGGTTGAATAGCTCACGCTTGTATTCGCTTCTGAAGGATGCCCCCCGCAGATGCACCCGGATGAGGTAGAGAAAGAGAATCTTCAGCGTCGTCAATCGCTGCTGCCCGTCTACAACTTCCCAGCACGGTTCAGCAGGAATCGACTCGCCCGTTGGAGACGCGCCGGCGGCTCGTGGCCGCACCACCACCGGCTGCAGGCAATAAAACTCCCCCTGTTTCTTGTTCGGCTTCTCGGCAAAGCTCGCGATGTCATTCAACAGGTCGACCACTTGTTGTTTGTCCCACCGATACCCGCGCTGGTACGCCGGGATGAAGAAGTCCTTGCCCAGCAGTTCGCCGATGGCAGAAAGTCGTACTGCGCTCTTCATCTACTACTAGTCGTTGGATTCACTCATGATGCGGTCGTAGTCCTCCGAGCCGTAGAGCTTCCGAAGCTCGGCCTCGGTGCCGAAATAACTGTCCGGCTCCGGCAAGTGTAGATTGATCAAGTCCCGGTCGAGTTCCTTGTCTGTGATGTTGTGGGAAGTAACCGTTGGCTCTTCTTCGGGGTTGGGCGTCGGGCACATATAATAAGGAGTGACGGAGGATCAGCCGCAAAAGATTCTGGGGCTGTAGGGCGTGCAATCTACACGGCCAGCCGGATACCTGCACTACGACCCGCAACCACCCCATCACGAAAGTTTAGGCATCATAAGTGTTAATTATGATATCCAAATTACTTGCGGTAGCCTGCCAAACTTAGGATCCATAACAGTTCATTATCGGACCTAAGTTTATTGTATATTTGGCTAGCGTTTGCAATCCCACAGTTTGCAATTGCAAACTCATAAATGGCACAAAAGGGAAAAAAGAATCTGCCGGCGGTCACCGCTGACTTGCCGGCCCTGGCGCTGGCCAACGACCTGGCTGGACAAGTAGCACCCAACGTTGGTCGCTACCTGACCATGGGTCTGGAAGGCGCCGAGAATACCCGCTTGGCGTATTCGGCCGACTTGCGCAGCTACGAAGCCTTCTGCGCTGCGCACGACTTTACAACCTGGCCAGCTGACGTGGCTACGCTGGCCAGCTACGTCGCCCATCTGGCCGACATCCCACGCAAGCTGGCCACCATCAACCGGCACCTAGCCGCTATCGAGAAAAACCACCAGTTGCTGGGGCTGCCCTCGGCCGTGAGCGCGCCGGCGCTGGACGTGCTGCGCAAAGGCGTGGCCCGGGCCGTGGGCAAAAAGCAGAAACAGGCCCCGGCTTTTTCGGTGGCGCACCTGAAAAAATGCATCAGCGAGCTTGACTTAACCCGGCCCGAAGGCGTACGCGCGCGCGCACTCCTATTAATAGGCTTCACCGGCGCCTTCCGCCGCTCCGAGCTGGTGGCTTTGAATCTGGAAGACGTCGAATTAACGGACGCGGCCCTCATCCTAACGCTGCCCAAAAGCAAAACCAACCAAACGGGCGAGCTGGAACAGAAAGCCGTGTTTTACGCTTCCAACCCACTGTTTTGTCCCATCCGCGCCTACAAAGCTTGGGTGGAGTTACTGGGCGGCCGCACCGAGGGCCCCGTGTTTGTCTCGCTCGCGAGGGGCAAAACCGGGGAAGCGGGCACGCCATCGCGCCGGCGGCTGTCGGACCGCAGGGTAAACCTGTTGGTAAAAGAGCACCTGGGCGAGAAGTACTCTGCGCACTCGCTACGCGCATCCTTCATCACCACGGCCAAGCTCAACGGCCAATCCAACGAATTCATTAAGAACCAGACCAAGCAGAAAACGGATGCCATGATTAGCCGCTATTCCCGGCTCGAAGACATCATCGCCTACAATGCGGCGCATTCGCTGGGTTTGTAACTTGGCGCACCTCTTATATAAGGTATGGAAAACCTGCTTCAGCCCCGGCACCCACTTAGTAAGTACCACAGTCGCAGCTGAAGTTCCTAGCTGCGCTCCTCGAAGAGCAGCATCTGCAGGGCGGATACTGGGCGTTACATCGTGATGTCGGCTAGTTATAGCCAGCGCTCCTCAACGTCCTAGCTGGTTGCAGAAAGCAGCTACAAGACTATTAGCACCGATTCTGTTAGGCTGACCATATGAGTACCATGAATAATGATGAGCGATTGCTTGATTTGTCAGCAGCAGCCTATTTCCTCCGGATCACGCCTGAACTACTCGCTGCATATGTCAGGAATGCTCCCAAGAAAGGACATAACAGGCGGTTAGTTACCGTGGAGAAAAATGGCCAGACATTGTTCCGTCGAGGCGATTTAGAAGCCTTTGATGCTTATTTAAGAGAACCTTGGTCCGTTAGCGCGCACCCGCGGCCAGGGATTCCAGACTACATTGTTCAATACCTCGGCGTAGAGTGCGGCGGAAAATGCGCACGATGCGGGGAGGGCTTTAAGCTTGAAACAGCTCACATAGAGCCGTATGCAACGAGCTTATCTCATCACCACCATAATCTGATCCGCCTCTGTTCGCAGTGTCACTCAGAGTTTGATGATAAACGTATTCTTCCTCCGGATGAAATCCGTGCGCTGAAGGACAAACTGATTGAGCAGCTCCAGGAACGGTCAGCACGAAGGCCGCAAACGTGGCCAACGGCTGGTTCCTTTATTCCCACACCGTCTCCCACTTTTATTGGCCGCGATTCAGAGGTAAGCAGCCTGGTGGATGCAATTAAACATAAACGCATATTGTGTATTCAGGGGCCTGCGGGAATTGGTAAAACCCAATTAGCCCTTAACGCCTTGGGTCAGTTTCAAAAAAGCACTGCCTCTAAAGTCGTGTGGCTTGAAATAGAAACGATTACAACAATATCCGATCTTGAACTGCGTCTATGGTCAGCTCTAACCTCGCATGGAATACAGCCAACGTCAGCTCTAACAGAGGTGATGGATGAAGCGGTTGGGCTGATGGTCCTTGATGGCGTAGAAGCTGTTGCACCTGCACTTCTAGAAGAAATTGAGGACTTCTTCTCACATCTGATTTCACGAACGCGCTTAACAAAGTTCCTTTTTACTTCGCAAGTCGAGCTTCTCAGTATAGAGCCAGATTTTATCATTAGCCTTCAACCATTAAGCGAAACCTCAAGTGCTGATTTACTAAAAGCCCTTATTAGCGCCCATCCGCACAACTTCAATGATGATGCAAACGCCATTCTCAGACTTCTGGCTTTCTCGGATGGTCATCCCCTTACCATCAAGATAATTGAAGGTTTACTCCGCTTTTTTAAGTCAGCGCGGGTAGTAGGAGACCGAATAGAGAAATACGGGGCGGCAGCCTTAATTAATCCAACTCGTAAGCATCAAACCAAGGCGACATCATTGGAAGTATGTCTCGCTGTCGCATATGAGGCACTTTGTCAGGAAGAACGTAACGTCCTATTCCTGGTTTCTCATTGCCCAGCCGGATGCCTCGCAGTTATGCTCGAGCGCCCCCATGCGTATGGGTTAAGGGACAGCCAAGCCGCCACAGCCGGGCTATCAAGGTGGAATTTGATATACTTTGATTCTGATTGGGCGCCTGGGCAACGTCTGCACGCTTTATCACCGATCCGCGCTTATATACAACAGCAGTACAAAGATGATGTGGACACTGCGAACGCCTTATTTTTAGAACTGGCAAATGACCTTGCCATTCAATCAGTTATTATAGAAGACACTTATAATCAGCGAGGTGATGTACGAACAGGCTTTATACGATTCAATCAAGAATTTTTAAACTTTAGTTACATATTCGATGAATCAGCTAAACGATCAAAGGTTAATCCCGAATTTCTACAACCGATAGTTGCAATATCATCCGCTGTCCAGACTTTCTGTTTCTTAAGTGGACTTACAGGGCGAGGCATCGAAATCATGCGGGTAGGTGCCGCAGCGGCTGTACAATCGGGTAATCCCTTTCTTGCTTCTGAAATATTACTGCAACTGATTAGCCTCGCAATGCATGGTAGGCACAATGACCAAGTCCGGCAAGTCGTGTCGCAGATCACGCATCTTGCCAATGGCTCGACCGACGTAGGTATACTAGGCAATGCCGCAATGGCGCGTGGGCTGTTGGCCAAGCACGAAGAACATCTCCAAGAAGCCGAACAACACTACATAGAAGCTATCTCATATTTTGAGCAACCACGGCCTGCCCGGACACGCAATTCCACTGAAAAGGAGAAACACGGAACTCATGGGAATGAACGAATGCTCGCGCTGTCACTTATGGACTTGGCTTTCACATACGAAAAAACACTTCGGCAGACAGATGCATTAGAAATATATCAAAGAGCGCTTTCCCTGATGTTCAAGACAAAAGATAACGTCAACTATGGCTCTGTCTTAAATCAAATGGGAAACTGCTACTTGGATTTGGGTGAGCACGAGAAAGCCTATGAAGCCTACACTGAGGCCTCTATTCGCTTCTACGATATACAGGCTTCAATTCACATCGGAACCAGCTTAGGTGAGTTAGGCTACCTCCTGCTCGACTACATTCCGAATGAGCCGGTTGAAAGCATATTATCTTCAGAATTACTCGAAAGTGGCCTTATCGATGTCGGAGAAGAGTGTGCCCGTGTCTTTCATATAGAGGTTAACCCATTACCTGCTGCAGAATGTATTCGTTTAATAAGAAAAGTGGTTGGCATATCGATCCTCGTCAGCTTTACTCCATATAGCAATCTTCTTGAGGCATTCAGTGAGCAGTTAAGGGAAGACATGGTTAAACCACTATTAGACCAGTACTCAAACGGTAAAAGGGACAAGGCGAACGATGGCCTGCCTCTCATGCACCTAGATATTATGAGTTCCTTAATTTATAATATATGGTATTCATGTGAATTATCATTTGATAACCAGAAGGTAACAATTGCAGATATTGAGCTGTATGTTGAGCTTTGTTATCGTCAAGGTTACCCAGTATGGCAGATGTTTCGCCTTTATGATTGGGTTACTGCGCATCTGAGCCATAGACACAAGATTAAAGGTCTTACGGCATCACTACTTCAGGAAGCAATTGAGAATCACTTTGAAACAGGCACGCCATTTTCGTTACCGATGTACCCCGCAAACCAATAAACTTATTTGGTCATAGTGCCTAGCGAAGCCGTTAGCAGACGGCTAAATGAAGTCAGAACTAGAGGGCTGTTGCTTACTTGCTTCACGACGCACCCATGGCTAACGCAAAAGGGTAGGGCAACTGACCTCATCGGCTCTCCAGCCCACATGCTCTTCACACTGCTAGGGGCGTTGGGCTTCACAGTGCATGTAGCCAATTTAAACCCAGAGCGACATTACACATGACATGTAAGCCTCATCAGCCGGCCTGTGCGGTGTAGAGTGGTACTATGCGCTGGCTATTATCTGGAGTAAGGGTCGAGTAGTAGGGTTTTGTTCTAAAATGGGTCGGTGAACACCATATGATATGCATCATTTAATAATTATAACTGAATAGCATGCAACAGTTACCCCAAAGCGACACTGTGAACATAGCTGCTTTGTCAGCCGTCTTTGCCGATACGACTAATTCCTACAAATTCTATTGGCTGCTGGCCATCCTTGACTGCTTGCGCGATACGGGTAACCCGCGCATGTCCATGCGGGACCTCTCCATGCGGCATTGCTACAGCAGCATAGATAAGGTGCCGTTCTTCTTGGCGCGCAGCAGCAAGACGGCCT